>CAZUBM010000009.1:73373-84441 GCA_964618805.1 uncultured Nitrososphaerota archaeon
GTTGCAGGACTAATAGGGATGGAAGAGATCCTTAAAAGGCTAGACAGACACGATGAGGAGCTTGCTAAGTTAAGGGAAGATATGAATAAGGGATTTGAGAGGCATGATAAGGAGCTTGCTAAGCTTAGGGAGGACATGAACAGGGGATTTGCAAGGTACGATGCTGAGCTTGCTAAGCTTAGGGAGGACATGAATAAGGGATTTGAGAGGCATGATAAGGAGCTTGCTAAGTTAAGGGAAGATATGAATAAGGGATTTGCCCTTATGGAAAGGCACATTTCTGCACTTGGCGCGAGATGGGGATTAATAACAGAAGAAGCATTTAGAGAAGGGCTAAAGGGACTTCTTGAGAAGGAATTTGGCCTAATCGTTGAGAAATGGGAACATTTCGATCAGGAAGGATTTGTTTATGGATATCCGAGTCAAGTTGAGGTAGACACGGCAATCAAAGATGGAAAAGTCATCCTGGTCGAGATTACTTCCCACGCAAGAGCTTCTGATATTTACACATTCAAGAGAAAGGCGGAATTCTACGAAAAGGTAACGGGTAAAAGTCCTTCTAGACTCCTCGTGATCACTCCATATGCAGAGGAAAAGGCAAAGGAAGCTTCAAAGAGGATGAATGTTGAGATTTATACTGGTGTTTAATTTCTCCCTAGTTTACCTAAGAGCAGATCGTCAGTAAGTTGGTTTTTATTATGGCTAAGAATTAGAGACACGCTATTATTACAAGAAAAGCGCCTATTGAGATCTATCAGTTCCCAAAATATTATTTTGGAATAAATATGCATTCCCTTGGATATGCGTTCATCACATGGATTGGGCTCTTCTTAAGCTCATCTAAAGCGTCTCTTAACTCCTTCCTCTGCTCAAGAGGCCCAGAGGTCTTAGCATGCTCCAAACCTCTAGGTATCTTTGCGATCTTACATAGCTCATAGCTTGCTACGGTTAAGGTAAAGCCCAGCAGAGCAGCAACGTGTGGGGAGATGGATATGCCCCCGGCATAGGAGAGAGCAGTAGCAACTGTTCCACTACCAAAACCAGCTACAGCTGCCCCTTTTGTCCCAGCTAAGGCAACTCCTGGAGAGGCTGCTCCTGCAGTAAAAACGGCTACAGCTACTGCTGTCGCAATCCCTCCAACTATTGCTATGTCCTTTTTGTGCCTTTTGCACCAATTCCATGTTGAAACAGCCTTTCTCTTCAACCAGCTTACTGCAGAGCCCGCCTTCCTCCTAAGCAGTGAGTAAGTGGAACCTAGCTTCGCCCTTAACCTCCTCGAAATATTAGGAAATTCCTTTCTTCTCCCATACCTATATCTTCCGTGAAGCCTTCTCCTTCCCACAGCCATCTTGCTCCTTGCTGAAAAGTAGGCCCTTCTAGCATATTCCTTCGCCTTACTTACCTTTCCTTTAATCCAGTTATAGGAAGAGCTTACCTTTCTCCTAAGCAAACTCCATGCGGAGGTTAAGCGCTTCTTCGTGCCAAAGACCAGGTCCTTTCTGGCCTTATCTCCTGAGAAAACTGCTTTTACAGGAGGATCTGCCATAGTTGCTCCTGGACCGTATACTATTACCCTTTTCTGAGCTCCAGAAACCTTTTTCCCCTCAAGCCTTAGGCAAAGGATTTCGTAAACGCTTAGAAGGTTGTCCTCCCTTCCAAGCTCCTCTACCTCAAGCACCTTGAAGTTCTCATCCCCTATGAAAACCTGCCATAAAGAGGGATCTCTTCTCCTATCATATCCCAAAAGAATGGACTTTGGGCCCAAATTCCTAACATAAACTAGTGGTTCATCAGTCCCAATTCCAGATGCTGCCACAACCTCTATGGAGGTCTGTCCTCCAACCAAATAGGCCCTTTCAACTGCTTTAGAGAACCAGCCCATCAAGGGACCTGAGAAAAGCAGGAGCGCAACTATGGAAAGAACGAGGATTATCATGCTTAGGGAAATTTTTGATATCCCTAACCTCTTCATCGATTTTTTTATTTATTGTTTTAATAAAAAGTTGTCTCGGTAAAAATAATTGATCCCATCCTACGGAAAGGCCAACAATGATTGTATGACATTTTATGCAGTTAGCCCATAGCATTAACTGGTGATTGAGAGCGACCCATTTATGCTAATTTCTAATGCGATCAGTTAAAGATCAATGATCACATTTCTGGGAAGCCTTCTTGAGCTAAATGTGTCGAGAATAAAAGAGAATGAAAAATGGATATAAATAATGGGAAAGGCCAAAAAAGAAATGTGCCCCCTTATATGGCGATGTAGGCCTTGCATCGGGGGCAGTGTATGTGTTCAGAAGAATTTTCTGAATCATAGCCACTTATGTTTATTTTCTCCATGTCTATAATCAGATGACACTTTGGGCATTGTATAATCCTCTCATTAGAGTCTAGCGGATGTATTGCAAGCAAGAGACCCAGCACTGCGAGGATTGAGGTACCCAGTGCCAAGGTAATTGCGCTCATATCCTTCGCTAATTTGAAATGATTTCGGACTAATAAATATATCTATATAGAATAGATGTTACTTTAATTCAGTAGAAATCATTTACAAAAGAAATAAACTAGTCAAAATTTCTACCTCAGGTAAAATATATATAAAAAGCGGGTGTTCAGGGAAAATTTTCATGAGAATGGAACGATATTGTAACGCCCGGTGCAATCAATTGAATTTTTTATTAATCTTTAAGTATTATTTCTATGCTGCTAATACTAACTAGAAACGATTATGGTGAGAGCTTGAAAGTAGGTACAGGTGAACCGAGAGTTAGTTTCGTTGAGAAAGACCTCCTTGAGCAGCTCCGTAGGACCGGATTAAAGGCCACGATTCAGAGATTTGAGATATTAAAGGTTCTGCTGAGAGAAAAGAAACATCTATCCCTTAAGGAAGTCCATGAGAAAGTGGGTGAGAGATTGCCAACCATCAGCCTATCTACAGTCTATAATACCCTAAGATCCCTAGTAGATGTTGGTCTACTTAGAGAGCTAAATGTTTCAGGGGAAACAAGGTATGACATAAATGTGGAGCCTCACGTTGACCTAGTTTGGTTGGACACGGGAGAAATTGAGGACTTCACCGGCATAGATGTTGCTGCGCTAATAAAAATGGTAGAAGAGAAAACTGGAATGAAAGTAAAGTCCTGGAGAGTGGAATTCCACGGAGTTAAGGGGGAGTAAGGATAAGGGCTAAGGAAAGGCCGAATCGCACAGCTAAGAAAAGATTAGCTGATTTACAATCAATTGATTGTATCGCCGCATAATCGTCTTTTTTATGAAATCGTAGTTCTCCAGTTAGACCTTTGTAGAATTTTTGAAGAATTTTGACTATGGCATAGAAAACGATTTATTATAGGAGAACGTATTAATCGGGGTAGGTATTGACCGTTGAGAAGTCAAATGCTATAACAATAGTAATTCAAAGCAAGCCGTTAGAGAAGCCCAGCCCCCTCATCCTTCCCTCTAAAGAGGAAAAAGTTGCCTTAAATTGCCAATTTAAATGCCTAGAAATGACAGAGGTGACTTAGGCTATTGACGACACACTTGGGTTTTGAAGACCTACTCGCAAAGGCTGTGGTTGAGACGTTGGAGGAAATACTTGGAAGCGTAGCTACGGAGGCTATAGTCAGGATGATAGCTGAGCTAAACCAGTCTTCGATAGAGAGCGCATTAAGAAACCCCAAGGCCTTGCACATAGGCCTTTTAGGGTTGTTCGGAAGCGGGGGAAAGATAATCGAGAGGGTTATCCTTCAGAAGCTTGGGGACAGCATAGAGGTTGAAATTGACCTTGAAGGGAATTTCTTGGAGGAGATAGAGAAGATAAAGTCCGCTTACTCAAGATTTTGAGACTTCTTTATGAGGTTTTCAACCTTAAAGAGGTATCTTGCTGTTTTTACAGCTTCCTTAGATATTTCTGATGTCTTTCCCTTGTAAATTACTAGATGTTTGACGTTAACGGGTGAGCCAGATATTTTCAGTGCCTCCTCAACAGCATGATGTAATTGGACGCAGTGAGGAGATCCATCAACCGATAGGACTAGCAGCTCCTCTATCTTCACCCTTGAGACTATTGAAGCAACCTTCAGCGCGATTAAGTTTATGTGCTCGCTTTCAGGACATGCAGCTAGCGAAGTCCTGCCCTTGCACAGCTCTTCCAATATCTCTGGGTGCTCCAACCTCACGCATTCCCCATAGATAAGCAACCTGGGGTTAGATCTAATTTGCTTAGAAGCTGCATTTGTAGATAGGAGCCTCATGTAGCCGAGAAGCCTGACCTCTGACATCATTTAGATGCCTTCCTGAAGCTATTTATTCTATACTTCACACATCCTTGAGGAGAGAATTGTCCTCGATACCTGAGAAGTTCATAGAATACGCTTTTAGACAAAGGAGGGAGTTCATAGAAAGGGCCTTAGATGGGAGCTTGTCCGGAAACGAGTTTCTCATAGCCTTCACAAGGCACACCCCAGCAATAATATCCTATGGAAGAGCTGGCCCAAACGGATCGATAAAGGGGATAGGCTTTGTTCAGAAGGAGGAATTCATCAAAAGCACTACGGAGAGGTTAAAGGAATTTTTGGAAGCAAGTAAAGGGACTTCAAGGGAAGAAGCTATGAAACTAGCGCTAAAGCTACTTTTGGATGAGGTGTACGTTGAGGAAAGGATAGATTTCCTAAAGCTATCAAGTTTGGAGCTGGCAAAGGGCCATTCCTGGACAAATTTCCTTGAAAACCCCCAGGCTTCTATCCTTTTCTACACCCCTCCTTCAACTTCATTTGAGATAAGGGCAAGAGTAGAGATACATGAAGGCGACGGGTATTGGGAGTACGTAAATGCTGTTCATGACGTATTTCACATGGCAGGAAGGGGAAAGAGGGATTGGAGCAGGACTCCAGCATACATCTTTCTAATCGAGGAGATCTACGATAACAGCGTCGAAGCAATGGGAAGGAGGATATGGTCGGTGGATGATTATGAGAAGGGCTGAGTCAATTGCCTTGATTTTTGCCTTAGCTCTAAACTTCTTGGCAGTCATAACCTTTCAAAAGGGATCTTTCCAAGTTAAAGCGCTCCCTCTTTTCATAGCATCGCTTATAGTGGTCTCATGGATAATTGGAAGGTCCTCCGACATCTTCGTTGCTGGATTGGAGGATGTTGCAAGAGATCTGGGCTTTCCAAGCTATTCCATGGGAGTTCTAAGTTCCCTTGCATCCACAATACCAGAACTAACCATGACCCTCATGGCAGTAGCTAAGGGGACTGCTGAGATGGTAGAGGTTGCCATTATAGCATCGCTAAGCAGCGTAGGAATGGGAATACTTCTGATAAGCTCTGTCACATTTATCTCAAGCCTGAAGTCAGGCAAGGCCTCGATAGAAGTGCCTAGGGAAGTACTTACTGAGGAGCTGAATGCTGTAGTCTTCACGTTATCGGCATACCTTGTGCTTTCGCTCCTGGCTTTGGCCCACATGGGATTAGGGGAGGAAGGCAGCAGCCTCATGCCTAAGGGAGTTGGCATAATCTTAACAGTCGTTTACATATCATATCTCCTTAGGCTGTTTTTCTCAGGGAAAGGGGAAGAGGAAGGAGAGGGAAGGAGGGATAAGGCTGATATAGGTGAGATAAAAATCTCTTATTCGATCATTAAATTGATAATAGGCCTTTTTGGGATCCTTTTGGCTGGATGGCTCATAGTATCCCTCACCGAGACCCTGATATCGAGGACTGGCTTCAAGGCAGTGCATGCTGCCCTTGCCCTAGCTGCGGTTGGTACGCTTCCCGAGCACGGGGTGGCCATAGTGTGTGCTGCAAAAGGAAAGATAGATTTGGCCTTGGGGAACACGATAGGAGGGCTTAGCCAGATAGCACTCCTTGTAGTGGGCCTTATAGCTTCTCTAGCACCAGTTCCAATCGATGCATATGTTACGACGCAGTTTGCCGTTACCTCAGCATCAATGTTGATGTTGAAGTTCTTCGTTAGGGACGACGGGAAGATAGATGTAGGAGAGGCTCTGATGATGGTAGCACTTCAGATCCTTGCATTTGACGTTTTATTGTCGTAATAAGCAGAATTTTATGATTTAAGGGTTTTGTATGTGGCTAGAAATGCTTGAAGAAGACCTTCGTTAAAATTGTTAACATATATATGATACGCTCACAAAATATGCTTGAAGTAAGTTGAGCTTTGGACTCTCCATCAGGGACGTGATGAGGGCTTGTACAAAGCTAAAGAGGGAGGGACATAGGGTAATAGATGCGCACATAGGAGCTCCTTCCCATGATCCCCCCGTACCCGTGGCCGAGGTTCTTTCAAATTTGGGGGAAGTTGGGAGGGAATATGCACCATTTGCTGGAATCGATGAGCTAAGGGAAGCCCTCTCAAGCTTCGCAAGGACCTACATTGGGATAGATGTTGAGCCGGAAAGGGTCTTTGTGACAAGCAGCGGAGTACATGCCATGCTAGTCTCCATAATTGGTTTTAAAGGGAAACACGGGCTTTTTCCAGCCCCCGCCTTTCCCCTCTACTTCATCCAAACCGATCTCCTAGGCATGAGGTACGACACTTACAATCCAACTGCTCCAGATCTAATATCTGAAATAATGGGGAAGGTTAGGGAAGACACGGCTTTCGTCATGCTTAACTATCCACACAACCCCACAGGCTATTACCCTGAAAGAGGGGTTCTAATTGAGCTCTATGAGAAGCTAAAAGATAGGGGAATTTACGTCATCGATGACGTGGTTTATCACGCAATATACTACGAGGAAAGGCCAGAGTTCGTTGGAGACTGCATGATAGATAGCTTTTCTAAGACATTCTCCCTGCCAGGTCTTAGGGTAGGTGTAGTCTATCTGCTTGAGGGAGACCCTATCGAATTTGGAAGGAGGGTTTATGGCACCACTGCAGGTGCAAGCGTTCTATCTCAGCTTGTTGGCCTTAGAATGATCAAAGCCCTGAAGCCCAGTTATTTGGAGGATTTAAGGGAATACTACAGGGTTAAGAGGGATATATTAGTTAAGGGCCTTGAGCAGGCAGGCTTTGAATTTCCAAGGCCTAAGGGCGCCTTTTACATTCTAGCAGAGCATGAAAGAATAAAGGACTCCAATGAGTTTGCGAAGAAGCTTTTAGATCCTAGGAGGAAGGTATGTATAGGAGTAGTTCCTGCTCAAAGCTTTAAGGGGAAGGAAAACCAGTTTAGGATAAGCTTTGGGAAGCTTAGCAGGAAGGACGCTGAAGTTCTCATTGATGAGCTGGAAAAAGCTGTTAAAAATTCTTCCTAGAAAAAAATTTAAGCGAACTCAGTTGAGGGACTAGAATGAAATTAGTCCTTAAGCCAGTTGGAAAAATCGATGATAAGATCCTTCTGTTCCTAGCAATCCAACTCAAAAGGGTTTTTCCGGGCATATCGATAGCCATGTCTGAGGCCATTCCGGTCCCAACTTCCTCATATGACTCAAATAGGGATCAACACGTGTCTTCCCTCATACTTGACGAAATTTTGAGCAGTTTTAGGCCGGAAATTGGGGATAAGGTGCTTGGCATTGCCGATGTTGACGCTTACTCCGGAAATCTGAATTTCGTCTTTGGAGAGGCTTATGTAAATGGAAGGGCCGCTGTAATCTACCTTAAGAGGCTTAGGCCTGAGTTCTACGGGATGGCACCAGATGAGGGGCTCTTCTTAGAGAGAATTTTGAAGGAGGCAGTTCATGAGATTGGACATACCCTAGGATTAGGACACTGCGAAAATCCTAGGTGCGTCATGCACTTCAGCAACAGCATACTTGACACGGATTATAAGGATTATAACTTCTGCGAGAGATGTAAAAGGATGGTTGAAAGGGCTTTGATGAGATTTTAGCATTAGGAATTAATTATAAGTTCTCTTAAGCCTGCCTTAAAGGGGATTGAGATGAAAAAGAGGTCAGCTTCAGCCCTTCTATCAGCCCTAGTCATCGTTTCCTTCGTCTCAACAATCCATATCTCTGCTTGGTGGGAGGAAGGACATCAGTTAATGACAATGGAGGCAGTAGAGGTGATCTCACAGGCCCTTCCTGAGTGGGAGGAGTTCTTCCATCATTACGCTTACTTCATAAACGACACCGTTACCTGGCCAGACATGGTTTTCAAGGCTTCTGATCCAAAGGAGGAGCCAAGGCACTACTACGATCTTGAGATCCCACCAGAAAAAAGGACTTACGAGGATGGAGTCCTTCCCTATGCTATTGAAAACTACACTCTGCTTATGGCTGAGGCACTTAAGAAGGGAGATTGGTATGAGGCCCTTGTAAACGCTGGAAGGGTAACCCACTACATACAGGACGCCCATCAGCCTTATCACTGCACCGTTAACTATAATCCCCTTGGAAAGCACGCGCTTGCAGATTCTTTGGTTGAGAAGCACTGGAAAGAGCTTAGAATAGAGGTCTCTCCAGAGCTTCATGTGATTGAAAACCTGACGGATTACGCCATGCAAATAATTATAGACAGCAATGCAAAGGTTGCAAGGCTAAACGCGACCCTGATAGGTGATCCAGAGGATCCAAACGATGACAAGGAGTGGAGCGATGACCTTAGGGATCTTATAAGCGAGCAAGCGAGCAGGGCAATAAAGGCCACTGCTGAGCTTTGGTACACAGCCATAGTTATGGCAGGGGTTGAGCCTCCAAGCCTTGAGGGAGTTGATTTCATAAAGGTCGATTTAGTCGCTCCAAAAGAGGCTAGAACGAGGCTAACAGCAGATGTAAACCTTGAGGATGGGCTAGGAATCCCTGTAGATGCAAAAGTCACTTGGACCCTTGGGACAGATAGTGGAGAAGCTAGCAAGAGGCCATATCTCACTGGAAACTACCGAATAATAATTACGGGCGACGTTCTATCTAAGTACGCAGGTCAGGAGGTAACCCTCTCCGTAAAGACTGAAAGGCCAGGATACACGACTGGAGAGGCATCAGTAACTGTTAAGATAGGAGGAGCTCCGACTCCAACTCCTGGACCTTCAGCAAAGGGGATGCCTTGGCTGCTGATAACAATCCTAGCCATAATCGTTGTCGTGATATTGATACTCGTACTATGGCTTAGGAGAAGGGGTTAATGAGCCTCTTCCTCCTTCTTCTTTTTTAATTCTTGCCCTCATCACATGAGTTTACCCATCTTCTCAAGCTCCATAGCCACGTCTGAGAGACCAAGTTCCCTCAATTTCTCACCTTTAGGAAGGCCTGTCTCGAGATCGCACCCCCTATACGCGTAGTACTCATCTAACATTGTGTCTAGCTCGACGACTTGGCCCTTCGCAGGCCCGGCTGGCATTGGCTCCTTCAACATCCTTTCTGGCAGCGTATCTTCCTTTCTGCTGAGGCCTTCCCTTATGTTAAAGCATCTCCTAAGGACGCATATCCTCTCTCCTATTCTAGCAAGCTCCCTAGGATCCCCGTGCTCTGGAACACCTGTCAATGCCCCTAAGAGAGGTGCGAAATCCTCGTAGTAGTATATCATAGGCCACATGGCCCCGTACTTGCACGTTATGATGGAGTCAACGACTGCGTAGAAGTTCTCCGTTACCCAGGTTAAGTATCCCTTCCCCCTAGGATCCAGCCTATCGTCTATCACCATTTTCTTTGCTTCTTCCTCCCCGAACCTTTCATAAGCAAATTTCGTAGCCCAGGGAAGCTCGTCATACGTGCAAAGTCCTCTAAGATGGTCTGCTCCTCTTACATTTACAGCGTGGGCCAATCCTATGCTCTTGTGAGCCCTCCCATCTTGGGCACTTGCTTCAAGCCCTTTCACATGGATGACATAACGCTCGGTCCCTCTTCCTATGGCTTTAGATGCTCTTAATGCTCCCTCAGCAAGCAGATCACCAAATCCGTCTCTATTAGCGATCTTTTGTATTATCTCCGCTAAGAGGCTCGAGTCTCCCCATCTGAACTCTATGCCACCGGTGTCCTCCTTTGTAAGGAGGCTTTTCTCGAAGCACTCCATGACCCAGCCTATCACCTTGCCAGTAGAGATCACGTCCAGCCCGTATTCGTTACAAAGCTGATTTGCATGAATTATGGCCTCTAAATCGTCGATGAGTAGGTTGGAGCCTAAAGCAACGAGCCCTTCGTACTCTGGACCCCCTGCAAGCGTGCACTTGTAGCTACCAGCCTTTATGTGGTGAACCATCTTGCACTGAATGAAGCAATCGAAGCAGGACTTCTTGCTTATCCTGTATTTCTTCAAGCTCTCCCCGTTTATTGCTTCAGCCCTTTCGAAGATCCCAGACCAATGGTTCTTCGTTGGAAGCCTCCCTATCTCGTAGAGGACATCTACCAGGTAGGGGGTTCCGTATCTTCGCAGCGTTTCCTCTGAGATCTCCCACCATATGCCTGAAGTAGCCTTCTCATACATGGCCTTAGCTGCTTCGTAGAAGGCATCCGGATCTGCTGGTTTTACGCCCTTGCTCCCTCTAACAGCAATTGCCTTTAGCCTCTTGCTTCCCATTACAGCCCCCATTCCTGTCCTTCCTGCAGCGTCATAGAAGTCCGCTATGACGTTAGCGTATCTTACCAGCTTTTCTCCAGCTGGTCCTATGCATGCAACCTGTATGCTTGGGTCTCCCATCTCTTCTTGTATGGTCAATATCGTCTCCTTTGTGCTCTTACCCCAAAGGTGAGATGCATCCTTCAGCTCAACGTAATCATCGTCTATCCACAGATAGACTGGCTTCTCGCTTCTACCATGGATTATTATCATGTCATAGCCAGCGTACTTTAGCTCCGGTCCAAAGTGGCCACCAACGTGGGACTCGCCCCATATACCAGTAAGAGGGGACTTCGAAGCTATCATCCACCTGCCAGTCGCGTGGGCAAAGGTCCCTGTTGCTGGCCCTAAAGCAATAACTAACAAGTTTTCAGGACTAAATGGGTCAATTCCTGGCTTTACCCTGTCCCAGAGCACCTTTGCAGCGAAGCCAGAGCCTCCAAGGAAATCCCTTGCCCAACTATATGGAAGCTCCTTCTTCGCTATGCTCATGCTTGAGAGGTCTATCTCCAGGTAGAATCCGGCATAGCCTCCTAGTCTAGCCAT
>CAZUBM010000010.1:0-23844 GCA_964618805.1 uncultured Nitrososphaerota archaeon
GCTCCTCGCGTTTCTAGATTATAGAAAGTAGATTAAAAAGTTTTGGCCTTTTAGGCTATGTTGCATTTACGAGTGATAGGGGATAAAAAGTTTAGAATTTTCTTTTGTTGCGTCCTCGAGAGATAACACTTTTTCTTATTGGGCTATACTGCTTCTTCTCAGCACCGAGGTATTATAGTACAATGAATTCGAACATAACGTCCTAAATCCTGAACATGTTGTTCTAAAAGCATAGTATCAAAAGAGCAAAGGTTGTATTACTTCAAAGCATGTTGAAGTAAATCGATGCACTTTATAAGGCCCATAAACAGGTTTCAGAAGTAAATATGAGCTTAAGAAAATTTGGATTCTGTATAACGGCGAAGCGAGTGAAAGTGTGGAGTACTCTTCCTGCGTTGGCAGTTGCGCTTTTGCTTAGCCTTTCCTCTGTCGCGACTGTTCAGGCAGTACCTATGGATGAATGGGAAATCACCGTTGAGTCCAACATCTCGTTGAGCGCCGATGTCAGGAAGGGAATTGAGGGCGCCGCAGAGTACATAATCAGAGAAGTGATTCCAGACTGGGAGGAGTTCGCTTCGATCCAGTGCATCTGCCAAGTCATAGAGCAGGAGGGAGACAGCTATAGGATTAACATGGTTATCAACGCAGAACGCACAGACGGAGTTGAGATCTGTGCAAAGGTCTTGTTCGAGTACGACGCCAAGAGCGGAGAGTATGTGGTTAAGGGGGCGGGGACTGTACCGACAACGACCGACGATGAAGAGGTACCGCTACCCATAAATGCTACCTCAAAGGAACCGACAGGCGACAACGACGCCGAACCCTCAATCACCCCGCCGTCCAAGATAGGCATAGGCATAAGCCTCTGGAGCAGGTTTGAGCTGAGCAAGGAAACGGAGAAGGACATCAAAGATACAGCAGAACGACTAGTTAAGGAGAGGATAAACGTTGAGGAACTTGGAGGAGTGGCTGCTATAGAATGCTTCGTCCTAAGAAGCGAAGGAGAGTGGTACACCATCTACGCAAGGATATTTGGGAAACCGCTGCCGGGGTCACCCGGGGCCTCAGAAGGTAAGGCGATGGCTTGGGAAGCAGCGTTCAATTACAATCCAGCGCAGGGGACCTATGAGGTCATAAGTTTTTCAGAGGTCGACAACTTTCTGGTGCCGGATGACGTGGAGCAGGAGGCGGTAAAGATAGGCGAAGGAGACACCGAGATCAAGGCGTTCGTCACTGAAAACGCTGAGAACAACCTAACCTTACGGGTTATGTGGATAAATAGACATGAGGGAATAGTGAGACTTGAGTATACGGCCGCTCTTCTTCTGAACGAGACCCACGCCCTCTACAAGGGCTTGACCGCCTACATCGATGTGGGAGGTGAAGAGGTCCTCCACGTGGAAAAGCATGAAGGAGTGTGGTACGCGCCAGGCCTAAGGGGAGCACCCGAACCCGGAGAAATAGGAATAGGGGCTCCAACACCCACGCCTAGAGCAACTCCAACTACCACCAACACGGCTGCAAGCACCCCAGTTAAATACTACGGCTTAGGAGCAATACTGGTTGCTATAGCTGCTGTAACGCTACTCGCAGTCAGGAAGGCTTGGACATGAATCTCCTAGCGTGCGCATAACCTGTAAAAACATTTTTTCCTACAATTCTAACGAAGAATAAGGTGGAGTCAGCTATTTGGAAAGCGCCAATAGACCCATGCTCTTCCTTAAAGATGAGACGTCCCTCAAATCTCTGTAATAAGAGAGAGGAGATATCGTAGCATGTATTAATTACGTCTCTCCAATTTTTCCTTAAGTTCCTTGTAAGTTTTTTCGCTTATTTCTCCTTTTCTATATCTTTCCTCCAACCTCTTCAGCTTTTCTGCAACATCAGCAGCCTTCTTAGGCTTCCGCCCCTTCAAGGCAATCGTGATCCCTGCTGCAGCAGCAACAGCTAGAGCAATGGCTATGTACTGAGGCTTAATCAACGTCCAGAAAGACCTTAAGGCCGAAGGCTTGGCATGGATCCAAGAGGTAATGTGCGGGTCCAGTGGATTTGGATCCTCCCCATCCGGCACCCCATCCCCATCTGTGTCCTGAGATTTTGAATTTGTGTGGAAGAATCCTTCTTCAATATCGTCTGGCACCCCATCCCCATCTGTGTCCGTCTGGTTTTCATGAGGCATTGGAGCTACCCTAACTAATACAAAGTCTGGATAAGAATCTCTCTCCCCATCTGAAACTATCAGTTCTACAGGCCATGCCCCAACTGGGAAGGTGAGATTTGGAGTTGGCTCCGTAGAGACTCCTCCTCCCTCTAAGAAGTTCCCAACCCATCTATAGGTAAGAGATCTACCCAAAGGGGAGTAAGAACCTGTTCCATTTAAGATTACAGTTGCAGTACCGTTTGGTCCAGCCACCGCAAAGACATCCGGGCCTGCATCTGCCACTGGACCTTCAGAGCTTGGGGAGAGGTCAATGGTTTCGTCCCAGTGACCGTCGCCATCTTTGTCTATCATGATTCTCACCGTCTTAAGGTCGTCCCAGTTCGGAACTATCCTATGAATCTCTCCTGGGCCTATCGATAGGCCGTCTCTAGAGAATTCGAGAAGCCTATCGGGAAGTGTACAAACTAACTTTAGATCATAGCTGGCTTCCCTTAAACCATCGTTAGAAAGCTGCAGAAACTCCCCATTTGGATCTGTCTTTATGCCAAGCAAGTTGTCCTTCGGAAATCTAATTATCCTTAGAAAATATCTTCTGCCATAAAGATTCTCCCGGCTCATCTTCTCAAATTCCAAGAAGAATGACTTTTCTCTGGACTTCGGTGAGAAGGAGATTGATAGGTTGCTGGGATCTAGCCCTATCATGTCGACAGATCCCGGTTCCGTTTCAACATTGCTGAAAGCAAGAAGGCCATCAGTACAAATCTCAGTTATCAGATTGTAAGTGCCTGAGGAATCTCCCACAATCTTGTGCAAATAAGTGTTATTTTCAGCTAGGAAGTATAGTTCTGGAACTGGTTCTTCGTCCTTCACTCCTATCAATGGAATTCTTGCAGCGAGGGGTATCCCTGTGCTTGGATCCCAGTTCATCCATCCATCTTCGGTGTAGAAGAACCTCCCTTGAGAATCTTCTATTTGCTCGGTGTGCGCCGAACCAAACACGAGCTCTGCCAGAAGATCTAAGCCTATTTCCAGAAGATCACCACGCGAAATACCATCTGGATTACCGGTGAGCAAATCCATGGGAATTGATCCTATTGGATGCCAAAACTCGCCGAGGGAGCCGCCCCAAACCTCTCCTCCACCTAGATCATACTTCCAACTGTAACCAAAGAGATGGGGTGTAAGATTAATTGTGCTTTTATGATCGGATCTCTCCATAAAGCGGAATGGTTTGTTTGGATCGTAAACTTTGATGGCAATCTTTCCATCTGACAATTCCTCCAGATCATAGGCGACCATAGCATGTCCCTCTCTCCACGATTTGCAGATCAATACGATTATTGGACTCTCCAGCTCCCCGTTTTTGTACGCCCTTACCCTTTCTATTAGCTCTTGGCATTGCCTTTGGCTGGGATCAATAGCCTCTCCGACGCCAATAATATAGGTGTCGAGAAATCCTCCTCCCAGGGATTGCATCGAGTACTGCCATAAGTGGTTCCTACGAATGGCGTCCAACAGATCCGATCCGTGCATGGTATCATAGTCAGGCCATCCGGCTTGGCGAGTTAACCAGTCCCAGTTCTCCCATGACAGGCCTTCTCTCACCTGTATGACGCCCTCGTGTATATCCCATCTGGTTTTACACATGCCAAAGCAGACACCATTCCTAGTAACTCCCGATAGCGCTAGCCAAGCGGTAAAAGCTATTGCCTGCGGGGCGCACTCAGGACATTCCGCCAACGTTCCCAAAAAGCAGCAATCACTCTCGTCGAAGAAGTAGCACCACTCGTCCCAGGAGATTGGGCGCCATCCTTTGTTTACCATGGGCAAGCCAAAATCGTACCTGAACCTATATCTATGAACTGGAATCCAAACCTTTCGCACTAGTTCCACGTCCTCTCCAGGCCTTGCTCCCATTTTGATCGGAAGGCGTATAGTAAGCGTTCCGATAAGCGTAGAGACTCCTTCAGGGAAAGAGTAGGAGGAATCGTCTGGCATTTCAAGGTATAGCCACAGCGTGTCACCTACTGCAGCGTGAATGCGCCTTTTCCTCAGTACTCTTAAATCCCTTGCATCTCCACTAACATCAAATCGAGACTGAATTCTATCTAGATCTTCTATCTCCTCCCTCGTTACCTTGAAGTTAAGCATGATATGTGACCAGTTTCTATTTGCGCCATATGATATTGGATAGCAGTAGACTCCTACATTTCTCATACCAGTTTCAGAGCCAATTGAATCTTTAACATGAATATTAACATATTGGAAGCTACCAGTCGTAGCAGCCCTAATTGCTTCTTCCAAACTCGAGTTTTCATCAATAGATTCGATTATAATACGAGAACCATCGAGGCGCCACCTGAGCGGTGGAACAAGGTCAAGGCTAACTGTGTAGGGAGGAACTCCGCCTATTATCTCGATATAACCGTGTTGAGGGGAACAATAGAGAGGGTAATAGCCCCTCACATGCCTAGTCCAGTTATCCCAGCTCAAGCTCTTGGAAAAGAACGCCAAGTTGCCGAACAAGAGGCTTAGCTCTACCTTTGGGAGGACCGTTATGCCAATCGTTTCCGTATCCCACATGCCTTTAGAATCCTCAACTGCAACCACCACTTCCCTGCTGAGTTCGGGTGTGGTAGGAGTTCCGGATATTATCCCTTCCCTTGAGAGCGCCAAGCCTTCTGGAAGTGACGTTTTGTTCGCCCAAGTATAAGGAGGAACTCCTCCATAAACGTGTAAGCCAGCTTCGAAGTGCTCTTCAGCCTTGGCTGTTATCTCAGTGGGAATTATCTCAGGTTTAGAGGGACTAAACCAGACTGGCCTGGGCGAATCTATGAAGGTCAGCCCAGGAGCTGGATGGCTTTCCATGCTGAAGGTGGTGACTTTCCCTAGGCTCCATCCGCGACCATAGAGGTCTACCACTTCGAGCTCAAAATCGTAAACATCAGGGCCTTGGCATGCGCTCTCAAAAACTATGAGAGGTCTATCTGGAGCCCAAGAAGGATTCATGTATGAGTAGTCTGAGCTTTCCTTCAGAATCCTGATCTCTGATCCGTCTGGCCTCACAACTGCAAGCTTGTACCTATATCCAAGCTCCGCTCCTACGTAGACGGGTTTTGAAAAGGCGATCCACGTCCCATCTGAGGACCATGAAGGATGAATCCCCTCAACTGGGGTTCCTTCTCTTGCTTCTATTATTGGAGAGATTGTGGAGCTATCTAAGTCGATAATCCAAAGGTAGAACTTTCCATCCCCCATCCTGTTGGAGGAAAAGACTACCTTCGATCCGTCTGGAGAAGGACATGGGTCTATGTCAACAAATTCGCCATCCGTGATCCTCGTCCCTCTGCCGCTTTCTAATCCTTGAACGAATAAATTAAAGGTATCTCCTGTACCGGACGAGTACACAACATACGGTTCCTCGAAAGGACCGCCACTTAAAGACACAGCGGGGCATATGTCAGGACGGTTGTTATTGGTGAGCCTTACCTCCCCTTCAGGACCTCGTAAATATATCTCAGTGCTTTCAATGCTCCCTTCCCACTTTACAAAGGCCAAGTAAGTCCCATCTGGGGTGTAATATGGCATGATCGCACCGATCTTCCTATCATCCTCCAAGCTAGCTGGAACAATACGAACAATGGCCTCTCCATCCTCACTAGAAAGGTAAAGAGCGTTGGGCTCCGACAATGGACCTTCAGGGCGAGCTGTCTTGTTATAGGAGGAGAAGACGATGGCCCCGTTGCCGGGTTCAACTGCAGATGGACTTGGAGGAATTGGAGATGCTTCAGGTTTGGCTGTCAAGATCTTCTCCAAGCAATTGTTTTCCTCATCCGTTTCCTCAACATCTAACTTGGAATCAGTACAAACTTTCACCTCGTGTTGAGGTGGACTGGGTTCCAACGTGTATTCAAAACATCCATTGATCACTTGCCCTGGAGGCATCTCCCCAGTGAGGCTGATCTGATTCTCAGCTACCTTTATCCCGTCAACGTATAGGGCATTATAAAAGGCAGTTGCAGGTAAGCTAGCCTCTCCTGAGTTCCTAATTCTAAAGCAGATCTTATCCCCTTCCTGCCATAGATCTTCTACTACTAAGTCAGGGAGCTTCCTTTCTATAACTATCTGAGCTTCAGCCCATGCTGCCCAGTCCTGACCTGAACTCTGTCCAGCATTGACATACAGGACGAAGTTTCCTTTTTTACCAGCTAAATAACCAAGATCTACTGTTATTGAATCAAGCTTACCATCATAGGTTGCTTTATGGCTGAAGATGGTATATTTGACAGGAGGGGCTAGCGCCCCTCTAAATTCTTCAAAGTAGACCTCAAAAGTGGCCCCATCAGTTCCAGTTGCGCCTAAAAGAAATCCTATATTGACCCTAAGATGAGCGTTTTGAGGCACCGTTATCTCGGGGTATCTGCCCAAGATCCAACCGTTGTTAACCCACTCAGGGTGTGTTTCTAAGACCCTTCCCCAGATGCTTCCATCTTCAAGTCTTGCGTTATATCGATAGAGAACGAAGCCCCTTTCATCCGTATCACTCCCTGGAAAGGGCAGGTTTCCGGTTCCACTGCTCCATGACGCCTCAGATGCCTGATCTATGAAGTCATAGTATATCGGATCTCCAGAAGCTAAGACAAAGCCTTGAACTAATGGCTGAAAAAACAAAAATAGAAGGAATAAGAGTAACGCAGCCTGAACTTTTTTCCTATTCGCCTTTACGCGGCCCTTAGATAAAGAAGGAGTATTTTTTGCCAAAAAAATCTCCTCAGACTAAGGGATTATTGTGAAGCTGCTCGCGGACTTATAAATTTTTGCAAAAGAGAAAAGAGGTCCTGTCCACCCAATTGAATTATTTCTCCAACACAATATAAGTGATATAAATCCACCTTTACAGGGCTTTCATTCGAAAATAATGATCCAAAAAACTCGATCTACTAAGAATCATTGAGAGTAGTAAAAAACGCAAAATACTGCTCTAAATCATGAAAAAAGGAAGGAGAGTGCCGGGGGCGGGACTCGAACCCGCGACCTCCGGAATCCACCCATTTCGAGCCCGCAGATGCCGAAGGATTATGAGTCCGGCGCTCTAACCAGCCTGAGCTACCCCGGCTGCGATAATATTATTCTGATACCTAAACTTATATTTTTTGCGTTTCAGCTACAAATTTTCGAGTAGACCGACTTCTTTCCCATCTTATTTAATGCAAATCGAACGGATTGTCAGGCATCCTTAACTTTACAACTTTTTATCATTAGAATAGAAAGTCTGAGGTTTAGACTTTAAGGTACTATCGCCCATTCTTTCAGGCTTTTATCAAATACAAGTCGAAAGAACGGGAGGCAAACAATCTCACAAACAGCAATACCAGCGTTCAATGTCAAAAACAATTAATGTAAGAAAACCAATCTTTCCATAATGTCAAAGATTTTTCCAATGATTCACGAGTTCGCCCCTTATATGTCTCTACATTTTTTAGGAATTCTGGAGTTATTGTATTAAATTAATTCGATGGGTTTCTGTAATGAAGAGGATCTGGTTTAAGAAGATCCTTTCACTCTTGCTCTTACTTCTAATTCTGGTTCCTCAAATTGGAGTTTCTGCAGGACCTTCCGTTAGCTCGAGCATCTCCTCTTCCAGAAAAGTCATAAATCCAGGGCAATCAGTCAGCTTGTCTGCAAGCGCAAGGGCAAGGGACTGCAAGATAGGCTTTTTCGGAGTATATGGAGATGGAGAAGGCTGGCTGGTCTATAGAAACAACGTAGGGGGAATGAGCACTTCTTGGAGCGGGCTATGGCATCCTCCAAGGAGGCCTGGTACCTACACCGCTTATGTTAGTGTAACTGGAGTTGATGATAAGGGAAGGGTGGTCTGCTCAGACAAATCCCTTGTTAGTGTCAGGGTTAATGCCCCTCCTTCCGTTTCTCTGATTGCTGAGCCGGAAGTCGTTTACGAAGGGGATTATGTTTCAATTCAAGTTCACTCTGAGGACTCCGACGGTTCAATAACCGAGCTAACGGTGAAAATTGGAGATGAAACCCTCTATCAGGGACCTGAACCTAATTGGTCTGGGAGCTGGTGTACTAGCTCTCCAGGAAATTACACCATCGTCGCAATGGCCAGAGATAACAACGGTGCATGTTCTAGCACATCGAAGCTTGTTCAGGTGAAGAAAAAGGAAGAACAGACGCCCTCACCTATTCCATCCTCTACACCTTCTCCAACTCCTTCCCCTCCATCCTCATCGTCCACTACTTCAGAACCTTCCTCGGGGGAAGAGAAGAACCAACCTCCTCTTCTTTACATGGAAGTAAGACCCAGGGAAGTTTACTTGGGGGAAGAGGTAGAGATCTCTGTTCTTGCAAACGATTCAGATGGCTTTGTAGTTCGCCTGATCGTCCAAGCAGGTGAAGAGGTGCTTTACGATGGTCCAGCCTCGAAATGGAATGGAAGCTGGTTTCCAAGCTCCCCAGGAGCCTATAAAATAGTTTCAAGGGCCTTAGACGACTCTGGAAACTGGACGAATAAGTTCTTTTTGGTTAGGGTGAAGAGCGAGGGCTTAGGGGAGAACTCAGATCCCTCGATAGAGATATGGCTGAACTCAACTCAAGTAGTGGTTGGACAATCTATAGAGATCATAGTTAGGGTTTTAGACCCAGATCCTGGCCAAAATCTGTTTATCAACGTTACTGGGGCTGTAGAAGAGTTTTTCATCGCTGAATCTGGCCAGCTGGTCGAGAGATCCTACGTAGTTATGCCGGGCCCCGGAAATCACTCCATTCTTGTGAGGGTCGATGACGGGAGCGGGGGGATTTCAGAGGCAAGAGCAAGCTTTTCGGTCCTTCAGAGGAACCACGATCCCTTCGTAGAGATAACTGTGAACCTGAGCAAGGGGAAGGCCGTTATAGGCGATGTCATACTCGTAGAGGTAAGGAGTTGGGATCCGGATCCAGACCAAATTGTTTTTGTCGAAATTTTAGGGGAGATCTCAGCCAGCTTTTGCTTTAACTCAAGCGAGGGAAATGTTACGAGAAGGTACTTGATAGTTGCGGTTGAGGAGGGGAACAAGTCGATAAAGGCAGTTGCAAGGGATAAGAGAAACGGAACCTCTTCGGCCCAAGTCCAGTTCGCCGTCTACAAGAAAGCCTGGTGGAAGCGCTTCCTTGAGTGGATAGATCCCTGGCCCGAAACTAAGCTTGAGGAGGTGATAATGAAGGTCAGGGAGTGCATCTCCCTCGGATACTCCGCTAAAGAGATGAAAAAGACCTTGACTGAGTTTCTGGACGGAGATTTCGAGTTCGAAGATATTGTCCTTGATATAGACGGGCTTAGGAAGGAAATGGTTGGAAAGTTGTTGTAGAGCCAAAAATACGACTTCCTATGCATCCTTTTCTAGGCGTGAGGCATTTAGAGTTGGATCTGATTGGTTACAGCAGGGAGAAGGATAAGATAGTTGCCGTAGAAGTAAAGTCAAGCCCAACATATCTTTTCGACGGAATAGGAAGATGTGCGGTTCTTAGGATGATAGTTGATTACGTGTATCTAGCTCTTCCAGAGGAATATGCCATGAAAATAGGATCAAAATCATTCTTTGGAGAAGGCCTTGGAATTGGACTTCTCTCAGTGGGAAAGGAGGTAAAGGAGATCGCTAAGGCTCCTGAATCCTATCATAA
The DNA here is from genome assembly GCA_964618805.1 of uncultured Nitrososphaerota archaeon. Lineage (GTDB taxonomy): Archaea > Korarchaeota > Korarchaeia > Korarchaeales > Korarchaeaceae > QMVU01. Next base: position 9,839 of record CAZUBM010000010.1, read on the forward strand.
AGTAGTGGAGATCGCTACACTTCTGAAGAGCATGGTGCGCTCCATGACTGGTGGCTAGCTTGAGATACAGAGTTCTTAAGACAAGGAGGTTCATAAGGAGCTTATCAAAGCTAGACAAGCCCGTAGCTGATAGAATCCTAAAGGATGTAAGAGAAACACCTTTAGAAGAGAACCCCACCTCCGGGAAGCCTCTCAAGGATGTCGTTAGAGTGAAGATAGATGGAAGGGTGAAGGAATACAGATTATGGGAGTTGAAGGTTGGACCCAGGAGAAGCTACAGGGTATTCTACATAATAGAAGCTGCAAGAAAGGAGGTTTACCTTTTAGACGTGAGACATAGGAGGGTAAGCTTCAGATAACATCATAATAGACCAGCTATTTGGATCGAGAATAGATCTAGATCTCCTCTACCCTCCTTAAGAGTACGTCAAGCACGCCTTCTTTGATTCCTTCATCTTCTTTGAGTTCTCCTAAATACTCTATCTTTATTCCAAGTTCCTCTGCTTCCTTCAGGTCTATTTTATCTATTCTCCTCAGGAGACTCAATCCCTTCTTTGTAATGATGTTATAAACCCTTCTTCCCCTTCTTTCCCTTTTGATTAAACCCATTTCCTCAAGTTCCCTCAGTCTTCTGGATATCCTTTCCCAGTTAGGCATCTTGGACATCAATTCCCTCGTGTACAACTCCTTCATAGCTAGAAGGCGGAGTATCCTAAGATATACGGGTCTCCTTGCTACGGCCAATAATGCGAGTTGCATTGTATACCCTAAAGGGTTAACATTTGCTTATAAACTTTAGATTAAGGATCTAGCATCGCTTGGGAAGGAAAGAACCTTCACTTAATCATCAATGATTCTCTTCATGAGCACCTAATTCATCCAAAAAATACCTAATTTTAACGGAAATTATGTAAATGAAGTCCATCATCCTTTTACGTCATAGGTTATCAAGCTGAAGTCCGCCATTCTATCCGATATATCTTGCATTTCCTCGCTCCATGAGGCGATCTGCATCTTGACGGCGTTTGGTCGCCCCATCACATCCAATTGCACCTTGAGTTCGACGACCTGCCCATAAGCATATTTCAGGGAAGCAACTCGCTCCCACTCACTTGGAGGAGGGTAGCTCGGCTGGATCGCCTTAGCGAGAAATGCCTCAGATGAACAAATCCTTATGTGGTGGTCGAAGAGCCCGTCCATATCAGCGTCCAGAAATATGACTACGCCATCGGGCCCGGGCTCGCCAGCATATTCAATCATTAAATACAGGAAGTTCTCGTCGTTCGTCACGTAGACCGATTTTAAGTCATCTTCCTCGTTGGAGACATCGCCCACGTCGTCTACGGCCAACGGTTCGTATCTGCGCACCCAGTCATCGGCGAAGCCGTCAATGAATATACCTGCAGGGTTGATTTCATTACGCATATCGCAAACTTCATGAGCAAGACGTTTTGCGATCAGATAGTCTCCCGATTTATATGCCTCCTCAGCTTTTGACAGGATATCTTCTGCTTCTTCGGCAAGCAACTGCGAAAAATCACGTATCTGATTTATAACACCCTTGGCGTCCTCTATAGCCTGTAAGGCATCGTCCTTAAAGGTGCGCATGAATTTGGCAAGATCCTCTTCAGCTTTATTTCTGTAATAACAGTCTTCGAGATAATAGCACTTTATCACATTCAAGGGCCCTTCGCCCTGATATCCAGGGACTATCCTATCCTTGTATTTCTGGCCACCTCTCTCAACTTCAACTTCAAAATACGTTATCTCAAAGCCCGGCATCCATGACCAAAACGAATAGCCCTTTACCTTTCCATAGGTCTCCTCGAATAAGATCTTGAAGAGCTTAATCTTACCCGCCTCCAGCTCTTCTTCCGATAACTCACCGTGCCCCCAGAAATCAGTGCCCGCCATCAGCGTAGACTGACTGCTCTCTGGTACCATTATTTCTGGACCAAAAATGACGCCTTTGGCTTTGTATTTCTCGTTCAAAGATAAAGAAAAATTCAACAGGTCACGTATGTAGTTGCGCCAATCGTCATACATTCGAACAAGTTCTCCATTCATATCGCAAGAACCGAAAACGTCTGTTGACACATAGTCCCATCCCTCGAAGTCATAAACTTCTTTTGTAAGCCCAGCATGATGTAGCTGTTGGGTCCAGGGATTAAGGTCTATCTTTTGAACAAGTAGTCCTGAGTATACTTTCCTAACTTCAGGTAGCAACTCGTTTGCCCACTTAAACGCCTCTTCATTGAGTAGTAGTAAGTATAGTTGTCCTGAGGCTACGGGGCTGAATATCTCCACTCCCTCATTTTCGCAGATCTCAGCCCACTCCATAATAATCGTTTTAAGATTTCTAAGCCTATTGGAAAATACAACAGAAGGACATCACATGTGTTAGCGGCCAAAAAGCTCGGTTCAGCGCTGGAGAAGGTAAGATATGTGGTCTCGGATATCATATCCTGTCGACTTTGGACCTATTGCTACTCAGCTGACAAGTACGCTTCTTGGCTTGGAAGAGCTGCAGAACCTTCTAGACAGATGTTGGGCGTGATATCTTCTCAAAACTCAAGGATGAGCCTCTTATAAGATTAAATCATATCAGAAAGCCTATTTGAAGCAGATTTGCCTTATTTAGCTAATTTGATAGAGAGGTGAAGGGAAGAGGTTTTGTTATGCACCATATTATCAAGTGTAATATAATATATACTTACATTGTTTAGTATGTGTGTGAGCTGACATGGAAACGAGGAAGCTAATGAGGCTTGGAAGATCGTCTATAGTGATATCGCTCCCAAGAAGTTGGATTAATATGAACAAACTTAAGAAAGGAGATATCGTATCGATGGCAGTACAGAGAGACGGTTCCTTGTTAATTTTACCTGGAATCAGAAAAGAGATACCCGTTAAGAAGATCAGTCTTGTAATCAAGCAAGACGATGATGAACGCTTCATTGCAAGGAAAATCATAGCTTGTTACCTGAACGGATACAGTGCTATCGAACTTATATCACCGAAATTCTTCTTAGCTAAACAGCAAAGAGTCATAAAAAAGGTGATATCAAGCCTGAAAATGAGTATTATGGAAACAAGCCCTAGGAGAATTTATTTAGAGAGCCTACTTGATGAATCGAAAGTTTCCGTTTCCAGAACGTTAAGAAGGATCCACATGATAATTATTTCGATGTGCCAAGGCATCACAGATGTCCTAAGAGATTGGAACATTGAGCTTGCCAAATCCTTCTATAGCCTATATGATGAGGTGGATCAATTCACCCTGCTACTCCTTAGATTGTCTAAAAAGGGTATAGAAGATCCCATGTTGACTATTGAGGTCGGTCTTGAGCCTAAAGATTGTTTGGACCTTACAATGTTAGCTTATAAGCTTGAGCGCATCGCTCATTGCTTAGCTGACATAGCTCAGCGTGTATTGCTGTTGAACAAGCTAGGCCAAAAGCTTCCGCCCTATCTTCTGGAGCCTCTTCTTGAGATGCATGAATTGGCTTGTAAACTTTACGATGAAACAATGAAGGCATATTTCTCACTTGATATAGAGCTAGCCAATAAAGCCATAGACTCTATAGCTGAAGTGGAAAAACTAAGCCAGAAAGCTTCGGAGGCGCTGGTAAAGGAGACTAATTCTGCCGTTGTCTGTGCGTTCTGTTACATGAGGGAAAAGATCGAAAGCATGGCGAGATATTCGGTCGATATCGCCAAGCTAGTCATAAATAGGAGTTGCCTTGCAATGGAGAAAGAGTTTGAAAAATAATGGTTTTTTCAATCATCCCTTCTTGAAGGGGAAATCTTAACCTTCTTAATGGCACTCTCAGCCATCTCTGACATCAAAGGGTAATCTAAAATACTCCTTCTGTTTAGCCTTACGCTGCGGAGTAATTCCACTAATGTACTATCTCTTGCCCTTCTTAGCGCGAGACCTCCTAGTCCATAGACCCCTGGTATAATTTCTTTCATGTCATCATCAGCTTCTAGCCCCTCCACATTGGTGGGCGAACTAGTAGACACATCAACTATGATGGTAAAGAATCTGAGTCTTCGCAACATCCCTAGGGTTATCCTATTCTCTAGAGGAACCGTTATGAAGACTATATTAGATTTTCTGAGAACCTCCAACTGGTCCTCGGTTGTAGGAGCCAAGATACTCTCAATGGAAGTCATATACTCAGTCAAATGAGAGGGCTCCTCTGCTTCAGGATCAACGTTAGGACATGGGTTAACCAACGTTACTTGACACCCCAGTTTATACAAGATGATTGCAACGATCTTTGCTGTAATATCATTCCCGAAAACAGCACATCTTCTTCCTATTAATTTATTAAACCTCCTTTCACTCAGAAAATCCTTAACTTTTGCCACCATTGAGACTGCTGTTGTATATTTTCCTCCAGGATCCAGTACAATTGGAACTTGATTGAGTGTCTGATTTAAGACCTTTAGGAATTTGCTGGCTTCCATCATATTGCGGGCGCACACCAATATACAAGTGCGCTCAGATCCATTGGATCCATCCGATGTTACCCTCGCAATCACTTGCTCGATATCTTTAGGCGTTAGGTTATTGTAAGAGAAAACTATATCGAATCCAGCCTCGTATCCCAAGCGAGTTATGGGTTCTTCAACCCCATCTGCTCCAAGGATGAGTAATATGTAAGGTGGCTTGAGGAAAGACAAGGTGTAAGGAGTATTCCCAGCCATGCCCTTAATTATGGCACAGATGTTCTTCCTCAAGGTCTTCGAGCGAATGATCATTTGGCTTTGTGAGCTAGCAGGCCTTTTTTGTAGCCTGGCAATTGATACATCGGCACCTAGAGAGTCAAAGAGGATTGCGAGATCCTCAACGAACTCCGTATCACATAAATACATGCATTTAACCTCGTCTTTTTTGACAGAACAAGCATAATCTAGAGTTGATCCTCTTCTCGGGATAAAGGGCACACCCAGTTCTAAGAACAATTTGCTAAAGACATTCTTATCAAAGAATTCTTCCTCTGTTCTCGTCCCAATGTCCTCGGTTGCGAAGTCCGGTTTGAACCTTTTGGCCAAGTTGAAAATCAAATTTTCAAGTTCTGAAAGAGTTTCCAGTGAATTAGAGTCCCCAAAGGCCTCTCCTTGGGTCTGCTCAGAAATTATGGGGTTTTTGAAGCCTTTATCAATGATTAAAACCCTCAATTTCTTGTCTTTGAGGGGCTTAAAAATGTCTATGGGATCTAATCTCTTATCTAGGATTAGGAAGCCTATCTTAAAGCTCTCTGGAGCAGCGCTAAAGTTTTTCATTTCAAGATAACATGCTTTTGAATTGTATATATATAGTGTCGTAATGTTATATATACGCTATGATAAGCTATATACAAAAAAGGCGAAATATACAAGAATTATGGGACATTATCCCTGGCTATCTCTTTGGATTTTAAGATATTGTATGATATTGCATAATACTGTATGTTTGGTATATATAATATTACGAGAGAATATATACGTGAAAGACCGTCTTCGTTTCTTGGAGATCAGATTGAGGATGAAACTACAGCTAACTAAAACCCTAGAAGCAATTCCTACTAAGAGATTTCGGGTTTATACGGCTAAATGGAATAGAGAAAGACTTTTAGACGCTATCCTCGATTTTGGTGAAGTAGAACTCTCGGAAATGAATGAACCTGGTTTCAAAAGGAGAAAAATATCTCGGGATTGCATAGATCCAAGAACTCGTAGGGAAGTTCTAGCAGAACTTAGAAAAATCGAGAAACTCTTTGGATCCTTGCCTCAAGTGAATTTTGAAGAGAACTCAAAGATACCTGTTTACAGCAATGAGGAACTGAGGGAAATACTGAGGGAGACAAGAAGAAGGGCAGAATTTCTTCTCATGTTAAAAGACAAAAAATTGGCTGAAAAGAAGTTGAAGGAGCTTGAGAACTTGAAGGCTGAGCTCCTTAAACTTGAAGACAGGATATTTTCCTCTCTCAGTTCCCGCTCCGATCTTAAGGGTAAATCAGGTGAAAAGTCATACACTAAGATCTTCAGAGTCCTCTGTAAGTTAGATATCCATTTCAGACAGCTTTTTGAGCTAGCTTTTGCGGCTAAAAGGGCAAAAGCAGACCCAATTCGCGTTCAAAGAATCTTAGAAAAGGCAACCAAAATTGCTGAGTCTGCCAAAATGAAATTAGAGGATCTAGATATCGAAAAGACTATCCTCAATCATGTTGAATTAAAGCTAAATGAGATATTGGATTGCCTTAAAAAACTCCAAAAGCTGGTCCAGAGCGAGAAAGAGAAGGAAAGCTCCTTGCTGGGGGAAGAATTGGAATGCCTCTTAGTTTCTATTCAAGAGTTGAGAGAACTACTAGCAGATACGGGAAACAGCCTTCTTACTAAGGATGTACTTCATCCTTTGGAGGAAGTCGTTTCAAAATATGTAGAGGAGGCAAAGCCTCTTCTAGAGAAGAAGAGGAAGCTAGAGGAAGAGATTTCGTTCTTTGAGAAGTTTAAAACAAATGAAGAGGAAGCTAGAAGGCTAGAACGAGAGTTTTGGGATCTGGTAAAAAGGTTAGTAGCTAACTCTATGATTCCATGCAGAGGTGAGCTCTCTCGGTTCATATATGAAAGTGATAACAAAATTGCAGTATCTGGGTGGGTACCAGAGACTTTAGTAGATAGCCTTGAAAGGCACCTAAAGTCTAGATTGGGTGAGATGGTCGATTTCAGGGTAACCGAAGAAGAAGGGCCTTCGTACATAGAGTTACCTTCCATGATACGCCCCTTTAGCTTGCTTACACACAAAATGATGGGATATCCTAAAGGAGGGCAGCTGGATCCCACCTTCCTAGTATCCATTTTCTTCCCAATAATGTTCGGAATTATGTTCGGCGATATAGGTCAGGGACTGACATTATTGGTCTTTGGACTTATTCTCAAGAGGAGAGGTGGCCGCCTCAAGGATATTGGGCAAATTCTGGTACCAATGGGAGTTTGCTCTACAGTCGTTGGATTCCTATATGGTGAGATGTTTCTCAAAGAGATATATGATCCAATTCTCTTCTCTCCAATCCATGAACCAATTAAGATAATGGCTTTGGCTGTTTTATTCGGCCTAATACATCTAAATGTAGCTTTTGCTGCAAATATCACTAACAAAGTCCTTGGGGGGGAGTATTTGTCGATTCTCAGCTATGGTGGGATACTGACCCTAATGATGTACGATTTTGCTGCATTAGCAGCCTACAAGAACGGAGGAGATGTCATAGCGACTTTTTCCGATCCTTTGTTTATGGTTGCGTCCATCATATTCTTTGCATCTACGATTGCAATATTGCTTGTAGCGAAGCTAAGGGGACATGGGACCATGGAAGGATTCATGGAAGTTATAGAAGGTGTTATTGAAGCAGTAATAGGTCTCCTGGCCAATACCCTGTCATACCTTAGGCTTGCTGGTTTCGCAATCTCACACGCTGCGTTTGGTATGATGGTTAGCGCTATAGTCGGAGAGGAGTCTGGGATTTCCCCTAGCTTCATAATGGTTATGTTCTTAATGAACATGTTAGCAATGGGGTTAGAGGGTATAATAGCATTCATACAGGCAACTAGGCTGACACTTTATGAGTTTCTCACGAAGTTCTTTAAGCCTGAAGGACGTTTAATGAGACCAGTTTCAGTTCAGTTTCAGGTACCCTAAACAGGTGCGATATGAGGGGATAAAATGAGTTTATTCGGAGCGTGTAAATACCAAACACCTGACGGGAAGACTGGTTTACAGTTCTCCCTAGGAAATTTCCCATCGGGCAAAGCAGTTATCTCAGTAGATTGTTACTCTGCTGAACATCCCGAACACGGAAAGGTTACTGTGGTAGTAACCTCTGTAGAGGATAAACGTGATTTCTCACTGTATTATCTTATTGAAATATTCGGCAACCCTGGAGAAGTTGTAAAGGACGTTCTAAGAGATCTTATTACTATAGAATCGCGATTGTACCTTTTTCATATTAGATTTAGACCTATAGGGGAATACACGCCCACAAAAAATGTCTTAGAATCTATAGGATTAAGGAATGTGAAACGACTTACGGCTCTCCGAAATCCTGATGGTACCTATAGCCTCAGACCATCTCCTGAGTAAATATGGACGTTTTACCGTTTCTGATCTCCTTCTTGATGATTTAGTAGAAGAGTAAAGAGGAGAGCAGTTCTTAATAGCACTTAGCGCGCGCGGAACTCCATTAACGTCTTCGGTGTATACGTCGACCTTAAACCCTCCGGGGGAGTACAACGTTTCCTTAACGAGCCTGAAGCCCCTCCTCTCCAGGTACTCAAGGGTGGTGCCAGAGGTCAGAGCCATGTCTATGTCCCTGGTGCTCCTATACTTCCACCCGAGGTAGCCCAAGACCGCTATAGCCCCGACAAAGACTACCCTGCCCCCGAGCAGCTTAGCCACCATCTCAACCTCATTCCTAAGTAGAGCGGACAAGCCCCATCCCCCTCATGTCCTCCAGAACCTTCCTAACGGTTCTTGCCTCGTAAAGGCCGCGAACCCTCACCTCCTCCGGGTACAGGAGCTCTATGGCTATGGCGTCTAGGACGCTCCTCCCTCCCCTGGCCAGGCAGTCGAGGTGGACCCTTGCGATGCCGTCCAGCTCACCGTATGGCTTTAGAAGGACCAAGTTCGCCTCCTCCGGCTCGGTCCCAACGAAGCCCCTCCTTCTAAGCCCTAGCGCGCGCTATAAACTTTCTTACTTCTCATAATATTATGAGAAGTGTCAAACTGAAGATAAATTGGAGGAACAGCAAAATGCGCAGCGTAGCGTGAAGCAGACAAAAATTATACAAATGTAAGACGACCTTTAAAGCGGGAATGATATTAGGCTTCCTCTCTGCAAGGGGGGCTTGCTAAATACTTTGATGTCTCCTCTACGACCAGGGGGGGAGTGGCTGGCAGAGCTAGAGAGGGATGGGTTGATAGAAATAAGGCAATATGGCAAAATGAAAATCCCATTAGTCCCTGATAAAGGAGGTAAGAAAATACGACAGCTACAAGGTCTATTACAGGATGATAAAGGAATATGGCGCGCACTGATCCATAAGACGAGTGTTTAAACAGATATAAGATTTACACTGGTCCCGTCTTATAAGGGCCATCGCAATGGGTATTGCATTCCTATTACTGTAACCCAATTTATAGAACTAATTTATCAGATTTTTGGATATAAATAAGCGCTAAAATAGTGAAATAATAAAGGAGAAGTGCCCATATAGGAGTTCTAAATTAGGCAACCGACTTTTATATACTACTTAATGGTATTACTAATTGGTATGACAAATGGGTAAGATGATAACGGTTTCCGCCAAGATAAGCGAGGATCTTAAGAGAAAGATTGATGAGCTTGGGATAAGCCCTTCAGAAGTCATAAGAAGAGCCCTAGAGGAGGAAGTGAGGAGAAAAAGAAGGGAATTACTTAAGAAGAGGTTAGAGGAAGTGAGTTCTATTCTTTCAAAAGTTGAAAGGGAGGAGTGGATCAAGGCCATCAGGGAGGCCAGGGAGGAGAGGTAATGCTCTTCGACGCCTCAGCCATAATTTCAATGTGTATGAAAAGAAAATTCGACGAGCTGTTGGATGGATGGACCATAGAACTAGCTATATATGAAGTGGGAAATGCCATATGGAAGCAAATATTCCTTAGGAGAGAGCTAAACTTAGATGAGGGATCGAGAGCGCTAAAGGGCATCCTAGATCTTATAAATGAAATGCGGATTTGGAAAATCGAGGACAAGATTAGTATCCTTAAAATCGCTGTCAATGAAGGAATAACGTACTATGACGCTTCTTACCTAGTGGCTGCTATCGAAGGGGGTTTTGCTCTTGTTACAGACGATAAAACGCTCTCTCAAGTTGCCAAAAATTACATTCAGACTATTTCAGTCGATGAATTGAGATGATGGTTAGAGAATTGGATACTTTTCCATTGGCTCTTATCTAATATTTACATGGCTGAAGCTAAGAGCCTCTAAGAGCAAGATTGAAGAACCCTATATCGAGCTTTTAGATTTTATGGAGGATCTCGATCATAAAAAGTTAGGAGAATAGGGTTTTTGATTTAAGAATGGAGTTACATCTAGATGGACGAGAAAGACTTGACTTCCTTCTGCAGGGCTTTAATAGGCACTGAAAGTCCTTCTGGAGAGGAAGGAGAGGTTGCAAAGATCATTGCAGATGAGATGAATAAGCTAGGATTCGATAGAGTCGAGATCGATGGCGTCGGAAATGTTATAGGCATCATTGAAGGATATTCTGATTCCACAATAGTTTTTGACGGTCATATGGACACGGTAGGGCCAGGTAATCTAGATTCGTGGCAAGTGGATCCTTTTTCTGCTGAGATAATTGATGATTGGATCGTGGGCAGAGGAGCCGTTGACATGAAGGGTTCCATTGCTGCAATGATCTATTCCGCATCAAAGCTTAAAGAAGTGAGAAATAACCTGTATTATGTTTTTGTGGTGCATGAAGAGGACCAAGAAGGCTTTGGCATAAAGTATTTCCTAGAGGAGAGGAAAATAAAGCCTGATCTTGTGGTATTAGGGGAAGCTACAGGACTTAAAGTGGCGGTAGGTCACAGAGGGAGGGTTGAATTGCTCCTTAAGATATACGGTCGTGCATCCCACTCTAGCATGCCAGATCTTGGTGAAAATGCCCTTTTGGAAGGTTGCAGGGTTCTCTTGAAGATAAGAGAAAATCAATACACTCTTCCGAGCCACCCAGTCCTTGGAAGGGCTAGCATAGCTCCCGTTGCCATGAAATGCTCTCCTGGTAAGATTCCTGTGATCCCTGATTGTTGTGAGATTCTTCTGGATAGGAGAACCATCCCTGGTGAATCCAAAGAGGATATCATCAGCTGGCTGAAGGGTTTCGTCCAGAAAGGGGAGATTCAGGTCAGGAGGAAGCTCGTTAAGTGTTATACGGGATACAAGCAGGAAGTTGAGGGTTATTTTCCAGCCTGGTACATGAATGGACCCTTTGCAAGGAGAGTAGCTAAGCTATTGGGTACTGAAATCACCGTGTGGAGGTTTAGCACAGATGGAGCCTATACCGCTGGAGAGGCTGGGCTCAGGACGATAGGATACGGACCTGGGAATCAGGAACTAGCACATTGTCCAAATGAAAGAATAAGCCTAAAAAACCTAATTAAAAGCGTTGATGGGTATGTAAAAATCGCTAATCTGGACATTATGTCGCTTTTCAGTGAAGATTAGCTTATCAAGTACCATAAAGTTTAAGTATGGGTTTGTATGAAATTCACTTGATCCACGCGGGAGGAAGGGCCTTAAAACCTTAATGTGTTCAGATTATGCCAAGGATCATTTGAATGTAGTTAACCCCTGGGGCCCCAAGGGTTGGGAAGGATAGGATTATAACGCAAAGACCTTTGCACTTGATCGCCCCTCAAACCGCGTGGATCTTTCTCCTTATGAATCTCTTTTGATAAGGGGTAAAGATGCATTTATCGCCTCAAGATCATTCGATATCAAGATCATCGTACTTGCTTCACTGACGTGAAGGAAAACATATCTATCGATGCAGTACCACACTCCGGATGGTAGCCTATCCCCTCTTTTCTCCAGGAGTTCCTGAAAAGATCCTGCGAACTGGGTGGCATCTTGCTCAGAATCCCAAACTATGACCCATTCTACCATAAATGCGTCTTCATTCATGTAAAGCGTCAAGTTGTCACCGTTCCACCCTTTTGCTGCTTCTGCAGCCCTCTCCTCGGAAAGAGAGGTTGAAAGGATCGTGAGAATAAAGTGTTCTCCCATCCTATCGGACTTTGCCCTTTTCCACCCTCTCTCCTCTAAGGGAGGAGCATCTGGAACCACGAATCCCTCATATGCAAAGTATTTCTCAGGATGTAGTATCTGTTCTGTCGTATTAGGTGGGTTTTTCAGGGCGGAGTTCACCATATCCCACCCACCAGCTTCAAACAAGCCTCTTACGAACGATCTTCCGTATTTGTAGGGAAAAAGCCAGACCTCCTCTATCGGGGAGTATGACATGTTGGATAGATCTCCTAATTGGATCCCAAAGTGGTAGAGAACGAACTTCTCTGCAGTTATCAATGCATCACCTTCTATCAAAGCGGATCTGGCCTGTCTTCCATCGTGGGTCGACCTTTCAGGGGGATTAAAGTGGTGACGCTGTATTATGTGAGTAATTTCGTGGGCCAATATCTCAAGGGCCTTGAGCTCGTCGCCTGGGTCAAAGAACTCCTTCGTAAGGTATACCTTATCCCCGACAGCTGCTGCCATGGTCGCTTTAAACTGGTTTATCCTTATCTCAGTAAGGTTAGCCTCAGAAGGGAGGAGGAATAGAGCCTTATAGATTATTTCTTCGTAAGAGATCTCTTCTCTTTGAGATTCTGCATATGGAAGGGCCCAATTCTCTTCTATCCAGGATGTCGTGACGATCTCTATGCTGATATCAGTTTTGGGGCTAAGACCCCTGACTTCCCCTACCTCCTCTAGAACTACCTCCAGCTGATCCTGAGCCAGTTTAAAGTACTCTTTATCAGGTGATTTGAGCAAGGAGTAAGCTGCGAATGAAGCCATTACAACTAGAGCTGCTAAAAGGACTAGAAAAACTCTAATCTCCTTTCTCATGAAGAGAACCTCTACATTATGCCTTGATCTCTAATATATCGCCATCCTCTAAGAGGAAATCCTTTCCTACCCTCATTGGGGAGTAAGGAAGCCTTTCACTCCATATTTTCGCGTATTTGAACGTTTTTACGAAGGATTTGTGTATTTTAGCAGCTGCATCAATGACCGTAGATCCCCTTTCCAATATCAGGGCCTTTTCATCCGGTTCTTTTCTTCCAAAAGGTTTGGTGAATACCCTAATGATTCCTAGCAATTCAAGGAGCTCCGTACCCAATTCTTCCGTATTCAGAGGGTTAGTTGGTGAAAATGGATAGACTTTGAGTTCAGGAAAAGCATCCTTAACCTTTAGAAATCCCTCTCTACCCTCTTCCAAGTCCGTCCTCGTGACGAAGACGAAGGTCGGTTTCCTTATCTTATCTCCGAAGACGGCTTCCTCCACATCTTCCATCGAAACAGTTCCCTCAATGTCTACGATCGCCTGCTTTATCCCGTATGACTCCAACAACATCCTTATATCCGCTTCAGTTCCATCGATTACGCGCCCTTTCATCGAGATTATGATGGATGATACGCCTCTGCTTTTCCTAATAGTCACGCTCCCAGGGCTTCCCCCTATCGTTATTCCGTTTGCTTCTAAGAGGGAAATCATGTCAGAAACTGATTCAACAGGATTATCCGTCCCATCGACAACCAATGCAATGGCGTCGGCATTTCTAGCTAGTGCAAGGGCAATTTTCGTTGGCTTTGCATCGTAATCCTGAGGAATCAAAGGGGGAGTTTCTACAAACTGGATGAAAGTTCCCTTTATCCTCATAGCCCCCTCAAATGGATCGGAGGTTGTAAATGGATTTGGGGATATCCTTACCCTTGCATTCGTAAGCAACTTAAGGATTGTGCTCCTACCTGAATTCGTATATCCAAGTAGAACTATCTGCGCAGCTCCTTTCTTCTTTATGAATGGACCAACCCTTCTAGCCCTTTTTTCAGGCTTCTTCTTTTCAATCTCCCTCTTAAGCTCGGCTATCCTTCTTCTTATGAACTTCTCCAGCTTCTCGGTGCCCTTATGCTTAGGGATGAGCGAATAAAACTCTCTTAGCTTCTTTATCTTCTCTTCAGGGGTTTTGGCCTGAGTATATTCCTCAAACTTCAATCTAGCTTGGGGAGGGAGGTTTGTGGGCACCTTACCTCCTCCTCTTTTTCTCCTTTAAGTTCGCAAGCTCACCCAGAGTGATTGATGGGGGAGGTCCTAATTGTTCGATCCCCCCTATGGATATTTCGGAGGTTCCTCTGATTATTATTTTTACGTCTAGGGTCTTTTCAAGGGCTCTAGCTACCTCATAACTCGGAAC
>CAZUBM010000010.1:23944-70330 GCA_964618805.1 uncultured Nitrososphaerota archaeon
TTATTTTTACGTCTAGGGTCTTTTCAAGGGCTCTAGCTACCTCATAACTCGGAACAATCTTTCCAGCTTCGATTTTTGATAGAGTTGACGTTTTTATGTTGATTGCCTTTGCAATATGCTCTATCTTAAGTCCTAACTCCTCCCTTGCCTTTTTGATCCTAGTTCCGAAATCATCGACGAGTTCATACTCCTTAGCCGATTTCTCAATTGGTTGAGGCTTGGTTCTCACCTTTTTTCTCGTTTTCTCGGTCCTTAGGGATAGTGGTTTAGTTAAGGGTGCCTGAGTTTTTGTCTTTTGGATCAGCCTCAGTTGTTCTCCCCTGATCCTTCGAGCACAAGCTGGGCAGGTGGTAGCTTGATGACCTGCTATTTCTACCATTATAGGTACTCCGAACAGGGTTCTCCCGCATACCTCGCAAACATAGACTTGTTTTTTGACCAACGCTGACCTGTGTTTTCTCTCGCCAGGGCTTTTTGTACTTTTCGGCTACATCATTTCCATGGGACTTTATAATTGGAATATCATCCTTTCATAGAGTGGATATGGAGAGATTGTGGGCAATATGGCGAGTAGCCTATATCAAGATCGCCGGTAAGCAAGAGGGGTGCATCTTCTGCGAGCTCCCTGCAAGCAAGAAGGACGATGAGAATCTGATATTGCTGAGGTCTGAACATGCCTTCCTCATGCTTAACAGGTTTCCTTACAACCCTGGACACCTGATGATCGCGCCTTACAGGCATTTAGGCGATATTGAGGATCTGACACAGGAGGAGGTGCTCGACATCTGGGAGATCCTAAAGTTGTCCATAAAAGCCCTTAAGGAAACGATGTCTCCAGATGGGTTCAACATAGGGATCAACGTAGGAAGGGTGGCTGGAGCTGGTTTCGAAGGACACGTTCACGTGCACATCGTCCCTAGATGGAACGGCGACACGAACTTCATGCCGGTAGTTGCAGAAACAAAGGTAATAAGCGAGTCACTAGAGTCTGTATACAGAGAACTTAAGGGGGTCATCACGAGAATTCGAGAGGAGAACGCTTAAAATACAAAAATAATAATTTTCCGCGGGGGCGTGGGGTAGTTTGGTCCAGCCTGAGGGCTTCGGGAGCCCTTGACGCCGTAGAGGCGGGGGAAACCCGGGTTCAAATCCCGGCGCCCCCATCGTTCTCCTACTTATGCTCATAGAGAGACCCTATGTTAAATAGTGGGATTTACTCCGATTTCAGGTAATTCATGAATCTTACCGCGTCCTCGTACATGTATATGTTGTTGAAGAGGATGTACAAATCCTTAGCCCCTTCAATGCCCTTGATGAGGCTTAGGAGCTTCTCCAAATCCTCATCTTTGTACTTATATTTGTACATCTCCTTCCCCGGGGGCTTTCCATGCAACCTTATGTAGCCTATCTTGTAACTCGATAGAGCAGAGGGAAAAGAGCTAAATAGATCAACGCAGTGGGAGAGATCCAATTCTTCGCAGATCCTTTTGATTGTTTCCGGTTCCTTCAACCAGCTGCTTCCCCTTGGCTCCCACACCATTACGAAGTCATCTCTCTCTATGCTGGAGAAGAACTTTCTCAGCCTGCTTATGCTCTCCTGAACGTTTCTGAAAGATGCAGGGGTTTGAAACAGGAGTATTTTGGATCTTAGGGCTTTTGCAACTTCCTTTATCCTCTCATATGCTTTTATGGAAGCGTCGCTCGAAAACTGGTCTTCATGGGTGATCACTCTAGGGGTTTTTACCGTGAATTCAAAAGAGGGGTTGATCTCATCGACCAGAGCTCTCCAATTTTCGACTGTTTTTACTCTAGGAATCTTGTAGAATGTGCTGTTAACTTCGACAAGCTCAAAAAGGCTGGCATATGCCTGTACTTTGTGCTTGTATTTCTCCTTCCAATCAGATAGGTTCAGAGCTCTATTAGGATTGAAGTAAGACCATCCACAGCACCCGACCTTTATCATCATGCAATGCTTCTCGTCCTTGCTAATAAGTAATGTTAGGGTAACTATGGGTAATCAGCAGAGGGGTGGTTCATCACCGGGTCAGCTATCCCCTCCCTCATCATAACAACTTAATCTATCTCCATAGAAGATCACAAAAGCCCCGGGCGGGACTCGAACCCGCGACCTGCCGCTCTCTAGGCAATAGCGTACGAGGCGGCCGCTCTGCCAACTGAGCTACCGGGGCACCTATCTTGCTTTCTTAATTGGAGTCGATGCCTCTATAAATTTTCCGTGTGTAGTATCATGAGACTTATGAAAAAACATGATCTTTTGCTGGTGGCACTTACAATAGCGCTCGGAGATCCAGAGATAGCAGAAGCTTTGATCAAGGCATTTAGTAAGGGAGAAGTAGAAACCACGGAGCTCATAGAATTGCTAGAGATGAACCCCGCAGACGTCAGGAGGATACTATACAGACTTCACGATCTCAACTTGGCTTTTCAGATAGTTAGGAAGGGGAAAGAAGGGGAAAGATTGGTTTTCTGGGTTCTAAACGAGAAAATTGCACCTTCTTTCGTTGAAAAGAGGCTAGAAAGGACTAAAAAGATCCTAGAAGAGGAAATTAGAGTTGAGGAGGGAGGAGAATACTATGTTTGTGCTGCTGATCCATCTCATATCAAAATATCCTTTGAAGAAGTTGCTTTTAGATCAGAAACTGATTTCCTATGTCCAGTCTGCGGGGCATCTCTGGTTCCCCTTGACAGAGAAAAAGCATTAGAAAAGATAAAGGAGGCAATTCGATTAATTGATGGATTATTGAAGGAGATTAAGCATGCTTGAGCTTATTTTGGCTGAGAAAATTTATGGAAGAAATCCTATGCAAAAACTCGAGCTTTTTGGCCGCGAGGTTATGAGGCATATCCAGGATCTAGATATAGATGTTGTAGATTTTGAAATCTCTAATGGATGGGTAAAGACCGCAATTAGTGGACAAGACGAGGTTGCTGCAGCAAATTTCATTAAGAGGGTGTATGGAGAGGTGAAGAGTCTTTATGAAGTCTCTCTTGGGGGTGTTCTTAAAGGATTCGCCAAAGATGTCGGGAAAGTTGGTTATGGGCTATACATAGATGCTTTTGTTGAGGAAAAGGATGCATTGATCCCGCTTTACTCATTAAGAAGTTCTTTGGTAGCTGGTAAGAAGCTGCCCTTAAGAACTATCGTAAAATACTTTGGAATAGTGGAAAATATGCCATTAGAGTTCACAGTCCGTAAGATAGAAGATCAAAAGATAGAAGGAGTCTTATCTCCATCTCAGGTGGAGGATTTCATGGAATTAATGAGAAAGGGGTTAGATGTCCTAATCGTATCTGGAGCAGTGAGGGAAGAGATAGAGGAAGCGTTAACGAGATCAGGTCATATGATAGACGTTATGAAAATGGAAAGGCTCTCTTTTTTATGCCATAGATTAATTTGTAAGGAAGATACCATGGCTCTGGGTCTAATTCCTGAATTGGGGCCCTTCCTGAGTGAAAGTTCGTTTGGGGTATTCTCGCCTAAAAGGATAATAAAGAGTTTAAAAATAGGATCCGACTAAGTTCAGCCTGCCGGGGTATGCCTGAAAACCCATAGCTAACAGTTCCTTCTGTTTAGTATAACAGTCTGATGTCCTATACCCCACAACTGAAAACACGTGCAAAGAAAATCTCTTCCATCTACATATACATCATCCACTACGCTTTCAAATGAGATGATCAAACCAACTTCATCCCTATCTTTATGCCTGTTGTGTACTAATGCATAATAATGGGCACCCAACTTGTCCGCAGCGCATACTACAGGAAATCCTGCGATTAATTCCCTATGGCCTCCACCCTTACTATCTTCGATTCACATGGACGGCCTAATATCTTCTGTACTTAAATCTGGTTTATTAAACAAATCTCTTAAGCATCCGCGTACCGCGTAAATTGTTTAACTCAAACCTCCAAAACCCTCACTCCCCCCTTATACCGTTTTCAATAATTTTTGTTTAACTTTCTCAGCTTCACGAGCGCATAAATTTCCGATTCTTCCGATAAATTTAGATTGTGAAAATCCAAAAAACTTTAGGAGGAGAAGCCTATATCTTTTGACTAATCCTAGTTATGAACCTCATCATTGAATGAATTCAAGAAGGTTGAACCCATGATGAGGAATCTCTTGCATTAGATCCCCATAGAAAAGGTTAGAATTCTTACATTTATCATAGAAATAACACTAGCTTTTGAATATAGTTGATAAGTTAAGCGAGTTGCTCTAACTACCTGCTGTAGCGTTAGATTTCTTTATAGTTAATCTTAGTGGCGAAAGCTTATAGCTCAGGAGTCTAAGATGTTTAGGGGGAGAATGAAGATGAAGAGATATTGGGTTATAGCGGCCTACGATTCTACTAAGACTGAGATATTCGAAAAGGTTTGGGAATATGATTTAAGGAATGGAACAATAGACATCGGCCGAAAAAATAATCTTAATACATAATCCTATAAATTTTATCCAGGTCTATATACTCTCTTGCCTTTTTTGAAACATCTCTTATTGTTTTTTCCAAATATCAAAAGGAACTTTTGGTGAAGGTATAAGAGGGTCTAAGTCTGGAAGTTCTGCTAACTTTGAAAGATAGGGAATAACTCCCAAAATATCCTTTCCAATCTTTTCTTGATAAACTGATTTGATCCTCTTTATTCCAAGTTTTATGTATTTTTCCTTTATTCCCATAGCTAAAAAATCATCAATCCTAAATTTGTTTAGTATTACACCTTTCACTCTTTCCCTTTCATCTTCTTCTAGATAAGATAACGCTCCTGGAACTGAATCTAAATTGTCAGTAACCAAAAGGACAGGAGCGCGCGCTAAGTAGGAAATATAGATATTTTGGCAAGGCAAGCACAAACTCCTACGTAGTCATAGAATTGAAGAAGGGTCGTGAGTCTGATATAGAGTAATAGGTCAAATCCTTAGGTATATGGGCTGGGTAAACGAAAACCTTTGTAAAGCAGAGCATAGAAAAGATAGAGCAATATGTCCATGAAATGGCAAGGAACAATTTCTGGAGGCAGCAAAACCCAAGACGCGGTAATTAGGAGGCTTGAGATAATTGGAGAATATGTTAAGGGCATACCTGAGGGCTTCAGGAGGAAGCATCAAAACATCCCTTGGAGGGAGGTTGCTGGATGAGAAATGTGCTCATCCACGCTTACTTCGGAGTAGACTTGAAAAGGGTTTGGGCCGTTGTGAAGAAGGATTTGCCCAAGCTTAAGGAGAATATCTCTAAGATCTTGGAAGATATGAGGTAAAGCTTCTTATCATAAATTGGTTTACGCATTAAATTTAATCCCAAGCATATATTCATGAGATGGAAGGGATAGAGATCCTGTTAAAAGAGCTTGAAGGGATTATAGAAAGGGGTTTACCTGAAGAAATCATCGAAGAGAAGCTCTGCAAGATAAGCACGAGTGATGTGAGAATAGAGGGCTTAGATAGTGGTTATCTGAAGTTAAAGTTCAAACCAGATGCTCTGGCATTGGTGGGGTGGCTCCTAACATCTCCTCCCCTAAGGGAAGAATGGAAGGAACTTAAGATAATAAGATGGGACGATAGAAACCGCTCAAGGCTTGAGAAAATAGCCTCCAAGCACTGTCTGAGGATTTATCCTGTTGAGAGAGGGGCTTTTGAATTAATGAATGAAGGGGGTTTGCTTGCCAGATTGGACGAATATGGGCGCATTTCTATCTTACTTAATTATCGGGGTTATGGGAAGCTTCTGAGAGACCTTGCCGAACTTTATGGAATTGATCCGTGACCTATTCTAGGATTCAGTTCAGCCCTATGTGTAAATTAGTCAACAAAGTTTTAATTTCCAATCCCACAATCATTCTGGAAGGTTAGATGAGCTAGTATATCCTTTGCCGGGGTGCCCTAGTCCGGTAGGGGGCGGGCCTGGAGTCTGTGGTCGGCAGAAAGCCCGTGGCCCATTCGGGCCGCGTGGGTTCGAATCCCACCCCCGGCGCCATAATAATTAAATTACACTTATGATGGAAAGGTGAAGTAGGTAGGTGGAGGAATACTTTGGAGCAGGAGGTCAAGAGAATCGTAAGGTTGGCTAGAACTTCGCTAGACGGAACTAAGCCAGCACTAGCCGCCCTTCTGGATATAAGGGGTGTTGGCCTATCCCTTGTCCATGCAGTGTTAAGGATAGCAGGAATAGATCCTTTTAGAAGAATAGGAGAAATAGAGGATGAGAAGCTTTCACAAATAGAGGATATTTTAATGAATCCTGCAAGGTACGGGATCTCTTGGTGGATGCTAAACAGGCAAAGAGACTACGAGACCGGTGAGAGCCTTCACTTCCTAGGAGATGAAATTAGACTTGTTGTTGAGAAGGACATAAAGAGAATGAAAGCAATTAGAAGCTGGAAGGGCATAAGACACCATCTGGGGCTTAAGGTTAGGGGTCAAAGGACAAAAACTACTGGAAGGACAGGTAGAACAATAGGCTATAAGAGGAAGAAGAGGTAATAGAGATGGGAGATCCTAAAAAACCTAGGAAGAAATATGAACGCCCTCGAAAGCCTTGGGATAGACGTGTACTAGAGGAATCAGCTAGGCTTGCTGGATTGTATGGATTAAGGAACAAAAGAGAGCTTTGGAGAGCAGCATACATAGCAAGGAAATACAGAAGAATAGCTAGAAAATTGCTCGAGCTTCCTAAAGAGCAGAGAGCCAAAGCTGAGAGCATCATAATAGGAAAGCTTCAGAGAATGGGGGTGCTGGGAGAAGGCGCTATGTTGGATGATGTCTTAGATCTTTCCACAGAGAGCGTGTTAGAAAGGAGGTTACAAACACTAGTGTGGAGGAAAGGTTTTGCCAAATCGCCCTATATGGCAAGACAATTGATCGTTCACGGAAAAGTAAGGGTAGCTGGCAGGAGGATAAGGCAACCTGGTTATCTTGTACCAGTTGAAGAGGAAGGCCTCATTGAGTGTTTAATTGAAGTTCCACAGCCAGAGAAATCTTCTGAGACTTCTGAGTCTCAAGCAGTCAATGAAGCTGCATGAGGTGTTGATATGTCTCCTAGAAGGAGTAGTAAGGAAAGGATAGGAATTGCTCACGTTTATTCATCTTTTAACGATACTATAGTTCACATCACCGATATTACCGGCGCTGAAACCATTGCCATATATAGTGGAGGAATGTTCGTCGATGCTGACAGGCTTGAAGGTTCCCCCTATGCAGCCCTGAAAGCTGCGATGGCTGCAGCTAGAGATGCCAAGAGAAAGGGCATTACTCAAGTAATAGCGAAGGTCAGAGCTCCTGGAGGCATTAGAAGTAGAATTCCTGGGCCAGGAGCAACAGCAGCGATAAGAGGACTATCTAGGGCTGGTCTACTTATTTTAAGAGTGGAGGATGTTACTCCAATTCCCCATGATGGAACCAGGCGTCCTCATGGAAGAAGGGGTAGGAGGGTCTAAGTAGTACTTTATATTCCACCTCGCTATTGAGTAAAGATAGGGTTGATAACCTCACCTAAGAACCTTGGAGATCTCATGCTTAACTGGTATCAGAAGCAGCTTGGTAGTAGAGCTGAGCTTTCAAGACCAGGCGACGATGAATATTCTGTTTATATTCATATTGATGATTTTAAAGGTGGTAGAGAAGTTCTGGCGATATTTCTAGTTCCAGAGACCGTTGATGAGTTCATTGAAGCTCTTAAAAACAAAATTAAGTATTTAATGGAGAAAGAGATCTTCGTCGATTACATCGACGTTTGGATACCCCATGATTTGGTTAGCAAATTAGAGGATGTTGTTGAGAGCCTAAACGAGGAAAATAAAGATTTTCCTATAATCAGGCTTAGAGATTCAAGTCAGTTGAGCATTCCAATTTCTGTGATGGAAGATATAATATCAAGACCTAAGATCTTGGAAGCGTCCTCTTTTCTATCAAAATCTTCAAAGAGACATAAATCTAGATTTTTAGAAGATAAGAAACCAGCTTTACAACGAGAAAAGAGGGCCTCTGTAGCTCAGGTTACGGAGGAAAGATTAGAAGAAATTCTTGAAAGGGTTATAAGGAGAGTAGAAGGGGAGAGAAGGATTAATAATGTGGAGAGGACTGTCGACGAGTTGCAAAGGAGAATCTCCTTACTAGAGGAAATTATAAAGTTCCTCATATCTTCAAGAAGCTCCTTACCACAACCAACTTTAGAATCATCCCCCGTTCTTTCTGAACAGAAGGCTATCGAAAAGAAAGTGGTGAAAGAGCCTGTTAAGCTTGAATCTAAACAGAAAAGGGAATTTAGGCCAGAGCCAAGGGAATTAAGGCCAAAGAAGTACTCATTGGATCTCATTGATGAATTTGTGAAAGATAATCCTTGGGCCGAGGTTTTAAAGGAAAGACGTAGGAAAGAGGAGGATGAAAAAACCAAATCTTGAGTGATGGGAAATATTATAGCCTAAAATTACCTGCCCCATATCGTCGTTCGATGGGAGTGTCATGATTATGAAATGCAAAGTACTGGAGTATAGACCTGATTTTGTCAGATTGCTACTAGAGGATACTAAACCAGCCTTCGCTAATGCCTATAGGAGAATCTTACAATCTGAAGTTCCGATCCTAGCGATAGATGAGGTAATATTTCTTGCAAACACTACTGCATTCTTCGATGAGTATATAGCACACAGGCTTGCCTTAATTCCCATAAGAACTCCGCGTAAAGTGCTGGACTTTGGTGAAGATTTCTCGGTCAGACTGAAGCTTGACGTAACCGCTCAGGAAGAGCAAACAACGGTCTATTCTCGGGAGTTAGAGAGCTCCGATCCTGAAGTATATCCAGCCAATCCAAACATTCCAATCATCGTCATGAATAAAGGGGAAAGACTTTCGTTGGAAGCTATAGCAAGGATTGGAAGGGGAAAGGAGCATGTGAAGTGGCAGCCAGTGGTAGCGCTTGGATACAGGTATTATCCTATTTACATTTTTGATCCTCTGAAATGTCCTGAAGCCAAAGAGCTTGCAGACAAAGTTAATGCAGAGATGGTCAAGGAAAACGGTATGTTACGGGTTTTGGATGCACCATACCATCCTATGCTTGAAAAGGTTCTCAGAAGATGTTCCATAGATTTAGGAGAACAAGCTGTTAGGATAGAATACGACGACAGCAGGATTATCATAAAATTTGAATCGTCCGGTGCACTTGATTGCGATGAAATCCTCCTTCTTGCGGTCGAGGAACTCATAAAGAAGCTAGAAATTTTTGAAGATTCTGTTAGAGCCGTTAGCAAATCTTAACTCTAAAGTTTATAATTCTGTTCTGACATCCCTACGTTATTGAGCGGGGGTAGCCAAGCTAGGTCCAAGGCGCCAGCCTGAGGCGCTGGTGGGCGTAGGCCCGCGTGGGTTCAAATCCCACCCCCCGCACCATTTTAAACAAGTATTTGAACAAACAGAGGCTTCTTATTCCTTTAGGCGATAATAAGGGTGTGTTCTGAGCGGGTCGACTTATGCTAAGTATTATTATATGGGTGGTTCATCCACTTGCAGGAATCAAGAGTAAAGGCTTGGCAACTTTGAAAGAGTAGGGAGGTAAGAGAGATGCCTAAACCAACTGGTCCAACAAATCCATCAGTCATCAGGCTGATTAACCTACTAGAAAAGAATGCAAGGTTGAATAAAGCTGGTATATGGAAAAGAGTTGCAGAGATTATACGAAAACCAAGGAGAAGGAGAGTTGCAGTGAACGTTTGGAAGATAGGTAAGTATGCCCAAGGGGCAAGTGCCATTATAGTCCCAGGGGTAGTCCTTGGATATGGGGAGTTGGATAAGCCGGTCACCGTTGCTGCTCTTAAGGTCTCTGCAAAAGCAAGAGAAAAAATTGTAGAGGCTGGTGGAAAGGTCATTTCAATCGAAGATCTCATAAAAGAGAATCCAAAGGGTTCTGGGGTTAGAATAATAGTCTGAGGTGTTCTGTGTGGGTAACTATGATATCATAATTGACGCTGATAGGAAAATCTTGGGTAGACTTGCCAGTTTTGTCGCTAAACGTCTTTTAGAGGGAAAAAGGGTAGCTATTGTGAACGCTGAAAAAGCAATTATTTCAGGAAATCCGGAAACCATCCTTGAAAAGTATCAAAAAAGGAGAAGCATTGAAGGGAAGCCAAAACCAACAAAAGGACCAGTTCAACCAAGGACACCGGACAGGATTGTTTGGAAGACCATAAGAGGAATGCTTCCAATGAAGAAGGCTAAGGGCAGAGAAGCTTTGAGAAGGTTGAGGGTATTCATAGGAGTGCCTCCAGAGCTTAAGAAAGCTGAGCCACTGGAACTTCCTCTTGAGTACACTGTTGAAAACTTAAAACCTAAAAAGCGAAGGAAAGAAGTGACCGTTTATTGGTTGGCCAAGAGTCTAGGGTGGAAAGGATGAGTGAAGTCAGGGAAGCAGGAAAGGGGATTGCTACAGCATCAGCTAAGAGGAAAGAAGCGAGAGCTTTTGCTGTTATAAGACCTGGCAAAGGAAGGCTTTATGTTAATGGATTTCCAATTGAAGTATATGCTCAAAACGAATTTGTAAGGATGAAGATACTTGAGCCCCTCTGGTTAGCCAGGGATTATGCAAAAGAGGTTGACATTAAAGTACGGGTTAAAGGCGGAGGTTTCATGGGTCAAGCTGATGCCATAAGGATGGCAATAGGTAAAGCCTTGGTTAAATGGACTGGATCTGAGGAATTGATGAGAACATACAAGGAGTATGATAGAACTATTTTGGTAGGCGATCCAAGAAGAACAGAACCTAAGAAGTTTGGTGGACGCAGCGCAAGGGCTAGGTTCCAGAAGTCTTATAGGTAATCCCTTCTTAGAAGGATGTAGGAGGTTGTCATAGATGGCGATTACTAGGATGTCTGCTAGCGAGTTAAAAACAGGGAGTTACGTCATGATAGATGGTGAACCTTGCGTTGTTCTGGATTTATCGAAGTCCAAACCTGGAAAACATGGTGCGGCAAAGATAAGGATAGATGCTCGTGGCGTATTTGATGGGGTAAGGAGGAGCAAGATCTATAGAGCAGATGAGTCCGTGGAGGTCCCTATAATTGATAAAAGAACTGCTCAGGTCGTAAATGTTACGCCAGAGTCCGTCCAGCTTATGGACATGGAAAGTTATGAGATGTTTGAGATAGAACCTCCAGAGGAAGAGGAAATAAGATCAAAACTTGCCCCAGGGACAGAAGTTGAATATTGGACAGCTCTAGGCAGAAGAAAAATTGTCAGAATAACCGGAGGAGCATAATCCTCGTTAGGGGAGTTTAGAAAAAGTGAATCTGGATAAGGTAGAAGAGAAGGTATCTCAGAAAGATAAAATCGCTAAAGATCTAGCTCTAGAACTTCTCTCAAGTTATCCTTTGTGTGAATTCTGTCTTGGAAGTCAGCTTGCTACTCTTTCGAATGGTTCACCTTGGATGTTAGGCAGAACTGTATTGGAGTCTTTATCTAGAGAAAAAGGAGTTGTAGGAGAGAACGCGGCTAAAGGGTTAAGTGGGGAGTGTTGGGTGTGCAAGGGTCTCGTAACTTCGATCCTTCCTAAACTAATAAGCAAGGCTCTCTTCTCGTTATCAAACATAGAATTTGAATCGTTCAAATCTGGCACTAAACTTCCAGCAGATATAGTTGAGAGAGAGGATGAGTTAAGGGGAAGATACGGTATATGGACAGCAGAAAGCCTTAAAGTTGTGATAAACAAGTATGTTGACGAAACAATCGCAGTCAAGACCGGATTAAAGGTTAAACCGGAGAAACCAGATGTTCTAGTCAGCTTAGACTTAATTCTTAAGGAAGTTAAGGTAATTCCATCTCCAGTATTTATTTATGGGCGTTACAGGAAGTTGAAAAGAGGTCTTTATCAGACTAGATGGGTTCCAGGAGCAGAGGGCACAATTGAGTCCTATATTGGAGAAATAATGAGGGCAGCCTTTGAAGCGGAGGATTACAGGCTTCATGCTGCTGGAAGAGAGGATTTTGATGTCAGGATGTTGGGCAGTGGGAGGCCCTTTGTGATGGAACTAATAAGGCCTAGGAAGAGAAAAGTTGATTTGAAAGCCTTAGAAGGAGAGATTAACTCGAGACTAAATGGTATCATAGGAGTATCTGATCTTAGGAAAGTAAGTAGGAGGACCGTGGTTCTCATAAAGGAATCCTCAGGCATTATGAGGAAAGTATATCGCGCGAAAGTAGTCACTGATGGAAAAATTTCGCCTGAGAAACTCAAAAAACTCGAAATAGAATTTTTCAACGCGACGATAAAGCAGAAAACACCTAAAAGAGTGCTTCATAGGAGGGCTGATTTACTAAGGGTGAGAAGAGTATACAAAGTTTCTACAAGGCTTTTATCCGAGAACTCCTTCGAAATGATTATAGAATGTGATGGTGGGCTTTATATAAAAGAACTGATTGATGGAGATGGGGGTAGAACCAAGCCTAGCGTCTCTGAGATTTTAGGAGAAAAAGCTTTTTGTAGCGAACTTGATGTTATCGACATAATTGTCCCCGATGAGTTGATGAAAGAGGTAGAGGTGCATGGGTAGGAGATCAGCAGGTTTTTTGCATAAGTCTAGGAAGTTTCTCAAAAAGAAACCACGAGAGAGGGGAATGCCTCCTCCTTCTAGATTCCTTATGAAGTATGAGGTAGGTCAGAAAGTTGTCATAGATGTCTTTCCCTCTCCTAAGGAGGGAGGATTTCCTCATAGGAGATACCAAGGGAAAGTAGGTGTAGTTGCAGGTAAGAGAGGTCATTGTTACTTAGTAGACGTGAAAATGGGGAAGAAGGTCAAACATCTCATAGTATCTCCAATCCATCTCAAGCCCCATCAAGAACAGAGGTGAAAGAGTTTGTCATTAGAAAAGGCTCCTCCAGAGAAGAAGCCCTTGACCTTAGCTGAGGTAAGGGCTCTTATTCACGAGAGATGGGCTAAGGATCAGTCTATGCTTGCAAGGGATCAAAAGAGACTATTTGAGTATCTCTCAAAGTTTGTAAAGGTAAGAGATGCGGGCGCATGCCGTAAAGCAGTAGAACAGCTAATGCAAGAGATTGGATTGAGTGAAGAAGATGCTGTTATGATGGTTAACACCATGCCCAAGAACAAAGATGAGCTTAGACCAATGCTCTTTAGATCTTACCCTTTGCTTGATGCTAAATCATATGATAGAATTCTGGAGATACTCAAATCCTTGGAAGAGAGGGAGGAAAAGTAGATAATGTGGAGATATGATCCGAGAAGACAGAGCATGCCTCATGACAGCTGGGCTTATGTGCTAGCCGTATACGGACATCCTCTTAGCGCTCAAGTTATAGGAGATAAATATTTCTCGTTGATGGAGTTTTTGGCAAGACCTGAAAGTGGGATAAAGGAAAGCATGAAGGTCTTCGTTGGAAAGGGGCCCAGACAACATGTTAGCAGGTTTATCAGATATTTAGATTACGAAGACCTCATCCCACCCGCTAAGTCCAATCTTCCAGTAATTGTGGCTAGGATAATTACCGAGAGGGAGAGTTTTTTCGTTTCTTTTTTTAATGAAAGCGTTCCAATTACTCCTAGACTACATCAGCTTGAGCTATTGCCTGGGGTAGGCAAGAAAACTTTAATTAAGATACTTGAGGAGAGGGCAAGGCTTCCTTTTGTTTCTTTTGCGGATATAGAGGAAAGAGTTGGTCTTAAGGACCCAACTGGTGCTATAGTTGAGAGAGTCCTCATGGAGATAAGGGGAGAGGACAGGTATAACATCTTTGTAGCTACGAAGTCGATGTTTGAGAGGAAGTATTCAATCATTTAGCAAGGATTTCAGTTCCAGCAAGCCCTTTTAATGCCTTCAGAAGATCTCCTTTTTTCTTGTAGCCAGAAATCCTAACTTTTTTCCCTTTTTCTGCCAAAATCATTCCTTTCTTGATCTTTTCTTTTATTCCTCCTGTTACATCCTTTGCTAAGTCACGGACTTCTTCTAAATGAGCTAGATCTTCTTTGTGAAGCTTTCGAATGATTTTTCCACTTTCATCCAGCACTCCAGGAACGTCTACTAGGAATAGAATTTCGTCTATCATATCTAGAAGCAAGAAGGGGATATCATCGGCTGAAATTATTGATACCCCCCTGTTCTCATCAAAGACAACATCTCCCATCAGCAAGGGGGTAATTCCATTCATTAAAGCGAGCTTTATTGGAGAGGAGTAGAATTCCCAGCCTTTAGAGGACTTATAGATGAGAGAGGATGGATGAAATACTACAACAGGAAGCCTTATCTCTAGGAATTCCCTTAAAAAGATCTGTGAGAGTTCGGTAAGCCAAAATCTCGTTTCTGTTATGCCTATTCTACATTTAGGATTCAATCCTCTATCTAGACCATATTTTGCCGCGAAAGGGTGTGCATAGGACCCTCCACCATGGGCAAGGATTAGGCTAATCCCTAAATCAACTAATTCCTTGACTTCCCTGCAGAAATCCTTTATCCTCTCAATTCTAGGCTTTGGGTAACCTAGGCTCTTTTCAGTAATTGTTGAGCCACCTATCTTTATGTAAATTGTTTTTTGAGATGTCATTATTGACTGAGAGATGTACCAAACAGTTCGCTCATAAAGATTAATTCCCCCCACAATTTCGAAATTGTGATGTCGACATACGTTGTTGATGAATACATATTGACCAGTAGTAGCTTGACCGATAAAGAAACCCTTAGAAAGCTAAGGGGCTCCACTATTCTAGTTCCAGAAGGGATCGTTAAGCATATGGAGATAAGAGCGAATAAAGGAGACAGAAGGGCGCTTCAAGCGCTTTATCAAGTTCTTAAGCTGCGAGAAATGGCTTCAAAGCTGGGAATAGAAGTTAAAATCGCTAAACATACCGAAAGAGGCTCTAGAGCTCTTGAAGAGATCGCAAAAAAGCACGATGCAAAGATCCTTACGAGTAATTCCATAAGATGGCTAGCTCTCAGGGCAAAAGGGATTCAAGCCTCGTATTTTGGAGCTGGCGATTGGAGACCAGTTCTAGAGGAATTCTTCCAAGAGGACGTAATGAGCGTACACCTAAAGGAGGGCGTACCTCCTATGGCTAAGAGAGGACATCCAGGGCACTTTAAACTCGTCAAATTGAGGGAAGATCCGATGAAGAAGGAAGAGATGTTGAAACTTGCCTATGCTCTTATAGAAGGAGCTAGATCGGATCCAGAAGTCTTTATCGAGATTCAGAGAAGGGATGCATACGTCATCCAGTTAAGGGAGTACAGGATCCTTATAGCACTTCCTCCGTTCTCCGATGGTGTTGAGATCACAGCAGTAAGGCCTATCGTTAAAGTTACGTTAGACGATTACGAGCTAAGTGCAAAATTGAAAAAAAGGTTAAAGGAGAGAGCAGAAGGTATCGTAATAGGAGGACCTCCAGGAGCTGGAAAAACTACGTTCACAAGCGCTTTAGCCGAATTCTACAAGAATTTAGGGAAGATAGTTAAAAGTCTAGAGTCTCCGAGAGATTTGCAAGTAGGAGACGAGATCACACAATATACGAAGCTAAATGGGAGCTTTGAGAATGCTGCTGATCTCTTACTTCTAGTAAGGCCAGATTATGTGTGTTTTGACGAAATGAGGAAGGACGATGATTTCAACATATACACGGACATGAGGTTGGCTGGAATAGGGATGGTTGGCGTGATACACTGTGGCTCGCCTATTGAAGCAATTGAGCGATTCATAAGCAGAGTAGATCTTGGAATGCTTCCCCACGTGATAGATACTGTGATATTCATAGAGGAGGGAAGGATAAAGAAGGTCTACAGCCTAAACATCACCGTAAAAGTCCCTCATGGGATGAGAGAAGAAGGTCTTGCGAGACCTGTCGTGTTGGTTAGGGACTTTGAGAGCGGACAAGTCGAATATGAGATTTACTCGTTCGCAGAGCAAGTTGTAATAATGCCATTGAGGAAGAGAAGGGCCCCTACGATAGAGATAAGGGAACCCTCTTTAGGAAGAGAGATCTACGATTTTTCGGTGAGAGAAGGAAAGAAATCTGTCATATTGGACCTTGGAGAGCAAGCTGCAAATAGAAGTGTGTCCCTTTACGATGGAGATAGGGAGATCACTACTTTAAAGCTAGGTCCTATGGGAAGAACTGCTGTAGGCAAGAGAAGGAAGGCTGGAAGACAGATATTAAAGGCATGGAAAGCTGGAACGCTTAGAGCTTTTTATTTATGATATTCCGCTCGTTGAAATTTTCCTAATACGTTCCTCTATTCCGATGGACTTAAGGAATTCGAAGACAGCAGGTGGAACTAAATGCTTCCAGGAGCTATCCCCCTTCAATATCTGTTCTCTTATGTGAGTAGCGGAGTATTTCTCTCTCTCATAGAACGGTATGGGAAGCACTTTTATTCCCACTCTGGTGAGATCCTTTATAGTCTCTGGATCGTTTGAATATGCTACATCTATCCTTGGTACCCTGTCTAACACAATCAATCCCCAGTCTTCTTCTGGGCTCTCCGTATCCGGGATGTTTACCAAGAAAACTTTTCTTAATGGGATTCTTTCTTGTCTAAGGGCTCTTACAATCATTTCATATCTTTCATCCACAGAAAGAGGATTTCTAAGCGTGTTAGAGTATTGAGCACTCCCAATAGCAATTACTATCTCCTCTACTTGCTCTAATATGTATTTCACTGCATGCAGATGACCATAATGAAATGGTTGGAATCTTCCGACGTATAGGCCTCTCTTATACAATTCTTACACCTGCTTTTTCCTACAAGCCTGACCTTTGAAGGTCAGGATAAAATCTTAACTCTTAGTTCAAACGTGATGTTAAACACAAGAATAGAAATAATTAGCAATGGCCTAATTGTCAAACAAATCGACTTAATTAGATTGCAGGGTTCAAATCTCATGTAAACATTGAAATCCGATCTTAAAGAAGGTCATCCGGTCTTATCACAAGATGTTCAGGTAATTCTTCCTTTATTTCTTCATAGGTGTGTTCGTCCATTATCAAAACGTTCCCAAATATAGTTATATTCTCTATGTGCCAATACAGAGGGAAAGCCTTCATCATTCTGTTTAATATTTCTTCAACCTTTCTCATCCTCCTCTCAATCTCTGGATTTGCCTTTCCTACATAAACCCACTTTTTCTTTCCTTTTGGAAAATATATTACCCTGTACCAATATCTCTTTCTGTAAAAATATATTCTCCCTTTCTTTGATACAACCTTATGAATTGTCCTTAGGTGATAACCCTCCAAGCCATAATCGTGCTTAAGGTTCCTAAGAACTCTATTTCGAATCCTTCTTAACTCAGTTATCTCCTTCTTGTACCACCGCGCGATGTCCTTGCTAACCCCAACTATTACAAGCTTGGGCATTTTGTGCAAGGTTCTTTTCATGTCTTCTGAGATACAAAAAGATAATGACTAAAGAAACTTCAGGAAAAGGGAGATGCTTCTCTCTCTATTAATAGATCTCTCACCTACATTATATTTTAACCTTGATTCTATGAAAAAATTGTAGAAAGCCACGGCTGCTTTTAAAAACAGGAGATCAAGCCCCTGGATAAGTTTAATTCTCAATGAGTCAATCTGATCAACCTATGCCAACAATAAAGTGCAGATCTTGCGGTGCTAAGATCCTAATAGATGAAGATGATTATGAAGGAACCGTTGAGTGTCCTGATTGCGGTGCCTTGATGTATGTTAAGATTTCAGCTGGTAAAGTAAAGGAAGTAGAGCTAGAGGAAGAGAGCGAAGAAGAACTGGAAGGAGAGGAAGAATGGTGAACTCAAGTGTTTAATGATCAAGAAAACCTGTGGTGATCTCAATGCCCACTGTAATGTGTCCAAGTTGCTTAGTTGAATTCGAGGTGAAAAGAAAGGACTACGAAGGGAAAGTTGATTGTCCTGCTTGCGGTGCTTCATTCACATAAAAATAGAGGAAGGAAAACTAAAACAAGCAAAGCTAGCAGTGAGCCTCAATGAAATACCGCTTTCTGAGGGGGAGCTGGAAGGTGAAGGAGAGGAAGAATGGTGAGAGGTGAAGATAATGTTAGAAGAGGAGAAGAAAAAGAAAAAGAAGCAAAGGGAGAAGAAAAAGAAGAAATAGTGTGGTAAATCGAAGAATCCTCCTTTCTCCCTTTTTTAAGCGAAGTTTAGAAACAGTATCCTTTGAATACTTAACCTACTACTTTCAGCCCCTCATATTTGCCATTTGGACGGTTTATAAAAAAAGAATAAGTTGTTGGTATTATATTCAACAAGAAAAAGGAATACGTTATGATAAAGGAGGGTTAGCCTCTTAACGATCAAAATCCTCTCTACTGCATGGGAGATTGAGTACTATACTGCTTTAATGTTTGATATCAAGCATTATTAAGTCTTCTTTTTTGTTAAAGTCTATTTAGGAATGATTTTCTACTTCGATTCTATTTAACTAACCTATTCTTAACATCGAATAGTTCAAATCTTAACTCATCTTAATTTAATGGGAATATCGATGAGGGTGGGATATGTTCAGACATCTCCTTTTTTAGGAGATGTAGCGAGAAATGTTGATTCTGCTCTAGCATTAGCCTCAGGTGAGGAAGCTGATTTGTTGGTCTTTCCAGAACTCTTCAATACTGGATATCTCTTTCTTAACAAGAAGGATCTAGCAAAGGTCGCAGAACCAATTCCAAACGGGCCTACCACAAAGAAGTTGATGAGATTTTCTGCAGAGCACTCGGTCTCAGTTATTGCGGGCATTGCTGAGAAGGAAGGCTCGAAATTCTATAATTCTGCTGTGATCATAAACTCTGATGGGGACTATTTAGGGACTTATAGGAAGTTACATCTATTTTTGACTGAAAAGCTGGTATTTGAACCTGGAAACCTCGGTCTTCAGGTCTTTGACCTTGGAAAGATAAGAGTTGGAGTGATGATCTGCTTTGACTGGATTTTTCCCGAGGCGGCAAGGGTGTTGTCGCTCAAAGGAGCCCATTTGATCGCGCATCCAGCCAATTTGGTGTTACCCTATGCACAGACGGCAATGTTAGCTAGATCCATAGAGAACAGGGTGTTCACCATAACTGCTAACAGAATTGGGCGAGAAGAGAGGGATGGTAAAAAGTTGCGCTTCACGGGAAGGAGTCAAATAACATCTCCAAACATGAGGATCTTGAAAAGGGCTTCTGAAAGCTTAGAAGAGGTAGGTGTAGTCTGCATTGATCCTAGAGAGGCGGAAAACAAGAACATAACCGAACTAAATAATTTATGGGAGGATAGGAGACCAGCCGAATACTCCCTTTTGGTTAGAGAAAAGTAATGGTGTGGGTGTCCTACATGTCCTTTGGTGAACCGCCTAATAGGGAATATCCTGAATCGCCCATGGTTGGGGTAGGAGGAGTTGTACTCAAAGATAATAAGGTTTTACTAGCTAAAAGAAGCAATCCTCCAGGCAGAGGATTATGGTCAATCCCTGGAGGACTTGTTAGGCTTGGTGAGACGTTAAGAGAGGCTGTTAAGAGAGAAGTCATGGAAGAATGCGGTTTAGAAGTCGAGCCCATAAGCCCGCTCAAGGTCTTTGACGTAATAGAAAAAGATGAAGAGGGGAAGATAAGATTTCACTACGTAATAGTGGACTATCTCTGTAAGATTAGTAAGGAAGGAACTATTCGTCCAGGGGGCGATGTTGAGGAAGTTAGATGGATAGGCATCGATGATGCTCTTCATCTAGATCTGACTAAAGGTACTAGGTCTCTGATAATGGGTCTTAAGAAAAGACTCTTAGTTATTAGGAACTCTGACATCGAGAAAGTTATGCTTGGAGCTCCAAAAGGACATAAACATATAAGAGGCCTTATTTTCCTGAAAAATGAAGTAGTAATCGTTTTTCAACAAGCTACTCTTGAGAACATAGCTCGTGGTGTGATAAATTTGATCACACATCCTCTCAAGAGGGCTCTATGCTTAAGATGTGTTAGATTGGAGAATAGGAAGGGAGATTTTGCAGAATATCAACTTATCGAAGAAGATAGATCAGAAGAGGACATAATAAACGAGATAACGTTTCTCCTCGCTGAAGAACAGCCAAACCTATAAGTGTGATACCTCCTTAACCACTTGGAAAGAAATACAGATGAGAGAAGCCAATAACTTCAACCCGTCCCCAATACACAATATCTTAGAAAGAGTAGAAGATGAGAGACTTCTTTCTTTCTTGAAAGAGCTGGAGGAAAGGAGCTCAATCAGCGTTGGCAACGTAAAGGTTAGCAGATTAGCAGCAGCCATGTATCATGATGCAGTTCCAGCTAAATATGAGGAAATAGACCTTCATCCAGATGTAAAGAGGATCCTCAGTAAGAGAGGCCTCTTTCCTCTTTTTACTCACCAATCAAAAGCAATAAAAGCGGTTCGAGAAGGGAGAAATGTAGCCGTTGCTACGCCTGCAGCTAGTGGAAAGTCCCTAGTTTACTTGATTCCAATTTTTGAGAGTTTTATAGAAGATAATAGAACGAAGGCGCTGTATCTCGCTCCAACTAAGGCTCTAGAAAGAGATCAGCTTCTTAAGATAATGGATCTTTCTAATTCACTCAAGGGGTTTAGGGTTGCAGCCTACGACGGAGGAACCCCGCCAGAAGAAAGAGCTGAGATCAGGAAAAATCCTCCTACCCTTCTTCTAACAAATCCAGACATGTTGCATTACGGTATATTACCCAACCATAGCAAATGGAGTTCGTTCCTCTCAAGCCTAAAATTCGTAGTTTTAGATGAAATTCATGAATATAGAGGGATTTTTGGAGCTCATGTGGCTAACATTTTAAGGAGAACAAAACGCCTTGCTGAGACATATGGATCAAAACCCATGTTCATAGCTGCCTCCGCCACTATTGCAAATCCTAAAGAACATGCAGAGAAATTAGTTGGTGAGAAGTTTGAAGTAATAAAGGAAAGTGGCTCTGCCAGGCCAGCTAAAATCATTCTTCTCTGGAATCCCGTACCTCTCTTCGATCCTTATACCGATGCTGAGCGTCTTTTCCTAGGAGCGATCTCAGCAGGTTTGAAAACGATCGTTTTTTGTAAGTCAAGAAAGGTTGTGGAGATCATGACAAGAAACGTAAAGAGACACCTCCTTAGGCTTGGTAGAGATGATCTTCTTGGTAAAATTGCTTCTTATAGGTCCGGATATCTTCCAAAGGAAAGGAGAAAGATTGAGAGGATGCTTTTTTCAGGACAACTTAAGGGAGTCGTTGCAACAAGTGCATTAGAGCTTGGAATAGATGTAGGAGAGCTTGATTGTTGCATTCTGGTAGGCTATCCTGGTTCAAGGATTAGCACATTGCAGAGAGCTGGGAGAGTAGGAAGGAGGGTTGGGAGAGCTGGCATCATCGTGATGGTCGCTATGGAAGATGCCCTTGACCAATATTTTGTGAAAAATCCGAAAGAATTGTTCTCTGGGGATGTTGAAAAGGCCTTTGTAAATCCTGAGAATGAGAGATTGCTTTCAAAGCATGTATTGTGCGCTTCCTCCGAATTACCCGTTAAGGAGGAGGATTCTCTGTACTTTGGGGAGAGACTTACTAGTATTTTAGAGGATTTGGAAAGGGAAGGAAAAGTAAAGAGAACGGCCTTTGGTTATGTCTCCCTAATAAGAAGGCCTCATGTCAAGGTTAGAATAAGATCTATAGAGGATCCCTTCACACTCGTTAATGTAGAAGCTGGCAAAGAGATAGGTTATGTGGATGGGGCTCGAGTTTTCAGGGAATGTTATCCTGGGGCCATCTATCTGCACATGGACAGGGCATACCTCGTTGTTGGTTTAGATATTGAAAATAGGAAAGTTCTCTTGAGAAAAACCATGTTAAAATACTATACACAGGAACTCGTATCCTCAAATGTGAAGATATCGCGGATTTTGAGGGAATTTAGTAGAGAAGATGTTAGAATAAGGCATGGGGAGGTTAGGGTCACTGAACGCGTCGTTGGATTTAGGAAAAAGCCAATAAGAGGGGGAGTTTCTAAAGAGATCGTACCACTTTCCTTGCCTCCCTATGAATTTGAATCTGAGGCAATATGGTTCGAACTTCCCTTGGAAATGCTGCATTATGTTGAGAGCAAGGGCATGGACTTTCATGGAGGGATCCATGGAAGCGAACATGCATTAATAGCCATGGCTCCTTTGTTCACTTTATCTGACAGGGCGGATTTAGGCGGTGTTTCAACGCCATATCATCCCCAACTTAGTGGGCCTGGCATCTTCATTTATGAAGGGTATCCGGGAGGAGTTGGTATAGTGGAAAAGCTGTATAATGACGCCTTTTCATGGTTAAAGAAGACCTACATCAACATAAAAGAGTGTCCTTGTGAATCTGGGTGTCTTAGCTGTGGTCTCTTGAGTCCTAAATGCGGAAATGAGAACCAGCCGCTGGATAAGGTGGCTGCACAATTCATATTGCGTTATATCCTAGAAAAAATAGGATAGGGATGGAATTAGGTTGAAAGGAACCTTATGTTCCCCTAAGACTGTCCTTGTAAGAATTTCTGAAAGAGAAGGGATTCCTCTTATTGGTGCAATTCCATTCGGTTTGATAGATAGAGGTACAAACGTCATTCAAGTAAGGCCTTCATCCATGTGTCCTCTTTCATGCGTATTTTGTTCTACGGATGCTGGTCCTAATTCCAGAACAAGACTTGCTGAGTACTTCGTTGATTTGGATTATATAATCGCATACTTTGAAAGGCTAGTTGATTTTAAGGGAATAGATGACATAGAGGGACATATCGATACAGTTGGAGATCCTTTAACTTATCCTCATCTTACGAATCTGATAAGAAGATTAAAACAGAACCCTAGAGTCAAGATAGTCTCTATTCAGACGCATGGACAGCTTTTGACAGAGGAAAAAATATATGAGATGGAGGAGGCTGGTCTAGATAGGATTAATCTAAGCATAGACTCTCTTGATGCTGAGCGTGCTCGATTTCTCAGCGGCTCTCCCTATTATGATGTTGAAAAGGTAAAGGAATTGGCCAAAATAATAACAGAGTGCACTAGCATGGATCTTTTGATAGCCCCGGTTTGGGTTCCAGGGATTAACGATAAGGATATGTTTGAACTCATAGAATTCGCTCTATCGGTAGGTGCTGGCAAGAGATGGCCGCCTCTTGGGATTCAAAAGTACATCCCTCACAGGCTTGGAAGGAAGCCAAGAAACGTTAAGCCAATGAGCTGGGCTAGGTTTTATTCGGTCCTAGAGCGTTGGGAATCCAGATTTGGCGTTAAGTTAATCCTCTACCCGGAAGATTTTGGAATACATCCAGCTCCTAGGCTTCCTAATGTGATGAAGCTCGGTCAGGTTGTAAGGGCTAAGATAGTTGGGTTAGGGTGGCGGAGAGGAGAAGCTCTTGCCGTAGCTAAGAACAGGATCATCATGATCCTCAATGCAGCAAGTCTTCCTTTGGGTTCTGAGGTAAAGGTAAGAATAATTAGGGATAAAGACAACATATATGTAGGAAAGCTCGTTTAAATGATCTGTCTCCAACATTGATTAATACCCAATTTGGAAGCTTCAGTTTTAAAAGGTGAAACCCTTGTTGGCATTGAAACCCATTCACTTATGATAATAACCCAAGAGTAAGAGAAGGAGGTTAATGCGAGAAGATGAAATCGAGTTCGATATCCAAGTATAAATTCAGAAAGCTGCTGAAGATGCTCAAGGAAAAGCAGGGAAGAGGCACCGAACTAATCTCACTTTACATACCTCCAGGAAGGAATATTTTTGACGTAGGAAATTATTTGAGGCAAGAACAAGACCAAGCGGGTAACATAAAGGATAAGCTAACTAGGAAGAATGTCCAATCTTCGATAGAAAAGCTCATTCAATACCTAAAGCTCTATAGAAAGACCCCTCCAAATGGCTTAGCATTGTTCTGCGGAGCAATTCCTCAAGGACCAGTAAGGGGAACGGAGAAGATAGAGATGTACGCGATAGAGCCTCCCGAGCCGGTGAGGTCTTTCATGTATGTCTGTGATCAAACATTCTATCTCGAGCCTTTAGAGGAGATGGCAAGGGAGAAGGATGTCTACGGTCTTCTAGTGCTGGATAGAGGGGGTGGAGCAATAGCTATATTGAGAGGAGCAAACTACACTGTCGTTAACAGAGTTTCGTCAGACGTCCCTCCGAAGCATAGCGCTGGCGGATGGTCCCAGAGGAGGTTCGAAAGAATAAGGGAGGAGAAAGTTCATGAGTTCTTCAAGAAGTTTGGAGAGGCTGCCAACAAAGCTTTATTGCCTTACATAAAGGAGCTAAAGGGAATAATCATAGGAGGTCCTGGAGACGCGAGGGAAATTTTTGAACAGGGAAATTACTTAGATTACCGTCTGAAATCAAAAGTTCTTGCCAATTTGCCTCTCTCTTATTCTGGAGAGGGTGGGCTCAGGGAATTAATTGAAAAATCGATGGATGTCCTGAAAGGCGCTGCCCTAGTAGAAGAGAAGGAAGCTGTTGATAAAATTCTCAGAACCTTGGCTAGAAATCCAAATCTAGTGGCATATGGGATAAGAGATGTGTTACAATCGTTGATGAGCGGAGCAGCAGAAATGGTAGTCGTTCTCAGCGACTTAGAATACTTACATGTTAAGAGAACTTGTCAAAATTGTGGTTTTGAGGAGGAGAGGCTCATAAAGGTGGGAGAGACAGAAACACAAGAGAACTCCGTGCCCTGCCCTAAATGTGGATCTACGACGTTTGAAGTTGAGAAGGAGGATATAATTGATTACATCGTTACATTGGCAGAATCAATATCAGCAGAGGTCGTAGTCATATCAAGCGAGACGGAATGGGGTGAGCAGCTGAAGGCCCTTGGAGGGGTAGCCGCCTTACTCAGATATGAAGCTGGTTGATAACTTTTTATTTGGCCAATGGAAAAATCTGTGGGCCGGTAGCTCAGTGGTAGAGCGCCGCTCTCGCACTAAGAGCGACAAATCGTCGCTCTTGCGGATAGCGGAGGTCGCGGGTTCGAATCCCGCCCGGTCCATCTTTGATTAAGGTCAAACTTGTTGTCTAACTTTCGTTTTAAGGTTAGTTATTGGATGGAGATGGAGGTTAAAGTTGCTAGAAGGCAACCTCTTCCTCATGCAAATAAGGACTGATATGCTTATTATGATGCATATATGGACGCTAAAAGAGATTTGTTAGGCTTGCTAAAGAGTTCCTGAAGCTATAAAAAAGCGAGAGTGTTTGCGATTGGAATTAAAAGAAACAGGGTCTACTCCTAGAACGGATATTAAGGGATCGATAAGAACCAACTTTCTAGCTCAAAAAGAGCCGGGGCCGGGATTCGAACCCGGGATCGGTGGGTCTGCAGCCCACCGCCTTACCACTCGGCTACCCCGGCTTGCTATAAAGAAGATCAATTTCGCTTATTTTAATCTTCCGACCTAATGTTAAAATGAGGAAATCACTGCTAACTTACCTTTTTAGGCAAGTTTTCCTTTTATTTCCCCTATAAGTCTATCTAAAGGAATTTCTGACTCCTCGCCCGAGTCCAGATCCCTTACTTTCACAGATTTCTTTTCAAGTTCCCTCTTTCCTAGCAAAACCACGAGTTTACACCCTTTTTTGTTTGCATACTCGAGCTGTTTGGATAAAGGTCTCTCCCTTAACTCCACATCGGTCTTGATTCCCGCCATTCTAAGGTCCCTTGCTATCTTGAGAGCGAGTGGCTTTAGCTCATGCCCGATGTATGCTACGAAGACAGGTCTCCTATCTCTTATCTCAACAACTCCTTTTTCCTTGGCTGCTTCAACGAGACGATCGACTCCAAATGACATGCCAACACATGAGACGTCCGGTCCTCCGTATAGGCTTATTAGATTGTCGTACCTTCCCCCTCCGCACACGGAGTAAGGTATTCCTTCTACTAGGACTTCAAACACCATACCTGTGTAATAAGCTAATCCCCTAACGATGTTGGGAGAAAAAAGGATCCAAT
Organism: uncultured Nitrososphaerota archaeon; assembly: GCA_964618805.1. Lineage (GTDB taxonomy): Archaea > Korarchaeota > Korarchaeia > Korarchaeales > Korarchaeaceae > QMVU01. Next base: position 49,906 of record CAZUBM010000010.1, read on the forward strand.
TTCCTAATCCTATCTCTTTCCCGAGATCGAAGAGCTTGATTAGGCGTTCTATGACTTGTCTTAGCTTAGGCTCCTCCAACACTTCAAGAGCCTCTTCCGGTAATCTGTTCTTCAGACCTAGAAGGAACATTACTCTATCAAAGAGCTCTTTTCTTCCATTAAGAGCTGCTAAGAGTTCCCGATTAAACGTTTCATTAGAAATCTTGTTCTTCTTATCTATGACTAGCATTACTCTGTACTGTTGGTCTGAATCAAATCCCTCTTGCCTTAGCATTTCCCTGAATATCCGAACGTCGTTTACTTCAACCCTAAAATCCTTAAAACCTAGAGCTAACATCGAGTCGATTACTACGGACATCACCTCAAGATCTGATTCTATGGATAAAGCACCTATCAACTCGACGCCCGCTTGCCAGAACTCCCTATATCTCATTTTCTGGGGCTCATCGTATCTAAACACGCTTCCAAAGTAGCTCCATTTGACTGGTAGTTTGAGCTCTCCAGCCCTCTGAACGAAAAGTCTGGCTGCCGAGGGCGTAAGTTCGGGTCTCAGCGCCACCTTTCTACCTCCGAAGTCCGTGAAGGTATACATACGCTTCTCTATCTCCTCCCCTGACTTCCTTTCAAAGAGAGAAAATGGTTCCAGAGTTGGTAATACAATTTCTTCGAATCCGTACAAATTAAATACGGTCCTTAGTGTATCTTCTACCCTCTGAAAGATTCTCGCTTCCTCAGGCATTAGTATCCTGAAGCCCCTTAGCGTTGAGAAGTCCATCCCAAGAGTTGTTCGGCATGAATACTTAAATAAACCCTAGGTCTCTCTCATCACTGGGCCCGTAGCTCAGTATGGATAGAGCGGCGGCCTCCTAAGCCGTAGGTCGCGGGTTCGAGTCCCGCCGGGCCCGTTTTTAGTTCTGTTTTTTAGTCTGAAGCGAACCTATCGTGGTGGGTAGGATGAAACTAAGGAATTTGGCGTTAGCATGCTTTACCTTGGTCTTAATTGTTGTTCCAGCTGCTTTAGTCCGCAGTCAACAACCTCCAGCTTCCACATATGGGGCAATTGTTGTTAGAGGGGACATATATGCAGATTGGACCTTGGCTATGGCTTTTTCTATGAAAGAAAGGATACCTGTACTCACGCTGTTCAAAGAAGTGAATGAGGAAGAAGTTATTGGTGTATTAACCAGTTTGTTGGAGGCAAGACGATCTGTTCTTATCGTAGGGGATTCTATGGCTGTTCCAAGGGACTTCGAGATCATATTGAAATCCATGAGGATAGATGTGGATAGGGTAGGGGGCGCAACGAGGGCAGACACATCTTTACAAATGATAATAAGGGGTTTCTGGGCCGAAAGTAAGGAGCTAGTTGTAGTTGACGGTCAGAAAAGGGAGCTATACATACCAGCTCTTTCTCTATCATCGACAGCTCTAGCGCCAATAGTGTACTCTATTGAAGGCCACCTTCCTGAGAATTTTTACAAAGTTGTAGGGAACTACATGACAAAACTCGAGACCATATACGTTCTAGATAACTCTCTTTCGGAGGATGAGATCAAAAGGCTAATTAACAAAGGTTATACAATAAAAGAAATGAATATTACGACTGTAGAAGCTCCAAAGAGAAGTTTAGTTCAGCAAGCATCGTTATGGCTTAGAGAAAGAGCCTTAGGTATTGTTACTGGCCTTTTCATGGGGACTATTGCGTCTTATCTCATTTTATTGAGGAAAAAGAGATCTCCTTCTGAACTATTGATGAGTTTCTTAACAAGGGATGAGAGAGCGCTCGTAGAAATAATTAGGAGAAATAAAGAAGTAAGGCAGGAGGATCTTCCCGAATTGACAGGTTTTTCTCGTCCTAAAGTAAGTAGAATGGTGAATGAACTGGTGAGTAGGGGGATATTGGAGAAAGAGGTCTCAGGAAAGACTTATGTGTTAAGGGTTAGGAATCTATTTAAAGGGAGAACTTGACCTAACCCCTCAAGGTCGGAGGTTCTATTATGTCAAGAGAAGAGTTGTATTGCACTTCCTGCGGGAGAAGAGTAACCTATCAGCCTTCATTGGTCACCTTCCTCTGCCCAAACTGTGGTGAGGCTCTTATAGTACGGTGTAGGATTTGCAGACAACAAGCAAACCGTTATATATGTCCCGTGTGTGGTTTTGAGGGTCCCTAAGAGGTCGATGAAGCATGACTAAAATCCTAATGGAAGTAAGAGTCCTTTTGGAAGTTGAATCCGATCGTGAGAAAGTCTTAGAGTCCATAAGAGATTCCCTAAGGGAAAATAGTGCAGAACTGCTTGACTTCGATAAAGTTCCGATAGCCTTCGGAATTGAGGCTCTTAACCTATTCATAAGAGCTCCAGAGGAAGAAGGGATTACTACAAAAGTACTTGATGGGATAAGCAACGTAGAAGGGGTAAGTAGCGTCGAAATAGGTAGGACTTCAAGAGCGTGAGCTGACATGACTAGTTCCAGTTTATCTCTACCAGTTTGGTATGTGATTTATGATTTTCTAAAGAAGTGTAGAGAAGAAGGGATTACAGACAAGGAACTGTATGAAAAAGTAGTTTCCGACAATCCCTGGATCTCCCTACCTCAGATTTCAGAAGCCTTACTTAAGTTAGAAGCTGCTGGAAAAATTAGAACTGTTAGAGGGGGTAGGAAAGGCACTCTCATAGTTGAACTTATAGAAGGACGCAAACATAGATACGTCCTATCTGACGAGGACTAAACGCTAAAACCAAGCTTCCAAACCCTCTGAAGGTGGTTTCATTTTTCTAAGTTCTTCTAAGGTTTTCTCCACCCTTTTAGGGGAAAATTCGTGTTGATTTACCATGAAATCGTAAAGCTTCTCTTCATCAACTGGTTTAAGGGTTAAATCATAGTTATCTGAGGTAGGAGGATCCAAGAAGAACTCATAAATATCCTTTGGATCGATTTCAAACTCCCAATTCACGTGTGAGAGGATTTCATCTAGCGTTTTATACGTTTCAACTAACTTTAAAGCCTTCTTACATCCTATCCCTTTAATCCCTCCTGGATTATAATCCGTCCCAACAAGTATGCCTATTACAATTAGTTGCTCCCTGCTGATACCTAAGTTGCCCAAAGTTTCATCTAGAAGGATCTCCTCTGGATAGATTCTGACATATGCCTTCTCTCTCGGTAATTTTCTTCTCTCAGAGAATGTCAGATTCCTTACAAGCCTTGGTGAGCCAAATAAGAGGGAGTCATAATCTTGAGATCCTGCTGCCCATACATCGCCTTTCTTAGCCATATAGGCTGCTTGTGCCTCTCCTTCACTTGGTGCTTGGACGATGGGTACTCCCATATATTCAAGAATCTTCTTGGCGTCCTCTATCATCTCTGGAGTTAAGGAAAGAGCTGCTTGTGCGTACTTTCTTGCTTCTTCTAATCTCCCAGCAGCCAGTGCTTCCTTCCACTTTTTCATAGCTTCTCTCCTTACCTCCTCCCTCTCTTCTACAGTCGCCCTCTTGAAAGGAGGGGGCTCCCCGTCAAACACGTATATAGGTGTTATACCTGTTGTGAGAAGCTTAGCGGTCCTGTAAAAGATGCCGGAATGGACTGAAGTTATCTCCCCGCTGCTCGTCATTAATGGCGTTCCATCCTTCTGTCTTATGATAGATAAGAACTGATACATGGCATTAAAGGCATCGATAGCCACGGATTTTCCTTTAAGCTTTTCTAAATCTATCCTATGGGTTATAACAAGGTCACTTATCTTAACTCCCATCGGCCTTCGTATTATCTTACTTTGGTCCAAGGATAAAAACAAATCTGGAGGGATAATGTCAATGAAATCTATGAGATTAAGCTCTAGATACAAGCAAGTTATTGTTGTTAGAGGCGATATAGAAATGAGTAGAGGCAAGATTGCTGCTCAAGTAGCTCATGCAGCGTGTGAAGCTTTTGAAAATGCCAGAAAGATGGTCCCACGCATTTGGAGTAGTTGGAGAGAGGAGGGAGGGAAGAAGGTGGTATTGGTGGCAAGTGAAAAGGAGCTTCTAGAAATCTATAAAAAAGCAGAAATCCTAAATATTCCAAGAGCATTAATTAGGGATGCTGGTTTGACGGAGTTGCCCCCTGGAACTCTTACTGCAGTTGCGATAGGTCCTTTTGATGGGGAAAAGATAGATAAAATCACAGGGCATTTGAAACCCTTGAAATAAAATTAGAGTGCCTTAATTTTGATCAGAAGGTCTTCTCCTTTCTTTAACATATTTATTATAGGTCTTGGAATATCTTTTGCTGCAGCCGTTGCTTCTATAGCTATCGTGCGGCCGTCTATATAGGTAGATTTCCTAAATACCATCTCTTTTTCGGATAAAAACTCTAGTTTAGGGGATCCACGGGCCTTAAATGAAAATCTTCTATCGCCAACTGAAATCACGACTTCTATCTGACCTCCATTCAGCAAATGCTCCTTTAACTCAGGGCAGAGATCTTTCACCGCCTTATCGGCCATTATTCCTATTATACAATCAGCTCTTATCGATATTTCAGTCTCTTTGGTGATTTCTATCGTTGTTCCATGCATACCAGTTACGTTTGGATGCCCTCTGGCATGTATGATCTCCTCAACCAATCCAACAAAATTATCTCTAATCCTAGCATAAAAAGCAGGATGGTTGGAAAAGATGAAGAGTATGCTGTAAGACGAGCCAAATTAGTTGAAAGTTTGGTCAGGCAGGGAATAATCAGATCAGATTCGGTGAAAAGATCTGCTATGAAAGTCCCGAGAGAAAAGTTCGTTCCGCCAAGGCAAAGGGAATTTGCATATGACGATACGCCGCTTCCTATAGGAGAGGGCCAGACGATTAGTGCGCCACACGGATTCCCGCCGGGGATCCGGGCGAAACATGGTGTTTATGATGAACGAACTTCTTCGATTAGAAAAAGGTATGGTAGTATTCGAAGTGGGTGCTGGAAGCGGATATCATGCAGCAACGTTAGCGGAAATAGTTGCTCCAGATGATTTGCCCTTGGAAGAGTGGGGACACGTATATTCTGCTGAGATAATTAGAAGTCTTGCTGTAAGAGCCTGGAAAAATCTTATGGACGCAGGATATGCCGATAGAGTAAGCGTTCTTCATTGTGACGGAAGTTCTGGTTTTCCTCTGAACATCAAGGCTGATAGAATTCTAGTGACTGCAGCAGCTCCTTCCATTCCAAAACCTCTAATGGATCAGGTAAAAATAGGAGGTAGAATCGTAATTCCTATTGGTCTGGTCAGAGGCCTGTTCTTTGCTCAAAAACTTGTAGTTGCAGATAAGTTAGGGGAGGAAAAGTTCAATATTAAGGAGGTAGCTGATGTAGCTTTTGTCCCATTAAGAGGTAGATATGGATGGAGAGGTTGATAGCAAGCGGAGCAGAAGCAAAGATCTATGAAACTGATTTCTTCGGAGTTCCAGCCATTAAGAAGGTTAGGATAAGGAAGAATTATCGAGTTTTTGAATTAGACTCTCTTCTTAGAAAGAAGAGAACTTCCAAGGAAGTAAAGGCTCTCCATAGGGCCAAGAAATTTGGAGTCCCTTGTCCTTCGATCCTAGACGTTCATGAATTCGAAATTATCATGGAAAAGATCGATGGAGTTACGTTGAGAGATTTAATAGTAAAATTAAATGAAAAAGAACTTTCTGTAGTTTCAAATCTGTTAGGCGCGATTGTTGGTAGGCTTCATAAAGCTGGCTTAGTTCATAACGATCTAACGGGTGTAAACTTCATCTTAGTGGATCGAGATAAAATATGCCTCATAGACTTTGGGCTTGTTGAGTTTTCTGAGAATTGTGAGGATAGAGCGGTGGACTTGCACGTATTCAAGCAATCTGTAGGTGCTATCGACCCTAAAAGGAGGGATTTTATAATGAGCAAATTCCTCGAAGGATACTCTAAGGAGCTTGGGGAAAGAGCCAAAGAAGTGATTTCTAGACTTAGGACAATCGAGAGAAGAGGAAGGTATAAGATAAGGTGATGAGCATTGGAAACGCTTAAATTTGTCACATCAAATCCCCACAAGTTTCGTGAGGCAGAGGCCATTTTGGGGGATTTTGGTATAGAAGTTAAATGGATGAACCTAGAATACCCGGAACTTCAAGCTGATACTCTTGAAGAGGTTGTCCTTTACTCCTTAAAGTGGTTGAGTGAAAGTAAAGGAATAAAAGAACCCTTCTTCATAGAGGACGCTGGGTTATTCATCCGTTCTTTAAAGGGATTTCCTGGTCCTTATTCTTCCTATGTATTTAGGACCATAGGCAATGAAGGGATATTGAGGTTAATGAATGGCATAGAAGACAGGAAAGCTAAGTTTAGATCAGTTATAGGTCTTGCTATTGATGGAAAACATTACACATTCCATGGCGAGACAAAAGGCTCAATTGCTGATTCTATTCGTGGAACATTGTGGGGATTCGATCCAATATTCGTTCCAGAGAATATGGGAGGACTTACATATGCCGAGCTAGGTGTAAGAAAGAATTTGGTCTCTCATAGAAGGAAATCACTCGAGCTTATGGCCTCTTGGTTTTCAAGAAAAGTTAAAAAATCGTAAAATAAGAAGGGATGGATTAGGTGAGTCCTTTGGAAAGAAGAGAGGAAGAAGCGCACAAACATTTCTCTGGCAGAGAAAAGCCAGAATGGGTTTCAATGAATCCAGATGACGTTGTCTCATTGATCGTTAAAATGGGAAAGAGAGGAGTCCCTCCAAGCCAAATTGGGATGATCTTAAGGGATGTGTATGGGATACCTTCTGTCAAACAGATCTTGGGCAAGAAAATAACTGAAGTCTTGGAGGAGCAGGGTGTTGCTCAGAAAATACCTGAAGATCTGCTTTCTTTGATGAAAAAGGCATATAAAATCAGGAAACATCTTGAAACCCATAGAAAGGATTTCCATTCGAAAAGAGGGTTGCAGATTACTGAGTCTAAGATAAGAAGGCTGGTTAAATACTATAAAAGAACTGGAAAACTTCCTGAAGACTGGAGATATGATCCAAGCATGTTAGAAATGATTATAACGTGAGAGGGAGCCTCCTAGATGGAAGATTTGGATAAAGTATGGAAGTCATTGAATTCAAAGGCTAAAAGAATTGCGGATCTCATTTATAGCGTTGGAAAAGAGTCTCCAGTAAGAATAATTACACATATCGATGCAGATGGGTTATGTGCTGGAGGTTTAATTGCGAAAGCTTTGAAAATGTTAGGTGTCCCCTTTCATCTCTCTTCAGTAAAATTCCTGAGTAAAGAGCTCATTTCCCAAATACTGTCTGAGAAATACAGCCTTTTCATATACTTGGATCTAGGATCAGGATACTTAAACGAAATCAAGGATGCTTTGAGTTCTAAGAAGAATAAAACTGTTTTAGTATTGGATCATCATCCTCCTGTTAAAGCGCAACAAAATAATCGCTTTTATTTGCTAAATCCATTCGATGAAGGCATAAATGGAAGTTATGAAATAAGCGGTGCAGGAATTGCGTACCTCGTTTACAGACACCTCATCGGAGGGGATGATGAGAGCATTATTATGGCGCTTACCGGAGCTTTAGGGGATCAACAAGCTGGTGAGAATGGATTTTCAGGAATAAATTCCATGTTTGTCGAGTTGGCAAAAAAACTAGGTGTTCTGGAGGTTAAAAGGGACTTAAGGCTCTTTGGAGGTCCAGATTACCCTTTAGTACCAGCTCTTCAGAGAACTTATGATTTAGTTCTTCTTGGACTATTCCAAGAAGCTAAAGAAGCTGTTAATTTGTTAGAAAGACTCAAAATCCCTTTAAAGGTGGAAAATAGGGCCATAAGACTATCTGATCTATCTGTTGAACAAAAAAGAGAGCTTTTTAATGAGATTGTGAAACGGATGGTTTCTAAAGGAGAGAGCGGCCTTTCAGCGCTAACAAATCTCTTTGGAGATGTATATCTAGCAGTTTCTGAGCCAATCGGTTCGCCGACAAGGGAATTGAATGGCTTTTCAACCCTTCTAAATGCCTGTGGTAGAATGGGAAGACCTGATTTAGGCATAGCCTTAGCAATGGGTTTAAGGGGGATTATTCTTGATTCAGCCCTGCAAACCCTATCTGATTACAGGAAAACTCTAGCAAAAGCTCTATCTCATATAATGGAGGACTCCGGCGAAATAACTAGGAAAGAAAATGGTATTCTCTTTTTAATAGGAGGAGAAGAGATCAGAGATACAATGATAGGTACGATAACTTCGATAATATCAAAAAGCAAGTTTTCAAAGGAGTTCCTCATTGTAATTGGCTTAACAAACAGCGAGGCAGTTGTGAAGATATCTGCTAGATTGACAGATGTTGGGATTAGGGCTGGAATAGATCTAGATCATTTGATGAGAATGAGTTGTGTGAGGGTTGGAGGCATTGGAGGGGGACATAAGCATGCAGCTGGTGGTTATATCCCACAAGGTGAGGAAGAACGTTTCATCAAGACAGTTTTAGAATATTTAAACGAGGCCAAGGCTCTCAAGTAGTTGTTTTAGCTCCTTTCTCGTCTCTGATTCTTCCTTCTTGTACCTCTCCAGCAAGGTTTCGGTCAACTCCTTCCTTGATTTCAGATCCTCAAGGAGTTCTTCCTTGTTCCTTTTGATGAAAACGTGTCCAGCTCTTTCATAAACCTCTGTATCTCCCTTAATCTTCTCCAATTTTCTCAAAGCCTCTTCCATAGATCTGAGGTCTAGCTCAAGAGTTGTTATTTGAGTTCTAAGGGACTCAATCTTGCTAACAAGCTCTCTATATTTTGCCTGAGCATACTGCATGTTTTCATCCGAAGCCAATTGCATCACATGGATAGCTTTGATAGCAGATCTTTTAATTTGATCCTTTCGACGAAACCTATCTCTCAAGTTCTACTAGCGCCGCTTTCTCCAATATGATTAGTTCTAACCTTCTTGAGCATGATGATAGGTTCTCCACGCCTAATTTCCTTGCCAAGCTTTTCATAGAACCGAATTCATTGGTCTGCACAGCTCTTAGAGCATCACACACTCTAACAGCGAGTTTATTCCAGTCCAGCGGCTTAGCTGAAATGGCTATGAAGACAACATTGTCAGTCCCTATCGGATTTGTGAATCCTAACGCTTTATGGATCTGCCTCTCCCCTGTAAGACAGACAGCAATTTCTGACCTTAAATTTCTGGTGATATTTTTCCCCTCTTTAAAGGCTCTTAAAGCTCTATATGTTGCTATTGCCGCATGTCTATAGGAAGCTACTGATGATGATTTAATGAAGACTGTTTTAATGTCCTCTACGAACTTTTCTGGGATTTCCTTTAGGGGTTCGGTGAGCTTTAGGGACATGACAGCGATGTACCCTTCTGAGGTTTCGAACACTTCCACTCTTCTTACACCATTAATTTCCCCTTATCCCCCCTAAGACTTGCTAGACAGATAATATATAATTTAGGTAACTTCGCAGGGCTTGTCTATTAACAAATTGGGTCATTTGAGCATACACAGGTCTTACAGGCATATACCCCAACAAGCTTATAGGATGTCTTGAATTCCCGTCATGGGGCGCCAGATGGACATAGGACCTATAGAAGAACTTTCATCTAACAGGATCTTAAGAACTGCATGGTACTCTATTGTGGTCGGTTTCTTCCTCTTGTTCGTTCTAATACCTCCGATATATCTTTTTGCATATCTAGCTGGAAGTTTTGACAAGCTCCCCCTTGTATTGAATAACCCTGAGATAGTTAAGGATATGAAAAGCGCGATGAGTCTAAGCTATGCTATTGCAGCAACTGTTACCCTCATAGATTTGATAGCCGCTCTTCCTATGGCTTGGATCCTTCTAAAGAAAGAATTCCGTTTAAAGCGATTTCTTGATACTCTATTAGATCTTCCTATGGCTCTCCCAACATCTGCATTGGGATTCTCAGTAGCGATGTTTTGGCTCAAAGTGGCCAATCTAAGGAGCGCCTTTTGGGCTGTGGTTGCTTTACATGTAGCAATGAGCTATCCTTATATGCTAAGAACCCTAATTGCATCATTGAAGGCCGTAAAATCTCAATATGAGATCGCTGCTCGAACCTTGGGCGCCCACCCTTTTACGGTAGCTAGAACTGTTACTCTACCGATCGCTAAGCCTGGCATAATCGCTGGATGTATCCTTTGTTTTGCGAAAAGTTTGAGTGAAACTGGGGGAACTGCGGTCACTCTATCGATAATAGGGGTGCTAGAACGGACAGGACCTGTTCTAATTAAGACTTGGAAATCGATCACAGAGCAAACTGAAGTTTTCATTTTAGCTGGAGGCATTTTAAGTGCAATTTTGATTATTTCATCTTTAGTGACTTTATACTCGTTCAAGGTGTTAGCATCAAGGTGGAAGATACCGATAAAAAGGATTTGGCCTTGGGAGAAGAGAATAAGCCGAAAGCCATTTACTTCTATTAGAGATTTCTTCTCAGTATTTTTCTCCATCTTTGTTGTTCTCATTCCTTCTATATTCATAGCACTTTTTCCTTTATGGTTGAAGGTTGAAGGGCTGCCAAGCGGTCTTTTTTCTGCGATCTGGAACTCCGTTTTAATAGCCTCTATAACGACGGTGATAAATCTGATAACAGGAGTTCCCCTCTCTATTCTGATCGCTCGATCCAGATCTTCTGTTATAACAAGCATATTAGATGCGTTAGTTAACATACCGCTCATAGTTCCAACTACAGCCTTGGGCTTCTCGATCTCTCTTTTTTGGAGTAGAGGCGTTGCATTAGGTCTTTCTGATTTAACTGTTATCTCCCTTGCTCACATATCATTTACGCAACCCTTACTTGTTAGAAACGTAATAGCCTCTCTAGAACAGTTAGATCCATCGTTAGAAGATACCGCAAGAACTCTAGGTGCGAATCCTCTGGAAACCTTTAGGAAGATTACTTTTCCTTTGATAAGTCCCGGTATAGTGGCTGGAACCATTTTATCCTTTACAAGGAGCTTAGGAGAAACTGGAGCTACTATTTCAGTGGTTCCAATAGCGCATACTGCTCCAGTTTACATAGTCGAACTTGTGAGCAAGAGGGCTTATTCCGTTGCTGGAATATCATGCATAATTCTCCTCTTGATATCTGGAATATTGCTTTACGCTTTAAAGAGGACAGGGAGGGGTTCATAGGTTGCCAAGGGTGGAGTTAAAGGGAGTAACCGTGAGATATGGGAGAAAAATAGCGCTAGACAACATTGATATCAAGATAAAGAGTGGAGATTATGCTATAGTTGCTGGTCCTACTGGAGCCGGAAAAACAACTTTGTTAAAAGCCATTTGCGGCTTAGTTCCCTTAGTTAAGGGAAGAATTATTGTAAACGGCGAGGATATCACCGAAGTTCCTCCTGAGAAAAGAGGCATTGGTTATCTACCTCAAGGATATGCCCTTTTTCCCCATTTAGATGTATGGGGAAACGTTACATTTGGTCCGACCAGCAGAGGGTGGGACAAAAGTGATGTTGAGGTCATTGCAAGAAGAATCTTGAATATGGTTGGCCTCATTGAGCGAGCTGACGCATATCCCCATGAGTTAAGCGGTGGAATGGCCCAAAGAGTTGCTTTAGGTAGGGCCATAGCCTCTGGAGCAGATCTAATCCTTCTAGACGAACCTCTTTCGGCCCTTGACGTGATGCTCCGCATGATATTAAGGTATGAAATCAAGAAAATGGCCAAGGCCCTTAATCTCACCGTAATACACGTGACTCATGACCAAGAGGAGGCCATGAGTATAGGAGATCGCATATTTCTTCTTAGGAAAGGGAGGGTCCTCGAGGAAGGATCCCCTGAAGAGCTATTTAAGTCTCCTGAAAACCCATTTACAGCATATTTTATAGGAGAAAGCAATTTTTTCATCGGTTATGCTGATAATGGGGTCGTTAGAATAGACGATCTTGAGTTAAGAAGCACATCTAGGCTTAGAGGGGAAGTCTTAGTTGCAATAAGGACAAGAAGAGTTAAGATCTTCATGGGCAAGGGAGAAACTCTCAATTCCATTAGAGCAAGAGTTGAGGAAATTAGGTTCTTTGGAAAAGTGACTAAGCTTCTGTTAAACGTAAATGGTTTGAGAATAATTAGCGAGATGCCTACTCTGAAAATTAGGGGCTTAAAGCAGGGAGAAATAGTCTTCATCTCCATAGATCCAATGGATGTATTGCTGTATGAATTGGAAACCTTGGAAGAATATCCTGAGATAAAGGAGGTGATCATGAATTCCTGAGATAGAACTTAGGAACATTAGAAAGACATTTGACAGGATCATAGCGGTCGACAGGGTGAATCTTCTCATAAGAGATGGGGAATACTTGGCTGTCATAGGACCTAGTGGTTGTGGAAAGTCAACCCTTCTCAAGATAATATCTGGGATCTTAGAACCAGATGAAGGTGATGTATTGGTGGATGGAAAGTCAATCCTCGGAAAGCCGCCCGAAGAAAGGAACATTGGCTTCATATTTCAGGATCTAGCTTTATTCCCTCACATGAATGGTTTTGAGAATGCAGGATATGGGTTGAAGGTTCGAGGATTGAGTGAAAAGGAAGCATATCAACGCATTCTTGAATTTGCAAAGGAATTTGGATTTGATATAGGATTTAATAAGCTTCCTGATGAAATGAGCTCAGGAGAACAGCAGCAAGTAGCTTTATTGAGGGCGATTGCTTATGGAGCAAAAATCCTTCTTTTAGATGAGCCTCTTTCGGCTATAGATAGAAAGGTTAGCGAAGAGGCGAGGGAAAAATTGAGGAAAATCGTCAAGTCTAAAGACCTAACAGCAATTCATGTAACACATAATCAAGAGGAGGCCATGGCAGTTGCCGATAGAATCGCGGTTATGAGAAAGGGAAGGTTTATCCAAGTAGGCACTCCAGAAGAGCTATATTATCAGCCAAATACTCCTTTTGTCATGACGTTTGTCGGAGACGCAAGTTTCCTTGTAGGTAGAACGGAGAGAGGGAGGGTTGTGGTGAGAGGTGGTTATGAGATAGGATCTTCTAATCTTCCAGAAGGCGAGTTGCTAGTAGTAGGAATCAGGCCAGAAAACGTAATCTTTGGAAAGGGAATACCTGGGAAAATCAGGTTGAAAAGTTACCTAGGGGCTCTTGTGAGATATGAAATAGAGCTTGCGAATGGGGATGTTATTATAGCAATAACGGAAGAAGAGTTTGAGGAGAAGGAGGTAAAGGTTTGGTTCTCGGACTATAAACTCTTTAGGTACCCAGAGGAAGGATTAAGTGAGGCTATCTCACCGGGGTGAAATTTGTGGGAAGTGTTAAGAAGTACCTAGATTATTTCAAAAGAAAAGAAACAGCAGATCTTATTCAAAAGCTGAACATGCACGGTCTTAAGATAAGAGATATAGTTGAAGAGTTGAAGAAAGCAATAGACGCTTATAGAGATGGATTATTAGAGGATTCAAGATCTGCCATCCAGAGAGTTAAGTCATTAGAGGAAGAAGCAGACTCCATCCGTCGGGCAATAATGCTTGATATTGCTCGTTCTGAATTAAAGGTAGGAGATGCAGAGATCATAGCTAGACTTTCTTCAAGCGTTGATACCGTAGGAGATGAGGCTAAGAATGCTGCTCTTACTCTAGAAATAATATTAGAGAAAGAAGAGTTGCTTATGGAAGAAGGGATGTCCATAGGACATAAGATGAGGAATAGGTTAAGTTCGATGGCTGGTGTTCTAGTAGAAGAAGTTAGAGCACTTGCAGAGGCTATTAGATGCCTGTTTGAGGACCTAGATAGGTGTTATGATCTCATCTTAGAAGTAGAAAGGCTTGAACACGAGATTGATCTACAATATCACGAGGCAAAGAAGGAGTTGCCGGTTGAAATGGGGATAAAGACGTTGTTCTTGCTTAATGATATATTGACGGAAATAGAAAGTTCTTCTGATTTGGCAGAAGATGCTTCAGATGTAATAGATATGCTTAGAGTGAGATTTTCTTTACCGGGAAGACTTTAGTCTAGGTTAATTGATGCTTGGCTCTAAATTGAAAATCTTGAATGAGATTTTATTTCAAGAACTCCATTCTAAATCGCTGTAAACAAGCCTTAAGGTAGTTTAGGCCAATAAATTTGAGCATGTGTTAGGTTAAAACTTCCAACCGGTGAAAACGGTGCAAGACTTCCTTATCCAGCCCAAAAAACTAGTCCTCTTGAACCCGCATTGCTCCATAAGCTTCATATAACCCTTAGCTGTAGGAGGCATTTCAAATCGCTCTGGATCTCCCAAATGCATCATTACTAAAGCCATGTGTACGAGCTGATAGAAGGACTCCGACCAATCTGCCTTGGGGACCATGTCCTTCATCACAAAGACCCCCTTCTCAGATAGAGCCTTGTAAATGTTCTTGAAGATGGAAATAGCTTCCCTTCTGTATGGAAGCATATCGGAGGAGAATGCTAGATTGTACTTTCCTGGAATGTCCCTGGTAGCATCTCCTTCTATGACTTTCAGCTTGTCTTCAAGGCCATAAGCCTTGATGAACCTCCTAGTGATTGGGACTACATCTGGAAGATCCATAATACAGCCCCTTAACTCTGGATGAGTCTTGACAAAGCCTATTGAGAAGATTCCGTGACCTCCTCCGACATCTATGAAATTCCTAACATCTTCGAAGATCCTGGCATTTTCCATAAGCTCAAGCGTCCTCTGGAATTCTCCGGAAAGTGCTCTTAAGGCATAAAGCCTTTGTTCCTCAAAACTTCCCCAGAAACCGATTTCTTCACCCTTTCCTTCCCTTATAGGCTCTATCTTCCCTTGAACGAGCATTCTTCCAAGCCTGCTCCAGAAAGGGGAGTATCTTAGCTGGGAGTAGGTGTATCCCCACTTGGCAAAGAGGGCTGAGGTCGATGTGTTATAGTAGAACTCGCCCCTCTTTTTAAGAAGATTTAACCCAACAAGCCCGTCTAAAACAACTCTTAAAACCTTTTCATTCATGTTTAATGAGGAAGAAAGCTTCTTAACTGTAGAAGGTCCTTGGAGGAGGGCTCTAAATATTCCTTGCTCTACCCCAACCGTGAAAAAAGCCCATTTCGCAGATCCATAAGTGAGATCGCCTATAAGGCCGAGATCAAATTCAAGAGGCTTCCTAAAGTCCTCTATCATCGGAATCTCTTTTATTTTCATCAGAAAATGTCAAATTCCTCGGATTTTAAAGGTAAGTCACATCAGGTTAGTTAATTAGTTAGCTACTTGATGGATGTGCAGAAGTAAACATGAGCTAGGGAGATAGGCAGAGTATAGGCTCTGTCCATGACTACTCTCGAGAAGCTATCATGCAGAATTCTCTCCACATCTGACCTCTGATGGAGAACTCCTATTTTAGGAAAAAGTTTCCAGAGCATTGTAGAAGCTGAGCTAATCAGCTTTTTTGTAGTAAAGAATTGAGTGATGAATAAAAGACCTCCTTCTTTAAGAACCCTTGAGAACTCCATTATGACCCCTTCGATGTCTCCAATTAAGTGGAGGGTGCCTATGCAAATAACCACGTCAAAGGTACCGCTTCTAAAGGGGAGACTGGCAACATCTGCACCTGTGAAGGAGATTGAAGGCTCAGCCCACCTTCCGTACTCCAGGGCCTCCAAGTCTATGTCTATTCCAATGAACTCCGCATCCCAACCCCTTCTGATGTACTCCATCATCTGCCTGCCGTACTCACAACCAGCGTCAAGGAGTCTTGGTCTTCTTGAGGACTCAAGTCGCTTCTTTATCATTTCGAAGTGCTTCCTTCTTATCCTCTCAACGTAGGAGAAGGTCTCAGGATCCCTCAAGCTGTGTCTTATAAGCATCTTAGGCCTGACGAACCTTATCGAAGACCTAACATCATCATCTTGGATAACTTCTGAGCCCCTCTTCCTCGCTTTTCTAAATGAGAAAAGCCTGAAAGAGTGCATTATGGCGAGCAGGAAGTCTTTCCTTCGCTCATCACTCATCTCAAAGCCCATTTCATCTATTTCCCTGCTAACCTCATCTAAGTAGGATTTGATTATCTTTTCTGCCTCTTCTGTAAATGATATGGCCACCAAAGAGCCCAACCTTACTGGCCATTTTCATTTTCTTTGCGTACTGGTTCTGTGGAAATCTCCCTTATAAGGGGTTCTCGTTTGCCGCCTTCGATTTCTATTTGGGCTCCTGGATATTTTTGCTGAAGCCTTTTCCTAAGCATGTTTACGTCCATGTCTTTCCCAACCTTCACCTTGACTTTCGTGCCTTCTGGCGTCTGGGTTACACTTATTGAATAGCCGCTGGCAAGTTCGCCTTCTGGAAATTCTCTGAAAAGTTCATCCATTTCATCGAAAAGGGAACCGCCGAAAAGTTCGTCTATTATGTTTTTTCTATGCTTTTTCCTGCTGCTCATGGAGGCTCACCTTCAAAATGAACAGTAAAAACGTGCTTAAAAATTTAATTAGCCTCTCTTGGCTATTTAGGGTGACTTCAGCCCACAAACCCCAGAGAAAGTTCTTTAAATTCTAAAGGAGTATGATGGTGAAAAGGAGTTTTTATAACTATGGCTGAAGAGTTCGACACCTTAAGCAAGTGACAGAAGGCCCATGTACTACGATGGACCTTCCAAAGAAGCTAGATGTCCTGAGCTTTAGAGATCGGGGGTTATAGCTGACCAAGCTGGAGCGCAGGGTCTAGCAGTCCCATTTTTCCAAATACCTATCTAACCATATCCAAAGCCTCTTTAGCTCTTATGGCAAGTTCCCCCGCCCTCCCAGCCAATGTAGAGTCCTCTGTTACAAGCTTCAGGCCAAGTTTCTTGGCATAATGTAGGTACGATGAATCGTAGAAGGTCAGCCCTGTCGTGACCGAAAGTTCCTCTATCTCCAAGAGATCCTTGGGGTCAATCCTCTGCATAGAGACGAGGCGAAAAATATCCTCCAGCGCCTTAGTAGGGACCTTCCAGTCTGAAATAACTCCTCTTCTGTAATCCCTCCACACCGCATTTCCAGCTTCGTACAGAGTGAGGTCTAAGACAACGCTTCTCACAGCCACCTTCTCAGCCCCATCCATCTTAGATAGGGGATAAAGAGCTGAAGCATCCAGTAAGAAGGTGGGTTTCAATGTTCCTCCCTTGCCTCCCTTATCGCCTTTACCCACTCAGCCTCGGGAAGCCCTTCCATTGACTCCCTGAACTCTTTCAGAGATCTCCTCAATAGTTCCTCCCTCTTCTCGAATATTGCTTTCTCTAAAGCCCTCTCAACGACTTCCTTTATGTTTATCCCCATCCTCTCTGCCTCTTCCTTTAGTTCCCTCCTCACCCTAACTGACAGCACTTTTGTAGACATCGTTAATATGTATACAGTAATCATATAAACATATCTCTTTATAACTCAGAATCTTCCTCTTGAAGGTCTTCAAGGAGCCTGAAAGGTACGAGAACAGAAGTTATGTGAGGAGGCGCTTGATTCGTGCAAGAAGAGAAATTTTCTATGACATGCGGATTGAGCATCTTGAAGTTCTGAATAAAACTCGCGTCATGTTATCAACCTTTCCTCCTCAAGGTGTTTTGCTAGGTCTATTAGCCTCTATTAGCCTCCTTATTACGTTGTACGTCTCTCCCTTCTTCCCAAGCTCCTTCAATATCTCCATAGTTTCTTTCGAAATCTGGATGGTTATAAGCTCCTTCCCGGCCTTGAATTTCATCCCGCTTGGCATCATGAAGTTTTGGAATTTGAAAGATTCATGATGGCATGATAATTAGATAATTTAGATATAGGAGATGATAGAAGGGTTTTGGGATCTTTATTTAGATCTCTTTCCAAGTATTCCAAAAATTATTAAAGAAAATGATGCAATTGGAGTTAATGAAATGTTATAGGCTACTACCTGTTTTAATTTTGCTCTTACTTACCCTCTTTCCTTCAATTAAAGCACTGCAACAACCTTCTCCTCTATACTGTATTAGAGGAATGTGCAAAGTATGGAGCATAAAGGTATCAAGAACCACCATACTCCCTTTAGGTAGACCAGAAAGAAAGATTCCTCTAATATTATCTTCTACTATTATCAGTATTTTTTTAAAAGTCAGTTATATCATTGACTGTTATGTATACTGATGTATTAATAATCGGTGGTGGACCCTCAGGAATAGTTACCGCTCTTACTGCAAGAAAAAACTATCCTGATAAAAAAATCGTTGTTCTGAGAAAGGAGGATAAAGTAGTAATTCCATGCGCTATTCCCTACCTTTCTTCATCTATAGAGTCTGTTTCAAAGGACATAGTTTCTGATGAAATTTTAACAAAAAATGGCATAGAACTGCTTAAAGGTGAAGCTAAATCCATAAACAGAGGTGAAAAATACGTTGAAACGACTGTTGGAAAGATAAGTTACGATAAACTCGTCTTAGCTACAGGTGCGACGCCTCAGAAAATCCCAATTGAGGGTATAGAGTTGGAAAACGTATTCTTCATAAAAAAAGAAGTCCCATATCTAGAAAAACTATTCAGAACAATTAGAGAAGTTCAAAACATAGTAGTAATAGGTGGTGGGTTTGTTGGTGTAGAATTCTCAACAGACGTTGTTAGGCTAAAGAAGAAAATTTCAATCGTAGAGCTTTTACCACACGTGGTGCAATTAAACTTTGATGACGAATTTTGCATGCAGATAGAAGAAAAATTGAAAGAAATGGGTATTAACGTTTACACAAACACGAGAGTGGAGAAGATAATTGGAGAGAGGAAAGTTGAAAAAGTTCTTTTGAGCAACGGAAAAGAATTGGAAGCCGACATGGTAATAGTATCAGTGGGACTAAGACCAAACGTGGAGCTTGCAAGAAATGCTGGAATAAACATCGGTAGATGTGGAATCGTAGTCGACGATTACGGAAGAACCAATGATCCCAACGTGTTTGCTGTAGGAGATTGTGTTGAAAGGAGAGATTTCATTACAGGAGGCTGCAGAAGCGTAATGCTTGCTTCATTAGCATGCAGGGATGCAAGAGTAGTGGGAAGTAATCTTTTTGAGATGAAAAGACTAAGGAGAATAGTTGGTGACTACCCGATTTTTTCAACGATAATCGGTGACACAGCGTTTGGGTGTACAGGGTTAACTGAAAGACAGGCAAAGGAGATGAAAATGGAAGTTGTGAGTGGTGAATTCTTAACAGTAAATCGACACCCTGGTTGTCTCCCTGACGCAAAACAGATCAAAATCAAACTTCTGTTCGATAAGAAATCTCATCTGCTTTTAGGTGGTCAAGTGAGTGGAGATAAAGCCGTGGCAGAGATAACTAACTTAATAGGTGTTGCATTACAGGCAAAGTTCACCTGTGAGGACATATATTTGATGGAAGTAGGAACACACCCCATGCTAACTTCTTCGCCCATCGTTTATCCCGTCATTAAGGCTGCAGAGGACGCTTTGATGAAACTTAGCGCCTAATTCTCTAATTTTTCTTTTTTCTTTTTTCTTTTTCAAACCAGCCTACTTCCCTCATGATTTTTGAAGCAGCTCTATTGCTCGGTCCATCTCCCCTTGCGACGTTTACAGACACACCTTCTCCAACGGCTTCTACTACTCGAGCTACCGATTTATGCGTGAAACCTGGGCATAAGATAAATGCGTGAACTCCTTCTTTTTGAGCAAGTTCCTTGCATACCTCAACTGCTTCATCATCATCTTTAACTAAAACGCTTGTAAGTTCGTAGAGAGAAGTCCTAATAACACACCGGTGTTTAGCTGGATCAGCATCCGGAACATGTGCTATAAAGGCAGCCCTAAATACTCCAACCATAATGATCCTATGTTTAGGGCATGAGCCTCGTTAAAAAGTTCGGTTTTGAAAATCTTAGCTCTCCATCTTACTCTCTCCTTTCCTCCATTAATCTACAGGGTATTAGCGGACCTGTCCTTCTAGAGCGCATGAATGTGAGGGGAAGAAGAGAATATTAGGGCTATAAGGAGTTCCAAATTAGAGAGAACTCCTTATGGAGGTCTTCAAAGAACTAGGAAGTTAGGGAGGTAGGAAACTTTAGGAGGAGGCTTGGAAGCTTGTAAGGGAGAGGTTACCTAGATAACCGTCAGGAATTAACTGTAGCTAACCTTTATTTCCGATCCCTCCCTCCATATCCTTTTTTAATCTAAGTATAGCTCTATACGCTCATGGATCTTGCAAGAGCTTGAAGAAGGTCTCTATTATTGTCTTCTCTCGACCTATTGCGTACTTTAGGGCCTTCTTGCAAAGTTACAAGCCGGGCTTTGAGGCCTTTGGATCTCCGCGGGTCTTCTGATATGCGTAGAATTAGGACCACCATAAATGCCCTCATGAGCGCTTATCTTTTCCCAGATATTGGTAAGAAAGTATAAATAATTGCAAAAAATTAGAACCTATGGGTTATTCTCGCGCGCTCTATTATGGTGGACCAACTTGGTTAGATTCGTCGAGATAGAAGCCAAAAGCATTTTG
>CAZUBM010000011.1:0-52350 GCA_964618805.1 uncultured Nitrososphaerota archaeon
CTCCAGCGCTCTACTTTGGGATCAAAGCATCGAAGGCCAAGGGTGGCATAATGGTGACAGCTTCTGTAGCAGGAAATACTCCTATCCTAATAAAGGAGGGAGATCAAATAAAGCTTGTACCTATAGAGTCCCTGAAAGGCAAGAAACTTGAAGGGATTTCATGTCTTTCTATAGAAAAAGATCTCAAAGTGAGTTTCCGGCCCATAACTGGCTTCTTCGAGCATATAGTAGAAAAAGCTTATAGAATAAAGTACACAGGTGGTTCAATCATAACATCTGCAGATCATTCTGTTTTTGTCTTTGATGAAAAAAACGGTGTGACTGTTAAGAAAACATCGGAGTTGAAGAAGGGTGATTTTCTAATAACCCTCTTAGCGAACTTTAAAGGAAATTCCATACAAGAAATAAACATGCAGGATATCAACTCTTATTACTCAGAAAGGACAAAGGTGAAGATCCCGAGGAAGATTAAGTTAACACCAGAACTATTAAGGCTCATGGGATATTATCTGGCAGAAGGTTGGACCTATATAAGACATCCAATTCATAGAATAGGGCTGAAGTTTGGAAATCACGAGAGATCTAGAGTAGAAGACGCCAAGAGGATAATTAGATCTCTCTTTGGCCTTAACATATATGAGAGAGAGCTAGAAAGTTCGATACAGCTTGAATTTTCAAATAAGAATCTAGCGCTTCTATTTCATAACCTAATGGGAGGAAACTCCAAAGAAAAGCATTTGCCGCCTTTCATTTGGAGTCTTCCAAGGGAGCAAGTCCTACAATTTCTCTCTGGATATCTTTGTGATTCTCACATTAATTACAGGCGATATAGAAGGGGAAGAATTGAGTTTACAACTGCAAGCAGAAAGTTGGCTGAAGAGCTTGTATGGCTACTAAGGATAAAAGGCATAAGCTGTACGATCTACGAAACATTACATAAGGAACATGTTACATCAAAAGGGTTGCTCATTAAGGAATCCAAAAGTTACGTGATAATTATACCATCAATTGAGAACCCCTTTTCCAAAGACGAACCTTCACCCTTAGCTCATAATCCTCAAGTTAGGAGGATACCAACAACGCTCCTCAAACAGCTGTGGTTAAGACTTAGACCTAAATATGTCAATTCATTCTCCAGAGACTTGCATAGTAGGACAATTGGGGTAGAGAGAGCGAAGAAGATACTAAGACATATACTGGCTACTCATAGGAATCCAATAATGCCAGAAGATGATAAGAAAATCTCGATATTGAAAGCCATCTTGAATTCAGATATCGGACTAACTGAGGTGAAAAGCGTAGAAGTTCTAGAATGGAATAAACCAGTTTATGATATTTCGGTTCCAGGAACAGAGGCATTTTTTGGAGGCTGTTCTCCTATCCTCCTCCATAACTCTCACAACCCTCCAGAGTGGAACGGCCTGAAGATATGCGATTCTAAAGCTAGGCTGATGGGAATGGGTCTTGGACTCGAGAAAATTAAGGAGATAGTTGAGCAAGGCAGGTTCAAACTGATGGGAAATGGAAGGGTTATTGACTCGAAGCACCTAATGGAGGAGTACGCAAACTTCCTTCTCTCTAAAGTTGCTGTCTCAAAGGGAACGAGGGTTGTCTTAGACCCAGGAGGGGGTTCATCAGCCGTGTTGGCAAGGAAGCTCTTTGAGAGGGCTGGTTGCAAGGTTTACGTTATCAATGAAGAGATAGATCCTTACTTCAGGGCAAGGTCTCCTGATCCCGACCCAGATGACCTTGAAGAGCTTAAAGAAGAGGTCCTAAAAAAGGAAGCGGCATTAGGCATTGCTTTTGATGGAGATGGAGATAGATCAGTATTCGTTGACGATAGGGGGAGGGGTATACAGGGAGATGTTGCTCTTGCCGTTTATGTAAGGCACTATCTAAAGGGGAAGGAAGGAGCTAAGGTAGTCTACGAGGTAAGCTGCACCAAGGCAATCGAGGACATCACTAGGGAAATTGGCGGAAAACTAGTGATGTGCAGGGTAGGTCATGCGTTCCTCATGGACCTCATGTTAAAGGAGAAAGCCCTGCTTGGAGGCGAGATCTCAAGCCACTTCTACTTCGGAGACGTGGGCATATACAGCGATGGTCTTTTTGCAGGTCTTAGGATGTTAGAGGTCATCTCAAAGGAAGGCAGGCTTTCATCGCTGGTAGATGAATTGCCCAGGTACTTCTCAACTCCGATAATAACTGTTTTCGTGCCAGATGAGGTGAAGTTCAAGTTAGTTGAAGAAGCAGGATTTGTTGTGAAGGAGAAAGGACTGAAAACCTTGGAAATAGATGGAGTTAGGGCTTACACGGAAGAAGGTTGGTTTTTGATAAGGGCATCCAACACAAAGCCAGAGATAAAGATAAGAGCAGAGTCAACGAGCGAAGAAGGCCTGAAAAATCTGTTTGGAGAAGTAACCAAAGTAATCAAAGAGGCTGCATCCAGGCTTGGAGTAGAGGTTGTGGCCCCCAAGTGGAGATACAAGGAGATGTGATCTTCTCTCCTTACAAATGCACATATTGCAACAGAATCTGAAGTTTTCAATTGTAGAGCCGAAGCTGAGACGTCAAAACTCCTAAATCCACAAAAAATAGAGATGATCTTACTCATATGCCAAAAAATGATCAAGAAGCGTGCTACATTTAAATATTTTCTTAAAAATTCCGCTATCTATCGATATTTTGAAGTCTGGATCAACACAACCTCTGATCAACGTAACTCCGATAAGGCTTCCCAAGCCCCTTGGGACATAGGCGATCCAAAACAACACTCTTCAACCAATCACTATCCTGAACAGGAATCCAGTCAATCAAAATTAAAAGATACTTGATCTTCCCGAACAAAAATCACCTCAGCAACCAGTAACGAACAAGCACCAAACCCACGCAAATTAGCGCAGCTATAAGATGGATTAAATATGAACGTTAACGCATCGATGACCATGTTGTCCCTCATAAGATCTTACATTCCAACGATCAAAATAGACTTCTGGGCAAAGTTTACTTCATAGCTCCAAGTATAATTGACTGATGTCTGAAAAACAACTTTCGTCACCTTCTAAAAAGTCCTTTTACCCATCTAATTTTGGCAAACGTTCAAAAACCGATTGAAACTACACAATACGGGACTTTGACGCCTAATCTTCTATTACAACCTTCAAAGTTGGTTCAACTTCCTTGATGATCATGAAATCTTTGTCCTTTGTCAGAAACATTTCATTCTTGTTTATGCATGTGGCAGCGATAAGTAAGTCTCCAACACTCATCGGAGAACCAGTCTCTCTTAGCTTTATCTGCAACAATACAGCCGTTAGCTGCTCTTCTTCACCCATAAAATAGATTTTCCCATCAAACTTCTCATAATCCTTGATCGGAGGGAACTCGATCAGAGTTACTGATGTTATGTTCTCCTCTATGGTTTCTCCATTCGCTACCCTCTGGATCGCTATTGAGGTGTCTATTATCATCTCTCCTCCAACTCCTTCAGATATCTCTTTCTTCTCTTCTCTCTTTCTTTGATCTTTCTCAGAAAGGCCCACTCCTTCTCAGCAGCATGTTCTTCTCTCAGCATCTCCATGCCTTTTATCTCTAGGAGCATTGACAGTTCTTCTTTTGTTAGCCCATCTTTAGATGACTTAAGTCTGAGTAACTTCTCTATTATCGCCTGACGGGCAACCTCCGACCAGTTTATCTCCTTATACTTCCTCATAAGCCTATATATGTCTTTAGGTATGCTCAGTGTTATATTTGTCATATGTGTTATAAATAAATTATGTATTTTATAAGTCTTGATAGACATAGGAAACAAAAAACTCGAATCTTTACCCACCGAACCCTCCTCAGGGCTATTATAACATGCATTCCTTCAATGCCTGTTGAATGAAATCAGCGCATTTTATAAATCTAGGAAAAGCTAATATAGAGATAAAAATGAAGGTTAAATTTCCTAGAAGCAAGACATTGTTAATAGCTGCAATAATCTTCGCTATACTAGCACTGTCTTTTATAATTGGTTTCTTAACATATCCAGAGGAGAAAGCCTATCTATCACCTGCACGAATTCCTTCTCCTACGGTTAAACCGACTATTACTCCTATGCCAACAGCTCCCCCCAAGGAGGTACCTGGTATACCTATCCCATCTCCAACTCCCATACCTAAACCTGCTCCTACCCCTTCGCCTATGCTACCAGAGGCTGAAGCCCAACCAACTGCTGAATTAACCTTATTGGAGGCCGCTGGGAGGATGATAATCTACACAGCCCAAATATCTATGGAGGTTGAGGATGTTGACGCAGCAGCTAATCAGATCCAGAGCATAGCTGAGGGAGCAGGTGGATTTATTCAAAGCGTTTCTATCTCTGGTGAGGAGAGGAAGAGCGGAGTAATAACTATTCGAGTTCCCCAGGAGAAGTTCTATGACGTCTTAAGACGGATCGAAAAGATAGGAAACGTGACGAACAAAGAGATTTCTGGACAGGACGTGACTGAGCAATACATTGACCTTGAGGCAAGGCTGAAAAATGCGGAAAGAGAGGAGGAACGCCTTCTTGCAATTCTGGATCAGGCGACTGATGTTAGTGACATGCTAAAGGTCGAAGAGGAGTTAATGAGGGTAAGAGAGACCATAGAATCCCTCAAGGGAAAGCTACAATACTTGGAACGAAGGGTAGAGTACTCCACCATATCTGTCTATTTAGAGGAGCTGGCAAAACCTCCAGTTATCTCAAACGTTAAAGTTGTGGAGGTAACTACGTCTAAAGTCACAATAGAGTGGACAACAGATGTATTATCTACGAGCTTGGTGGAGTACGGAACGACGAAATCTTACGGATCTGAAGTTTATGATCCTAAGCCGGTCAAGGAACATTCAATAACGATTACTGGCCTGAGAGATTCGACAACTTATCACTTCAGAGTTAAATCGACGGCATATGGGAAGACAGCTGCGTCTCAGGATTACACGTTCACTACAGAATCTGAGCCTTGGGTTAAGATACCCGAGATCGATTGGGGATACCCCATAGAAAGAGGACTTTGGGGCTTCTTGGTTCTTGCTCAGTTCTTAATAACCATTCTAGTGTTCTTCGTGCCTTTACTGGTAATTGCGGGTCCTCCCATCTATTACTTCTACAAAAAGAGGCAAAGAGCTAGAAAAGAGGCATCGGAGGAGTAGTGACCATATCCTAGTAAATTGTAAAAGTGCATTAGAAGAGCTACGGAGTTCTTCTGAAGTTTTTAGTACCATCTCAATATCTGACAAATTTTGTTTTCAAAAAAGTCTTTAAACCCCTTAATTCAATTATTTGTGAGATTGCAGATGAGTTCTAAGAAAGATGCCTATTCATCAATATTCTTGGCTTTGAAACATCCTGTTAGGAGGAGGATTTTGATGATGTTAAGGGACTCACCACTAGCATACACTGAAATCCTGAATAAGTTGAAGGTTGAGACGGGATTTCTTAACTATCACTTGGAGAAGCTTGACCAACTCATCAAGAAAGATAAAGACGGCAAATATTCTCTAAGTGAATTAGGAGAAGCTGCTCTAGCACTGATCAAAAGGATAGAACCATCTTCTAAAAGGAGTCCTGCACTTGCTGCTTTTTTTAAGCTCAAGTTAAAGCCAGAACACATTTATCTTGCTATAATCTCTTTTTTGCTGGCCTCAAATGCTTACTTGGCATATTTTGCATTCTTTCACACGGCCAAATCCTCAGATGAGTTTCTTCAGATCAAGCCGCATGCTGAGAGGATGAGGGTAAGCGGAATAATCATTCGAGAGTTGGGGGAGCCCTGGAATGTGCTTGTTTATTGGCCCGAATGCATTTACCTTGAATCAGAAAAATGGGCTGCAGAAGATGTCCAGATGCGGACCATATACGTTATGATTGAAAACCCATAAGACAGAACAATTAAGGAGTGAGAGAAGAGAACAACTAAGTTTGTGCCTAGTTCTATATTTTTGAGAAATATTGTGAACTCTTAAAGATGGAAAGACTTAAGAGCTGATCCTCCTTCTATTCAAGAAACAAATGTCCATGGAAATAGTTACACCAGAGAGAGCCATAGAACTAGTCAAGGAAGGCAAAACAGGCTTCCTGATGACATTAGTTTATTGGATGAACGATCCAAACGCTCCCGTAAACCCTGAAGATTTAGGAATAAGGGTCCAGACGGGAGGACTAACACTTTCCCCTGAGCATACTCCAAACATCTCCATCATTAGAAACATAATAGTTACTGAGGCTTACTTTCCCAAAGAGCTGACCCCAGCTCCCTTGAGAAAGAAGGAGAATAGGATGGAGTGGGGAGGCTATAGGGTGTCTGTTAGAATACCTAAGTGGGCAATCATGGCAATATTGTTCCCTAGAGATTAGTCATTTATGAGGCATGGTTCTGAAATCTTGTTTCTTCCACAAACATCTACTCAACTCAAACTGGAGAGAATAATTTAGGTGATGTTACTTGCGTTAATTGCCTGCCAGGTAATCGATTGTATTTAGGATGTCGCAAACTGTAAGTGCTTCATTTAAAATTTCGCACGTTTTATATTGCTGGTGGTAATCCTGGAAGAAGAAACGAGTAAGGCAAGGAAGGAATCTGTGCATCAGCAGGCTGAGAGGCACGCTCTTTATATCATAATTGACGCCGTCTTCGGCTTGGCTCTTGGCCTTGGGGCATTCTCTCTTACAGATATACCTCTGAGGAATGGGCATGATTTATTCCTAGCTGTTTCTTTCTTCGCTTTTTCGTACTTCGTCATCTCAATGTCTTGGATGGCCCTCCGCCCTTTCTTCAAGGAGTACATCGTCTATGGACCAATAAACGGGATTTTATTCCTCACGGGATTCTTCATCGCTATCTTGCCCGTATCGATGCGCTTGATAATGATGCAATACTTAAAGCAGACTTCTCCAGATATCCTCGAAGCCTCGCTCATGCTCTATCCCCTCTGCATGGCAGTAATAAGCATGAACATGGGGATCTTCAGTTTTGCCTTTTCAAAACAGAGTTGGAAAACAATTCCTTGGGATGATTTCACTCATCTTTTGTCAGAAGGGGTGGGATCCTTCGTAATGGGTATTATATTCTTAATCTCTGTTTTCATACCTCTTGAGAGAACTCTGGCAGACGTGCTACCATTTAACATCCTCTCAAAGCTGCCGCCTGTAGAGTGGATCCCTTTTAAGGTAGCCTTTTGGTTCCTAGGAGGAATAGCCCTAGCTGGACCGGCAACTCTAATAACCAATCTTATCCTGTGGTTTAGAAAACCGAAGGACTAGCACAACTCAATGCTGATATTTTTATGCTTAGGATATCTTAGCTCTGATTCTCAGGATACCAAAGATTTGCAATAATCTGTTCTGGTTTTCGACTCTTTAATTCTTATTTCACTGGTTCTCATTTATTTCTTGAAAAGATGGTTAATTTAGGAAGTTTCCTCCGAATAGTGAAGGGAAGGATAAGACTTCTTCCAGGAGCACAAAGAACTGATTGGTGAACTAATTTCCTCAGGAATAAAGCTAGAACCTGTTCTCTCCTCAAGAAGGAAATGGTTGAATTAGTAATCAGAGAAACCGGGTTGGGAGGCGTTTTCGATTTTATAATCGCTCAAGAATATGTTGAGCGTCTCAAAACCCAACTTCTCCAAGATCCCCTCGCTGCTCCTTCCTCTGGACATGAGTTTTGGTGTGTGCGAGTGGAAAGCCCATACTAACAAAACTCTCAATCAAACGCTTTGTTCAGCTCTCTTCCATCATCTTGAGTCCGTCTACGGGCAATGGACATAAAGGTAGAGAAGAAGCGTTCTTAACAAGTGAGATCAGATATCTGTCTGTTTCAGTAAGGGTAACTCGAGAAAACGGATAAATCTCTATTTCTTCTTCTCCCTTTTTCCTGAAAACAAAATGCACGAAGCCTCCAGTTAAGGGGTCAGTTGAAGTACGGATGATATATAGTATCCCTTTTATTCTAGCATGAACTTCAGAACCCTTTCCTACTTTCTTTAGAGTAGCAGTGTGACCTTCTTCGATGAGATAGCATGCCAAATTGCTGGAAACATATACAGCACCAGTTTCATCTTCCTGACCCCTTAGTTCCTTTGGGATCTCTGGTTTTCGACCTAATTGTACGTCACAAAGGGCCATGGCGTATGCAGCTTGCATACGGTACATACCTACTTGATAGCATCGTTTGAAGTACTCCTTTGCTTTTTCGTATTTAGCTTCCTTGTACATGGAGGCACCAGCATTGTAGAGTTCTACTGGTGACATTTCCTTCAGACTGGGAAGTTTCGAAGGCGTTTCCACAATCCCTCTTCCGATCCGGAAACTATTGATGATATACTCGAAGACAGGCTCCCAATACTCGAAGTCGCTTTCAGGCGATTCGCAGATAAATTGAAAGGTCACGCCAACGCCAAAATAGGTGATACTTTGTTCCTTTGTCCTACCTTCTCGGCTGTCATAACTGTAAACAAGCTTTACAGCAGGCTTTCCTAAGAGCTGGATCTCCTCTTCTGCGTAGAAGTGTAAATTTGGAAAAGAACGGATGAGCTCGTCCTTTGCTAACTCAATGAACTCTTGAGGGTTGGTTGGTTGTTTTCTCATTCTCCCGTCTGGTCCAACGAACATCATGGTGTATTTTGACAAGATTTCTCTTCCCTGTACATTGACGATGAACCCGGTCTTCCCTCTACCCATTTCAGAAGCAACAGCTATAGGAATAATCCACGGATCTGCTGACTCATTCTCTAAAAAAATCCCCCAGTTTCCCGGATATTCTATTGAGAAGTTCCATCTCTCGCTGTAATAATGCTTGATCTCTAAGCCAGAGCTATATTTTGCTTTTAACTCTTTGTATGTTTCCTCTGTGATTTTTCCTTCATGGAAGGCCTTTTCTAGCTTCGCAAGTTTCCTATATGCCTCTATTTCAGACATAGATTTTCACATTCTTTGATTTATTTTAAGGATTTCTAGCGCGCGTGGCAAAGAGGTGAAGTACAGAGCCAATCGTTTTGGGTTTTCCCTTAGAAAGGCCTTAAAACAGGTAGGGATTTTGATGGAGTAAGCATAATTCTGATTATCTTAATTTCCTTATCTATGTCAATGTTTGGCTTGACAATTAATAGAGCTATGAGTATTTTGGGATTTGGGAATTTGTAGGACTCATTTTTGGTGTCACTTGATTGATGATTGACGTTTTAAGATATGTAGCTCTTTATAGGGAAAACAAATACAAATCCCCAAGTTGAAAGCTATGAAAAAAGGAGAGATCCCCTCCTTGGACTTGGTTGCCTTTTGGGCTATACTCGTTATATAAGTAAGCTCAAAAGTTTTCATGCCCAGATCCAAGAATTAGAAATAAAGGTGTGGTAGCAGAAGCGATCAAGACCAACTAGCACACACAAAAGGTTATCTTAACCAAATACGCCAGATCCTAAACCTTTACCTTTTCTTTGCTAGGTACGGCGTTAAATTCCAAATAGTATCTATCCGTTTATTTAACAAGGATCTGTTGCTGTAAAACGCTACTTCACTTTGAAATTATAATATCCTTTTCGCATCATACCTCCTGAAATGTCACATTCATGCTTAAAAGCTTCAAAATGTATAAATTAGGAATGGAAGCAGGAATTCGGGAGAAGATAAGAAAGCTTGAAGATGCCCTAATTGAAGGGAGAATTACAGAGAAAACATACAAGAAGTTAAAAGCGAAGTATGAAGCGGAGTTATCGAGATTGGGTGAGGTATCCAAGCCTAGCAAGGTTTCGGAGGCAGGTCCTGAAACGGTAGTTTCTGGAGGTACTGAAGCAGCCTTTAAAAAAGGATTGGAGCTAGTTAATGGATATTTGGGGCGCATTGATCCAAATCTTCCGCTGTTAAAATTAAAACCCGGTGAAAACTCATCTTCATCATTAATTCAGCATGCGGGGGCAAAATTGCTGGTGATTGTAGGAGTAGAGGAAGGATTTATCACTGTTACCTTAGCAGCTCATGTCTGCAACGAGCCTAAGAACGTAAGAGATAGGGATCTCGCTGGTTTTTACAGACGCCTCCTATTTCTTAATGCTGCAAATGTCACACTGACAGGGACAATTCATTTTGGTCTCGTTGAGGGCTTAGGGATATTTTTAATGTGGTCACGTCCAATAAGAGATCTCGATTTCACAGAGTTTAAAGAAGCACTTGATCTTCTAGCAGGTAAAACACTGTTGTTTTTCGTACTCCTTCGAAAAGAGTTCAACTTTATTGGCTAGAATAACCAAAAGTAAGTGGAATCCTTTGTTCATATTGCGGAGTTTGTTGAAAGGCATCTAGTAAGAGTATAAATAAAGAGATGGAAAACTGAGGATATGCTTTCGTCCACTTTAGTTTCAACGCTTTCATCGCTTTCTAAACAAGCACTTATATCTACATACGATTGATCAACACAGAAAGAGTGAACATGAGTAAGAGGTCTATAATTTTAGTTTTCTTAATGCTAGGAGTGCTAGTAGTTCCTACTACGAGAAAATTGACCGGAAAAATGCTGAGATTCTCCGAGACTAGGGAATGGGAGGTTCAAGGGGAAGCCAGAAGGGTTACGGCGATTGGTTGGAACGGAGAATACTGGCTTATTGGTACGTCAGACGGTTGGATAGTTAGACTTGATGGCTCTAACTTTAGCGTTGTAGGCAGAGTTGACATAGAGGGAGTCCATTCGCACATAATCTGGACTGGAAAGTACTGGTTGGGGACAAGTGGGGTCTACTATTGTTCGGCCTTCGCTTATGATGGAGAGAAGTTGGTGGAACTCAGATATAGATCTTTCAACGAGATAGTTAAGGTAAGCTACGCTTCAGACAAGTGCGTGCTTGTGAATCAGGTGCCATACTCAGATAACTTTTCAATACTCACATGGAATGGTGAATCCATTAATGTATTGGTTGAAGATGCGATAGACCTCCTATCGTGCAAATCCAATTTCAACTACGGGTACATGCAACTCAGGCTAGAGCTGGTATCAAACGGAAGCTCTTGCTTGATATATTTATGCAGTGAGCCGTCCGCAACCCACAAACTACTTCCAGTGCTGCAGGGTAAGCTGTGTCATAAACTCTACTCTTATGACGGACAGAAACTGGTTAACTTGAGCTGGAGCCTTCCTAAGAAAGCATTTCTGTGGAGGCTACCCATCCCTCAGGGACAACCCTATATCTGGAAGGAAATTTCAAATGGCACGCACTGGCTTTCATTTTCCTCTGATGGCAAGCTACTTTTCTTCAATGGAAGGGAGTTCCAAGAAGTTAAAGTGGATGCCAACCTTTCCCAATATTGGGAAGAAGTGAGGTCAAATTGGGGCCCCGAATGGAAAGGAGATTACTGGCGCATGCATTGGAATTGGAACGGAGAATATTGGTTAATCTCATATATAAGACTCATTTCGAATATACCTGCAGAGGCATGTTTGCTTAAGTATGATGGAAAGAGAGTAGAATTGGTCAAACCTCCAAGAGGCCTCTCTATAATAAATTTCAGGAAATCTAGATGGCCAGTTAACATAGGACAAGTCGTCTGGGGGGACGGAAGGTGGCTTATTGCTGCAAATAAGCGATCTTCATTCTGGAGCCGTAGATGGGGGTATCTATTCAGTTTTGATGGGGAAAATTTTGAGGATTTAATGCCAGAACTTAACGAGGCAATAGTGCTTGCTGGCGGAGGCCCAGGAAGACCAAGGCCTCTCTTACAGGACATCCGTTTGTTAGCTGTTATAATTGGATTCCTGGGGCTGAGCATTGCATATCTCATGATATGCAGAAGCCTATCGCCGTCAAAATGACACCAATCAATATGTGTTTGAGCACCAAGGCTTTTTCTCATATCTGTTCCGAAAATCAGTTTCATATAGGAAGTTTGCTGGAAAGCGTATTAGAAGAATAATGTATTTGCATATTACTTTCTAAGGAGGTTTTTGTAGAGTTAGAAAGTTATGACGACCATTTTAGCTTGATTTCAAGTTCGGACAAAGTTCTTATCTTTAGGCTCTAAAGCGTTTCTCAATCAAGAAATAATTTTTGAAATTATAAGCGCCTATGCAATTGATGCCAAAACATGCGATTGTTCGAGAGCCAAGCAATAGTTACGCTTATTGTATCTCGAGGCATCCTATGCGCCACACCATAGATTTATCCCTTGCCAGAAGACAACACGAGAAATACTGCAGGATTTTGTCCGAATTAGGATTAGAGATAATTCATCTTCCTAGGGACGATCTTCATCCGGATTCTTGCTTTGTAGAGGATAATGCAGTAACATACCGAGGTAAAGCTCTAATATGTAGAATGGCGAAAAAGAGCCGCCGTGGAGAGGAAAAAGCAGTTCTGGAAGTTCTAAAGGAGTATATGCCCGTTAAAAGGGCCATTTCTCCTGCAACAATCGAGGGCGGGGATGTTCTTCATCTTGAGGATCACCTGATATGTAGAGTAACCCAGAGAACCAACGAAGAAGGAGTGAATCAACTAAGGAAATGGTTCGGGGTTGAGGCTAAGACAATCTTGGACAAAAGCATCGTTCACCCCAAAAGCTACATCTCATACCTAGGGAATGAGGTGATCATTTCAACGAGAAAGTACGCTGATCATCCTGTTCTTGAAGGGTTCAGAGTACTCGTAGTGCCAGAAGACGAGGCCTATGCAGCTAACGCTCTTGCCATTGATGAAGTCGTCTTGATGCTAAGGGATTTCCAAAATCCGAAAAGATAGTAAGGGGAGCTGGATATGAAGTTATCACATTGAATGTGAGCGAATTTAAGAAGTGTGAGGGAGCACTAACATGCCTCTCTCTGCTATTTTAATGACGTGAATCACGCTGATTTGTGCTATTAGGCTCTTGGCATATGCTCTCAGCGAATCAATCATAGTGCTACTTTGATCTTCAATCTAGGACACATATAATTTCGGTTTTCTTACACGGTAATCATTTAACATTTTATCAAACATTATTTGGAATCGCTCTTCTAAAGTTTAAAATAAACGACTGTTTACGCACAGTGAGAGTTGAAAATTGACTAAAAAGGAGTAAAAGTAATATTTAGCTTTTTATCTGATCACTTATCTCCTTAATTACGGGTTTAATTATCCTCTCAGTTTATTAAGTGAGTAAAAGCACAAAGATATTAGGGCATTACCTCTTAGGTGAATGTATGGAGAAGGCAGAATCTGAAGTTCTTAAGAAATTAATATCTATCTTAATAAAGCATGGAGCTAAGAGAATAGCTGTCTTTGGATCTTATGCAAGGGGCGAGGCTAACTATGACAGCGATCTGGATGTTTTAGTGGAATTTTCGGACGTTAAAAGTCTTACAGATCTTGTCGGAATAGAAATGGAGCTCTCAGAAGCCCTAAATGTTAAAGTCGACCTTTTGACTGAAAGATCAATAAGCCCTTACCTTATTGACAGGATTAAGAAAGAAGCAAGAGTGATTTATGGATGAGAAAAGATGATCTTATCTACATACAACATATTCTAGATGCTATTGACCTAATTGAGGATTACACAAGAGGAATCGGTAAGAAGGGCTTCCTGTCAAGCAGAATGATCCAAGATGGATCAGAAGAAGAGAAATTGAAATTATTGGGGAGGCAGCAAAAAGAGTCTCAGATGAAATGAGAGGTAAATATCCCGAAATTCCGTGGAAGAAAATCGCTGGTATGAGAGACAAGCTAATACATGGTTACTTCGGCGTAGATCTAGAAGCAGTATGGATTACCGTTAATAGAGACATCCCGGAGTTGAAGAAAGCCATAAAAAACATAATGAAAGCTGAAAGAAGGTGAAAGGCTTTAGAAGCCAAAAAAATTCATAGTTTTATGTGGAACCTCTGTGCTTTTTGAAGTTAGGGCAAAGTAAAGGTTATCATTAGGGCTACCAACTCAAGAAATGTTGATGTAAAGAAAGGAGCCATCAAGTTGCTTGAGGCCATAAAACCAGCAAAGGAAGGTCCTAGCGTGGCAAAAATGCTTGTAAAGGTGCCCTCAATTCCTATTGCCTTTGACCTGTCTTCTTCGGGAAAAGAGTCCATGGTGTAGGCCAGTAGCCCTGGAACGAACAGTGGGTTTGTTGAAAGGGCCATGAAGGCTAAAGGGAAGAATACCCTGTTGAAGGCAGAAAGAAACAGAAGTAGAAAGTACAGAGTTGAAATAACATAAGTTCCCACATACAGCCACTTTCTCCTCACTTTGTCGGCAAGAAAGCCCCCTGCTAAAGAAATAAGTGCCCTTGTTCCGGACCTCAGCGAGTATATTGAGAAAATCTGCCCGTAAGAAAGACCTACCTCCGATCCAAGCATTGGAATAAAGGAGGCTGCTCCAAAGGCAAAGGCATCTAAGGACTTTATCGCGCAAAACCTAACCAAGACAGACTTGTTCCTTATAGCCTTAAGATCCGCGAAAAACGAGAACTTTGTTCGTCTTGTTGCTTTAATCCTCCTTTTCCTTACCATCGTTAAGATTAAGGCGCTGATGAGGATAAGGGGCATACCAGCTAAAAAGAACGTTTTTCTGAGACCGTACTTCCCCGAAATTAAAGCGCTCACACCTGTTCCAGCAAAGCCGGCCATGTACCCGAAGAAGTGCATGATACCAAATGGCAGACCCTTTCCTTTCCCAGCTTCAGCTATCATTGGCATGGCTGATATGTAGGAGACGGTCCCAAGCGCTGAGATAGCTAAGAGTAAAATCAGAAGATCTATAAAGTCATCAGCAAAGTATATAGTGGCCGTGAGAACTCCTTGAGAAAGTAGTCCTATAGCTAGGGGAATTCTCCGGTCTACTCTATCGGCAATTACGCCTGTTGGTATCCTAACCGCTGTACTCAGAGCTCCTGCAGCCGAAACCATGGGCCCATAGAGGGCAGCAGGTATGTCAATTTCCTTTACATAGAGAGGGACCGAAACGCCTAATATCGATCTAGAGAATGTGTAAAAGAAGAAGAAAGAGTAAAGGATCACCAACTCAGGAGAAAAGATCTTTAGCGGTACTTTTACATAATTTCTCAAATGTCAGGACCTCAAGATCCTGCTTCCAGTTTTGACATCAATTCGATTAAGGAACTTAAAAACTCATTAAACCCAAGTAATTTTTTAGGTAAGCCTTTTATCGAGGTTCTGTCTCATCCCTAACAGCTTCTTCATCTCCTCACTATTCCTTCCTTATTTTGTAATCAGAGGGTAATGCAATTAATAGAAATTAAAAGCCCAATATTAGGGGTTGTTACATCGCCTTATTTGGTCTGACTGGAGCAAAGGGAGAAACGGATTGGATAAGCCTTCTTAGTAATAAAAAGATCAATTTTATATATGTAGTAACTTAAAGTACTACAACATGAAAGAAAAGGAATTTATCATTAAAGTAACCAGAAACGGCCAGGTGACAATCCCTAAGAGATTTAGGGAAATTTTAAACATAAACGAAGGTGATTCTCTTTACGTAAGACTTGAAGGAGACAGGGTGATCTTGACCAAGCCTGGCATCCCGGAGCCTGGCGAGCCTGTTGGGGAGGACGAGTACAAGAGGATAATTGGGCTTCTTGAGGAGGAGAGGAGAAAGTGGTCTTAGTATTGGACACGCGCTTCCTGCTAACCCATACCTTTCCTCCAACCGAGGATGATAGAAGGAAGCTGAGGGATTTCTCCTCGAAGATAGCGAGAGAAGGCCTTATCATACCACCGGTCGTGATAGCGGAGTTCATGAGGTTGGCTGGACCAAGGATTGGGAGAGAAGCAGCAGAAGCGAGGCTGAGGCTATGGATCAGCACCTGCGCTAAAGTACCAGAGGTTGGCGAGGAGGAATCCTTCATTGCTGGGAGAATGGCCCTATCTTACAGGAGGGTTCCGCTGGCCGACATCCTGATAGGAGCCGTTGCAAAATCCCTCCGCGCATCAGTTGTGAGCGATGATCCCCATTTCTTCGAATTAGGCGTCAAAACCCTTTGGTATAAATAAAGGGCGACACCCTTGCATCAGAGATCGCTTTATGAAGGACATCGATAACGGGGAGCTCGCGATATATCGCGTTTAAAATTGGTCTTTAGTTCATAAGCCTATGAGAATTGACTACAATAAACTGGCTAAAAATATCTTATCATAGCCGGAAGAGTAGCAAAGGAGTTTCAGGAAAAGAAGGGAGTAATTGGATGTGCAGTATATGGAAGCACTGCTAGAGGGGATGTTCACCCTCTGTCGGACATTGACCTATTGATGTTAGTAGATGGGCGCCAGGTGTACAAATGGGAGAGAAAAGCAGTAGAAAAAATTGTAGTGAATGTAGCGATTCGGTCTAAAGATATCCTTGAGAGGATGGCAAGAGAGCATCCAGACACGATATTTGCCCTAGAGGAAGCCAAAATTCTGTACGACCCTCAAGAAATCCTCTGGAACCTTAAGAAGGAAGTGGCTTTGACCGAGGATTTAAAGAAAGAACTGCTTAGGGATCTGCTTGATGAAGCCAGATCATTCATAGGAAAGGCTGAGAGAGCTTTAGATGAAGGAGATCTAGAATCTAGTCTGGTTTGTTTAAGACAAGGTGCTGTCAAGTTAGCTGAGCTAATGTTCTATAGGGAAAGGGGGAGAAGAATAAACTACATTCATTTTTGGCACGAAATTCGATCACTTTCATCAACCGAGTTTCAAGAACTTCTCACTGAGATACAAGGATTTCAATTGGCTGATCGAGATTGGTTGGCTCATATGGTGAAGAAGCTCAAAGTTTCTCTGGAAAAAGTTTCTTCTATGATCCTGGTTAGGGAATAGAATGCGTTCCATCATATCCTGAGTGTTAGCTGACTTCTGCTTATTAGTGCTGAAAACATTTTAACGTTCATCCGAATTGATTGAAGAAAATCTGGTTATCTTGTACGAATAAAAAAGTCCAAAGAACCAAAATACAAGCCCCATAATAGCCAGAGATGCTGTAAGAAAGAATACCATAGAACGCATTCCTGCATGAAATAGATTTACTGGCAAATGGTTGTACATACGCTCTAGGTCTCCAGACAAACCAACATCTATAAACCACACACCCGCCGAAGCCAAAGCAGCTGCAAAAGCATATTTGGACAACAAGTAAGACCTATCTATCTCGTCTTTCAACTCTTTAACCTTCAATTTCACCATTTCTTGATCAAGTTCTTGTTTCGAACCGCAGTAAGGGCAATAAACTGCTCCTCTTTCCAATAAATGAAAGATGGAGATTGCCCTTAAAGCAATTTCCTTCCCACAATTTGAGCAGGTCTTCAACTTCTCACGTTTCTAACAGCCTTATTCCATATTAAGTTCACTTTGTTCGATTTTTTCAATTCGTTGACATATTTCAGCTTTTCAGAAGAATTTCTCCTTAACTAATCCTTTCTGCAACGATAATATGATAAGAAGGGGGATCATCCCTTACCCACGCTCTTTTACTTATGGACTTCACTTTTTCCAAGAGTTCTCTTGGAATTCTCCTTTCATAGTACCTC
This sequence comes from uncultured Nitrososphaerota archaeon, assembly GCA_964618805.1. Classification (GTDB taxonomy): domain Archaea; phylum Korarchaeota; class Korarchaeia; order Korarchaeales; family Korarchaeaceae; genus QMVU01. The sequence goes on from CAZUBM010000011.1 coordinate 17,501, forward strand.
TCCAGATACTCTTCAGACTTTTCAAGTGGAACTCCGCTCTCTTCGAGCTTAATTCTTTTAATTGTCCTTATTTTAAATCCATTTTTCAAAGTTTCTTCGACATCTTTAAGGGAAAGCAACCTCTCTTCCTCATCTTCGCAATACCTATATATCTCATTTAGTATAAGACCCATGTCTCCTGGAAAATCCTCAACAAAAGGTTCGGCGATCCCAATTAGCCCATTTTCCTTCAATATCCTTTTACATTCGCTGAACAGCCTTTCTAAGTTCTGTTTAGTTAATGCTATGTTACCGAGGCTGAAGAAAAGAGCAAGTCTATCAAAGGATCCGTTAGGAAAGGGAAGCTCGTAGGCATCAAAGTAATAGAAGTTGGTATTTTTCAAATCGAAGACCTTGGCATACTCTTTTGCTTCCGCAAATTCTTCAGATAGTTCAATGCCATAGAACTCCGCGTTCGGATGCTTTAGTCCTGCTTGTATCGAGAACCAGCCGTCCCCAGAACCTAAGTCAAGTACTTTCATTCCCGCCTCTATATTCAAGAGTTCGGCCAGTACGAGCCTTGCACCTTCCATTGCAAAGTATCTGTATTCCATTTCTCCTTTGACCCATTCTTTTGCCTTCAACAACCTGCTATATTCGTCCAAAGATTCTTTATCGAAAATTCCCTTTTTTCTAAGGCTTATTATGTCCTCACGGGCGATTTCTTCCTTTTGAAGGATAAATCGTTTAAGATTAGCGAGAAATTTGATGGGATCTTCCCTTTGATCCATCATGTCTTGACTCCGTCAGAACTTAATCTACTTAAGCCTTTTCTACAAAACTAACAATCAGAAAATCCAATAGATAAAAAGCAACAAATTTTTGTACCTGAAAAGCATTTAGATTTGAAGAGTTAATGAATGATAGCCCTAATTCTTCTAGAAGGGGCTCTATTCTCCAATTTATGACACATAGCATCCGGTTAAAACGCGTGGCTCTCACTACTTTCCTTTTCTTTCTTCTTTTCGTCTCGTGCTTCTTAGTCCTTTCACTAAGTGCAGAGAACCAGGAACCTTTGATAGTGCTCCTAGCTACAGGAGGAGGAAGCCCAGCATGGAGTCCAGATGGTAAGAAAATAGCCTTCATATCAACTAGATCTGGAGCTGGGGATATTTACATAATGAATGCGGATGGAAGTAACTTGCAACAGCTTACCAGAGATCTATCAGGGGAAGTTGGACCGGTCTGGAGCCCTGATGGTACAAGGATTGCTTTCACAAGAATTAGTCATGTCAGGGGTAGCGACATATACGTAATAGTGCTAGAGGTCGCCCCCACCAAAATAGCACCTTCAAGGCATTTCAAGATAAGCTTAGTATATCTTGCAGTTCTTGTTGCTTTGTCCGTCCTCTTGATAACTGCTGCATTGGTGGGTAAAAGGTTCCAACAGACACATAATCAAAAATTATGGGTGAAAAGGATTGATTAGAAGACTAATAATAATTGTCCTCATCTTCATCGCAATAGACTTCTTATTCATATTCTACCATCTTATCTTTCCATTTGCCTTTAATCGATCTGAGATCAAAGAATGGGATTGGATAGATAGATTTGGAAGGTTTGCAGTCTTACAGCTTACCTACTATGTCAGTCGTCCCTTCCTCTTATTCGGGTTGACTTATTTCCTCTGCACGCCTGAAAATCTGTTCAAAGACTACAAAAAGATCATAATTGCTATAATAGCTGCAGGATACCTGGGGAAGCTAGTAGGATCCGCACTTGGTCTCATCCTGACATCATTCGACAGCTGGGTCCAAACAATCGGAAGGGAGGAGTACTTGGAATTTGTAAGAGAGGAACTAGGTTCCAGACTTAAGGTATTTCTGAGCCCATCTCTTGCTACCCTATTCATGACTTTTACAGCTTTGAGTTTATCTTACATCAGAAGAGGAAGTCGTCCCTCCAGACAGGACATAGGTAAAGTAGAGGTGTCTACCAGGAGATGTATAAACGTCTAGCCATCATAGTCCTTGCATTCAGCTTTGTAGGCTTCTTTATTCATGTGTACAGTGCATATCTAATGCTTGTCTTCCCACCTTCGGTTGAAACGGAACTTGAGGCTTGGAAAAGAAAGGAAAGGATGCTTTCAACTATTCAATCTGTTTACAGCCATGTTGGACTTGTTCTCTTCCTGTCTCTCATTTATTATCTGTGTACACCAAACGACTTGTTCAAGGAGTATAAGCGAATTATCTTTGTGATATTAGTTTCAGATCTTGCGGGTGGAATGCTTGGTTTAACCCTTGGAATTCTCATAACAAAATCCTTAAGGCACGCTGAGCTTATCAAGCAAGCCGATTATATCCGAGCAATAATCATTCCAACGCTCTTTAATTGGATGATAAGGCCCCTCGGTTCACTTTTCGAAGGATTTACGGCTTGTACTCTTTCATACATAAGGAGAAGAGAGGATCAAGAGTGGAAATGAGGTCCTTGCTTTGTATATATAGAAAAAATACATCTCAACCCTTAACTTCACTCCAAAACTTTCTGACATCCTCTGAATTTCTGATTCTTCAGAAGCGAGTTCTCTTTCTAGGATGAAATCTCTTGTCAATAATTCGAAGCCAGCTTCTAAGGCAGTATTCAAGCACCCACCTCTCATTGGAAGGTAAAGTGATTGCATCCTTCTCCTGAATTCTCTTGGCAAAAGTCTAATGTCCTCTTCTTTTATCACGAGATCTATAGAGAACATGGTTCCTCCTTTCTTTAGGACCCGATAAGCTTCTGTTACTGCTTTTTCAGCATCAGCAACGTTGGAAAGGCCTCCTAAATCACCTATGTAGTCAAAAGTTTCCTCTTTTATAGGAATATTCGATTTGTCTGAGATTTTACTGTCCAAAGGATCCACTTCGATGAACTGGCAGAACCTTTACAGTTTAAGCTTAGAACCACAGTAGGGGCAATAAACCACCCGTTTTCGGTCAGGTGGAAGATGGATAAAGCTTTTGGAGCGACTTCTCTTCCACAATAACAAATTCTTCTCAACTTCTTATCTTGCTAATTGGTCTTATATTGAATATTAAGTCCACTTTGCTTGGATCAAAAATCGTTTCCTCCTGTCTTTCATTATCAACAGGGGAATTACAAATAGTACACCCAATGTTAATTATCACGTTTCAGTCTCTTTTTCAACTAGGAATTCTTTAGGTGTAATTACTTTAGCATTTATCTTCCCCTCAAAGTGTTTTTTGTTCCAAGTTACGAAAGTTTTGACACCAACTGCTTCGCTGGAAAGGGTAACTAAAGCATCTCCAAACGCTAAACCTCTTTTCATGTAATCAACGACGAGTTCTACAAAATCTCCCCAATCCTCTGGATACGGAGGAAACTCAACGTCCAGCTCGTCGCCGCTGAGATATACCTCTAACACCTTCTCAACTCTATTCTCCATGCCTGCCATTGAGAAGAGGCCACAGAGCTCGAGCAGATTGTAAATAGTCGTTCTAGCATTGTTTTTCTTGAGTAGCTTGTAAGCCCTCTCATTTTCTTCTCTTCTATCATCCCAGATGAAGATGTGATGTATTGCAAGAACATCGGTGTCCTCTACTATCATGGTAGCCTTCTCCTCACCCTAGCTATTATTAGATCAAGCTCGTCCGTCCCAAAGTGCTTAATTAAGTACTGTCTAGCACCTTCTGCATCAATCTTAATCTTTCCAGGTGAACTCGGTCTTCTTCCGAGAAGATACATCCTTACAATCCTAGCTATCTTACCTCCTCTTCCATACTTCTCTAAAAGGTGTCTGACTGCATCAGCTATTGCCTCTGTCCTGTTACTGTAATATCCTTCCTCTGTTAGCCTGTCCAACTCTTTTACTAATTTAGCTGGAAGCCTTACTTGAATGACAACCTTGCTACTCATTATGTTGCCATTAATAGTGTTGCTAATATAAAGCACGCTGTTACCATATACTAAGGAGCTCCTAGTTAAATCTTATAACCAAAATGCGCTGCTAGTCCTTTTAGAGGCTATTGCTCTTCTGTCCTTTCACCAATTATGACGTGATAAGAAGGTGGATCATCCTCACCCTACGCTATTTGGCTTAAACTTCAAAAAGACATTAAATTGGGCCCCTTATTGAGGCATAAATTTTCCATACATAGTATAATACAGAAGCCACATCTAATGGATATCAGAAGATTCAAAAGGGATTAGCAAAATGTTCAAAGAGGATCTAGAATCAAAGCTTAGGGCTGAGATAGTTTCCTACGGGAAGAAGATGGTTGAGCTTGGCCTTGTTTTTGGGTCAGAAGGGAACATAAGCGTCAGACTTCCGGGCAAAGGCTACCTAATAACTCCAAGCATGGTTGACTATGAAGAAATGAAGGAGGAGGACATAGTCCTCGTAGATGGAGAAGGAAACGTCCTTTCAGGGAGCAGAAAGCCCTCCATTGAAACTCCGATTCATTTAGCGGTATATAAAGCTAGAAAAGACGTAAATGCTGTAATCCACAGCCATCCCACTTTCTCAACAGTTGTAGCAATTTTAGGATTAAGGATCCCTCCAATAGTCGAGGAAATGATACCTTTCCTAGGGGGAGAGCTTGTTACATCCAAGTATGGAATTCCAGGATCTGAAGAGCTTGCAAGAAACATAGTTAGGGCGCTAGGAAATAAAAACGCTGTTTTCATAGCAAATCATGGTCTCTTGGCATGTGGATCCTCTCTAAAGGATGCTTTTAGAAATACCATGCTTGCAGAGAGAATCGCTAGGGTTTTCGTCATCTCATCCATTCTAGGTAAACCTAGGCAGCTGCCAGAAGATTCCATCGAGTTCCAGCTTGACTTGTACAGAAAACTTCACAAAATTAAGGAATAATGAAGTTATGTATATCTAAGGAATCAACTAAAATTCTAAGGGTCTAAATTTGGGATTTAATCAGGTCTTCAAGGAAAATCACGGGTATTTTGAAAGGTTTCCTCTCTATTTCTCTCATTAGCTCACGTTCTTTTACAGCAAACATCACAGGGACTTCTATCTCTTCCCCTAAAGCAAGAGTGAAACAGTCAACTAATGAAATGGCCCTTTCACATTTAATCGCTGCTGCTCTCTCCACCAGCCTACTTACTTCGAAAACCTCAAGACATCCAGAATCTTTCAGCTTTGCAATCAGGTCCTTGCTCTTCTCCCGGCCTACTTTCCTACACAGCAAATATAGGAGTTCAAATACGTTCAGCTCTGTCGTTAGCGCAAAAATCTCTCCTTCCTTCAAGCTCCGATAGACAAGCTCTCCTCCTCTGCTTCCTGAAAAGAACTCAACAAAAACGCTGGTGTCAAATACTATATCTCCTCTTAGCTCTCTCTTCATTGAGCTTCCTCTCCTCTAAGAGTTCTTGTACTGAAAGCTTCGGAACAGAACCAAACAAAACGTCTAATACTTCCAGTTTAGCCTCTGATCTAAGAAGGTGCCTTATGGCTTCGTCCAGATCAACTTTTCTGCCCAATTTTAGCTGGAGCTTAGCTGCATATCTAAACAGGAGTTCCTTGGTCCTCTTAGAGACTCTAACTGTGGACATTAAGTATACTCAGTATGCAAAGCATATTAAATTTCACACAATAGATTCCGAGTCTCTGCATTAAGCAGGGTGAATTTCAAACTTTGAATAAGAATAGTTTTAACTCTTTAATTGCCCTTTCTTCCTTACTAATGGCTTCAAGAAGCTCTTTTGCGTATACCATAAGGTTCCAAGACCTTCCAAGTTCAGTTTTAGTTTTATTCCAGAGTTCTTCTGATATTTCAAATATTCTATCTTCCATGAACCCATGGGTCACCCTCCTTTCTCCATAATAGAATAGATCTATTTGTAACTGTAAAAGAGTCACAATATGCTCTTCAATGACTTTTGCTAGGTCAAATGCCTTTACACCAATTCGTTCAGCTAGTTCTTTTATTTGTTGAGCTAACTCTATCTTCCAGTTGTTAACTAGAAAGTGTCCAACCTCTGTGATATGTCCAAGTACATAGTGAGAACAGATCTCTCATCTAAAGTACAGGTAATTCCATTAGGAGAAACTCCGTAAATACCGCCTCCCGTTCTAAATATGTCTATAAGAAATACCTCAAGTTTATCTAACGAAAGACTTCTATTTACAAGCTTCTCGAGCTTACTCAAAGGACAGAGGATGTTTGCTGCTTTCTTTAATCTTATTGCCAAATCATTAAGTTGATTACTTCTATGCTCCCAATATTTCGCATAAAAAGCATCATAGCACTCACTAAGTATGCTTTTCAGAAGGCTTAGAGTTTCAGAGATAGCCACAAAAAGGCATTCTATGCTGCATGAAATAAAACATTTTAGAAAATTTATCAAGCGAGCGGGTTTCGTGCTGTTTTCAATAATTAGAGATGTGAGACACTCTTTGATCGAACTGATCAGGTTATTCCGCTACGTCTCAGCACCAATTGCTGGCTACTTCTTCCTTAACGCTTACTCTAAGAGGTGGTCACCCAAGGATGGGTCAACCGTGTTGCCCACCTACTTCCAAAGCTCGGTGTTCCTGTTAGGCTTAAGCTACCTATTCGACGTTTACAATAAGGTTTTCATGAGACCTGGACTTTTTCTTGAAATGATAACCCAACACCTAAGCTACATCGCCTTCCCCTTCTTCAATCTCATCATGGGCTATCCGTCTTTTGGACCTCGCTCTACCCATGGAAACTTCAGATTGAGGATGCCTCGCCTCTTCGGTTGAAAGCAGATGATGTCTGCTCTTTCTCTTAGTGTTTACCCTCTTCATATTGAAGTGAATATCAAGTTTCCTATCGCTAAAAGAGAAGTAGCTAGGTTTATTGACCTAAGAAGTTCATTCTCATAAATTAGAGCCAAAATTTAATAGAAGATAGGAAAATTGATAAAAATGAGATATGAGAAGGTTCTTTGCCTTACTTATACTTACACTCTGCTTAGTTTTAATGGGATCTTTATTTTCGCTCTACTACTTCAAATTTAGTGAGCATTGGACTCTGCCCCAGCTTCTCAGAGAAATTCAGAAGGCCAAGGGAAGGCTCGAAGATGAATTAGAGAACCTAAGGTCTAGAGGCGTTCCCATTTCGCAAGTATATATCGACGAGGCCAAAGGTGCTCTGGTAGTCGACCTGAACATTAGGTGTTCGAGGTCTTACAAAGTAAAAGAGGTCAAGAAGAATTACGTAAAGCCCATTAGAGAGATAGTCGGTTATGATATACCTATCCTATTTCCCAAGCCGCCGGAAAAAGTGGTTCTAATAGGAAACCCTCCTGCACCACTTGGTGATCTCGAAAAGGCCTTAGAAAAGTGGCAACAAAACGTTTGGAAGGAAAATCCTGTGCTCGCTGCTGAAACATCCCTATGGATAGACTTAAAGAGAGGTCTCCTCTTTGCCTTGACCGAGAACTTAACTGGCGACAGAATAAGCGAGATAAGAGAGATCATTGGATATGACATACCGATAGAGATTAAAGAGCCAAACTTCTGGGTTACAAGTCTATATATAGGGAAACCAGGGACTAAGACCGTGGAAGAGCTTGAAGAAGCCCGCAAGAGGATAATAGAATTTCATCATCGAAATAAGACTTTGGAACTTCAAATGCTAGACGTTATAGATGAGGAAGAAGCATCTCTCTTAGGAGAGGAGGGAACACTCCTTTGTGTGGGGATAAAGAACATAACTTACGATAAAGTAAAGCTTATCAGGGAGACTGTTGGATATGACGTGCCTTTGTTGATTCGAGTCTCAAGAATAGTGCTAGATAGCAAAAGCAATAAATTCAGGAGCCTCTTTTCAGCTCGCTTCCGCAGTGCTCCTATGGTTGTTCTTCAAGGACATCAAGCCACCTGAAGAAAGAAAAAAGAACGTTTCCAAAGATTAAACACGACGTAAGAAAGTCCATAGAAGAAGAAAAATTCTCTACATTCAACTGACAGCTATCTTCCAGCCCCCTTTTACTCTTCCAATCCCTCTTTTCTTCAGATTTTTTGCCTCTTCTATCAGGTTGTCAATTCCTAATCCATCAAGAAGAAGCAAGCCCTCCTGCAAGGCATCTAGCAGTATAGAGGAAGATGGAAGGAGTTCCTTTGCCTCTTCTAACCTGAAGATGTGGAGATCTGAAGGTATCCTTTCCTTCCTCAAAGCTTCTTTAAGCTCATTTGAAACCCTTTGGTCTCTCACAATAGCCAATATGTCGAAGTCGCTTGAGGCTGAGGACTCTCCCCTCGCCCTGGAGCCAAAAAGAATTATCGCTATCTCTTTATCCTTCATATCCTCGAGTATTTTGCGTAAAGCTGATATCCTCCTCTCCTCTCTTTCCCTAACCTTCCTCAAGAATCCCTTCCGCAAACCTAACTATAGCCTCCCCACACTTCACTGAATCCTGGGCTTCATCAAAAGAGTACTCTTTAACCCTTGCATTCGGATATCTTGCTTGTATGTAGTGTTCTTCTATTCCTGAGCAATCTGAGATGTCTGATGGGACTTCCTCTATCTCGGAGATCGCTTCCAAAAGCTCTGTTATAGAGTGAGTTAGGGGTTTGTACCCAGACTTCATTATTAAAACAGCCTTCAAGGCCATATCAGCTGCCTGCTGGGAGTTAAAGCAAGCCATGTCATATAGACTCTCGTCTAAGCTTCTTTTTGCAGCTGTAAGGAATCTTTTCGCCTTGTCTAACCAGCCAAGAGCGATCTCTTTAGTACTCATCATGAAAAGAACTACTTGCTGCAAAAAACTTTCTCTAGATCTTTAATCGTAGAGCGTTATATGCCAAAATTGAAGGTAACAAAATGCGAAGAACAGACCACCAGGGCTCTCCACTTATCCAAAACTTTGTTCCTTCTATACGTGATTTCCATTCATGAAACGGGAGTTTCCATCCAGTTTAACCTGTTTTATTTGTCATTTCAGGACGATTACTCATGAGATAAATTGTCACGTGAGTACTTTCTCAGGCTCGTTCTAGTCATTTCTGTAATAGCACTTGCCTCCATGCTAGGATTTTTCCTAGCTAGATTTTATGGGGTGTTTCCTCAAACAGAGATCAACCTGGAGGAGGAGTTAAACCTCACTGGATGGAAGAGAAACATAACTCGTCCTTACATGGAACCTTCGGAGATAAGACCGACTAACGTTACTCCCTGTCTAAGCTGGATAAGGATAAGCAAAATCGTAACTACATCTGAAAACCCATATCCTAAACGCCCAAGCGGCCTAATACCACCAGTATTTGAGGGTAAGCTTAAAAGTGAATTTAAGCAGGGAGAAGCCATCTGGATATATTTCGAATATTCCTACCTTCTATCGTTGGAGGGAGAGGTCGAGCCTATCGGAATTATTGGAGAGTCCTTCAACCGTCACGAGAAGATCTACATCAAGAGAAACAAAGATGTAGTCCTCGTTGCGAACATCGTGTTTAACCTCATTATCATCGATCAAGAGGGAGAAGTCAGATTGAAAGCCGATCACTCAAGTGAATTGATGAGTTATATGGGTGGTGGATCGTACTACTCCTTCACCGGAGAGAGAGGAACGCGCTTCGTTTTCGCTGGAAGAATTCCCTTCTCATTTGAGCCTGGAGAATACAAAATCGTTGCAATGGTAGCGGATCTGCTAACTGGAATGAGGGACGAAAAAGCGGTAAACATAACGGTTCTTCCAGGGGAGTATAGAGAGATTCGGTTTTCGCCCATATCGAAGCCTCCAGAAACGTTGATCTTAAGGGAAGATGAGTTGACTGGGGGCTGGAAGGAAATCAGATCCTTTAGTAGGTCAATCTGGGATCCCTTCTACGAGCAACAGATCTGGTTTGCGACTAAAGTCTATGCCAGAGAGGTTAGTGGTATAAGAAGAATGATGGAGATCAATATAATGTTGTTTGAAACCCCGGAGAGAGCTAGCTCCTACTTTGAGGATATGCTGCATGGATTCAACGAATCAAACCCCTGGGCTCTCTCGGAAATAATCTCGAGGGTTCCTGGAGTGAGATCCTTCCTATATATCCATTACGAAAGGATTTACGGGTTAAGAACAATCTCAGTGCGCTCTCTAATCGATAATGCCATCATAACTGTTATTGGAGGAGGATATTTGGAGGGAACTCCTACTCCAGCTCCTTTAATTGAAGAAATACTGGACATCGCGGAGATGCAGGAGCTGAAGGTTATAAGCAGCCAAAAAACCCTAGTTGCCATTAGAAGGGTGTAGGTTTGAGCAGGAAGAGTGAAAAGATCTTCATGATGATCCTAGCAATATCATCTTTCCTGCTCGCAAATGTCCTGATGAAGCCGAGATCCATAACCATCATCGTAAGCGGAAACGAGTCGGTAACCCTTCAAACTCCTGCTTTGTACACCCTTGAGGAAGTTCTGATAATCTTAGTCAGCTCGATTTTGATCGGGATTTCAAGCACCTTGATGCTTCTTTCAAAGAGCGAAGCCGCGAAGTCTAAACTCAACCTGCTTGAAATCAAGTCTCTGGCAAAGCTACTTGAAGGCCCTGAGGGGAAGATCTTGGAGTTTCTCGCTAAGAAGGGAGGAGAGGCCCTACAAAGCGAGATATTGTTCGAAACGGGCCTGTCAAAGGTCACTGTTTCTAGAGTCTTGAAGGAAATGGAACGAAAGGGCCTCATTAGCAGAAAGAAATACGGTAACACTAAGGTTGTCCGCCTTTCTGGCAAATTTGTGCGATTAGAAACTAGATGATATTGTACATGAATGACCGCCTGAGGAAAGGAAAAATCCTAAATAGATGGGTGCAAAAAGGTTCCTGATAGCCCTTGTTTCTGGAGCAAAGTCCTTCTTAACAGAGGAGGAAAGGAGTAGAGTCGGGGATCAGATAAAAAAGCACATAGAGCTTAAGAAGAAGACAATGGAGGCCTACTCATCCCTGCTGAAGGAGCTCGAGGACAAGAGGATGAGACTTTTGGTCAGTTACATACTCGAGGACGAAAAAAGGCATCACGAGCTTCTCCTAAGGATAGATAAGATAGTAGTCGAAGCGGAGACCCTCAAGGAGGAAGACATGTGGGACATGATCTAGAAGTACTCAGTTTTCCACGAGCTCTAGGGGGCTAGCTATTAAGAACCCAGGGCCCACATTGGCTGAAAGTTAAAGGGTTTCAGGGCTCATAGCATAGGCTCTCTTCTTACTCAACCGTTCAATTTGGCAACAAAGGTCGTTGCTAATGCTCGACGGTTTAAGAAATGTTTTAGTCAAAGACTGGGATAGTAAAGTGAAGGAAGTTGAGAGTTAGCTGGTGCTTGTTTTCCTCTACTCTTCATGAGATATTAGAGGAGGCTAAACTTTGCGAATCTCTGGGCTGGATGGGGTTTGGTTTCCAGATTATCAAGTCCCCTTCTCCGAATGGCCCGAACTCTTCGTGGTTCTTACATCCCTAGCCCTGAACACCAATAGGTTGTTCATAGGATCCCTCGTAACGATGTTTTGAGGAGGCATCCGATGGTGATCGCTCACGGCTTCGCTACGCTCACTCGCATAGTCCCCTCAGGAATAATACTTGGACTGGGAGCAGGAGCTGGTTCAAGCCACATCCCTTACGGCATTAAGATGGAGGGCTTAGCAGCGAAGCTGGAGGAGGGGATCAAGGTTATCAGGGCCCTTTGGGAGGCGAGTCCAGAGAGCCCAGTTTCCTTTAGAGGAAGACACTTCTCACTCAGCAGAGCGGGACCTCCTTTAAAGCCAAAGAAGGAGATCCCAATATACGTGGCGTCTTATGGCCCAAAGATGTTGAGGATTGCATCGATAGGATCTTGAGGTTCAAAGAGGCGGGGTGCAAGCACATGATCCTAGAGCCTTATTGGATCGAGAAAAAACAGGGTTAAGGAGGCGCTGGAAGTCCTAGGAAGGGAGATCAAACCAAAAGTTCAATCTTGATTGAATAGACGCGCCCACTAGAGAGCAGCGACAAAGAGATTGGCTGTTTACCAGCTCGCAGAAAGTTTTAGAGGCTTATAACTGGTCAGGAAAGTCTGAAGGTTGAAGATCATGTCGAGCAAAGAGAGCATTAGGGCTTGCTCCTTTACCTCCTTGAGATCAACAACCCCATTATCAACTATAAATAAAATACACATCCAATTTAGAAGAGATAAGAACTAAGACAACTCCTTTGTAAACAAAGGGGTCAGCATCCGATAAAATTAGAAAAGCTGGCTAAAGTTTCTGAAAAGCTACTATATGCCATTTTTAACAAAAAGGTGACATATTTAAATACTTAAGTGCCAATACCATATTAAAGGTGACTCAATGTATCTCGCTAGGTTCAACGAAGCGTTAAGAGAAAAATGGGAAGGAAGCTTGGTTGCGACTAGGGAAGCTGTTATGATAGAGCCAAGGGCAAAGGAGTACTTGCACAGGCTCAGCAAGCTTGGATTAGTCAAAAGGGTGAGTTGGGGTTGGTACTACGTTCCGGCAAAGGAGGAAGACGTCTGGAGCTTCTTGAGTAAAGATAGGGGGTTTAAGGTCGTAATAAAGCAGACGGCAGCGAGCTTGTGGAACTACGACTTTGTTCATAGGAACGTTTACCGATTAGCCGTAACCTCATCGTCCTACAAAAGGGCCTTGGAGGAGTTCGCTAGGGGCAGGGGATGGATCTTTGATGTGGAGTACCATAGGAGAATTCCATACAAGTACAAAGAGTTGGATGGTTTGCTCGTAGAAGTTCCAGAATCTTGCTTGGTCAACTGCGTTGCGGAGTGGTCCTTCCTGGATGCCTTTGCTTTACTTTACTTCAGGAGGGATGAGATCTCCTTGAGCAAGGTTAGGGAGCTTTCAAGGTGGAGGAGGATATCCAAGACTGATGCTAGGGTGTGGAGCGCGATAAGGTACGCTTGTCAGCTCTTCAACGAGAGGTCAGGGAGGGATTTGTTCAACGTGAGGGGAGGGAAGTTCAAAAACTTTGAGGCAAGGGAGCTCGTAGAAGAGGCCGTAGAAAAGGTGTTGGAGTTTGCCTAAAGCGATAGAACTGATGAAGATGAGAGAAAAGGAACTTTTTATGGCTAGAAATAGCCATAAAGGCTATTTCTAGGGGAACGAATGGGTTTAAGAACCCGAGACTCATCTTGATAGGAGGATACGCTCTAAGAGCGTTCATCCCCCTCTCAAGGTTCACGAGGGATTGCGATTTCATCGTTAAGAAGAAGGATGGTTGGAACTTAGACGGGCTAAAGCTGATTCTACCGGAGGATTATAACATAGAGGCTGAGGAAAAGCGCGAAACCTACGGATTCATGAGGTGGGTTAAGTACGTTAGGTACGATAAAACCAGCATAAAGGTATCCTTGGATTTCATGGAAGGTGAGATAAGGGGGAGGAAGCCCGAGGAGATGATACTCATCGACGAGAAGATGGTTAATGGAAGCAAACCTGTTTTTATTTCGATCGCAAATGAAAATGTAAAGGTCTTCGTCCCGAGTTATGCGGACTACTTCATAATGAAGGTCGTCTCATCAAGGGCATCTGACATAAGGGATATAGCCTCCTTAGTTCTGGAGAGCGGTGTTCCCAAGGGAATTATGGAAAGAGTGAGAGAAATTCTCCCCAGCCCTAAGGTATTTGAGGATAAGTTGAAAGAGAAAGTAATACCTGAAATCAAGAGAAGGACATTCTTGGATAGTTGGAGAGGCATATTTGCCACCACTAGTTACACTGATGAGGACAAGAAGAGGGCCATAGAACAATTAGAAGAACTCATGGCGAGACTAAAACAAAAAATCCTCAATTGAGATTGGAGATCTACATCATGAGTCATGACTTAAATGGAACTAATGGAAATCGTTGTTTGCGTAACCTACTCATTTTATCTCATACTTATCCTTCTACATGAGTAAGAAGCTTATAACCCACATAGAAACAATCTCTCACGCATACGAGCTAGAAAGCTTTTTTAAGGAGAAGGACAAAAAGAGAATTATTCCTTTCGTAACAAGCTGCATTAATACTTTAGCCCGCGTTTGGTGAGTTATTATATAGGAACTGATAGTTTAACGAGTTTCCTTTCCATTGGTATGGAAAGGTGAAGATGATCGTTGCGGGAAGATCTAACCGCATTTTCGAGAAATCATTGAATTCCTAGCAAAAAGAGGTGGAAGAGCCCTGCAGAGGGATATATGGTCTGAAACCGGTTTAAGCAAGGTTACTGTTTCTAGAACCCTGAAGTCTTTGGAGAAAAAGGGATTGGTCGGGAGGGAGAAATATGGAGGGATAAAGGTCGTACTGCTTTCGGAGGAAGTGCTTTAGAGAGGAGTAACCTGAGGAGCATGAATTATCTTGGATGAGGCTTATGATCCTTATGCGTAGAGTTCTATCAATTTCTTCAATTCTATGTATTGTCTGATGGTCAGATCAACTTTTTTGACCTTATCCTCTTCCTTTGAGGTTATGGAAATCCTGTTAGTGAAAAAATTGGTACTTAAAAAGGTAAGGAGCCTCGTTCAAAACCTGGACATTAACTGGACTCCTTAGAAGCTTATAATAAGCTATGAGTCTGCCATCTTCTTCCAGGCAGCACTTGGTGGTGCTGAGGCCTTGGCTGGGAAGATCCTGGGTTTCATCCTTACGTTAACGGGGAAGGGGATTTCAGACGCCATCCCCCATATCATTGCTTCATGGTTCCTCAGAGACGGTAAGTAGTTCTTTATATCCCCTCCTCCCTCCGTGTAGGCAGCTATTGCATCTTGATCGTTCAAGTTCTTCAGCCTAAAGCACACTACGGTGTTACATTGGGATATGACTGCCTTTGATACGTAAGCGGGTCTTTGCGTGACCACTATGAAGCCCACGTTGTAACCTCCTGACTGGCTTATCGCCTCAATTAGAGTCGAATAAACCCCTGAGTCGAAGGGATTTCCTACAAGTGGAGCGTTTCTTTCGGGGACTAAATATTGGGCCTCCTCAAGCACCACTATTAGGGCGAAGTCCCCCTTATCCCTTCTCGAAATTGCGTATCTAACTATCTTCCTTATCATCTCCCTTACCGCTAGGAACTGATCGTCGTAATCTGCGTCAACGCTGAAGTCGAGCACGATTATAGGAAACTTCCTGACAGCCTCTATTATGTCATGACCCATTCCTCTTGGCCTAAGGAACCTTCCCGATCGTCTTAGCTTTATCTGAAGCTGACTAATCAGCTTCTTCCTCTCCCTCACATCCATGGCAATTGCAAGCTCCTTTGCCTTCTTAAGCAAGGCTTCTGGGCTTATCTCCCCCTCTCCTAAGACTTCTTCTGCAGCAAGCTCTACAAGGCTTCGAAGGGAGCCCCTATCTATCCCAAGCCTCCTCGATATGTCCTTAGGGGTTAAAGCTCCTTGCTTCGGCAAGAAGGTCCTGTAGTCAAATATGGCAGCCCCTTTCTTTGAAAGGATTGAGTATTCCCCCCTCTTATCGAGAACAAGAAACCTAGGTCTCGGATTTATCCTCTGAGAGTTCTCTATCAGGTTTAGGACGAAGGTCGAGTTGTGGACGAAGAAGCCGTTTGCAACGAAGTTCTCCCACCTCTCAACTGAGATGTCGTAAACGGGCTCCTCCCAGGGCCCTAGTTTCCTCACCTCAACTATCTTCTCGAACGAAAGGGATGGCATTGTAAGGAGCTTTAGGGCTTGATTTCCTCCTAGGAACTTAAGGACCGCAGTAATATCCTGAACGCTTACAAATTCTCCGTTCTCAATTCTCCTAAGCGAATCAGGACTTATCCCTGCCCTTACAGCGAACTCAAACCTCCACATTCCTCTTTTTATTCTCTCCCTCTTTATCACATCTCCTAGCTCTGGAAGGTGGTGGAACACCGGGCCTCCGTCGCTAGCTGTGTACTTCAAAGCCTGCTGGACCTTCTCCTCATCAAAAAGGATCCAAGCAGGGCCAACCCTTTCGGGCTCAAGGCCAAGGAGGGAGAGAGAACATGCAACCCTCATTGTCTCCGATGGATTTGAGAACATCACCCTGCTCCCGTCATAGGATTGATAGCTTATCCTCCTAAGGAATTCCTTCATTGCCCTCCTCTCCTCGCTTATTGGAAGGGTGATAAAGGAAGCTAGGCCCTGTTCCGCAATCATCCTCAGCTTTTGGTCCCTTAAGAGGAGGTAGTCCCTCAATATTTTTGCCTCAAGGCCTTTCTCTCTTGCTATCTCAACGAGCTTCTTATCTGGCCCATGAATTAGGACCTCATCCCCGACAACCGACCCATCTGCAACAGCCGCGGCTATAAGCTCAGGACCGACCCCATCAGCCCTTTTTATTGGAGGAGGAGTTTCCAACGGGGAAACAAGCCAGAACGGGCCTCTCTTAAAGAGACTCCTTGGCTTAGCCTCTCTTAGCCTTAGGCCATCGAAGACCAAGAGGGAATGATCTCCAGTTACTAGAAGCCTCTTTCCCTTATCAGTCCTTATCTCGTACATGCATTTTGATGGTTTATGCTTGTGAACAGCAGTTATTCTTGACCAGGTTGGTCTGAAGTTCCTTCTCTCAAGGCAGAGGGCGTAATACCTCCTTCCAAGCTCCTTAGTTCCCATCCCATTTCCAAGCAGCCTGTCTACGAAATCTCCTATTGGCTCAACTATAACCCTCTTCTCCTTTACATCGTAAATCACTGTAATTGAGTCCCCTGAGACGCTCTTTCCTGACCTCGTCATCCCGGCAACGAAAGCATGGCCTCTGGCAAGGGAGTCAAGGTCCAGGTAGAAGTCTATATCGGAATCAGCAAGCTTTCCTATTGGAACCCTGTAGCCAGAGGTAGTTGATGAGAAGAACTCCCTCAAATCCTCCTTATCTGGCTTGAAGACTGGATCTGCGGTAGAGGGAGGGGCCTCAAGGCCCTTTATCCTCCCATCAATGGGGTCTCGATAGCCCAGGACCTCTGCGTTAGCAACTAGGTACTCAAGCTCCCCCTGAAATACGGGGACGAGGCCTGCAGAACTTGCAATTACTCCAGTACGGCCTAGATCCATCTCCTCATTCATTGAGGAGATGTCATAAACCCTCAACAGGACAATTGGGCCTCCTTTCCCCCAGAAAGGATGCTCAACAGCATAAAACTGGCCCAGCTCTACTCTTTCTCCCCTCTTTATCACGAAGTTTATCTTTCGGGGGGTAGAGCGAGAAATGACATATCCAACAACATTTTGCAACTTCACACCTCCCCGTGCTGAAGGGTAACGATGTTTAGGAGCTGGGCGGCTGAGGGGCCAAGCCTAAGCATTACCTCCTTGAAGAGGCGGAGATATGCTGAATTCGAGGTTCGCTCAGTTATCCTTGCAAGCCTGTCAACGTGCGAGAGGGGGATTGGGAAGCCAGATTTTGGATCTGCTAAAGATGTAAGGGCTCCAACTATGTAATCAAGCTTTGGCAGAGCGTATTCAGGAACCTCAAGCCTGTAAACCCTCCTTACATTCCCCTTAACGAAAACTGCCCTTGGCTTCAGGCCATGGCCCCAGAAACCTCTCCACTGGGCTTCTCCCGGTATGTCAGACCAGTCCCTTGGAAGCGGGAGGGGCTTCGTGTACTCCTTCACCGATAAGGATATGGAAGCTACGACAGAATCGTTAAGCCTGCCGTCAATGTTGAGGAGCCTAGGGATAATTGAGCTTCTTACCCTCTTCACTATGCCCACTGTAAGGACTCCTGCATCTCTGGACTCTGAAAGGAGGGAAAGAAGGGAGTTCATGGCCTCTTGGTATGTGGTGATAAATGATTTACTGAAGTCCCTTGAAATGGTTGAATAATGAACCTTTGATATGGCGAGCGGTCCATCGATTATTAGGATGTCTACGCCTTCCTCAACAAGCCTTCTTGCCAGCTCGAACTGAAGGTAAAAACCTATGAGGTTTGCGAGCTTCCTTCCCTCTTCCTCGTCCCTGAAGATGCGAGCGATCTTCGTCGTTGCAGCGAGAGGAGAGCCCTTCATCTCAACCCCTTTGAAGACCGAGCCAACTGCAACAACTACCGGGCAAAAGCCCACAAGAAGGTTTTTCCCGCTCACACCGGCGTCAACAGCCCCAGATATTATCGTACTTACCTCAATACGAGGGGCCTTCCTTACCTCAAGGAGAGTCCTTACCTCACTGATGAGGGACTCGGCGACTTTTGCAACCTCTGCTATGTCTGAAGCGCTTCTGATAAGAGATTTCCTAAGAGAACCCTGAATTTCCGAATAGGAGACTAGATCATAGGCTCTAGAGCTTCGCTCGAGGAAAGGTTCGAGGGTACTCTGCTCTTTCGTGCTTCCACTTGCGACCATGAAGTGACACCGATGTCGGAAGTGAATTACCTCTGGTGATTTTAATAGTTATACTTTTATCCAGTTTCACGAAATTTGGGGATATATGAAATACTATGGAACGATAAAAGAGATTTTTTTATACAAGTAAAGTTTTGGAACCTCAAAAATCATTTGAAATTGAGAACTGCTTTAGAAACTAAAAGTTTATTGCTAATCTATAAACATATTCTTAATAACAAAACATGTTTTAGTGATGTACTTGCCGATCGAGAACGCCCTTATCTTTGCTGCTGACGCTGACGAAGAGTTTATACTTAAAGCATTTGGCACCGCAGGTCCAAGAAAGGCTGTAGCTCTCATAATAGATAGCCAAGGTGCTGAAAAAATTCCGGAGATTAAGAATCAGGTTAGGTGGATGACCAAGTCCTTTAACTCAATTAATCTCAGGAGGGACTTCGATCTTGTACTTGATACTGTTAGAGACCTAATACAGAACCACAGGGATGCTGGATTTGAGGTCTACGTTTCCATCACCTCTTCTTTTCCAGAGATTTCAGCAGCTCTATATGTTGCAACGATGTACAAGGGAGGAATCCCAATCGCTCCCAATGCTCCAGATCCCGAGTTGCCCATGCTGAGGGTAGTGCTACTTCCAGAGACCTCTCTCTCGATCCTCAAAGTACTGTACGAGGAGTTCGAAGGCATTGCTTTTCTGAAAGAGCTTTCTAATAGGGTCGCCGATTACCTTGAAAGGGTAAGGGGTAGGGAAATCAGGCGGCCCAAGAAGGAAAAAGAAGAAAGAAAGGAAGTCAGCTTTGAACCAACAGTAAATTACCACGTGAACAGAAAGCTAAAGCCTTTAGGGCTGGTAAGAACTGAGCTGGAGGGGAAGAGGCTAAAGATAATCCTTACAAGTTCTGGAATTGCAATTGCAAAGAGGGCTGACGATTATCTCAAGTTTTATCCAGAGAAGTCCAAAAGGGAAGAGGAGAAGAAAAAGAGAAAGAAGAGGGCAAGCATCATAATAACTGGATGACGGCCATTGATTTTAGCGCGCGCGAATTACCTGAGTCCACTCGTAAACTATGTAGGGTCTTCTTTAACCTGTACATCCAGATTTTTTCCCTTGAACGCTTCGAGATCTTCCTCTGTCAGTATTCTTATCTCTCTAAGGGAAATCTATGAACCATTGTCTTCTTGATGAAAAGAGGAGTGTCCCTTCTGCAAAGCTTCAAGCCTTTGGCCTTTATCTCTTCGTTTTTTAGCCTTCCGAGGTATCGAGAGGGAACCCCAGTTCTCCCTGAAACATCGTTGAAGAATGCAACCCATGCGTAATCCGCTTCCACCTTGAGGGTATATCCTGTCTCCTCCTCTATAGCCCTAATCAGCCTTTGAACTTCGAGCCAGTCCTTTGAGCCTACTTGAATGAAGAGGGAGTCCACTAAAGCGTGCAGAACCCTAAAGCCCATCCTTTCTGCAACCAACATTGCCCTAAACAGCGTATCCCTTGCAAGAGCTGTGACACATTCATAAGCCTCTATGCTTCCAAACCTCGCGTTTCTATACCCTAGATAACCGAAACAAGCAACAAGGATCCATTTAACTGCTATCTGAGCCGAATCATATCTTTTAGAACCTGATTTAGCAGAGTTCGCAAGGGCCTTCAACTTTGCCCTCCTCTCAACGAGTTCTCCAACTACCTCGGCTACGAGACCCCTACGTCCAAAGGAGATGGTGTGCCCAACCTCTGGAACCTCTATCTTTAGGCCAGAGCACTCCAAATCGTTCACGGTTTCTGGACTTATGTTGTTCTTCGCTATTATCGTGGGAAATAGGAAGTTGAAGTCTATTTGGACGACGTTCCAGTAAATTCCTGGCTTAGGTGTAAGGACTATGCCTTATCAAGTGTTACTTCGGTTACTACAGGTTAGGCGAAATTGCTTCGGGGGGCTTGAAAAGAAAAAATCAAAATATAGCAAAATGTTATGGAGATGATGAATATGAAGAATCTCAAAATCTTAATTTTAGTCGGAATCTTAATTTTGACAGGGACAGGAATTTGGCTTTCAATTCAAACTGAAAAATTAACTCCGCTAGAAATTTCTATTGGATCAGAAAAAGAAGAAAAACCAGAAATAACTTTAATTTCTGTTTATGACAACTATCAAGTAAATCCTGATTTAACAACTGCCTGGGGTTTCGGATGTATAATAAAAACTCCTCAGGAGCTAATACTGTTCGATACCGGAGGAAACTCAGAAATTTTGCTTTCCAATATGGAAAAATTAGGTATCAATCCTGCCTCAATCAAGAAAGTAGTTATTTCTCATATTCATGGTGATCATGTGGGTGGATTAGAAGGTTTTTTAGAAAGAAACAGCAATGTTACTGTCTTTATTCCGAGTTCCTTTCCCCAATCTATTAAAAATATGATAACCCAAAAGGGAGCCAAACTTGTAGAAATTTCGGCTCCAGGGAAAATTTCTGATTTTGTTTACACGACCGGAGAACTTTATGGGCCTCCAAAAGAGCAATCCTTAATTATCGATTCAAAAAAGGGATTAGTTATTATTACGGGCTGTGCTCATCCTGGAATTGTGAATATTGTGAAGAAAGCTAAAGAATTGATGAAAAAAGATAAGCTTTATTTGGTTTTGGGAGGGTTTCACCATCCCCCTATATCGTGTGTTAAAGAATTTAAAGAATTGGGAGTAGAAAAAGTTGCACCATCTCATTGCACAGGTGATTTGGTCAGAGAAGCTTTCAAAAGGGAATATGAGGAAGATTTTATTGAGTACGGGGTAGGAAAGATAATTGAAATCGGATAAAAGGTTTCTCAAATTTCACTTTGCCTAACAGCGGATAAAAAGGAAATCAAAGATTTCCCCAAATTGCCTTCGGCAACTTCTTTTATATGCATACGTTCAGCGTTGACCTTGATTTGACTTGGAAGAACCCAGGAGTTTGGAGGAGCTTGGGAAAGAAGAGGTTGAGCTGAAGTTCATTTGTCCCGAATCAAAGGAACTTGAATTCCTTTTTCCAGAGTTCTACATGGAGTACAGAAAATCTATACAATTCAAGGTTTATGACATAAGGGAGATCTTCTGCGAGAAGGTAAGAGCAATCCTAACCAGGAAAGGTTTCAAGGAAAGATATTTCGTAGATGCATACATGATCTCAAAGAAATTCAACTTAAGATATGAAGATCTGGAAGAAGAGACTTTGAGGAAGCTCAAGTTCATCTTAAGGCTATATTACAAATACAAAAGGAACCTGAATAATAAAGTTTCGATGTTAACCGTTGAAAACTTCCCATTCGGCTCTGAGAGATACTTACTCATAGAAAAGATAGATGAAGGGGATTTCCATTTATTCTTAAACAAATTTATGGTTTGGCTAAGAAAGTTGGCTAAGGCAGCCATAGCTTTCGCGTAAATCGAACCTTAAAGGGGCAAAACTGAAGATGCATGCGAGCTTTATCACGAAAAATCTGCTTAGGATCGTTTTTATAACTAACATTATGGGACTTTTTTATTCGGTTCAAAGCAGTTCTTGCAACTCGACAAAGAGCTCACTCTTTATCACTTCTTCCCTTTCTATCTTTCCTTCTCTTAGATAGACAACTCTATCAGCTTTCTTGGCTACCTCAAGGTCATGGGTTGCTATGATAAACATCTTTTTCCTCTCTCGATTAATTCGCTTCATTAGGCTTATGATTTCCTAACCCGTGACAGAGTCCAATTCCCGGTAGGTTCATCTGCAAGGATGATTGCTGAGTCGTTGACCAGCGCACGAGCTATTGCCACTCTTTGCCTTTCATGCCAAGAATCCTTTCCCACTGGTCGGCTCCAAAGGTTTGGGTAACTCAGTGGGTTTGGCGAGGCATTGGTGGGATTCTTACTGGTAGGAGCCGGCTCACTTGTCTTAGGGCTCTCATACGACGTAATTAAGATTTTGAAGTTGAAGAACGAAATACTGAAGGCAGAAAATAATGTTTAATTTTTAAGAATGAATTAGAGGCAAACAATCGTATCTTCATAGCCTGACAGCGGAACTTCATATTCCCAGAAAAGACCTCAATATTGCTTGGAAAGGTTAAGAAGCTAAGAAATTGAAGAGTAGCATCTCATCCTCTAAATTCTTCCAAGACCGCTATATGCGCTACAAACTTCACTATCTTAGATTATGTGCCTGGTGCTTCTTGGAACAACCTCTTACGAGAAATGTCTATTCCAGCATTCTCCAGTAACCATTTGGCAGCCCTAATATCCTCGAGTGAAAAGGAGATGGATATTTCACCTATTGATATGTCATCGGTTATAACCCATAAAGCAATCTGCACTGCAGCAACTGGTTTTTGAGTGCGTGGGGCATCAGTGAGGGACATCATCAACTTTATAACGTCCTCTCCATAAGTACCAGGATCAGTTCGTAGTGAGAACGACTCTGAACTTGATGGATTGTCTTTGTGCAGGTCAAGACAGTAGGCTTCAATGTTTAAATCAAGTTCAATTCCGGGTTTAACGGTTATAGTCCTACTTTCTGCAATGATCATGTTTTGTCCCAGACCGGAATTTATCAAGACTAGACCAGGAGTTATTTCTATGTTTACTGTGATTTCAAGTTTAGGGGTAATCCTAAGCTTTATCACATCTCCAGCACAGTAGCCTGTTCCCCTAAACTCAACATCAACGATATCCTTATTAATTGCATCAATAAGATCGTAGCTTTCACTTACAATTGTAGTAAGGGTCCACACATCCGTGCTCCAAACGTGATACCCTTCCTCTGTGTATCCATCAGCTCTTACTTTGTTGAATATCTTGTCCTTGATGGGACCCTTAAATTCAACATAAAAAGCCCTAGACTCGTTGACTGCCAAGTTACCAGACCACTTAAAGCCATAAGAGTCCCCGATGCTCACATTAAATAAGTCTCGATTCCCATCATTGCTGACATTTATTGTACATGTGACCGATTCGCCCAGTTGTCTCTTAGATGGCCTGAAATCTCAACAAACAGGCTTGGACGACCGTATTTGAAACGCTAGTAGATTATAAGGCCAGTAAAAAGTAGAAGCAAAGTTAAATCTGCAATGAGAAAAAATTTTAGAAACTTGCGTATAGAATGCTTCATACTAAAACTTCAGTTTTTTCCATATTTAATTTTTCTATATAGAGAACCTTGCATACAAAAAAGTAAGAAAACTATGAACCCATGCGACTGGTTAATCATAGAAGTTGGAAGAGGGTTTTCTTGATTTTATGAAGGTAAAAATGAAGTAACCCCCTGACACAATAACCATTAAAGAAGTTTTCCTCCTTCTTTTCGATAGAGAAATAAAACTAGAGACAGTTGAAGGGCGATGAACTCCTAAATTGAACTGATTTGAATTTAATTTCACTCTTTTCAATAAAAAAACCTATTTTTGGCGCTCTTTCTGGTGGAAAATTATATAAGCCAACAGGACATCTTTTGTTGGAGATGGAATAAATCTGAAAGGTTTATTGAAGTACGTCTTCTCATTCTTTTTGCTGCTAACTGTTATAATGGTTTTATTGACCCAAGTTAAGATCTCTGTACCTATAGAAGAAGTGGACGTGGGCAGTTTCTCGTGGAAAGCTCAGGAAGCGAAACCTTTAGAATTCGAAATCGTTAAACACCCAAAATATATTGACACAGAGATTCAAGATCACAAGATAGTGCTTAAGGATGATGAATGGGAGGTGGAGTTGTCCATCAAATCCTCTATAGCGTGTCGAAAAAGGGCCAATGTGACATACTATGAAGAGGGAAAACCCCATCATTGGAGGATTGAATTGCTGGTTAAAGGATTTTTCATCGAGTTTGACATTAATTACTTGAATAAAACAACAAGTGAAATGACGCATGTAAGGAAATTCCTAATAAGTGAGTACGTAGAGGGGTTTGATCTCGGAGACTATGTTGCAGCAGCTCGGAATGTTGAAGAAATTACTCCAACTGTTTCAGATTATTCTATTGGCAAAATTCACATCATAAATAGGAGAACTTCGGTAATCGACAGAAGGTTCAACTATATTCCTCCTCGGGATGAGTATGAAGAGGAGGTAGATGTAGAGATCATTTTCGATGTAAGATGCTTCACAAGGGCGGAGACTCAAATCACTCTGATTGATTATCTAAGTGAGAAAACAGGAGGAATATACAACGCAATAGTGAGTATTCTAGGCACCATATCCGCTGCATTTGGGATCTTTGAAGTTATTTTGCGTGTAAGTAGGCGGGGGAAAACTTATAGGTAACTAAAGGATGATAAAGCAAAATTAACCAAGACATTCATCTAAGCACTTTTAAGTGCAGAAATTCGAGCTTTTCGATTAGGTTTATCAAACTGACCACTTAGAACGGGCAGCAGATAAGAAGCAACCAGCCACTTAACAACACAACGACTACGACGCTGGAGCTTCTATCTTGAGAGAGCCAATGCTTCCAAGGTCGATTATGGCTTCTCCACTAAACTGAGGTATTAAATAAAGTAGTTCGACTATTGTTCCAGGTTCCATTTCTACTATAAGCTCGCCTTTTTCCTCAGTTACCCAGCCGCCATATGGCAACCAAGACGTCGGAAGGTAAAATGCAAGAGGAGCCTTGGATTCTGTGTCCATATGAACTACAACGTCAGAAAGCAATGGCACCGTAAGATTGAGGTTTGTTTTGCCAGAATTTCGAATTTTAATGACGATCGCTAATGGTTTCCCCAGCTGCTCGTCAAGTGTGCTACAACCTGTCATTGTCCATTCGCCACCAATAGTCAAACTTTTGGGACGTGATGGCTCTAGCTTAAGGCCGCATATTGAGTTGAAATTCAGAAATTTCGCTCCCTCTATGATCCATCCTCCAGATTCTGGAACAGCAGTTGGACTAGGTGTTGCTGTAGGCGAAGATGGCAAAGTTTCCTTCCCTCTAGTAAATAGAGTAAAGGCCACAACAACTAGTACCAACAACCCTATTGCGAACAGAATTTTTTCTCTCTTCATGATGTTCGCATCCAATTGATCTAACTTCTCTGACTATTATACTTTCATAAGTTCATCCATCCATAAGAGAGATGGAGATACTACATATGAACTATAACATCATAGAGTACAAGAGTGAACTTCCTCGCAATTAAAAGCTTTGTAGGATCGACTAGCTTACTGGTTGATGATGTGAGAGCAATGCCAAAGGATGCTAAATTTGAGATTTCAGATGTAGATTTAGCGGATTTGGTTCTATTGAATGCCGACGTAATCACCATGTCAGAGAAACTACCTAGTGCCGAGGCAATTGCTATTACGAATGGTAGAATCCTTAAGGTGGGTTCAAACGAGGATGCAAGGCAATTCATTGGAGACAAGACTAAGGTCTTAGATCTCAACGGAAAAACTGTTGTTCCAGGGTTCATAGATACACATCATCATGGGATTGCTAGGGGTCTTCTAAAGACATCCAAAGTTTGGGTTGACCTATTTGACTGCAACTCCATAGCTGAGATGGTGGAAAAAGTCAGGAGAATGGTTTTGAAGACTCCAAAGGGAAAGTGGGTCCTTGGCAGAGGATGGATCAGTTCAGAGTAAAAGAGAAGAGACTTCCAACTAGATGGGACCTTGACCCAGTCTCCTCCGAAAACCCGGTAGTTTTGAAGAGTGCAGGAGGACATGCAGCCTGGGTAAACAGCAAAGCATTTGAGCTTGCCGGGATTACCGCTGAGACTAAGGAAGATTCTAGGGGCAGAATCCTCAGAGATAAAAAGGGAGTGCCCATTGGAATAGTTCACGAATACGCCATGCAAATCTTCTGGAACATGGCTGAACCCCCAACTGATGAGGTTTTGCTGGAGACAGCACGTTCAAGCCTCCAGGCCGCAGCAAAGGTTGGGTGGACAACAATTCATCACGTGATGATCCCTTTCCCCGGAGGTCTTGGCTACTCATTTGCCGAAATAAGGCCGTTCATGGAACTTCATAGGAGAAAGAAGCTTCCAATCAGGGTTTGGATGATAATCAATCCGTATCATCAGTCTTCAATGCCAGAAGATTCTTCTTTGCTTGATAAATTGATAGAACTTGGGCTACACACCGACTTTGGAGATGAGATGCTGAAAATAGGATGCATCAAGATAATAGCGGATGGATCCCCTCAAGCGCATTCTGCTTACCTATCAGAACCCTATGCTGACAATCCAAACACTTTTGGCATAATAAGGTATCCTGAGGAGAGAGGAGTCTCTAAGACGCTAAATCGTCTGGTCTCAAAAGCCCATAAAGCTGGGTTCCAGCTCATGATCCATGCAATTGGAGATAGGGCTGGAGATAGGGCTGCATACGTATGCAGACAACTAGAAAGGTTTTAGCAAGCGCCTTTATAGTTAGCTTATTGCTTCTTGGTCTCGTACAAATGGTCGCAGGTTTCACGAAGCCGAGATATGGTGAAGCGAAAGGTGTAGGCGAGATCAAGACTTCCAATAATGGAAGGAGCTACTTCGCCTTTGATGTAAAATGGGAGGGGGGAGATCCTGGACCAAAAGGAGTTTTCTTCTACACGGATCCAAAAGCTAGATTGATCGTTTTTAGCAATGACATAACCTATTTTAAGATACGGAGATCAGAATAAGAATACCCTCCAGTTGTTGGATGGAGATATACAACATTTGGAGGGAATTGCTTCGTCAACAAGGGAAATCGCATGTACAAATGTACATTTGAAGTGCATATTTCAGAATGTGTATCCTGTCCCTTTATTCCAGAAGAGGGTCCTCCTCCAACCACATTTAGGATAACAATATCAAAAATCCATTACTCTGAAGGTGGACCGTTGATCCAAGGAGAAATTCATGTGTCTGAAGGATCATAGTCTGTTTTTCTTGAAAACTCGGTTTAATCCTTCCTCTCCTTTCTTTTTTATTTTCCGCATGCTTAACTTTTACTCATATTCTCGAAGACAATTAGGCCCTTAGATAATCCCAAGATCCAAACTACCTAGAAATTTGGAATAAGATGGAAGGTCTCAGAAGGAGCTCCCCCAAGAAATGTTTTTATGATCTTCAAATATTGGGGATATGGACTATACGTCGGTAGAAAAATAAAAAAGTTAGGAAAGCAATAGAAACGTTGGTACAAGCGCTCTGATATCGTGTTTGGAATTCTAAATGAATTTGTTGACTTTGTACCTATCTATACCCTCTTAGGAAAACTCCTTGTTCTATGATCAATTTTGTAGTGTAGATACTCAAACCACTCCCCAAGTATAGGTGCCTTCATCGGCTTTCTGTACACTTCTCGCAATCGGCTCAACCTTTTGCCAAGCCAGAGTGATGAAACCTTCATCAGGTCTGCAACAAAGACTGAATCTGTGGCTTTCTCCTCACTAAAACCCCTACACCTTTGAAGAATGCTTTTTATGACTCCTATAGCGACGTTAGTTACTGCTATTATCATCAATATGCTTTCTATACCGAACAGACGATTCGCTTGCCAATATCGCTTAAGCTAGCTAAAAATAAACACAAACTATCGCAAAGGTTCGTCCTAAAGAAACTTTTTATTTGTAATGTCAAAGAGAAAGCGCATATCATGCCTGTTTTCCACAAATTTGGGGAGACAACGATAGCGAGGGTTAGTGACTCCTCTGATCTGAAGCAGATCTTGGTCGATACCCTAACTGGGTATCGAACGAGCCCGGAAATTACACCGATTGCAAAACCTTGAGGGCGATCCTAGAAGCAATCGATTCCAGCGTCATCATCACCGAATCCTACATGATAGCTCGCTCACCAAGCCTTCAAGAAGGAGGGATGAGCTTTAAGGCTAACGGCAAGGAAGTCAACTGGAAATGGCTCCTTAAGGGAGAGGGTTGGCGATGGCTTATCGAACATCCTAGCTGGGACTAGTTCAGAGAAGAAGGGCACTGGGACCGAATCAGGAAGGAAGATCAGGTCTTCCTCGACCAAAACGGTTTCACCGACCTATTTAAGGAGTTCAGCGTGGAGTACATCAACGTGACCGAAGAGGTTTGGAGGGGGAACATAGCAGATCCCAACGAGGTTAAAAGGGCTGTTGAGTCTCATTTCAAGCTGGTTGCAACCAAAAAGCTCTACAACATGGTACTAAAGAAGCTATACGATCTGCGTGGCTCTACACTAATAAGCCTTGCAAAGCTCAAGATGTACGCAAGTTTTTGTATGAAGAACCTGTTTGGTATGATACCAGATCTACTTAGGCCTTGGTGGCACGGTCCGAACCATTCGAAAATAGCTAGAAGCATAATCGACGTTAACAAGGTCTACCAATCCCTCTTCAACGTCTACGGAATCTGCGAGGCCCTTCACTCAACGGCAGTTCCACATCCTGAAGGTGAGTACGAGTTGATTCTCCCTCGCATGAGGTACAACATCGTTGATGGATTTGAGGTTGCAGCATTTGGCAGGGACCTTGTTAGCCTAGATGCCATCCTCCTCAATCTCTCTGAGGGATGGATTTCTCAGAGCGCAGAACTAAATCTAAAACCTATTGAGATAGCTGAGGAGGAGTTCTGGGCCTGTGATAGGGAAGCCGTGAGAGAATCAAAGGAGAAGGTAGGAAACTGGCTATCCCGATAATCGGCAAGGACTAAGTATTCGTTACAATTTCATTGCTAAGGTATTGAATCACCTTTTCCACAAACTCCTTCCCTTTCTCAAGCAATTCCTCAGCTTCTTGCTTTGATATGATGAACGTATGCTCATAATCTCCTATCTGCCTTTTCTCGAATGCTCTATTCAGTTCCCTCCCCATTTCTCTCGGAAAAATGCCCGTCCTGATGAAATGCTCTCCGAAAGCAGAGATAACGCCTTTGTGGGATGAAAAAGACAGGTCTTTTGTTAACAACAAGGCTTGAGCGGAGAAAAACATCGCGTAATAGGTTCTTGAAACCGATGATTCGTAGTCCCCATCTTTGAGGAGAATTTCGGCGCTCCTAAGGTACCTTCTTGCCCTTTTAATGAGCGATTCGACTTCCTTCAAGCTGGAATCCCTTCCTTTCTAATATTCATCAACAAAGGGCTTCTGACCTCATGAAAGTCTTTCTCAGACACGGGATAAACCGATATTAGCACTCCATATTTCAGGTTAATTTTCGTTATAATGTCAATCATTCTGTCTATCTCTCTTCCTGGCAGAACTTTCCCCTCGAGGACTATGAGAACATCTATGTCTGAGTCCTCAGTTGCCTCGCCTCTTGCCCATGATCCATAAAGTATAACCTTCTTCAGCCTCTTTCCATACAGTTCTTTGATCTCTGTCTTGAATTCCTTGAGTATTTCCTTTATCTTATCTCTCTCTTTCTCTACAATCTGTAATGATAGCTTCCTTTCGTACTCCCTTAGCATCGCTATTAATGGGTGCTTGAGGTTTATCCTGTAGAGCTTTGCCTTTCCTATTCTTCTCGTGACTTTAACTATTCCCAGCTCCTCTAAGTCCTTGAAGTACTTGTAGAATGTCTGCTTGCTCATGCCCAAGGCCTCAATAACTTCCTTCTTCGTGAAGTCTAAGAGAGGATTACCAAGAAAGAAGTCAATTATTCTGATCTTCGGCGAATTTCCAAACGTTTTTAGTAGGATTG
This sequence comes from uncultured Nitrososphaerota archaeon, assembly GCA_964618805.1. GTDB lineage: Archaea > Korarchaeota > Korarchaeia > Korarchaeales > Korarchaeaceae > QMVU01. The sequence goes on from CAZUBM010000011.1 coordinate 47,361, forward strand.
ATGCGCCTTTCTCTTTTCTGATGAACTCTTCCTGCATTCTAAACCAAATTAAAGTTAGAAGATGAGCATATAAATATACTTCTAAAGGTATCAAAGATGAACCTATCAAAGGCATCGATAACTTGCTTTTCTGTCAGAGCTGTTGTCATTTTTGTTTTTGTAGTTGATGCGGCTCATTCTATGCTTTAATTCCATGTGGAAAAGCTTCCTTTATGTCGTTGAAGAATTGATCCATATGGCTATACATATCATAAAGCTTTTGGCATGGAAATTCGGGGCAATAAGTGCAGATCTTTAGCCCTTTATCCTTTGCACAGTCCCTGATGCCACACTTTTCCCTCGATCAGCAGCCCTTACAAGTAAACTCCTTTCTTCCTATAAGGTAAAATGGACACCAACCGCAGTAGAGTCCACAGGGAGCTATAAGATCCTCCTTAACTGTAACTTCGGCCATCACACGCTTTCTATTGTCGCACATATTTTACTTTGTTTATGTTTTCAAATGTGATGCTTTTGCATTGCTTTTACTTTAAAACGGGTGAAATTTCGCTGAAGAAGATAAGGGAACTTTTTAGATGGAAGAAGATAGCTAGAACCAACACAAGGACCTAAACTGCTTTGAGATATAGCTTAGTTGTTAGCTTCGATGAGAAGTCGAGGAAGAAAATCTTCGAGGTAAGTAGGGAGTTTAGAGACGATGACATGGGAGAACTCATTAATGAGACGATAAAAAAGAAGTTGAAGTTTGTCTAGAGCCATGAACTCATGAAAGAAAGGAAAAAGGCATGCTAGCAAAAATCCATATGGCTACCTCAGCCTAAATCGATTCATATCTAATTCTTCAAACCCTTTTCCTCAGAATACCCAAACCATCGTATAGCACTTTCCCTTTTAGGGCTTCAGAGATTAGAAAATCTTGTTCATGCAGTGCTTTAACATCTATCAGCACAACATCCACTGGAATGCTTTTCCCTTTCAATGAGTATACCTGCTCCAAAACTTCCCAATACCCATTTATCTCATCAAGAATCAAAAGGACGTCAAAATCGCTCGTTGGTCTTCTCTCTCCCCTCGCCACCGAACCGAAAAGGACTATCGTCACCTTGCCAGCGAACTCTTCAATCAACGCTGATACAAACCTCTCGAAATCCTCCTTTCTTCTCCTAATGATCTCTGATCTATGCTTTAATAGATCTTCTAGCGAATTCGATGATTTTTTTAGCATGAGACATACACCTCTCCGCTATTTTTCTATCGTACTTTCTCCAATGAACAGATGGGTACCTTGCTCTCGTGTGGTGAGGTTCTAGGGCTTCAGCTGCTTGATAAACTTGCTCTTCAGTGGCTATGCCTATGCTCTCGATGGAATCCAGTAATTCAGTTAGGCTGTGGGTAAAAGGATATGTTCCTGTTCTTTGGAGTAGAAGCGCCTTAAGCATTAGTTCTGCTGCTTGGTGGGCTGAGAAGCATGAGATGGCAAACCTCTTCTCTTTAAGACATTGTTCCGCGTTCTCCATAAATTCCATGGCTCTTGAGATCCAGTCACCTATGCTCATTACATCATTCAAACACCTTGATACATATATACTCTGGTATCATTGCATATCTCTTCCGTTTTAATCTTAGGAAAAACCCTAGATCAATGATATTGAAGAAATCTCATTAAATCTGTCCATTTTTCCTGGAAAATTATATATTCTAAATTTACCTAACAAATTGTGTCCATAAGAGAGATTTGATTGCCTCATTATGATCCACAGAAGTGGTTGGATAAAATGCCTACTGACGGATGACAGCAATGGCTAGGGGACGGTTATGGATAAGTAAAGATCTCTATAACTTAATTTTTATCCCGTACAAAACTTCAGGGATTAAAACTGGTTCTGGAATCCAATACGATCTATGCTATAGACCTAGGAAGGACGATTATGTTTTCCTTTTGAGCCTGAGCCCTCAGTCTCCTGTCAAAAGTGGCTAGTGGGATTCCCTCTCTCTCCGCAATAGAGAGTACGACCTTATCATTGAACCTTGAGGGAGAAAGATTCTCTTCCAAGAGGGCGGCTAAAGCCCATCTAATCGCATCTCTACCTCCTGATGTCACTCTGGCCTTGGGGTCCCAAGCGTACTCCTGCACTTTAACCGAGATGTCCTCAAGGCTTACACCTATTTCCTTCATCAACCAAATATACTCGTACAGCACTATTAAGGGAAGCACCCAAGTGTCGAGGGAATCCAAAATCTCACGAGACTTATCGTGGTATATTGAATCCTCAAACGTGTCATATACGATGACATTAGTGTCCAGAACAGCAGATGACAATTTATCCACCAGAGGAAGCAAGACTCTTTTTCATTCCCAGCTCTATCAGTTTTTCTATTTCCTCGGGTGTAAGAGACCTGCCAGCTCTGAGCGTCATCCTCTTTCTCTTGGATTTAGTCATCACTATTCTTCCCTGCTCATCAACTTCTACCTCAAGGTAGTCGCCTTCTCTCAGTCTCACTTTTTCCCTTATCTCCTTTGGTATCGTGACCTGATAGTTCCTCGTGACCTTTACCCTAGTCATTAGTATGGAATTATTCTTACTATTATTTAAATATGTTTACTATATTTATACTAGATTCTCTCCTTCTTGTGAATCCCAGTAGAAGGATTGAAAGCGTAAGGTCATAGTCGAGCATTAGGAATGTTATGGAAGCTTGATAGCTGTGTAAAAAATTTGATAGATTAGATTTTTACTTCTTTAAGTAAAAGTACTTTCGCGATTTTTTCGCCTTTCTTTCGCAATTTTTCATCAGCGGTGATTAGATCCGCGTCTAGCTTTTTTGAAAGCCAGAGATATGCCGCGTCATAAATTGTTAAGCTCGATAAACTCGCCACTTCAAAAACCTCGGCAACCTCCTTCCACAGCACTGGAGCCAGATTTATTCCAAGAGAGCCGATCGCTTTTAGTGCTTCAATCCCATCCACAGCTTTTAGAACGCTCTTCTTAACAGCTTTCAGTAGAACTGAGGCGAGTTCGTATGTTAGAAGAGTTGGCGCATAAGCTTCCTCGCGTCCTAAGACGATCGCCTTCTTCAACATGTTTGCTTTTTCCTCCCACGGCTCACCGGGAATGACCCACTTCGCTGCCACGCTTGCGTCAATTACGAGCCCCACCTGCTCTCCCTCTCTTCCCTTATCCACTTCACGAGCACATCCGTTGACACGTTTTTCGCCCTGCTTCTAATGTCATCCAGCTTCTTGCTTGCCTCTTTGGCAAGCTCCTCCCTTATCTTAGCCGTTATTGCCTCTCGGAGGTATTTGCTCCAATCGACCTTCACACGCCGCATTAATTCCCTGAGTTCCTCCGGTACTTTAACTGATACGTTAACGAGCCTACCCAAAATGCTCACCTTTTTGGACTACCAATTTGGCGTCTATATAAAGATGCCCTCGAAGGGCATATAAATATCCTAGGACTCAGTCTTCTTATCGGGTTTACGGCTCCATGAAGGTTCTCGTTACCGGTACGGTAGGGTTCAAAGGCTACAACTCTGCAGGGAGCTTTTGAGCCGGGGATTCGAGGTCTAGGGTTAGGGCTATTAGGGTTGAGGAGGCCACCGCCTACACGCTCGCCATCGTCAGTCTGTTGCTTGGATAGCTCACCAGTCCTCCTCCCCACCTCAACCACTCTTATCCCTCCTTCTGAGGATTAGAATTATGGCAGCTATCGTGACTTGAGTCTGAGTGGAGAATTGAGCATGTACAGGACGGTATCAATAATAACGGTCTTAAAGTTCATTATACTGAGGTAAACACATGGAATTCTCTATTTTCAATCTTGTTCAGCTAAGTTAGGATAGAGGTTAACTAAACTTGTTATATACATAAGCTGGTCTGAGTTACCAGGTGTAATGGGTGTCCTTATCTTTTAGCTCTCTTCTAACTTCTCTTTTAATTTGAGATTTAGCCTAGATTTACTCACTTCCAGAGGTGCTTCATGATTTTAGCGCGCGCCCAGCCAAAAGAATACATTTTCGTTAGAAAGCTTATATTTGAAGAGAAGCGTCCCATGCAATCTGGTCCACTGAAATTTCAACGAATTTCAGATCTGTAAAGAGGGCAAAGTCTAACGATGTGAGCAGAGGAGATTGAATTGGCAGCAGAAACAGCGGCGGATCACTTTTTATGGGATTTGAACCTCCTGATCGACTGAGGTAATAGTCATGGAGAGGCCTGACAAGACGATGTATTTTCTAAATATAGCTCTAGCTGTTGCTGCTAGATCAACATGCCTTAGGAGGAAGATAGGGGCCGTTATAGTTAAGGGGAACACGATCGTTGGAACAGGCTACAATGGAACTGCAAAGGGAGTCGTTAACTGCATCGAAGTTGGCTGCATAAAGGACCTGCTTGATCTTCCCCATGATAGAGCGTACGACTTATGTCCTGCGGTTCATGCTGAGGAAAACGCCATAATCAACTCGAATAGAGAGGACAGGATAGGAGCAAAGCTCTATATAGCTGGATTTGATGCTGAGGGAAATTATGTTAAAGCTGAGCCGTGCTTGAGGTGCAAGCGCAAGATCATCAACTCTGAGATAGAGGAGGTTATCGTGCTAGATAGCTCGGGAAAACCTGTAAGGTATGATGTCAAAAAGTGGGTAGAAGAGGACACGAACTGGTATCTAAGAGAATTAGAGAAGGCTCGAAAGATGAGACGATAGTTTTTATCCAAAAAGTGGCTACTTGGACCTAACAACGGAGTTAAGAGAAAGCTTTATAGCATATTCTAGAATATTTGATAAAAGATTCCCTTTATAGGTCCTTGATTTTCATAAGTTTTTATGTTCTTTCTTACCTACCGCAAGGCTGGTAGTGATCCTTATTGGTCTTTAAGAAGTCTTCACTGGATGATTTCTTATAACCTTCTGTACCTGAGCCTCTTTTCTACTTCATCTGCAACTATTTCGCTGACTATCTTGAAGAAAGTTGCAAATGAACCTAATA
>CAZUBM010000011.1:52450-66130 GCA_964618805.1 uncultured Nitrososphaerota archaeon
TCATCTGCAACTATTTCGCTGACTATCTTGAAGAAAGTTGCAAATGAACCTAATAGGATTATAATAAAGCCGATTAAGGTGAGAACAAATCCTATACCGAGCCCTGCTGGGTTAATTTTTGGCATTCCTGTGTAAGGATCGTACCAGATTAAGGATCCATATGTGATGTAGCCAAATGCTATAATAGCTGCTCCAACTACAGTCCAAACAATCAGAAAGATAACGTATAGTCCCGCAGATTTGAAAGCCTTACCCCAAGAAACCATAGTTCTTTATTAGAATGAAAGCAAATATAATTCTTACTAAAGAGCGAAAAGGACATCTTTCTTGCTTCATATCCTTCTTCATTCGGATCATGAGCTTTTTATAAATCTTAATAAATAGTTTAGGTTAACAACTAATTAATAATAAGCTTCGTCGGATGAAGGAGATGTGGATACCAAAATGGCTTGGTGAGATTTATTCTAGGCTTTTCATCCACTTTGAGCTCGAACTCTTCACGTTTAATCAGGCTAAGAGTATATTATCGATGAGTGAGGGTAAGCTCTCAGTCGCATTTAGCAAGCTTCATTCAAGGAGACTCATAACGATTTTTGAGCGGAGCGTCCCTCGTGTCTATCGGCTCATGGATCCCGAGTTTCTTGCCTTTACAGCCTCCGAAATTCTTAAGAATGTTCAAATGATCCCTCAAGAGAGGTATTTGAGGCTAATTTTCCTATGCTTCAGGGAAATCTTAAGGGCTAGGGATATTGAACTCATTTCTTTCGCAATTTATGGATCTGTAGCAAGAGGTACGGCCAAGAAAAACAGCGATATAGACGTATTGCTGGTTTCAGAAAGCTTTCAAGGAAGTTTGGGCTCAAGGTTGGAGCGGTTGTGTGAGCTGGAGGAATCCATCCAAGATGAGATAAACTGGCTTAGCGAGCAGGGAATTCACACTCATCTAAGCTATTATCCTTTGAGAAAGGATGAGGCAGAGCTTATTCCTCTTTTGTTCCTTGACATGACTGAAGAGGCCATAATTCTTTACGACAAAGGCCGGTTCTTGGAAAGCTTGTTATTAGAACTTAAATCCAAGCTAATAAAGCGCGGCGTCAGGAGGATTTTTATCGATGATGAGCACTGGTATTGGGATCTAAAGCCAGACTACAAGTTCGGTGAGCTAATTGAAGTTACTTAGGATAGCTAAGTCATACATGCGTCAAGCCAAGGCCAGGCTAGAGGATGCTGAAGACGCGTTGCAGGAGGCAAACTATCCTTACACCGTTCGTCTTAGCCAAGAATGTGTTGAGTTATCCCTGAAAGCCGTTCTTAAAGCAATTGGAATAGAATATCCCAAGGTACATGATGTCTCGGACGTTTTTACAAGAATTGAAGGAAGGCTTCCCGAGTGGTTTAGGGTCGAAATTCCCTTCTTAAGAGAATCTTCTAAGATCCTCGCAAAGAAAAGAGAGATAAGCTTTTACGGAGGTGAAGAAGCACTTCTTTCTCCAAATGATGTTATAAGCGAAGAAGATGCCAAAGATGCTGCTATGAGGGCAAGGAAAGTTTACAGCCTCTGTGATAGACTCATAAGTCAGCTCGAGAAAGCTTCGAAAGAGGAAAGACTTGACTAATGTTAAGAAATCTCACTTCCTTTAGTTCAACCATCCTATTCTGAAAATCCTAATTACTCATTAATTTTAGACCTTTTTTATGTGCGCGCTCTATCAAGTGAGGCCTTTGAGGACGGAGGAAACATACCAATCAAGTATACATGTGGTGGGCAGGATATATCCCCTCCCCTTAGCTGGAGCGAACCGCCTGAAGGAACGGTTTCCTTCGTTCTAATAGTTGAGGATCCTGACGCGCCTATGGGAGTATTCACGCAATGGGTTATCTACAACATCCCTGCTAGCTTGAGAAAACTGCCTGAAGGCATTCCCACTAAAGGAGAAGTTGAAGGGATAGGCGTACAGGGAAAAAAGACTTCAATAAGCTTGGTTATGGAGGACCATGCCCTCCAAAGGGCCCAGCTCATAGGTACATCTTCAAGCTCTACGCGCTAGATACTACCTTGAATGTGAAACCCGGAGCCACCAAAAAAGAGGTGTTAAAGGCTATAGAAGGGCACGTCATAGGATATGCTGAGCTAACTGGGAAATATGGTAGAGGGTGACATATGGCTGGATTTAAATCGCAAAGATGAAATAGAAGGAATGAGAGATCTGGCGATGCAATAGGAGGAACCCACCAAGTTTTTGAGTTGCAGAATATTATTTTCTGAGAAAATATAATCAACTACTCCTCGACCTCAATGTGATGTTTAATGATCAAGGCTGTCTTGTTTGACATGGATGGGGTGCTTGTTAACACCGAAACTTTCTACATTCAAGCCTTAATTGAGACTCTTTTTGAAGAAACTGGAGTTAAATTGAAAGAGGAAGAAGTAGAAAGGTACGCAGGTCTCATTTATGTGGAAAAGCTGAAAAGAATTTTCAGGGAGAAAGATATAAAGGGAGATCCTTACAAGATAGCTGAGAAAAGCAGAAAGAGGTTCCTTCAGATAATAAAGGGAAAGATAAGGCTACTTCCAGGAGCAAAGGATCTTATAGATCAGTTGTCTTCTTCAGGAATAAGACTTGGCCTTGTTTCTTCTTCAAAGAGGATGGTTGTCGACATAGTACTTAAGCAAGCGAAATTGCAGGGCATCTTTGATGTCATTGTTACCCAGGACGACGTCAAGAACCTTAAACCCCATCCTGAGCCGTATCTTCTGGCCTCTAAGATTCTAGGGATAAGGCCCGAGGAGTGCGTTGCAGTTGAAGATTCCGTGCATGGAATTCTTTCGGCAAAATCTGCTGGGATGAAGTGCATAGCAATAGCTAATCCTTACATTCCGATCTCAAAATATTCTAAGGCTGATTTAGTTGTAAAAGGATTAGAAGAGATAAAATTAGAAACCGTTTTAGGCCTTAACACGAAATAGAGGGTTCTATTGAGCCTGTTGTGCCTTAAAGTTAAACTTTATGGGATCCTTTCGCCAACAATAATTGTGCCAAGGGGCTCAGAGAAGCCTTCTGTTCAAGAGGAATTAGCCTTTGCAGTCATAATGCTTGCTTTTTCGGCCTTAGTTCTCTTTGGATTGATAATAAAGCCTTCAGAGTCCATTTCAGACAGGATGAGGGTCCTGTTAGGGGTACTAGCCTCGCTTGCAGCTCTGTTAGCTATGATCTTTATGTCTCTGAGATCAAGTGTCTTAAAGTCGACATGCTAAATGTTTAACTGAGTTATTTTTCCTAGGCATTAGCGATTTTGCCCTTATCTTCAATTATTTTGGAACTAATGGTCTCTTTTAATGCTAAAAGAGATTCTTCTATTTTCTTTAGGCGGTTCTCAATCTCTTCTAACCTCAACATAAGAGAGTACCTTTGAATTAATTGCTGGGCATGCCTTCTCAAGTCATTGAAGTCCTGTCCTCGTTGTGGAAAGATCCCATTCCTCCTTAGAAGCCCTATTTTCTTTCCTAAATCCTCAATACTTAAATTAAGGAGTTGAGCGGCTTCTTCAAAGTTCTCAGATCTAGTTATTGCTTTTATCAATTTCCACTCATTTTCTCCAATTTTTTCCCAAGGAGGGAGAGGATAAAAGCCATATTCCCCTAAAACCTCTTGTATAGCTGTTCTCACCACTACTTCGAGTTCTTCAGGCTCCAAAAGCACGTAATACTCACTCAGCTCGATCATCTTCACTCCTAGCTTATTGGCTACCGCCTCAGCCGCTTCATCGGCAAAGCCCTTACAGACAAGCATAGGCTTCAAACCCAATATCTTGCTGTCCGCGTAAATCCTACGAACATCAGAGACCCCGGCTTTTCCAGCCTTTACCTCAACGCAATACTTTTCCCCCTCCGGACTTTGAGCTAAGATGTCTACCTCAAATGCCTCTGATTGATCCACAACAACTGTCTTGTTTGTTTCTAGGATCTTGTATCCCAGCCTCTCTAAAATGCCTCTAGCAATCCTCTCACTGCTCCTTCCCTTCACCTTGGATTTTGGCAAGATTGGTCACCTGCAAACAATCTTTACCATATTAAATATCTCGTGATGGTCTTAATCTAAGATCTGCAATATGATCGGGCCTGGCTAATTTAAGATGCCGCATTAACTTTTGAGGAACTCGAGAGTATGGAAGTTTCGTTATTCTCTAATTTTCTAAACATAATCGTAGAGATCAGAACTAAGACTAAGATAATAGAGAAGATTGAAACAAAGAGATTTTCTCTTTAGATTGGGAGTCGATGTAAGAGCGAGCAAAGTCTCAAAAATAAATATGCTAATGAATTAGCTTAAGTTGGAGAGTACAGAAATGGGTGACACATTTGAGCAAGCACATCTCAGAGACAGTTTCATTAAAGAGGAGCTCCAAAAAATCAAAATCGAGGGAATCAATGCAGATGAAGTATATGTAAGCGAAATAATCAAGAAAGCGCCAAAAAAGGGAAAAATCCTTGATATAGGTACAGGTACAGCCCATATACCCATCAAAATAGCAAAGTTGAATAGAGATCTTGAAATCGTTGCCACTGATTTGTCAGAGGCCTCAGCAAAAATTGCTAGAGAAAATTCCTCCGCCTTCGAAAGAATTCACATTTTAAGAGCTGATGGACATCATCTTCTTTTAGAGACTGTGCTTTTGACGAAGTTATCATAAGATTGGCTCCTCACAGCATTAAAGAGGCACATAGAGTTCTGAAGGAAGGAGGATGGTACATTCATCGTGCTTGCGGGGTATATAACTGTTGGAAAGAGATTCATGAAGTTTTTGGGGAGAGAGCCATGCCGTATGCAAGAGCCAGCTGGTGGAAGACATCTGCAGGACGTTTGGAAAGGTATGAGATGAGAGGGTTCAAAGAAGTCTATGAAATGTCCTTCCTAGTAAAGAGATATTATACCATGGACCAGATCATAAAGGAAATGTTGTTTAATCCCATTGTGAAGGATTTTGATCCTAAAAAGGATGAGACGAGACTAAAGGAACTTGAAAGGAGGTGCAAAACTGAGAGAGGAATACGAATAACTGGGGACCCTATCATCATATTTGGAAGGAAATAAAGGTGATGAAGGACCTTGACGGAAGATTTCTTAAAGGAAAGGAAGGCTGATATACATAGAGTGCTAAATCTGATCTGGTCTACTGCTTATGAGCTACAAGAGAAGATTTCCAAGCGAATCAAAGCTTCTGAGGTTGAATTTGCAAAGGATAGCTACATTAATTTGGGAGGAACTTTTGAAAAGCAGCTTTACCCTGTTCCAGTCATAAAGACTGAAGTTGGCGAGGTAGGAGTTAACCTTGACGGGGTCTATGGCGTTGTAGGAGTTTTAACCAAATCACTTAGCGAAGAATTCCTTTCAAGAGTTCTTGAAGCTAGCTTTGACGTTGAGATATATGGTGGGAAGGATTTCACTATGACTTATTACAGAGAAGGCATGCAGATTTCAGCTAGAGAATTGCTTGAGGAGATTAGAAGGAGTGAGGAGGAAGTAGTGCAAGTAGAAGTTAAGAGAGATCTTAAAGAAAGCTTCGAGGTCATCGAAGACCTAATGAAGCTTAAGGAAATTATGATCAGGGATAAAGTGAAATACATAAGCCCTCTCACCATTTCAGAGGGCTAGCTCACAGAAAGGGTCCATAAGACTGGTTCTAGGAGAATTTCCGTCTTTTCCTCAACCACTTTCTCCTTAAAAGCTGGAAACCATTCGTTCTCCATTAAAACATCTGATATCACCTGAACAGAGGCTGCTTTTCTGTAATTTGAAAACGCGAAAATGGCGATGTTAAGTGCAAGAGGAGGTCCTGTATCTCCACCCTCATTAACCCCCATCCAACTTATAGTCTTAAGCTATTCTTTGTTAGCTTGTGACAAGCCCACTAGCTTAGTGTGATAACAATTGGTGACTAGTCATTAAATATCCGCTGGAGCAGATCGAGGTTTTAGGAGGTCTCAGACCTCATGTTTACATGGATTGCGCTTGCTGCCTCAACCTACGCGATAATAGTTCCAATAGCCTTGGTCCTCCTCGTCAGGCGGTTCCTAAAGCTTAAGGATGAAGAGATCAGGAAGAGATTGCTTAGAGCAGCGATTCATACGACGTTCATCTTAGAAGCAGTCGTTCCCATCTTAATATCTCTAGCCTCGGGCGTGACCTGGTGGCTCGACCCTCCCTCAGCGCTTGGACTTGCCCTCACAGTCATCCTTTACCCTGCTGACTTAGGAGTTCACTATGTGTTTGAACTTATCTCTTGTAGAGACCACGGGGGAGTATCTCTAAGGCCGAGGCCGCTTGGGGAGATGTTAAAGGAATTGCTGCACCAGCTTTATTACATTGGACTGCCTGAGGAATTCATTTGCAGAGGGCTTCTAATCTCACATCTCTCGTCGATTCTTGGCTATCGGCGGGCTACCTTGGCATCTGCACTCCTCTTCGGGATATTTCATCTCCCTCACCACGGATGGCTTAAGTCCATCGAGTGCACCTTCAGCGGCCTGCTTTACGCTTCAATAATGGTCATCTCACGTTCAGTCTGGCCTCCAGTAGTTCTGCACGTGGCCCTTAACATGTTTATCAGGATCGAGAAAGGGCCCGCAATATGCTATCTCATGAATCAAGGTTTTCGGAGACCCGTTAGTGCAGAACAAATGTGTTAAATTGTTCAAGAAGTGCTGAGCGATTAATTTACTGAAAGCTTTGGTAGTTCCTTTGTCTATCTCAAAAATGAGGTAAGTATCTTTCCCTACTTTGCCTAAAATTGACATTGATGCTCAGCTTGTTCTCTCAAGCTTTTTGGAATACCTACTTCTTTGTAGTCAAATGTATGGCTTGTTGGGATTGAAGGCAATAATAGTTCAAAATTTTTCCACAATATCTTACATAGTATTCTATGTAATCCTCTTTTTTACTAGTATGTTCGTTTAATAAGTAGAGTGATAAGGTGATGCAAGTATTCGATCTGAAATGGAAGATTTTCGTTCTAGCGGTGATAGTAGTTGCTGGCATCTTCCTATTCTTAGAAGTTGAATACGGAACTGTTTGGATCGCCCTTGAGACTGGCGCTTGTGGGTTTATACTTTGCAATTTTAAAGGACAATCTGCGGTGCTAAAGGCTCTGTGAAGGTTGAGAAAGGGTAAGTGGTTGGGATGGCGAAGATAGATCTCAAGAAAGCTTTGGAATTGTTTGAATCGGATCCTAATATAGTGGCTGTATGGGAAAATAGGGAGGGAAAAATAGTTTTAGCTTTCAAGAAGAGACCAAATCCCGAAACCCTTAAGGCTTTGTCTTATAATAATGTTGTTATATTCGTTTCAGGTGATATAGTCGCTTTAGCTAACTTATTGCCTATCACGAAAGAGAAAAGGAAGGGAAAAACTCAGAACTCTAAAGATAATTACGTCTAACTCTTCTCTTTAACCAAGAAAAATATGAAACAGAAGGCTGTAAAGCTCCCTATTAAATTCACAAGGATGGGAACGCTAAATCCGAACTCATCAAACAGCAAGCCACCCACATACGGGGCTGGAAAAGCAAGTAAACCTCTAAAAGCCTGTAATCTGCCCATAGCCTCAGCCCTTTTTTCCATAGGAACGCTATCAGCAAGCAGAGCAGCTATGGCTGGGACCCATGCCGCTATCATTATTCCAAAGGGTATCTGGAGAATAGCAAAGGCTAAGAAGCTTCTTGAAAGGAGCCATCCCAACAAAGTGAACGTTCCAATAAGTTCAGAGATTAGAAGGAAAAGCTTACGACCATATCTGTCTATGAGCTTTCCAATTGGTATCTGGGAGATCCCCCATACTAAAGACAATATCGTTGAAAGCAGGCCAAGCTGATACTCAGTGAAATTGTAAGTTTTCACAAGCATGCCGTAAAGTATGTAAGAACCAATCCCCCATGCAAAAGCATCGACCGTTGTTGCGAGATAAAATTCCCTTAGATGTCTCTCTGGCCTAAACATTTCTCTTAGCTTGCATAGCCACTTCCTTCCGTGTTGAAATGTTGTGCGGACCTTCTCTTCAAGGGTCTCCTTAATGAAGAGCCAGGTGAGCAGGATGTTGAACAAGTCAACAGCAATGCATCCGAGAAATATCAGGTTAAAACCATACATCATGGCCAAAATTCCACCTATTGGAGCAACCACTGCCGATACAATAGTTGATGAAGCCATTATAACACTATATGCGGTCCCTCTCTCCTCTTTACTGACCGATTCGGCAACCAAGGATGCCATGGCTGGATTATACTGCTGGAAGCTTGCAGAAAGCCCCATGAAAATGGCATATAGGATTAGTAGATACCAAGCTTTCGCGAATAGGCAAACCATCAAAGCGGTTGCTCTCAAAGCATATGCTAGGAGGATAAGGGGCTTTCTTCCAGCCCTGTCGGATAGTTTTCCCCAAAGAAGAGAGGACGAAGATCCAAGAAGGGTTAGAATGGCCCTTAGACCACCTAGTATCGACATAGATGCCCCTAAACTTAGGACAAAAGGTTGCCATATTGGAGAGAGCATCCCGTATCCTGCAGCCCCTATAACTGATTGAACGAGCAGGATCCGAATGTTGCTTTTTAGAGCAAGCTCCCGTTTAAGCCAGGTTAAGAGGTTTGCTCTAGCCATCCAAACACCTTTTTTCTAAGTTCGGGTAGAAGGAGCCCTAATAAAGGCGATCAATTTGTTTGCGAACCCTAAACTTAACTTCCCAAGATGAAGCTCAAAAGATCTAGCAAAGTAGTTCAAAGGTGATGCGTTGAATAAAATGATCCTGTCAGTTTGGCTTTGATCAGCCCTCTCTTTGTCAGCTTAATCTTGACTACCGTTTCAGCTAAGCCACTTAGGGTATCTAGTCATTGAAAGCGATGACTGCTGAGGGATGACAGCAATGGCTTGGGGACAATTATAAGAAAGGATCTCTATAACCTAATTTCTGGCATGTATGAAACTTCAGGGATTAAAATCGATTCTAGAATTCAATATAATCTACGCTATGGACCTGGGGAGGACAATTATGTTTTCCTTTTGAGCCTGAGCCCTCAGTTTCCTGTCGAAAGTAGCTAGCGCGTGCTAAGGCAAGTTAGGAGTAGATGCGGTAATTGAAGTGGCCTAAAACAATTTAATTGAACTCAAATCAGAAAATCTAGTGAAATAAACCATGTCCTTAAACAAGGATTTAATCGAAACCAGGATAAGGGAGATGAATGATTCCATCCAGATTCTAAAGGAAATTGTATCGAGGGAATTTGAGGGGCTTTCTCTCTACGAAAGGTTGTCGACCAGGTATCTCCTGATACAGCTCGTGGAGGCCGCCTCCAGCATCTGCATTCACATACTCTCCTCCCTTTTTAAAGAAAGGCCGGAGGGCTATCCAGAATGCTTTATAAGGCTATCCTTGAAGGGGGTCATCTCAAAAGATCTTGCGTCGAAGCTAGCCTCTGCATCAAGGCTTAGGAACCTGCTAGTTCACAGGTACTGGGTCATCGACGACAGGAAGGTATATGATGCGGTAAGGGAGAGGTTGAAGGACTTTGAGGAGTTTATCTCCAAGGTGGAGGAATTCTCAGGTGAGAATGGTGGAGGACGATGATAGAGCCGAAGTTCAGGTATCTCTCGCTTTCTAAGGAAAAGAGGTTCGAGATCCTTAAAGAGTTGAGGAGATTGCTTGAGGATTCAGATTCCATAGTCTTCGCTTACGTTCACGGGGGCTTCATTGAAAGGGAGTTTTTCAGGGACTTGGATCTGGCGCTATGGGTTAAAGATCCACCGAACTCCCTGAAGTACGCTGTTGACCTCTCAGTTGAGTTAAGAATAAAGTTGGGAGTCCCAGTTGACGTTCAAGTCTTAAATGAGGCTCCCTTGCCCTTCAAGTATCACGTTTTCACCAAAGGAACCCTTGTAATATCGAGGAACGAGGACTTTAGGTCAAGGGTTGTGGATCTGACCATCAGGGAGTACTTAGATTTTAAGAGGTTGAAGATCTCTTCGGAATCTTCAGTTTAGTCGAAGGTAAAAGGAGGTCAGATAAGTCGGGTTTCACCTAGGTTCATGCTCGTAACTGAAAACGTGGAACTATTTTCCCTTTTATTTAACCCTAGCGGGGAGAATGGTTTTATAAAATCTCCGCAAGAAAACTCCCCCCTAAAGAGGGGAGATGAATTGCGGTTAGGCTTAAATAGAGCTTCGGGCTTAAAGTATTAGTTGCTCCTATCCTACATGGGTAGGAGCGGGCTGAGGTGAGCCAGCCCTTAACGCGTCGTGAGGCTTCATAGTTGAGGGAGACCCAGAGCTCGTTAGGCTATATCATCATGGAAGGATGATGGTTGAGCATGTATTCAAGCATGGAAAGGAGAGGTTGAACCTAGACAACCTAAGGTGGAGAGGCGTAGCAAAGGTTCGCATGCACGTAGCCCTATGCTACTCAGTAATTCTAGCCGCGGCGATAACAGCACACAAGATGGGAAGACCAGAACTAGCACACAGCATAAAAGCATTCCAATAACCAAAAGGAATTTTTCCAGGTTAAGCTACTATGGACGGTAAATTTTAATAATTATTTTTCTAATTTCCTAGATGGTGTTAAAAATATGATCTCAAGGTTTCAGAGATTATTTGTAGCTCCTGGAAGTCTGATTCCTCTAGTATATCGGGGAACTTTTGATGGCGAAAGGTGGAAGGATGGAAGTTTAACATGTAAATATGGCTTATTAAACTATCCGGTATTAGATGGGATCCCAATCTTTGTAGATCAGTCTATAGATGAGCGGAGAATTAATGGCTACTATAGAGGATGTGAATATTTTTGGGGAAAGAAACATCGTGTGGTTATAGATGTCTCAAACCCATACTACTGGGATCTCTTCTCTAGGGAAGCCATAGAATCAGGGGGCACCGTAGTAGATGTAGCAAGTGGTGAAGAGGGAGGATTTGTTAAAGGAATTTTAGATATCGACCCTGAAGCTAGCGTTCTAATGAGTGACATTGATTATGCTCCTTTAAGAGCGTGGCAACTATTTCTCAGAAAAAGGAAGACGGGTTTGAATGTATGCTTTTCTGTCTTCGATGCAAGTAATATGCCTATAAAGTCAAACTCTGTTGATGTAGTTACAAGCGTGTTAGGTTTCGTGAGTGCTCTTAAACATGACGGTAGAGCACTTAGAGAAGCCTATAGAGTTTTGAAGCCTAAAGGTAAACTACTTCTATTAGATTGGTTATGGACTGAGGAGGAACTTTCAGAAATAGCTCTAAAACTTCCAAGAGAGGAACTAAACGAATGGATAAGAACGTTTCCAATGTCCCCTATAAGCACAGTTAGATGGAGAAACTTACTAAAAGACACAGGGTTTAAGGTGGAGCTATTCGAAGAAGTAGGGAAACGACTCCCAATTAAGGGAAGAAACGGCTTTGCAAAGACTGCGGAAAAGTATGGGATAACATATGAGGCGACACTATACGCAATTAAAGCAGTTAAATAGAGCTGACAAGGTTATTAGTTTTGCGTTAGAAAAAATTTTGGCCTATAATTACGTGCATGCAGTTACATTTGGTAATATTCATTATACTCCTTCTTCCGGTCTTTGATTAATCTTTTCTATGGCTTAGTAGATTTTAGCGCGAATTATTCACACCTTATGCGCGCTATTCGGAAGTTTCTTCCTAAAAAATTATCTTAACACTCTTAATCGTGAAAATTTCCTGAAAAACTTGCATTTGACAAAAACCAATTGAATCTAATTTGGAAAATTGCAATTAATACGTCTAAATAGCATCTTACAGTCCTTTGATTTATCAAAAAATTATTTTAAGACGTTCAATTTGTGTATAAAGTTAGAGGTAAAGCAAGGAGTGGTAAGTTATGGTAGATATTGAAGCGAAAATTTTACCTCCTCCAGATATATGGCTTGAACCATGTCTAATAGTTGAATGTGAGATCAAAACCCCTCCAAATCAGTGCATTTTTGAACTAAGAGGCCTTCTCTTGACCGAAGACGGAAAAATCGTTAGCGAGTTGGAGGAGATCCCTGAATTCCTAGAAGGCGATAAGGAAGTTGATAGTCTACATGCTTCCGATAACTATCAATTTCGAGAGCTTTTATCGTCAAAAACCAAAAGCATAAGCAAGTTTAGGTTTACTGCTCGTTTAAGTCAAAGAGCCATCGAACACATCGAAAAGCTCAGAGAAAAGAGGCTTAAACGTGATGTCGAGCTTAAGCTTAGGCTCCTTTTTAAATACGTGCTATCCAACGTTACTACCTCTCACCTTCACGAGATCTCATTAAACTCCCTTCCAGCAGAATTAAAAAAGCACCTTCAAGGAATTCGGATAGGTAAGAAGGGTCTTGAATCATTAATAGCTTATTCCTATGATCCTAACTTCAGTCCCTCAAGATCAAACATGTGGATCCTATCCTCAAATTCTGGGGCCAAGTTTATCTCTTTCTACAGGGGAGAAAAGGAAATCTCAAAAAGAATCCCGTATGATGATTGGATTCACGATTTTCTACCTACTCTAAAAGCTTACACAGTTGTAACCATCGAAGTCCCCGTGGTCGAAGAGGTTCCAAGCTACGAGCATTTAGCCAAAGCTGTGGAGGAGCTTAGGCATGGTGAGAGGCTTTTGAAGGAGGGAAGATATGACGGTGTCATTCGTTCAGTTAGAAACATTCTGATGAATCATCTGTTGACTGACACAAAAAAGGTTAATGAAAAGAAGCAGCGATTTCTCGACAAGAGGATTAAGGAGCTTGTGCTCTCCAATGTTCCTAGCGAAGCAAAAAAAGAGTACAAGCATGTACTTCTTGCAATGGAGAAAATCCTGAGAAGGTTATTAGATGATCATCTTAGCAAGTTCATTCATTTGGATTCAGAAAAGTTGATTCGCATGCCACTTAAGGCTGATGCAGAATACCTACTTCTGACTGTAACGAGCATTTTAAGGTACTTAAGTAGGTTGTCATCTTCCTCAGAATGAACGTTCGTTAAGCGTTGAAAGGATAAAATCGGAGGTTGAAACAAAAGGGAAGGGAAGACCTTACAAGAGCGGACGATGTCGACCATGGACTAACCACTTATGGTGTCTTTCTAAATCTTCAACTATCTGTTTAAGAGACAGGCGTTCAAGACCTTCTCTGGTTTGTAAACCAGTCTTAACATCCCAATTATGAAGCCAATAGTATTCATCAAGCATTTTATCCCATTTATCTTTTTCCAAACGCTCTCTTTTAAATGGTCCAGATTTTATGGGTTCTTCCATTAGTCTTTTAGGTGGATAATCGTCTTTGCGACTAAATTTAGCATGAATTGTGTTAAAAGCTTTGCCTACATTAATTATTCGCTCTCCTATTAGCATAAGTTCTTTTCCCGTAATTCTCCAACCAGTAGCCGCTGAAACTAAACTTGCGTAGTCGTCGGGATTTAGCAAGTCAGGCGCGCGCGAAAGACAGCATCTTTAAAGGTGACCCCTCACGATGGCCCTTGCCGCTTCGAGCTCCGGGAGCCTCGATAGGGGTATCACGTCGAGGACCATTATCCTCTCCAGCTCCTCGTCCGCGGGTACGACGAACGGATCCATGTTGAAGTACTCCCTCACCACTTCCTCCCACCTATTTCCATACTCGTCGAAGGGCTGGGACTCGTCGTACTTGTTCAGAACGACG
>CAZUBM010000012.1:0-64316 GCA_964618805.1 uncultured Nitrososphaerota archaeon
GCTGAAGTAAGATTGCTTTAAGCTCATCTGCATTATATGGGGGGAAATATATCACAGATGGATTAAAGGAACTCCTGGCTCTCTCGTCAAGGCGATCCAAAAAGTTAACTGTATTAGCTATACCAACAACCGTGAGAGAAGTTGTTTCTTCATCCAGTTCTGAGTTTATCCTCGATAAACTATAGAGCAATCTGTTTCCTCTTCTGGATGGGATATCTATCTCATCTAAAATTACAACTAAGCGAATCTTGGATCTTGATAACGCCTCAAAGAACCTATCATAAAGGACATCAAAAGGAAGACCACTAGGAGGTACTAGGATCCCAAAAATCCTGTTCAGCTTGTAAAAAACCCTATATGCAGTGTTTGCCCTAGAACAATTAATATACTCAAATCTAATAAAACTATTCTTAAATTCAGCCTCTTTCCTAGCTAAAATCTGCTTGACAACAGCTGTTTTTCCGGTTCCAGTCTTTCCAACAAAAAGGATATGCGTAATTGGCTCATTATAATGCAATGGACTCAACAAAGCCTCAAACTCCTCTATCTGAGACTCTCTTCCAGGCAGGGTAGGAGGTAGATAACTATCTCTCAATACTCTTTTATCCCTGAAAATCCTAGAGACAATACTAGGTTGGCCGAAAGGCAGTGTTTCCATATGAATCGCCACCTTTTGTAAAAGTATTTTACATTTGAACCTCGAAGGTTCTAGTTAGCTTGGAGCCTTTTGCTTATTAAATTTCGAGATATCTGAATCACGTTAAATAGTCTAAAACTTGTAATGCATTATGTTGATAGATATATCTGAGACGTGAAATGATGGTTGTTCCTCTGGAGCAAGTAATATATGAATGTGCCTAGAGAGCTCTATTTCAACTCCAAGATATTTTACGATAATTTCACGCGGACAGGAAGTATAGGATATTAAAAGATAACGAACCAAGGCTTTAGAATTCCAATTACGGACTAGAATGTATGGGCTCACCCTTAGTTTAAAAATTGCATGATCATGTTAGCAGCCCACTTTTCTTTAAATAAATGAAGGAACATAATGACAATACGGTATAAAGAACGGCTAAAACATCTTTTTCAGATATTCTATATTCCCAATAGCTAGTTCTCTTTCCAGAGCCAAAAGCTCTGCTTTCTAAAGCTTCAGCAAGCTGTTGTGCTCTTCTGATTGCAAGAATTACAAGCGGTATAAGAATTGGGATCATGTTTCGGATCCTGGTAAGTAAGTTCCCCTTGCTAAGCTCAAGTCCTCTGGATTCTTGTGCTGCAATTATGTTTTGAGCATCTTCTGCTAAAACTGGGATGAATCTAAGCGCCATTACGAACGAGTAGGATATGTATGGAGGAAAACCCAAGTTGCCCAAAAGGTCGCCTATCTCGGTGGCATCAGTTGAAGCGAAGAAAACGGCTGACAGAATGAGCATTGAGATTAACCTCATTCCCATTGCGACTGAAAATCCTATTTCTCTACTGAATAAGTAATTTGTTAGGATTATTATTATCAAAAAGAACAAGGAACCTTTAATGAGCTTGCCAACTTCGACAATGGACTTTGAAAGAATCATGAGAGGGATGATAATGGCTAAGGACAATAGTTCGCCCATCAAGCTCCTGAACATCAGCGGAGCAATTAAAAGACCTCCTATCATAAGAACTCTTATTCCTGGATGGAGTCTCGACAACAAAGAGGCTTCGATCCTTGGTCTAAATGCTTCAAGAAAAGCAAATGGATCCATTAGCCTCGAACCCTCCTAAATAATTCTTCTGCTATTTCAGGTGGATCCATTACTCTCCTTATGTTCAGTAATTTGGAAATCTTTAGGGTTAGAGGGGGTTCGATCCTAACAGACCTTAATAGATCGTTATTGGTGAGGACTTCATTGAATTCTCCTGAGGCGATTATCACCCCTTCTTTCATCAGATAGACGTAATCGGGTTTAAGATCCAATAACCAATCTATATCATGAGTAACTACGATGATTCCATGCCCTTGAGACTTGAGTTGGTTGAGCAATGAGACAAATGATGCCTTGAACGAAGCATCTTGGCCAATAGTAGGCTCGTCAAACGCTATATACTTCGGTTTCGTTGAAATAACCGAAGCTATCGATAGTTTCTTCATCTCCCCCCCGCTGAGGGTCCAAGGTGGGACGTCCTTGTATAATAAAAGGCCTGTAACCTCAAGGGCCCACCTTCCCATCTCCAATATCTGATTCTCTGAATATCCAAGGTTTTTAGGACCAAATATCACTTCTTGCCACACAGTTTCTGAGAATATTTGATGAGCTGGATTTTGAAAGACCAAACCAACGTGTCTCGCGAGTTCTGCTACACTAGCTTCCCTGGTATCGATGCCATCAACGATCACCCTTCCCTTAAACTCTCCCTTGTAGAAATGAGGGATCAAACCGTTTAGTAGCCTGAGCAGGGTTGACTTCCCAGCACCATTTGGTCCTACTATAGCATATATTTTGTTTGGCTCAAATAGAGAGCTTATATCTTGTAAAGCAGCCTTACTCGAGCCTCTATATGTATAACTGACTTTATGAACCTCTATCAATGAAGCCACCTGAAATTCTTTCCAAAAACAGATTTTCATCCAAAGTAGGCTTTATCCAGTCTATATCTCTCTTCTTTAGCTCGTTCCAGATTTCAGCAGTTCTAGGAGGTTTTATCCTACAGTCTTTGAGAAGCTTTATGTCGTACAGCAGCTCGTTTGGGGATCCATCCTTAGCAATCATTCCTTCTTTCATTATTACAACTCTTGTGGCAAACTTTGCCAACAGTTCTGCCCTGTGCTCCGCTATTATTATGGTCTTGCCCCTGTCATGGAGATCTTTGATGAGGTTTATCAGAACTTGAGAGTTGTATGGATCCAATTCCGATGTGGGTTCATCCAAAACGAGGAACTTTGGCTCCATTACGAGTACCGAGGCCAAGGCCACTAAATGCTTTTCTCCCCCTGAGATGTTGTATAACGGTCTATCCTTTAGATGAGCTATCTTTAGCGTATTTAGATAGCTCATCACCCTTTTTCTCATCTCCTCCCTTGAAACACCAAGATTTTCAAGCCCAAATGCGATCTCCCTTTCAACTGTGAGGGCAACAAGTTGGTTATCTGGATTTTGAAAGACCAAACCAACGTGTCTCGCGAGTTCTGCTACACTAGCTTCCCTGGTATCGATGCCATCAACGATCACCCTTCCCTTAAACTCTCCCTTGTAGAAATGAGGGATCAAACCGTTTAGTAGCCTGAGCAGGGTTGACTTCCCAGCACCGGTTGCTCCCAAGATAAGGACAAATTCGCCATCCCTAAACTCGAGATTGAGGTCTCTAACTGCGTTTTCTTGGCGACCTTCGTATCTAAAACTCACGTTCTGTATCTCGATGACTTGCATTCAGTTATCGACAAGATAACTGATATCAAAAATTTTAATATCATGAAATCTTTCATCGTCAAGATTCAGATGCCAGCAAAAAGAAGAAAAGGAACGAAAAAATGGTACGAGGTCTACGCTGCAGACGTAATACCTGGAGAATGGATAGGCGATGCTCTCGCTTCAGATCCAGAAGCTCTCATAGGTAGGCAGGTCGAAGTTACCCTCAGGGATATCACAAATGACTTCGATCATGAGAAGTACAAACTCTGGTTCAGGATCTACAGAGTAGATGGTACAAGGACTTACGCTAAGTTTGCAAAGGAGATGCTGAACTATGATTATGTGAGATCCCTTGTTCAAAGAAGAAGCAGTAGAATCGATGTTATGACACAAGGAATGACTAAGGACGGTCATTTTGTTAGAATATTCAATCTCATAATTACTTCCGTAAGAGTTAGGCACAGCCAAGAGAGGGCTATCAGAAAAAGAGTCTACGAGTATATGCAGAAAATAATTGGTGAACTGACCTTGGAGGAACTGGTGAGAGCGGCTCTTTTAGGAGACCCTTTTGATCTAAACGGTGAAGTTAAGAAGATAGCAACGAAGATAGCTCCCATTAAGAATGCAGATGTAAGGAAGATAGTTCTTCTGAAAGCAGGTGAGGCTCAACCAGAAATGGAGAGGGTGATTGCAAAGATTGAAGGTGTCCCTGTTAGCGGCGGGGAAGGGGAAGAGACTAAGACCCCTGACATACCTGTATCCTAAGCCAACCATTCCCCTGGCTGGAATCTCTCTACTCGAGTACTATCTCTTACTACTTTCTCGATTGGGTGTGGATGAGATTAAGATTGTTGTAGGCCATTTAAGCAATAAGATAGTGCGGCACGTGAAATCAAGTAAAGTTCCATCACTTAGGTTGGATTTCATAAATCAATCAGAACAGTTGGGAACAGGACATGCAGTTTCCCTCCTAAGGGAAAGTGTTGGAGAGGAGAGCTTTCTTCTCATATATTCTGATGTTTTCATAAGGGCAGAAGATCTTAAGAGGCTCCTACAAACTGGTTTAAGTTCAGAATTTGATCACGTAGTTGCTGTAGCTAGGGTAGATGAACCATGGAAATTTGGCGTAGTTTTGGAGGAATCCGGTCTATTAAAAGGGATAATTGAGAAGCCACCTAAGGGAACGGAGCCAAGCAATAAGGTGATAGCCGGAGCATTTTATTTCAACAGTTCAATTTTCTCGTACATAGAGGAGCTTTCAAAATCTCCAAGAGGAGAATATGAGCTAACCGACGCTATTCAAGAAGCTGCAAGAAGAGGGGAAAGAGTAGGAGTCCTTGACCTTAGAGGGGGATGGACGGATGCTGGCACTTTTTCTAATCTATTGGAGGCGTCACAACTTCTTTTTCAGGAGTTGGCAAGCGAAAAGCTTTACCTAGATCTTAAATTGCCGTATCGCGAAGGAATGTTTGGACCGGGCATTAGAGAGTTGTATCCTGAAGTAAGCATGGAAGGCCCAGTTTTCATAGGCGAGAACGTTAAGATCGGAAGAGGATCCATAATAGGCCCTTATACAGTGTTGTATAGGGACATTGTGATAGAAGAAGGATCGAGGATCTCAAATTCGATAATATTGAGGGAAGTTAGTGTGAAAAGAGGATCCATTATAGAGGGAAGCATAATTGGAGACAGATGTTACATAGGTAAAGAGGTTAGGCTAAAAAGAAAGCCGAAAAAGGGGGAGTTTGGCATGGTCTTAGGAAAAGCAGTTCACATAGATGATTTCACCGAAGTAAGCCCAGGGACCGTATGGGCTTAGTAACATACCTCTTGAAAATTAGCGTCTAGTAAGGATCCTTATGATATCCCTGTGTTTAGGGCAATAAGAAAGACTTATTCTTACCCTGTTCCTGACATCTAACCCAGCAATTGCCTTCTCAGCTATCTCAGTGTGGACTGCTGCTGCAATATCCCTTACCTCAGCATCTTCAGGCAATAAAAAGACATCAGGCAATATCCTTCCATCTTTATCCGAGAGCTTTGTCTCGTTTTCAACGGGAAAAATGGCTTTGTAGCGAGCCATATCGAAAAAGCTCTTGTCAAGTGCCTCTTGAACACCTGTGGATCCATAAATATCAAGAACTCTCTCCTGAATCAATTTCAACGCTTTAATCTGTGATTCAGCTAATTTGCTTTCATCTATTATTTCAAATCCACTATCTCCAGGCTCATACCTTATTAGACCAGCTGAGGCAGCTCTTCTGAGTATAAGCTCTGCTTCCGCAGATGTTGGGATTACAGGTTCGTTGAGGTTGGCCTTCAGGTGATCTAGATTCTCTTCGCTCCCGGGAACATCTATTTTATTTGCTGCAATAAGCATGGGCTTAGTTTTCTCCCTAAGGAGCGAGGAAAAGGAGAAAAGTTGATCCTCCGACCAGCTAGCTATGCGACCAAGATCTAGATCGAGTTCCTTAGCAGCTATGGAAACATGCTCCTTAGTTATACCAAGTCCGGATAGAACGCTTGCAAGGACTTCTCCTGGCTTCTCCTTTGTAATTTCTATCTTTCTTCGGATACCGGCCATATTACGTTGTATTATTCCCTTTAGCCAATGGGCAAACTCTTCCTTCACGAGAACGGCATCACGCAACGGATCATAGGATCCAGGTTTTGTAGGCCTTCCTTCCTCATCCGTTGCTCCAGATGCATCTACTATCAAAATATGGACATTAGCCTTTCTCAAATCATCTAAAAACTTATTTCCAAGACCTCTCCCTAAATGGGCACCAGGAACGAGGCCAGCAACATCTAAGAGCTTGACAGGGACGTACCTATACCTTCCATTGCACCATCCAAACCTTGGCTCGCATCGTATGCCAAACTCGCTGCAAACGGATTTTACTCTTACATAACCCACTCCTTCATTTGGTTTTATTGTAACAAAGGGCCTATCCCCTATCTCAGCTTCAACCAGAGTTGCAGCTGAAAAGAACGTCGTTTTACCGACATTGGTCTTTCCAACTATGCCTATCAGCATCTTTCAATGAACTTATCACCACATTAATTTTAATCGCATTGCCAAGACCACCTGTTTAAAACTTATCTTAAAGGAGAGATCTTCTAGACAAGAATTAAAAGAGGAGATAAGAGATATAGCTCTTTTGCTTGCAAAGGAGCTTAGTAATGCTCTAAGGTCTGAGCTTAAGAAGGCAAGGGATAATTAAACTTCCCTTTCCCTCTTTTTTGAATCTATAATAATCTTACTCGGAATTATACAGTGGAGGAATTAAAGACCGATGACCAGGACATATCCATTAATTTTAAATCGGGGGCTTCGTAACGAACAAGGAAACATGTGGGTGGGATGAGACATTGCAAGCCATTGGAAGATACTACGAGAAATTGATCTGGCGAAAGAGAAAAGAGCTTCCTGAGCTTGTCAAGCTTTGGCAGGAGAGATTAGTGAAATGGCGTCGCCAACCGGCAGTTGTAAGGGTGGAAAGACCAACTCGGCCTGACAGAGCTAGGGAGCTAGGCTACAAGGCTAAACAAGGGTTTGTGATAGCCAGGGTAAGGGTTAGGAGGGGAGGAAGGAGGAAACCAAGGCCAAGATCCGGGAGGAAGCCTGGTAGCATGGGAGTGAAGAAGATAACTCCAGCTAAGAGCTTGAGAAGGATAGCTGAGGAGAGATGCGCCAGGAAGTTCCCAAACCTCGAGGTCCTAAACTCTTACTACGTTGCTGAAGACGGTAAGTACAAGTGGTATGAGGTAATTTTGGTAGATCCTAACCATCCAGCTGTGAAATCTGATCCTACAATCAACTGGATCACAAAGCCTGTACACAAAGGAAGGGTGTTTAGAGGACTTACAAGCGCAGGAAAGAAATCAAGAGGCCTTAGAAAGAGGAGAGGACTGCCTGAATGGGTAAAAAGGTTTAAACGTAAGTTTAAGAGGCTAAGTAGTTGAGGAAGAAGGGATTATGTGTAATTTCCGCTTTACTTGAGATGTTTATTTATCCTACGGAGGATAAAGAGAAGGCTTTGGCTGCGTTGATCAAATTAGTGCCTCAAGAAGTTAGGGATAGGCTCTTAATTGAAAGGACTTCTTTTAAGAGTCATTATGGCTATTCTTTGGAAAAGGCGACCATCAAACTATCTGATAAGGAAGCAGCAGCTTTCGCAAAGTATTTGGAAGAGTTGCTTGATGATTCATCAGTTATGAAGATCAATCAAACGCTTGAAACTCGAACTGACGATAGGAACTTATATCTAAGGGTTAGCAAGCAGGAGGCCTATGAAGGCAGGATTAGGTTGTATGATAAGGATCCTGGAGGGCAGATAAGGATTAGGATAACGTATTCATCAAGCTACCTGCCGAAAGGGGGACTGGTAAGAGCTATTAGGGAGAAGGGGATTGGAATCTCCGAATGAGAAAATATGTGGATCTAAAAGTATGGAGCTCCACATTAAACGACGATGAGCTGAGATCTGTTGTTCAAATAGGAGCTGAGATGGGTTTTTGGGCATTAGGCTTTGCATGCCATCCTGAAGAGTTGGATAGGACCCAAAAAATAGTGAGAAAGCTGGTATCTGAGGGACATAGGGTATTTACTTCCCTTGAAATCGAGCTAAAAGACCCTAAAATATTGAGAATCTTACCAAAACTATCTAAGAAAGCCATTTTCCTTTCAATAATTCCTCTATCTTTAGAAATGGCTCGTAAAGCGGTCAAACTAAGGGCAAACTCTATAATCCTTCCAGTTAATAGAAACAGGCTGATATTTGATTCAGTATGCGCAAAAGAGCTGTCAAGACGAGAAGGAACGATAGAAATCCATTTAGTTGATTTGCTAAGATCTGGAAGGAGGCTCTTGAGAGCTCTTAAAATGATAAGACTCGAAATCGAGATAGCCAGGAAATATGGCATTCCTATAATAGCTTCAAGTGGAGCTACTAGAAGTGCTGAGCTTTTAGATCCAATTCTAATGGCCTCAATCTCAGAAACCTTGCTTAAAATCTCAAGAGAAGCGGCTTTGAACTCGATTAGCGACTATCCTTGCTCGTTGCTCGAGAAGGGAGGGCTGATTTGAGATGAGGGCTAAAATCCCAATAGGTCTGATTCCCCCAAAGAGGTACGTAGTGCTGGAAATTAGAGGAGAGCTTGATGCACATCAGCTAATAAGCATAGCAATGAGAGCTATGCAAGAATTATACGGAGTTTTGGGCGCCTCCGAACTTAAAATAGCACTGAAATATTACAAGGAGGGAGAGGCCATTATAGAGACAACCAACAGAGATCTGCCAAAAATCTTGACAGCTCTAGTGTTTGGTCTCTTCAAATCAGGATTAGACGTTCAATTAAGGATTAAGGGAGTGCATGGCACGATAAAAAAGTGTTTTCAAACGTTAAAAAGACAAGACCATTAGTTAAGAGAAGCTAGTGTCTAATGGACCTTTTATTTTTGAACCACCTTAATGAAGTGAGCCCTTTTATTCAGCATGGATGAGGGATTCTGGTCGGGTGTAATATATGTTTCCTAATACAATAAGAGCTTATGATCGAGCTATTACCGTGTTCAGCCCTGACGGGCGCCTATTACAAGTAGAATATGCTTTAACTGCGACTAGGAGGACACCACTCGCTTTGGGCGCTAAATGTGTTGAAGGAGTGGTGCTTATGGCGAAAAGGCCTGGCTCTCCGCTCTTGTCACTTCCAGGCAAGATCTACAAAATAGATGACCACATAGGTGCAATCGCAGCTGGCCTAGTTGGCGATGGATTGGTCCTAGTTGACAAGGGAAGGATAGAGGCTCAATCTCACCGCCTAATCTACAATGAGCCAATTACAGTCGAAAATCTTGCAAGAAGAATCGCTCTCTTCAAGCAATCTTACACCCAATATGCTGGTGTTAGGCCTTTTGGTGTTGTCATGATCTTCGGAGGGATAGATGATAAGCCGAGCCTTTACGTTACTCATCCTGGAGGTGCTTACTTCAGCTACTTGGCAGTAGCTATGGGGAGAGGAAGCGATGAGGTTAATGAGTTCCTAAGGAAGAATTACAAGGAAGACATAAGCTTAAATGAGGCAACAAAGCTCCTTATGAAGCAGATGATAAGAACAAGTGAGGAAAAACTCACTCCTAGGGACATCGAGGTAGCAATAGTCCCGATTGAAACTAAGGAGTTTAGGTTCTTAACTGAAGAGGAAATCAGGAAGTTCTTGGAGGAGGCTCAATCGGAGCTAAAGAAGGAAGGGTAGGGCAGCTCAGATATAAAGGGAGGAAAAATCATGGGAGAACCCGTCATTGCGAGGATCGATGTGGAAGGGAAGTACCACTTCGAGGTCTATGTGTACCCGGAAAAAGCGTATTCATACCTTGAAGGAAGCAAGATAAGTGTTGAGGATATATTAGCTATTGAGAAGGTATTTAAGGATGCAAGGAAGGGAATAGAAGCTTCTTCTAAGGATTTGATCCGGATCTTCGGAACAGAAGATCCCTATGAGATTTGCAAAAGGATTCTAGACGAAGGAAAGGTACAATTAACCACTGAATATATCAGAAAATTGCAGGATAGGAAGAAAAGATGGATAATAAACTTCATACATCAGAATTTCGTCGATCCAAAGACGAACCTCCCTCATCCGATTTCTAGAATCGAAAGAGCTATGAAAGAGGCAAAGGTAAGGGTTGATCCTTATAAAAGGGCTGAAGAGCAAGTTAATCAAGTAATTGAAGCTCTAAGGAAAATCTTGCCCTTAAAGGGCGGGTCTTCAAGGCTTAGAGTGAAGATACCGATCGAGACTTGGGGAAAAATTAGGGCAGGACTTTCAGGAATGGGAAAGGTTTTACATGAGGAGGTATCAAAGGATGGTCAGAGGGCTATAATTGATGTTGAAATCCCGATTAGAGCCCAGGGTTCCGTATACGAACTTATAGGTAAGGTAGGTGGAAGTGTTGAAGAAATCAGCTAGTTCTAGGGCTGAAATATTTGTGAAGGATAGGGAGCTCGTCCTTCCTGGGCAAGCTCTTGCGAAGGGCCCCTTGAAACCTGAGAAAGGGGTATATATCGATAAAAATGGAGTAATGAGGTCCTATATGGTAGGACTTGCTGAGATAAGCGATGAGAAGGTAGGAGTTATCCCTCTAAAGGGAAGCTATGTCCCAAAAGCAGGAGACTTAGTGATAGCCAGAATTGAGAGGATATCTCAGAGAATCATATTTGCTGACATCAATTCTTATTGTAAGGCAATAATGATAGTTCCAAGATCTGAGCCAAGGCGAGGAGGGAGAAGATACTCCCTTCTAGCTAAATATGAGGCCTTGGCTCCTGGAGATGTGGTGTTAGCTAAGATAATGTCCTATGATGGTGTTTCGAATCCCCTTCTCTCGATAAAGGGGGAAGGTCTTGGAAAGATAGCTGGGGGATCCTTGATAATGATAGAACCGAGCAAAGTCCCCAGAGCTCTTGGAAAAAGGCAATCCATGCTACAAGTGCTGAAGCAAAAGGCCAGGTGCGACATAATAATAGCCCAAAATGGGATAGTGTGGATAAACTCGGATGATCCAAGGGTTATTGGTGCTATAGAGAAAGCTCTTCGTAAAATTGAGAGGGAGTCACATCTTTCAGGCCTTACTGAAAGGATTGGTCAGATGTTGGACGATCTTTTAGGGAGGAAATCTAGATGAATTCGATATTTACTGAGCAGAAACCTGAGGTTCTCATTCAGAAAGATGGAACAAGAATTGATGGAAGGAAGCCTGATGAGATGAGGCCTATAAGCATAGAAGTTGGAGTTTTGAGGAAGGCTAACGGTTCTGCTTACATAGAATGGGGAGGGAACAGGGTCCTTGCTGCCGTATACGGCCCTAGAGAAGTCCATCCTAGGCATCTAGCCCTTCCTGACAGGGCTTTGATCAGATGCCGCTACAATATGGCCCCATTCTCGACAGAAGAAAGAAAAAGGCCAGGACCTGATAGAAGGAGCGTTGAATTATCTAAAGTAATAAGAGAGGCTCTTATTCCAGCCGTTTTTGTTGAAAGATTTCCAAACACAACCATCGACATATTTGTAGAGATCCTAAGGTCAGATGCTGGGACTAGGATAGCTGGGATAACTGCAGCTTCATTAGCCCTTGCTGATGCTGGAATTCCACTGAAGGGGCTAGTTGCTGGTTGCACCGTTGGGAAGGTTGAAGACTGGTTGGTCCTGGATGTTGGTC
The DNA here is from genome assembly GCA_964618805.1 of uncultured Nitrososphaerota archaeon. Lineage (GTDB taxonomy): Archaea > Korarchaeota > Korarchaeia > Korarchaeales > Korarchaeaceae > QMVU01. Next base: position 11,614 of record CAZUBM010000012.1, read on the forward strand.
ATGAGGAAGACATGTGGGGAGACGCCGACATACCCCTAGCTATGATCATGGAAACTCGAGAGATAACCTTGCTCCAATCTGATGGGACTTTGACTCCAGATGAGTTCAAAGAGGCCCTTGATCTAGCAATAAAGGGATGTACATACGTGTATGAACTTCAAAAAGAGGCTCTAAGAAGGCCTTATGTAACAGTTGAAAAGGAGGTAAAGGGAGAGGAGTAGTTTATGGGATTAGAGGAGAAGATCTCATCAACTCTCTTAAAAGAGCATCTTTTGAAGCTTGCTCAATCAGGTAAACGCAAGGATGGAAGGAAATTCGATGAAATGAGGCCAATAGAGGTTAAAGAAGGGACTTTCACTAAAGGATTGGGGGAAGCTTGGGTTTCCCTTGGAAAAACGCAAGTTTTGACTAGTTTGAAGTTTGATGTAGGAGAACCTTATCCCGATACTCCAGACAAGGGAGTCCTGATATCTAATGTTGAGCTTCTCCCTCTTGCCTCTCCAAGCTTTGAACCTGGACCTCCTGACGAGAACGCTATTGAAATCGCAAGAGTAGTCGACAGGGCTTTCAGGGGATCAGAAGCTATTGACTTATCCAAGCTTGTCATAGAAGAGGGTAAACTAGTTTACATACTCTTCCTTGATTTGTACGTACTTGACTACGACGGAAATCTTTTCGATGCCCTCACGCTCTCCTCCCTGATAACTTTCGCTAGAGCAGAAATACCAGTAGTCGAAGTAGGAGATGATGGCAGCCCTAAACTGGTTAAGGAAAAGAGCTTTCCGCTTCCGCTCGTAGATTACCCTCTTAGCTTTTCTTTCGTCAAAATTGGAGAGTATCTCATGCTAGATCCAAATTTAGAGGAAGAATCTGTAGCAGATGCAGCTCTAACTTTGGCAATAGACAAGGACCTTAACATTTGCTCAGTACAGAAGAGGAATGGAACTTTCAAACTCAGTGAGATTATTAAGGCAGTTGATATAGCACGTGCTAGGTATCCACAGATAATGGAACAGGTCAAGAAGGTGGTAAATATTGCCTAAGGTTGGAGTGCCAAGGACTAAGCTAAGAGTTCCAAGATATGGAAGGAGGATTAGAAAGCAGTATGAAGCGATTTTAGCTAAAGCAAAGGCCAGATATAAGTGTCCAAGGTGTAACGTTCGAGCAGTAGTGAGGGTAAGGCTAGGGGTCTGGCGATGTGAGAAATGTGGTTTTGAATTCACTGGAGGAGCATGGGTGCCACAAACTCCGTCAGCAAGGGCAAACTATGTTGCTATGATTAGAGCGAAGTCTCAGACCTCTTAACAGGTCTTCTTATGTTGCTGATAACCACCTCAAGAAGGCCCTCAAGGAGAACCCGCAGCTTTGTTAGGGATCTCTACCACGTAATACCAGGGGCAAAAAGGGTAAATAGAGGAAAGAAAAGCGTTGAAGACCTTAAAAAGCTCGCTATTGGAGAAGGTTTTAAAAGGGTTCTCATCGTGGGGACTATGAAGGGAAATCCCTCAACCCTGACATTTCTGGCTACTTTGCCAGCGGAAGTCCAATACCTACCGCTAATGATATGGCTTAAAGGGGTTACTTTGAGGAGGGAGATGACGAAAAGAAGGGCTCCATTCGTCAGAACACTTGGAGTTGCAAGAACGTCAGGAGTTCCCGAGGAATTTGTGCATGGATTCTCATCCGGCCTTGGGGTGGAGGGGTTCAAAGAGGTGGAGGAGCCAGAGGACGTATCAAAGCTAGTAGATTTTTACGACGTGGTACTACTATTGCAGAAGAAGGGAATGGAGATGGTAGCCACGTTCTATTCAACTCATCCAGCATTTGAGCTTGGACCTAGGATGTACTTGGGAGGCGTAAAGAGAATTGAAGCTAGCTCTATCGGTAAAGATCAGGGTTGAGGGTGAGAGATGTTTGATAGAAAGGGCACGAAATGTGCTTATTCCAGACTTTGTTTCAACAATTTCGAATGAAAACGTCGAAGTTAGGGGTGAAAAAGCCGTTTGGAACATAGATCTATCGGCTGAAACTGTATCGAGACTTAGAGCAATAACTAACAGCATATTAAGAGCTATTTCTCTCTTTTTAGAGATTGAAGGCATTTTTGAAGAAACTGGGAGATGAACAATAATTAAATAAATAAGGGATGAGCTGAGGATACTTGGGCCGGTGGTCTAGTGGCTATGACGCCGCCCTCACGCGGCGGAGGTCGAGGGTTCGAATCCCTCCCGGCCCACTTATTCATCAATAAAGCATGTCATCTTTTTAAGAGTCAGGAGTGATCTTAGCTAGGATCCCTATGCCGACTTACACGTTTTTGGTATTTTATAAGATCAGACCGCTCTCGCCAGAGGAGGAAGAAAGGGCAAGAAAGGAATGGTCAGAAATTTTGGAAAAATGGCCTTCAAAGATAAGACTAACTGGAATATTCGACCATGCTTGGGGGACTTCGTACAACGGCTTTATGGTGATTGAGTGCGAGGATTTTGGTGAATACGTAAAGTTTTGGAAGTGGTTTAAGGACCAGATTAGGTGGTACGTCATCGAAACCCAAACGGTAATTGGTGTAAGGAGATAAGGATAGCTAACCCAATTACCATCCACTTTTTTATCTCTAATCCCTTTTTTGGAGTGGTCATAGAATCACTATGGTAAGGGTGTTGCTTTGAATGAAATGCAATGAACTAGATTCAATCATAGATAGAGTTTCAGAGCTATTAACCCCTTCGCCCGAGGAGAAGAGAAATGCTTTGGAAATCCTGAATGAAGCTGTTGATCTTCTAGATGATGCAGCGGGTGAGCTTGGATATGAGGTATCGATAGTCCCAGTAGGCTCAATTACGCGAGATACATGGTTACCTGGAAAGACGGATCTTGACATATTTATACTCTTCAAAAAACCCTTTCCTGAGGATAAGCTAGGAGAAGCCATTATAAGCATAGTAAAAAAGGCATTTGGAAAGTATACGCTCAGATATTCTGCCCATCCTTATGCTAGGGTCAAGTTAAGAGGTTTTGAAATAGATATTGTCCCTGCTTACGATGTGAAGAATGCTCTAGAGCTTAAAACCCCAGTGGACAGGTCTCCCCTTCACGCTAAGTTCTTAGAAGAGAGGTTGACGCCAAACCTTGCCAAAGAGGTTAGGTTGTTGAAAGCTTTCGTTAAGGGCATTGGAGCCTATGGAGCTGAGGTTAAAGTTGAGGGATTCAGCGGCTATCTGTGCGAGTTATTGGTGTTGCATTATGGCTCCTTCCTAAATGTCTTGAGGGCTGCAAAGGATTGGAAGGAGCCAGTTGTAATAGACATGGCTAGAACGGTGAGTTCATCTGAAGAAGCAACTAGGCTATTCCCAAACCCACTTATAGTCATAGATCCAGTAGATCCGAGGAGAAATGTCGCATCAGCACTTTCTAGAACCCAGTTTTATAGGTTTAAGGCGGCAGCTAAGGCTTTCTTGAAACGCCCTTCCGAAAAATTCTTCCTAGAAAGGGAGATAAAGCTGCCAGGAGGAGAAGCCATACTTAGTTTGATGGAAGTTAGGGGGACTTACCTAGCAGTTGTTCTTTTTGACGGATTAAGGGAAGCCCCAGACACTCTGTGGACCCAGGCAAAGAGCGGCGCTAGGAAGCTTCGTAACCTTTTGAAGAACCATGGTTTTCCTGTAATTCATGTAGATGGCTTCACAAATGAGAGCTCATCGGTACTCATCCTTGTAGAGACGCCAAGCAGGCTAATTTCTCCGATAGAAGTTAGAGAGGGACCTGAGGTAGGGAGGCTTGGTGAGTCCAATTTCATAAAAAAGCACCTGGGAGCACAGGACACAATATCTGGGCCATTTATATGCGAAAACAGGTGGATAGTCATCAAAAGAAGGAAGGAAAATGATGTTAAGGCTTTCATAGACAGCATCCTAAGGGCAGGTCGCGGTTTACCAAAGAAACTGTTTAGTGCGGAAGCAAGGGAAGTGTTCGATTGTAAAGAAATATCAAAAATCCCTGATTGGGCCTTTAAATTCATCTATAAGTGGCTTAGGAAGGAAGAACCATTCTCAAAGGAATTATCTGATCCTTAGAGCCTTTTTACCCCCAAAACTTGCGTTTTTACCTAGCTCTTCCTCGATTTCCAATAATCTGTTGTACTTCACAACCCTCTCCCCTCTAGCTATCGCTCCTGCCTTGATCTGGCCGCAGCCTATTCCAACAGCTATGTCTGATATTGCTGTGTCCGTAGTCTCTCCAGATCTATGGCTTACTATCACGGAATAACCTGCTTTCGATGCTATCTTAGCAGCTTCTAAGGCCTCAGTTAGGGTTCCTATTTGATTCACCTTTAACAAGAGGGAGTTGCCAGCACCAACCTCGATCCCCTTCTTCAGCCGATTTGGATTTGTTACGAAGAAGTCATCTCCTACTAGTTGGATCCTATCCCCTACCTTCTTTGTGAGCTCAGCAAATGAATCAAAATCCTCCTCTTCAAACGGATCCTCTATACTTATGAGTGGGTAATCCTCTATCAGTTCGATGTAAAACTCCATCAAATCGTTTGAGTCAAGTTCTTTCCCATCGATCCTGTATTTCCCCGAATCTGCATCATAAAAACTGCTTGCGGCGCAATCAATTCCTAAGAAAACTTTCCCACTATATCCGCTTTCTTCCACAGCCTTTAATAGGGCGTCTAGGGCCTCAGTCGTTTTTGACATTGGTGGGGCAAATCCTCCCTCATCTCCAACGTTTCTCGCAGATACACCATATTTTGACGCCAAAAGATCTCTTAGATTATGATAAATTTCCGCAGCCGCAAAAATGGCTTCCTTAAACGTTTTAAAATCGGCAGGAATTATCATAAACTCCTGTATCGAGAGCTCATTACCTGCGTGTAATCCTCCATTTATCACGTTCAACAATGGTACTGGCAATAGGTTGGCGGACACCCCACCAAGGTACCTGTAGAGGGGTTGATCCGTTGCTTTTGCAGCAGCCTTGGCGCAAGCAATGGATACGGCTAAGATGGAATTGCTTCCAAAGTTCGATTTATTGGGGCTTCCATCTGCTTCTATCATTATCCTATCTATCTCTTCCTGTCTTCTAACGTCAACACCAACTATTAGAGGGGCTATTAGCTCCTTAATCGTGGCAACTGCCCTTCTAACTCTTCTCCCTCTAAGCTGTTTTCCTCCATCTCTAAGCTCTAAAGCCTCTTCCCTTCCCTTTGAAGCTCCAGCTGGAACCGAAAAGCTTCCTGTGTACCCTCCCTCTGTTCTTACAATTGCTTTAACGGTGGGATAGCCTCTGGAATCGAATATCTCCAGTGCTTTAACTTCAGAGATCTTGAACTTAGAGATCAAGCCTAACACCTTGCCTTTTCTAGATTTTCTCTCGGAATTTAATTTAATTTAATATCTCTTGATTAAACCTGTTGCTATAATTCAAGCTTTCAACCAGTAATCGCTAGCAGGTTATGTGAAAGATGGCAGCTACCCTTTTTCCCTCCCTACAAAGCTGTTCGTAAACTTCAACTGCCTCTGGGGTTTTGGCTACGATGCACTCAATTCCAGATGAAAGGATGTAGTCCTCCACGTCGAGAAGAGGGAGGGCACCATACATTCCAGTTCCGATAACGATCACATCAGGCCTCTCTTCAATCAGCTCCTTGACCTCCATCGTGGTAAGGGGAGTGTGCCCATATCTTGACCTAAGGGCCCTTGACAACTCCTTCTTCCTCCTAGAAACCGAGCCATCCGAATGTATGATGACATCATGTTCGTAGCTATTCTCTCCTATTCTTATCGACCCAAACTTCACCAGAATTCCTTCCCTTACCTTCACTTATACTCACCTATTAATGGATCAAGATTGAGTTCAAACACTCCAACAGGACATCTCAGGCCAAGTATCTCCAGAACCTCCGGTTTAACTTCACCTATATATCCTGCCTCCGTGCGCCTTGATCCAAGCAAATAGAAGATGCTGGCAGACCTTCCCTTTATGAGGGTTGGGTGTTCAAGCTCTTCCAACTCATACTTTACACCTAGATTGCGCAGTAAAGCATCTAAATGGGCTTGAATCCTTTCAAAACTAACAATGTCATCAGCTAGAGCTGCAGCAACCCTTCTCTCATTTCTAGCCTTTGTTTCTCGAGTCTCATCAACTATTACGACGTCCCCGACTTCAAACACCATCTGAGGGTAGGAGGCATGAACGTTGTTTGAAAGGAAAGAGAGCAAACCCGGCATTAAGGAGTCTCTAAGCACTGTGAAGGCCGAACTAACAGGGTTGGCTACCTTAACGATAGGCTTCCTTGGCCTTAGAACCCTGTCAAAGAGTTCCTCCTCATTTGTCATTACATAGCTGAGGATCTCTTGGTATCCCAGCCCTACCATAAGGAGCCTGACCTTTTTGGAGAACTTCTCCGTCGGATGAATCCGTCCGATCGTCATCACATTTGGAATCTCCCATTCCAGCTTGTTGTAGCCGTAAACGATCAAGGCTTCCTCTACCAAATCTATTTGATGGAGGAAGTCAGCCCTATATGGCGGTATGAGTGCCTCAACAGTCTCGCCTTTGGCTACGGCGTCCAACCTTGACCTCCTTAGCAAACTTGCTATCTCCTGAGAAGAAAGATCTAATCCAGTTTTTGCTCTGAAGTACTCGACTTCTAGCTTCATAGGCTTGGGGGAGAGGTCTGGTGTTATGAACTCACCTTTTGCCCCTCTTATCCTAACCTTTCCTATCTTTCCACCCTTCTCAGCAAGGGCAGTTGCAACCACGATAAGAGCCTGCTCCACTTCCTTTTGAGAAGTTCCAGTGACATCTATGAGAAGGTTTTTAGTTTCAGAAGTGACTCTTGTCATCTCAGAATTTATTATTGGGGGAAGCGATAGGACTTCTCCCCTGCTGTCCCTGAGCACGGGGAAGAGGGGCTTATCTGCAATTATGTGCCCATATGCAACCCCTTTTTCATGCCTATTTATTACCTCCCGGGCATCCATAGTTTCAGACATGCCTAAGGGGATGAACCTTATGTCCTCAGGCCTTTCGCCAGCATAAGTGATTGGGGGCACCAGCTTATCGAGATCGTGGATCCCTATGGAAACCTTCCTCCTCTCCCTCCCCCAGGTTTGATGGATCTTCTCTTGTAGGTGCATTAGAGAAAGCAAGCCATCTTCCCCTAGGTGAACTCCTAAAACAACTCCTAAAGCAAAACCTGGACGTACATTTAGGACACTCTCCTTTACTATTCCCTCAACTTCGGATTGAAACGTGCTGTATTGAGGAAGGCCTTCCTCAATACCTAGCAAGCCCTTGAAATGCCTGGCTATGCCCTCCTCAGATAATAGGTCAATTCTATCCGTTGTCACTTCTACCTCAAGTTCATCTCCTTCTATCCTCTCTAAACTCATTTTGGACTTTTCTAGCAGTTCAGAGAGTTCAGAATCGCTCAGCTCTCTTCCTATAAGGGAGAACAGATACCTTAGGTTCAAGGTTAAGGTAGGCATCCCTTCATCCCACTCCAAATTCTCTTAAGAAGATAAGATCCCTCGAGTGCAGGTCCCTGATGTCCTCAATCCCTAGGCGAGCCATAGCAAGTCTCCCTATCCCTATTCCCCAAGCCAACGCTCCAACTTCCTTAGAATCTATTCCGAAAGGTGCCAAGACCTCTGGTCTGAACATTCCTGCCCCTAAAACCTCAATCCATCCCAATCTTTCATGTTTTACTAACGTTTCAACGCTTGGTTCGGTGAATGGGAAGTAATCCGGCTTAAAACGGATCTCATCCCTTTTGAAGCCTAGTTCCATGGCCAATGTAGCTAGGAGGCCAAGCAAATGCTTCACATTAAGCCCCTTATCCATTACAACCCCTTCGCATTGGTGGAAGTCCATAGAATGAGTCCTGTCCAACACATCGGGCCTGAAAACATGATCTATTGAGAATATCTTAAGCGGTAACTCTTTCCTTAAAGCCATAGTCCTTGCAGATACTGCAGTTGTTTGTGTTCTAAGCACAAGCCTCCTTGCTATGTCGAAGGACCACTTATACCCCCAACCAGTGGAACCAGTCGTCCAACCATCTTCATGGATCCTTTTTACCCTTTCCACAAGCTCTGGGTCCCTAATGTTTGCCTCTTTTGGGAACTCAAGTATGTAAGAGCTATGTATCTCCCTTGCTGGATGGTCCTGGGGCTGGAATAAGACGTCAAAGTTCCAGAACTCTGCCTCAACGTATGGGCCCCTTACTTCCTCAAAACCCAATCCTATGAGGATTTCCCTTACCTCATCAAGGAACTCCGCATATATCTGAAGCTTTCCAGGATGTACCTTAGGAGGTCTTGCTTTAACGTCGTACTCTTTTAACCTAGCTTCCCTCCAAAGGCCGCTTTCTATGAGTTCTTTTGTTAGAGCAGATATCTCCCTTATCACCTTTACCTCTCCTGTTAAAATCCTCCTGCCGAGGTCAGTCAACCTTATCCCTAGCTCTACCCTCCTCTCCTCCCTAACAAGCCCTCTTCTCTTTAGCAGGGAGAGGATCTCGGGATCAATTTCCTCAACCTTGGTCGTTGATTGGTAAACCCTTTCCAGAACCTCCTTCAATTGAACCCTTTCCGGAAAAGTCTTAAGTTCAACCAACGTCTTTCCATCAGATTTCCTCATTTCAATCAAACCAAGGCGTCTAGCCTCTCCTATAGCTGCGCTAACTTCTGCATCGCTCTCAAATTCGCCAGTTTCGATGAGATCCTTGAGAACGACCATTCCTCCTCTCTCTTTGAGAAGTTTGACGAGCCTTTCCTCAGGTAAACCACGTTTTAAGCAGCGAATTCCCCTTTCTGTCGGCCTAACAACAATTTCTTGGCGTTCTATAACTTCAAGAATCCCTTTCTGTGCCAATAGGTGTGCTAGCGCTACAGCAGAGCTCTTCTCCATTGAGATCTCGTCTATCTTAACCAGCCCTTCCTTTGGAGCCAATAACTCCAGAAGGCGTATCTCACCTTCACTAAGAGAGATGCTCTTCAACCATTTATCCCTCCTAAACGTCTTAAAAACGAAGGTGCAGGAAAACTCATTTTATGAATTTTCTGATAAATTAGGTGGGAAAATAGGAAACTACTAACTGAAATCTCAGCTTTTATGGTAGTTCGAGTTATGTAAATTGGCAGTGGGTCACTTCCTACACCAGCGACGGATGTATATTCATCACTTTTAATCTTTTCAACCCGGCCGATGAGATGTTGCTCAACGCGAGCTCTTTTTATTGGGGTAAGTGAGAATATTCTAACGAAAGGAATGAATATGAGAAGAACTGGAATAGCAAGCCTGCCCCTACATCCAGGAAAGGCTCCTCCTTGGCTATTCAAGAGGATGAAAAGGCTATCAGCCCTAATTGTTAAGGCAATAGTCATGGAGTATGGAAGAAAGGAGTTCTTAAGGAGAGTAAGCGATCCTATATGGTTTCAGGCAATGGGCTGTGCGTTAGGATACGATTGGCACTCATCAGGCCTAACAACTGTGCTTACGGGGGCTCTAAGGGAGGCATTGCAAGAAGAGGACGTTGGGATAGTGGTCCTTGGAGGAAAGGGAAGGGCTTCTAGGAAGGTTCCTGAGGAGATAGCACGATTAACCTCAAGATATGAGCTGTCTCAACATAAGTTAGAGGGCTTAATAAGGGCAAGTAGACTTAGCGCAAAGGTAGATAATGCGGTTTTGCAAGATGGCTACAGTCTTTATCATCACGCCTTTTTCGTCACAGAAGAAGGGCATTGGGCTGTTGTTCAGCAAGGAATGAACCCCGAAGTTCGTTTAGCGAGGAGATATCATTGGCTTGGTGAAAGCGTGTCCTCATTCATAAACGAGCCTCATTCCGGGCTAATTTCTGATAGAATAGAGGAGCTTGTCCTAGACTTAACGGCTCGCTCAAGCGATCCTGCAAGGAAGGCATCCTTGGATTTGGTGTCGGAGGGACCAAGCAGGCTTAGAAGAATGTTTAGGGAGGCAGTTAGAGGACCCCTATCAAAGTATTTGGGAGAAAAACCCCTTCCTAAGTACGTAGAATTTCCTAGGAAACTGAATTGGGAGGCTGTTAGGGAAGCTTACGAAAGGAACATTTCAAATTATCAAGAACTCGTTGAAATAAGGGGATTTGGCCCTGCAACTATAAGAGCACTGGCCTTGCTTGCCGAGCTTATTGAAGGAGTCGAGGTTTCTAGGAAGGATCCTGTGAGATATTCTTTCGCGTTTGGCGGAAAGGATGGGGTTCCCTATCCTATAAATCTAAGGAGGATGGACGAGGCAATAACTTTCATGAGCGATGTCGTCTCATGGCTGGAAATAAAATCTGATGAGAAAAAGCGAATATTAAAGAGGCTCTCAAGCATCCTACCCAATGAAACAGATCAAGGGGAAACGAATTAAATCGGAAGTTGTTCTAATAAGTAAAAAAGTAAACTATATAAGTTCAGGATTCTCTTGAAGAAGCGGGCCCGTGGCTCAGTCTGGCAGTGCAAAATCGTTATTGCGCCAAAAGCGCCCGGCTGATAACCGGGAGGTCGCGGGTTCAAGTCCCGCCGGGCCCACTAGTTCTAAAGATGAATTAGAGATGTCTAGAGTGCTTGTAGTCGATTCTTCTGTGCTATTCGCAATCTTTGAGAAGGATGTCCCAATAGACCTATCCAGCATAATTGACATGGTGCATCCAAAAAGGATGGTCATTCTGTCCCCTTGTCTGAAGGAGATAAAGCGTAAGATGGTGTCTGGTTCGCCAAAAGAAAAGTCGGTTGCTAGGGGGATAATTGACGCCCTAAGAAAGTTGGGAATAGATGAGGAAGAACACGAATTCAGGGTCTGTGATGAGGCAATAATAGCCTATTGTAAGGGAAAGAGAAATGTAGTTGTGGCTACATTAGACAATGAATTAAAGAATAGGTTGCTTAAGGAAGGTATATCAGTGATATATTTGAGGGCAGGCAAGAAGCCTGTTTTGGAGTCGCCTAAAGTTTAGGAGGGTTTGTCATGTATTATCTGGTCACTTTAACTGATATCGCTTTTGTTCCTCCTGATCAGATAGGGGAGGATCCAAAGAAGATAGCTGAGCAATACCTAAGGAGCAAGTATCTGGGCAAATACGTTTCAGGTGCAGGATTGATCGTAGACATAGTTGGAATAGAGGACGTCAGCCTGGGAAAGGTTTTCATTTCAAGTCCAGACGTTTACTTCAAGGCAAAGTTCAAGGCGCTATCCTTCTTGCCAAAGGTTCAGGAGATCATTGAAGGGGAGATTGATAAGATAGTTACGCACGGGGCCATCGTCAAGGTAGGACCTGTTGATGGCTTTATTCATATCTCTCAACTGGGAGATGACGTATTCATTCAGAGAGGAGGGGTCCTTCAAGGGAGAAAGACCAAGATAACTTACAGACCTGGAGACAGGATAAGAGCAAGGGTAACTGCGGTGAGCAAGCCGGATCCAACAGCACCTAAGAGAGGAGAACCGATAATAAGGATAGCTCTTTCATGCAGACAACCTGGGCTTGGCAAGATAGTAGAAGAAGAGGAGAAGAAGGAGGAGGAGAAGGGTGCCAAAGCTTAAGGCATGCCGTTCTTGCAAGGCTTTAACGGAGGACGACGAGTGTCCGATTTGCGGCTCAAAGGACCTGACAGTTAACTGGGAAGGAGTCGTGGTAATAATCGATCCAACGCGCTCAGCTCTTGCGAAGAAGCTAGGGATTACCAGATCAGGAATATATGCACTAAGAGTTCTTTAGAAAAGCTTTTGTTTACTACGTTTGCGGAACCTCGATGCTGAGATTTATAAACACCTTTGTACACGAAGAATGGAGTGATCCCGATGCCTGACTTGGAGATCATAGGACGAAGGAAAAATCCCCTGCTATTCAGAGAAGAAATAACATTCAAATTTAGGTTTCAAGGACCAACTCCTAGTAGAAAGGAGGTAAAAGATGCTGTTGTTAACTTCTTGGGAGTTGAAGAAGATAGGGTAGTGATTAGAAAGATATCCCAGGACTATGGTATGACAGAAGCAAAGGTCCTAGTGATGGTATATGATAGCCCAGAGAAGGTCAAGGAGATAGAACCGAAACATATAATTGCTAGACATGAGAAGAAAGAGGGGTGATATCGTGCCAAAACACAAGAATGTCCTTATATCAAAGCTTTACGAAATAAAAGACGGTAAACTCATAAGAAAAGCAAGAAAGTGCCCAAGATGCGGGTCATTTATGGCTAAACATGCAAACAGATACTCTTGTGGCAAGTGCGGGTACACGGAGTTCATCTCCTGAACGGCTTTTAGTAATGGTTAAATGGGATAAGTAACTAGTTTTTTGGGCCCGTAGCTCAGGAGGATTAGAGCGGCGGCCTCCGGAGCCGTAGGTCGCGGGTTCAAGTCCCGCCGGGCCCGTTTTTGAGGAGGTTATCCGAATGGAGGAAGCTAAGTGCATGATAGTTGGCTGCAATGAGAAAGCTGAGAAAATCCTTGACAAGAGTTACAAGAGGGTGCTTCAAGGCCTGAACCTGAGGATCAATCCCCCTAATGCTAAAGAATTACATCTCTGCAAAAGACACTATAAAATGGTTAAGAACGCTATGAGAGCCTTGAGAGGAAATATCTGACCTCTCTAGCTAGTCTTGCAAACTCAAAGGGAGAAATCTTGTAAACCCTGACATCTCTAACGACGAGCTTTCTTGCAAACTGCTTCGCTTTAACCCTTCTAATTCTACAACGTTCCACGAGAAAATCTTCCAAAGCATTACTTAGCTTCCTTTTCCTCCTTTCAAAGAGGAAAGGAAGCATTTGACTCAACATCTTCCAATCCCTCTGCTCCAAAGTCGGCTCCTTCACCTTAAGTTTTACCAAAGCAGCATCAACATCGGGTTTTGGGACAAATGAACTCCTATTTACCCTTTTTAAAAGGGTTACATCAAACTTAATGGAGGTAAGGACTGAAAGGCTTCCATAGGAGCTAGATCCTGCCTTTGCTACGAGCCTTTCAGCGAATTCGTACTGAAAAGTCATGGAAGCAGAGACAAACTCGCTTTCAAGAAGTCCTAAGAGGATTCTAGAGGATATGGAGAAGGGAGGATTCGCAACAACTTTTGTGTATTTTCCTTTGAAGGGAAGCAGCTCCAAAACATCCCTGCAAATTACCTTGACCCTTGACTCGTTTCTAAACTTCCGTTTCAAGAAATTTGCAAGCTCAGGGTCTTTTTCAACAGCATAAACAGCTTTTGGTTTCCTAGAAACAATTTCTTCCGTGAGAAAGCCAAGTCCTGCTCCTATCTCAAGTACAACATCGTCCTTTGAGATGTCAGCAGAGTCTACTATGTACCTAATCTCTCCTTTGTTTATCATAAAGTGTTGATCGCGTTCTTTTAATGTCTGAAGATCGTGCTTCCTTATAAATTCAAGCGCCATTGTTTTAAGATCGTTAGACGTAAAGTACTCCCCAGCCAACCTTTAATTACCTTCCATTTAACTCAATATGGGTGATGAATAAATGGTGATGGACCTTCTAAAGAAAGTGGATGAAGTTCACTGGCTCCTTCCGAAGGACTATAAGAGGGGAATGCGCGTCCCTGGACTAATCATTGGGACACAAAAATTGGTTAGCGCGATAGAAAGGGGTGCAATCGATCAAGTTGCAAACGTAGCCATGCTCCCAGGAATATACAAGTACTCAATAGCGATGCCGGACATTCACTGGGGTTATGGATTTCCAATAGGGGGTGTTGCGGCTTTTGACGCAAATAATGGAATAATAAGCCCAGGAGGGGTTGGATTTGACATAAACTGCGGTGTAAGGCTTTTAAGAACTAACTTAGATGCGAAGGACGTTAGACCAAGGCTTAAGGAGCTCGTAAACACGATGTTCCAGAAGGTTCCCTCAGGTCTTGGAAGCAGGGCTAGGGAGCTAAGACTAAGCGCGGCTCAGTTGGATGACGTCATATCAATGGGAGCAAAGTGGGCCATAGAGAACGGGTATGGATGGATGGAGGATCTAGAACACACAGAAGAGAAAGGAGGTATGGAGGGAGCAGATCCATCAATGATAAGTTCTAGGGCAAAGGAAAGAGGAAGGCCCCAACTTGGGACTCTTGGAAGTGGAAATCACTTCTTAGAGATCCAATTAGTCGATAAGATATACAATGAGAGGCTTGCTAAAGCAGCTGGCATCACTCATGAAGGACAGGTTACAGTGATGATCCATACCGGGAGCAGGGGCTTCGGTCATCAGGTAGCAAGCGATTACCTAAAGCTGATGATGGGAAACCTAAATAAGTTGGACTTTAGCCTACCTGACAGACAGCTAATATGCGCCTATGCAACTTCAAGGCTAGCAATGCAGTATTTTTCAGCCATGAAGGGCGCCGCAAACTATGCCTGGACTAACAGACAGATGATAACTCACTGGGTTAGGGAAGCCTTCGCCCAGGTATTTGGAACATCTCCTGAAGAGCTTGGAATGAAACTTGTATACGACGTTGCCCACAACATTGCGAAGAGGGAAAGACATGTTGTAGATGGGAAAGAGGTCGAGGTATTCGTGCATAGAAAAGGAGCAACTAGAGCATTCCCGCCAGGAAGTCCGTATATACCGAAGGATTACTTGGAGACAGGTCAACCTGTCCTCATACCTGGATCTCAAGGGACTGCTTCCTATTTGATGTTTGGCACAAAGAGGGCAATGGAAGATACCTTTGGATCAGCTGCACACGGCGCTGGAAGGGTATTAAGCAGGCATGCAGCTGTTAGAAGGTGGAGGGGGAGCGAAATAGTTTCTAAACTTGCCCAAAGGGGGATAATCGTGAAACCAGCTTCCCTAAAGGTAGCAGCTGAGGAGGCACCTGGAGCATACAAGGACGTAGATGAGGTAGCCTTATCCACACACAAAGCTGGTATAGCTAGGCTAGCGGTTAGAATGGTTCCAATAGGCGTCGTCAAGGGGTAATTCAATGTCATCAAAGGAAAAGATTTCAGAGGGCTCATTTGTTTTGGTTGATTATAGCGTAGAGGACGCTGAGACGGAGGACCTCATAGACACTACCATGGAGGAAATAGCCAAGGAGAAGAATTTCCCTGGAAGAGATCAATTCTTTCCCATGCTAGTTGTTATAGGAGAAAAGAGGCTCTTACCCTCTATTGAAGAAGCCATAGCTGATATGAATGAGGGAGAGAAGAAGACAATCATCTTGAAGCCTGAAGAGGCCTATGGACCCTATGAGGAATCCAAGATAGTAACCTTCTCCTTAGAGAGAATAAGGAAAGCTCTAGGATCAAACGAAATTAGGCCAGGTATGGTGGTAAACATAGACAACAAGAGGGGAGTCGTGAGATCCATCTCTGGAGGCAGAGTTAAGGTTGATTTCAACCATCCTTTGGCTGGAAAAACGCTAAAAGTTGAGATAAAACTTTCAAAAATTCTAAAAACAAAAGAAGAGAAGATAAGGGCTCTTTCATCCGATGTATTTGACGTAGACCCTTCGAAATTCGAAGTATCAGTTAAGGGATCCACCGTAACCGTAGAACTGCCAAAGCTAGCTTATTCAAAAAGGGACTCATTCATAAGGAAAATAAGGCTCCTTTCCTCCTTAATGAAATATTTCCCTGATATTAAGGAAGTTAAGTTCGTTGAAACCTTCGAAATACCTAAGGAAAAATCAGATAACGATGTTTACTAAGCATTTAACCAAATCCAAGCCTAACTTACAAGGTTCCTCGAGTTTACTAACCTGCACGATTTCTATTTCATCTCCTTCCTTGATACCAATTGGGTTGCAAAAATCGAAGTTTGGACAGGTTATTTCCTGACATTTTGGGCGGTTGTACCTTATCGTAACCCCTTCTATGGCATCTGCCCTAGGTATTGAGAGGAAAATTTCGTTAACCTGTTTTATCCTGCAAACGCGCATCTCTCCATAAACAGGACAACGAAAAGACTTTTTTCTAACCTCCTCTACTTCATAACACCTTTCTTCCTCCAAACTCTCAATACAAACTTTTCTGAGTTCGCAATCGTTGCAACTCTCTGTTTCTGAGATAAGGATAAATCTAAAACCTTTCATTGCCATATCCTTTGGCAGAAGTGCAAAAACTTTCCTCATATGGATTTCCCCCTTACCTTAGAGTCATAAACTAAATTTCGTTTTTGGACCTCATGCTTTGAACTTACGCGCTGGAATGAACCTCAAGTAAGGAGTTATATAGCACAGGAGATAAGGGATATAGCGGTCATTCTTGCAAGAGAGCTTAGCAATGCGCTGAGAAATGAATTTGCTTCGACCAATCATGGTAAGGCAACGAAGGATCTCGCTTATTCATCTAATTGTAGGTTAAGACAATTGCATGAAAGGAAACCTAAATCAATAGAGAGAACTGAGGAGAATCCAAGCATTACAGAAATTCTAGGCTCTCGAAGAACCACAAGAATGAGATCTGGTCAAGATCTTGAGGAATGGTACGAGGAGATTTCTAAGAACCCTTGGAGGAGTATAATATCTGAAAAGGGAGAAAAGAAACCTTAACCCCTCCTTTCCCTCTTTTTTACAATTAATAACCCTTATCTAATTGTAAAAACTCCTTCATCTTACCTCAAGGCCATGAGAGTAAGACAGGATTTTAGAGGAGATACGGAATTGAGGAGAGATCATTGATCTGCTTAGCAAAGGATCCTTTTATGTAAAGCTTGATAGGAAGGAAGTCTGTTGAAATTTTCTCTAAAGTTCCTGATTTCATAAAGTTGCATAGCTCAGGTTCTCTTCGTGATGGCCAGCCTGATCTTCACCTGGCTTTTCAAGGCCTTCGGAGGCTGATCTGCTGAGATCTAGGAGGAGATGAGGGATGTTCTCCAGAGAGCATGCATCGGATCAAGGAGTGTCAAGGTTTTGTGTCGTAGCTGAGATGGGATCAAGAAGGGTCGTTTCCTCCAAAACAGTTGTCCACGAATTTACCAAGGAGTCTGGAAGGGGATAAAGCAAGAGGAGCTCAACACAAAAAAGCAAGGAAATTTAAAATCCCCAGAGAAAAAATATGTTAGGGAAGCTTATGAGAAAAAGGACTGTAGACGAGATAATCGAGATCCTCAAGGAGCATGAAGAAGAACTTAGGAGATGTGGGATAAAGAGGATAGGCTTGTTCGGCTCCTACGTGAGGGGAGAGAAAAGGGAGGACAGCGATCTTGACCTGCTAGTTGAGTTTGAGGGAAGTGCTGACGTAGGACTATTGAAGTTCGTCGAGATAGAGAACTTCCTAAGCGACATCCTTGGAGTAAAGGTCGATCTTGTTGAGAAATCCGCTTTGAAACCGAGGATAGGGAGACGTACATTGAAGGAGGTCATTTACGTATGAATAGGGAGGTAAGAGATTACGTACAAGACGTGATAGATGCTATGGAAAAAGGAATGAAGTTCATAGAGGGCATGGAGTACGAGGAGTTTGTTAAGGACGATAAGACCGTCTTTGCGGTCATAAGGGCTCTAGAGGTGATTGGTGAAGCTGTAAAGAACATACCTGAAGAGGTAAGGAGGAAATATCCAGAGATACCTTGGAGGGACATGGCTGGGATGAGGGACAAGTTAATCCACTCATACTTTGGTGTTAACCTGAAAATGATAGCGCGCCAGGGGACCCTTAAGTGAAGGGCTGCGGAACGGCCGAACAAGAAGCCCCTGCGCTTCGCCCAAACCTCGTTCAGCGGCTGGAAATCCAGCAGAGACCAGGTAGAGGCCCTTTCTAGGAAGAAGGAGGGTGGACGGACGGCTACAAAAAACAAACAGAATTATTAGGGGATAATACTTAAATTATCCTGCCTGGAATCCTTATGGAATGGGGCTTGAGGAATCCGTTAGTGTAAGCCTTAAGAGGGAGGGTGTTCTGATAACGCTAAATACTAGCATAGATGAGGAGATCTCCAAGGCCAATAGTGTTCTGGAAAAGTTTCCAGGAAGCTGGGATCTGGATCCGGATCTAGGTATAGTAACATTGACCATCACAAGGGAAGATCTTGCTAGAGGCCTCGATTATGAGCCTTTTATAAAAAGGCTCTGTAATATAGCCTACTCACTGGAAGAGCTAGATAGGGCAATACACGAGAGGATAAAGGTTGGATTAATTACTAAACTGTTCTCTATAACAGAGAAGCTTAAACCTCCCTCGCTACACGGAGTGCCTCAGAAGACATACGCGAAGAAAGGACCTCCAGGTTTTTCAATTGAGAGGGTTCAAGAGGGCTTTATGGTCGAAATCAATCTCCTGAGGGCGAAGATATTTAAGTCCCTCAGATATGCTAGGATTCTTATCTTCTCAGAGTTCGTTCCCAAAGCCATAAGCCCAGAGGTCTATGAGGACCTTAAGGAGGCGCTGGAAAAATTCGAGGCCGGCATCTACAAACTATCGGATAAAGAGCTATCTCAGCTTAGGGGCATAAAGCTTATGCTCAAATTCTAGCTGCCTGTCTCAACCTAATGGGATGTCTTTCATCGGGAAAAACGGTGAAATATGTTAGGGATTTACTCCCATAATTGCCTAATCAAGCGCGCACGGAGTGTTTCGAAGAATAAAGGAGATTGTTGAGGGTCTTCTGAAGAAAGCAGAATATAACGTAAAAGCAGCACGCGCCAGCATGCACATATCGTACCTTAAGGTATCTCCTCCTAGCACACAAAAGTTTGTAAGGAAAGGAGATTAAATTAATGGAAATGTTACCTCAATTTCGGATCCTAAGGCCAGAGATAGGACAATTGTTAGAATCTCTGGGAGAGAAAAGGTTGGAGGAAGTTCTTGGAGGTACAGAAGAGGAGAAGGAATTTCTCAAGCTCATAGATGAGGAGATCCTTGAGAAAATGATAGAGAGGAAAGTGAGGCAACTCCTGATGGAAATGAAAGCTAAGGTTTGATTTTATGCGTTTTACGCAGTTCTCCCCTTACTCATTTCGCATTTCTTCATAATCTCTCTTATCCTTCTTCTGGCCTCCTTCTCAACGTAATCTATCAGTTCTGCGATCGAATTTATTCCCTCAACCATATTCAGACACCTTTACCAATCCAACTACCCTGAAAGCAATGCCTTTGGAGTTCAATACTCCTATTAGCCTGCGAACTCCTGAAAGAGAGTGGAATTCTAAGGAAGCGTAAACTTTCCCTTCATGCAACCAGACTCTGTAAGGCAGATAAGAGCTGAAGTCCTCGATAAAGCCAGCTATTTCCTCACATTCGATTCCTTCAAACTCAAACCTGACTCTGATCATTTAATCACCTTTAAACTCGTAAATTCTCCATCTCTTGGCTCCTATGCACCTAACAAGTCCCTTTGCTTTCAAGCTCTGCATGTACTTCCTCACGGACCTAGGAGTCTTAGGGTTCTTGGATTTCCTGTAATAAAGCTTGTAAAGCTCGGAGCCCTTTACTCTCTTGCGCTCCCTCAAGATCTCCAGAAGGATAAGTTCATCATCGCTTAGCTCTTGATTTTCATCTACGAAGTTGGGAATGTCCTCGGTGCTTACCTTTTCCCTGTTTTCCATCTCAGCTCTAACTATTGAAGCTCTCAAAAGGCTCAGCGCCATTGTGACATTTCCCTTGCTCCTCTTAGCAATTTCCATCAGAAGTTCTTGGTCGTAACTCCCATCTCTCAAAGCAAGCCTTGCTCTTTCAGCGAGTATGGAAAATACCTGCTCTGTGGAATAAGGCTTTATTTCAAATAGGTTCGTTATGTTCATTCTTGCAAATTTTGAAAGCCTGAAATACTCTTTCCTATCTTCAGCCACCAAAACAACGTTTGCGTTCATGCTGATGAGCTTATCAACTACGTCTAACTCCTTAACATGCTGGAAATGATCCAAGCAAACAGTTAGTCTGTTAGCCCTTAGATGTCTTCTTAACTTATCAATCAAAACAGAATTGGTTTTTGGGATTGTGTTAAGCGGGTTTATCTGACTTAGAATCTCCTTCAGTATAGAGTTAGTGGTTTGAGCCAAAGTTGAATCTACGTAGATTAACCTTGATTCCAGCTCCTTTGCGATTGATCTCATCAATATGCTCTTTCCAGAGCCTATTGGACCATAGATAAAGGTGCTAATGCCGTTTTTTATGAATGAAATGATTCTCTTTCTGTCCTTCTCCCTAAAAACAATGCTTTCTGGCTCGTATGTATGAGAGATTGTTTCTATGTGGGTTATAAGTTTCTTAATCATGTAGAAGGATAAGTATGAGATAAAATGAGTAGGTTACGCAAACAACGATTTCCATTAGTTCCATTTAAGTCGTGACTCATGATGTGTAGATCTCTGGTCTCGATCGAGGCTTTTTTGTTTTAGTCTCGCATGAGTCCTTCTAATCGTTCTATAACTCTCTTCTTGCCCTCGTCAGTGTAACTTGTGGTGGCAAATATGCCCCTCCAACTATCCAAGAACGTCGTTCTCTTGATTTCTGGTATCACGCTTCTCTTCAGCTTATCCTCAAACACTTTAGGGTTGGGAAGAACTTCTTTCACCCTTTCCATTACTCCCTCAGGGATACCGTTCTCCAGAACTAAGGAAGCTATGTCCCTTATGTCAGATGCCCTTGAGGAGACAACCTTCATTATGAAGTAGTCTGCGTAACTTGGAACGAAGAACATCACCTCTTCACCAGCAATCGAGATGAATGCAGACCTGCTCCCTTCAACCATCGCTTCGTCTATCAATATTACCTCTTCAGGCTTCCTTCCCCTTATCTCGCCTTCCATGAAGTCCAAAGATACCTTTATCCTGGCTTTATCATAACTGACGTACTTGACCCACCTCATGAACCTATAACTCTCGTGCCTTTCCTCAGCCTCTATGCTGTAATCCTCAGGCATGATTAGCCTTATCCTGTCTAAATTCCAACCGTCTTTTTTCCTAACGATGAAATCACAGTCTCTGGTGAACCTTGTAAACCGAACAAAGGCCCTTAAAGCGTATCCTCCTATGAGTACAAGCTTAGGGTCCGTGAAGCCTTCTGTACTCGTTGAAAGCCTCTTGACAGCCGTCAGAAGTTCCTTTTCCCTCTTCTTCATCAGTTCTATAGCTCTAGGCAAATTCTAACACCTTCTCTACGGCTTCTTCTACGAGCTCCTTTACATCATCGTTTCTGAAATCCCTATCCCTTACATCGAACAACTTCCTTCCTGACCTCTCGTTGAAGAGTTGACATGCATACCTTATTGCGCTCCACACCCTAGCATCAGTCCTGGCTATCCTCTTCCACCTTGAAAGCCTCCTAACCTTTTTCAAGGGAGATCTCATCTCTCCTGAAGTAGAGCAATGCTAAGGCGTCTAAGAAGGACCATTCTGCAACGCAGTTAACCAAGCAGGATTCTGGAGATTCTACGAGCAAACCATCCAACTCTTTGTACTCGTACGGAACCCTCTCATGGTACTCCACCTCAAATATCCACTCCCTGCTCCTAGCAAAGCTCTCCAAGGCCTTTTTGTAGGACGATGAGGTTACGGCTAATCGGTAAACGTTCCTATGAACAAAGTCGTAGTTCCACAAGCTCGCTGCCGTCTGCTTTATTACGACCTTAAACCCCCTATCTTTACTCAAGAAGCTCCAGACGTCTTCCTCCTTTGCCGGAACGTAGTACCAACCCCAACTCACCCTTTTGACTAATCCAAGCTTGCTGAGCCTGTGCAAGTACTCCTTTGCCCTTGGCTCTATCATAACAGCTTCCCTAGTCGCAACCAAGCTTCCTTCCCATTTTTCTCTTAACGCTTCGTTGAACCTAGCGAGATACATTGAGTCACCTTTAATATGGTATTGGCACTTAAGTATTTAAATATGTCACCTTTTTGTTAAAAATGGCACATTTCTTTCCAGAAACTCTGGCCAGTCTTTCTAGTGATTTATCGGATGCTACTCCTTTTGCCATGAAAGAAATCATCCTAGCATCTTTCTCTAAAAACAATGTGGAGTTTGTTATTTCCATACAGGAGCACATGGTGTAAAGTTAGCTCCAATATGAGAATCGTTAAAATTCCGTTGCAATGTCCTTGAGGAAAGCGATGAACTTGTCTAAGAAACGCTCGAAGGATTTTGGTGGTCTAACGACGAATAGATCTCTCTCAAATGGGTCCTCAACAACCTCCCTGGTTAGCCCTAGGGACCTCTTGTTTCTCTCCAAGTTCTCCCTGTACTTCTTGTAGTAAAGAGAAGCTCTTATCTTCTTGATTATCTCTTCCCTAAATTCCTCAAAATTGAAACCGTTCCTATCTAAGACGAAAACGTCGTAGAAGTCCCTAAGCCTCTGCTTCCTCCTAGTTAATATTGCTCTGACTTTCTCACAAAGGATCTCCCTCTCATCATAAGCTTGGACCTCGAATGGAGAGTAGAATTCCAAGAAACCCTTGAAGTATGCTTTCTCATCCCTTGACAATTTGGCATCGCTCAGCAACGTCATAACTCCAACCTTTTTCACGGGAAAAAGCAGGTCCTCCAAGAAGTTAACTTGTACCTTTATGAGCTCCGTTCCCTTCCAGAGCTTCATGGTCACCATCCTGCCCCCTCCCCCGAACTCGAAGTACCTCCTTTCGCTGTGATCGTTCTTAAACTCAAGACAAATTTCTTCGGATATTTTCTCTAACAGAGAGCCGAGGAGGCCTATTTCATCAAGAAGGCTTCTCCTCAATCTCTTCTTTCCCAAGTCCCTCCAAACTTCTGGGTTCTTCCAGGTGAAATCAAGGTCGACGCTGAACCTGTAGTAACCGAAGTAACACTTGATGAGGCAAGTCCCTCCCTTCAACACGTACTTCCCAGCGGTTTTTGATGAAAGCTCTTTTAGCATGCGGTGTATGGTTACTTCCTTCTCTATTAATGCTGACTTCTTTATTCCTGACTTTTCAGATACGAAGCCGATGAACTCAGATAACTCGGGCATTTTTAATTACCTCCTCAACTGTCTTAGGGTAAAACCTTAGGTAGGCCTTTATCCTGCTTGGGTCAAGCCTTCCCGAGTACTCCTCTACCATAGACTCTATCCTCTCTTTTGGAAGGGATCTATACCTTGAGATGTAGACGAAATCCAACAAGGTTTTTTCAGGATCAGAGAACTTAATTACCCCCTTTTCAACAACCCCAAACCCGAACAAACCCATCTTTAGCTTTAAGAACTTCACTCTTTCTCCAGCTACCTTTATCTCCTTAGGTCTGAATATCGAATCGTTAACGACGAATATGACGTCGAAGTGCTCATGGGTTAGGCCGTTAAGCGTTAAAGCTGTGTAAAGACCGAAGTACCACTTAACTTTGAGCTTTTCCATTCCCAAGGAAAGGATTCTGTAAATGTCCAACGCCTTCTTAAGCTTGAACTCTTCTACGGTCTTGACGTAGTAGAGACCTCTCAGTATTCTTACCAAGTAGCCGTAGGATATCATGAAGTTTACGGTTGCCCTGACATCCCTTCCGAACTTTTCGCATGATTTTTCCATCTCAGCTCTTGTTATCACCTTGCCTCCAAAGGTCGATAGCACGTATTTCGTTAGAGTTCTCATAATAGTTATTTATATAACTATACTTAAAAATTTTAAAGGTTGTTATATATCTAACTATCCAAAACTGTGTAGTAAAAAACCATGGTTTTTACATGAGACTTAAGCAAGTGAATTGGGGCATGATAGTTGTTATCGATGTTCTTAGCTATTCTCCACTTGGTCTCATGTTTAAGGCATGCTCAGCTCTTAGGTAAGCGTAGTAATTCTTAACATCCTTCTCGACTCCATGCTTGGCAGATTCATCGAGTATCAACCTCATGAAGTCATAATAACCCTTAACCAACGTCCTGTAGACGCTAACATCAAGCTCTCCCCTAAGTCTAAGCCTCATCGCTTCCCTTTCTATCGCACCTATCTCGTTTTCAAGGGTGAAAAGGAGGTAGGCGACCTTCTCAACCTCCCTTTTAGAAAGAAAGTCGTTCAACCTTAGCCTTAGGTTGTTCCTCAGCTCGTTTAACTCTTCAAGCGCGTCGTTAACGGTGTATTGGGCCATGAAATAGAATTGGATTAAGAGCACAACAGCCTTACGAAAGCGTAAATTTCCGATTCTTCCGATAAGTTTCGAACGCTCAAATTGTTTTTAATCTAAATCGGAATTACGAGAGACATTAATTATCCACAAAAACGTTTCGCAATAAAATTAAATTTCCGTTTCACCTTCCAATAATTGGATACATGTTGAAGAGCCCATCCGTTACTATCGTATCGGTTGTTGGATCGATCGTAGCGATATCTTTGAGCTGGATCTTGAGAGTTTTTCTCAAGATCTCTAGCGAGCTAGCCGTTGGAATCGCCTGGGTTTGTCTGATCGTTTTAATCTTCAAGCTTCCTGCTAAGGAGAAGGAAAGCAAGAAATAGAGTGGCTAGGTGAAAGCCTGATGTCGGAAGAACATCCGACAGCGCAGGAAGAGATTCTCTCGGATTACATCACAATTTCTGTAACCCTCGTTGGCCTAACGCCGGTTATCTACGGTCTTGGATTGACCGTACTGAGCTTAAAACAGGTTTATCCCGAATTCCTGGCCGATTCCATACACCTAGCTGAGTTGGCCGAGATCTTCTTCATCACGATCCTTGTTCTTTCCGTTTCTTTGAAGGAAAACGTCTTGGGGAGGTACGCCGGGCGTGCTAGGGAGTCGCTTTTTGTGCTTTTCATAGTTGGAATGATCTGTCTTTTTCTATCCCTCTTCCTGCTGACCGGGATAGTAAAAATCGTTCTTTCTTCTTTTTAGTCGTTTAACGTTAGCAAATCTCCTATGAAGAAGAGGAGGACCGGAGAAGCCTCTACAAGCTTAACGAGAACGTGTTTTGTTATCGGTTGACACCAAGGGTAAAGAAATGCCTCCCTAATGTCGGGAGGACCATACCTGGAAAACGCTAGGTACAACAGCTCCGATGCTGTTATGGAGCCAACGAGCAAGTAACGCCTCAAAGAACTCCATCTGGCTTTGAGCTTCTCGTAGGCACTTTTCTCTAGTTCTGCCTTGTCAGTTTTAATGCTGTAGTCATCCTTTTGCAAGGAATAACTTCTGTTCTCAAAAAAGCCCATATTTAGAATTTGTGTCCTAGCTTAAATCTTTGTTGCGATTCGCACCGTATTAAAGAGAAGCGAGGGGTTTGGGTATAAAGGAATCCCGTTCTTGGATAAAACAAAATTCTCCAATCTACCATCTTTTTCCCGGTTGAAATGAGGGGTTACTGCCCGAGATGCAAGGAGTACAGGAGCGACGACGGAAGGGACGCTTGGGGAATCGTCTGGATTAACAAAACAGCATTCTGCGAGAGATGCGGCCATGTCCTAGATTTGTTTGAGGATGTTAAGCATGAAGGAAAAGGTTGAGATTGAAGTTGTAACGCTCAGCTGCGGTCACTCGGTAAACCCAAACGTAGGCGTGGGTGTATGCTCAAAGTGCGGAAGGCTGTTCTGCGGGAAGTGCCTTCAGATTCTGAAAGACAAATTGCTTTGTCCCTCATGCTTCAAGGAAGAGGTAGAGCGTGATGGTTGAGCTTTGGAAGTGCGAGGTTTGCGGCTCAATCGTAAGGAGGGATCAGATAAACGGTAGATGCTACGCTTGCGGTAGGAGGACATGCGTTAACTGTAGAAGGGTATGCCAGAGATGCCAGCGCGTTTTCTGCATGGATCATATCCAAGTAAGAGAAGTTTGGAGGCAGGGAAAACTTGAGAGGATTTTGCTTTGTGAAAACTGCGGCAGGGTATGGGCATGAAGAGATACGTGATATGTCCGGGCTGCGGAAGGTTGGTTAATGCTGAATCGCATTTCTGCACGACTCGATCCTGCCACGTTCCCCTTTTCGACTTCTCAAGGGCTCCAAAAGTTAAGACTGAGGGCCTTTTTCTCGGTTACTTCGTTGACAGATCAGAATTCCGTTTACCTCTCAACCAGTTGGGTTATCACGTGGCCATCTACGGTGTGACGGGTGTTGGAAAAACAAGGCTTGCGATAAAGCTTGCGATAGAGGCAGAGAACAATGGGTTGAAACTTCTAATTCTGGATGTAGAAGGAGAGTGGAAGAAAATAATCCCCTTCCTGAAAGCGGAGACGGAGTACTACGAGGTCGATAGGAACCTTAAGGTTAATCCTTTCGATCTGAATGATAGGGGATTAGCTAAGACCCTTCTTAAAGAAACGATCTTCAAGGGAATAGAGGTTGAGTACGCAGAACTATCTCCTCAAATGAACTACGTACTTGAGAAGTGCATAGAAATGAGTTCAAGCATACCGGAGCTAATAGACAACATTCTTTACTTCGAGCCAGACACCCCATTCAACCTCTCAAACTTGAACAAGACAAAGACTGCTCTTATAGTGAGACTGGATCCCTACAAAGCCAACCCAGCTTTGAACGAGATCTTTTATTGCTACTCATCCAACCCCGACTTGAACAAGCTGGACGACAGGAACATAATATTCGATTTGCACAGCTTGGAGGCAAGAGTAGCTTACAGGACCGAGTTAAGACTTCTTTACAACACTATAGCTATAGCTTACCTAAGGCAAGCTCTGTCGAGGGAAATAACTAATGAGACAAAGCATCTGTTCATAACGGACGAGGCCCAGCTTTTAGCCCCCAAGATACTGAGGAAACTCGTTGTAACGGATACGTGGACTTCCACAGAGTTTGCAACTAGGTTAAGGAAGAGGGGGGAGTGCATTGTGTTCATAACCCAGTCACCGAGCAACATAGAGGATGATGTTAGGAGGAACGCACAGAACAACTTTGTATTCAGACTTCAAGATCCTGATGACATAAAACTGATAGCAGGAATCCTAGGCTGGAACGTTGACACCTCTCTTGAGTATTTGACAACTCATTTGACTAATTTGAAGAGGAAACAAGCTTTGGTTAAGGTCCCTTTCATTAAGGATCCTTTCCTAATTGAAGTTTCAGACCTTGAGCTCCCGGAATTAAACGAAAGGGAATTGAGGAAGTACGTTAAGTCCATTAAGCACGAGTTAAACGAATACGAGAGTCTCTTCCTCCAAAGCATCGATTCAAAGCCCTTCTTGCCTGTGGTTGAGAGGAGAAGGTGGTTGGGCATGGACAAGCTGAAATACAAGGAAGTTGTTGAAAGACTGGTCAGTGAAGGCATAATAGAGAAGGTAAGCGTTCCTATTGGTAGAGGAAGGCCCATAGTGCTCTATCAGAGGAAAGGACAGAAACCGAGCGTTAAGCACGAGTACTACGTTTACTGGTTGATTGACGAGCTAACGGATAAGGGATTAGTGTGTAGGATAGCAAGAATTGGGGAAGCTAAGCCAGATATACAGATACCAAGCATCAAAACAGCGATAAATGTTGAGTTGGGAAAGTCTGACATCAAGAAGAACATAAAGGAAGCTCTTAAGGAATTTGAAAGGGTTATAGTTTGTTCTGATGACGAAAAGCTGTTAGAGAAGCTTAAAGAAGAAAACAAGGATGAAAGGATTTTATTTCGCTTGGTTTGGGAAGTTCCAGGCTTGCTTTAATTGATGAAAATTAATGCCGCTTTTTTGATTTTCTGAAAAGGGAAGGAAAGACAGAGATGAACACAAACTAATGCTACTTTCCTTCCCTTTGGTAGCTAGTTGGAGAATCCTTTGAGTTGTTAGTTAAACACCTAAAGCTTATCCATGGGTAGCACTATTTTATCTCTATGAAAAGCTCGTACTGCGCTTCTGGCTGAGTTTTTGTCGATGAAACTAGTTAATTGATGTAGCATTGCCTTATGGAAAGATCAATGACACCCTACCGATTTCACAGTCTCCTCTAGTTGCCTAAGCCTTTGCTCAAAACCTACGTCGGACATCATGGTAGAAAACGAAAAAAGTCTGTTAGTTTTATCGCAGATCCACGTTACATCAACAAGAAGCATACTACCTTCTGCTGGACCTATCCTCACTACAGTCACTTTGGCATCGTGTCCGTTAATTTTCATAGAGTATGCCTTAACAAGCTCATAACTGCCTCCAGATGTTTCGTTTATTAGTTGTAAACGGAGGTTTACTATTTTTTCTAAATCTCTCGTACCGTAGGTTAATTCGGCAGATTCTAAAGGCATATAAGTTAGCATAGAGCTCAGATTAGCTCCCTTGAAGGAAACAGTCCATCCTTCTTCAGGATTACCCAAACTTTCAGTCATATTCCATCCTTCAGGAATTTCTACACTTACGCTGCCGGGCAATTCCTCTTTCATCACTTTACGTGTAGAGTAGTAATACATTGCAACGGAAAATAGAGTGATCAAAACAATAAAACATAAAAACAATTTCTTAATCAATCGTACACCTCCTTAATTATTTTTGAATGTAAATAGATAAAAATTATGGATCTGGGGCAAAGCTATGATAGTAGTCAGTCCTATCGGTGAAATCTGAGGCAAGAGCAGAGATCATAGTTTTAGCTTCCTTATACTCACCCATGCCGGGGTCTTCGAATTCATAAGGGGCATCAAACTTACCGTTCGTTGGATCTGCATGTATCCAATTTCCTTTTATGTATACCTCAGCAAAATCATGTCCACGTTCTTCTTCTATTCCATAGCTGAAGAAAACAGATGAGACGAAGCGAGCTTTTATACCAACAGCTCTGCACATCCCAACGAAAAGAATAGCGTAGTCGGTGCAATCACCTAGAACATTTCCGTAGCCTTCCTCTTTAATCTGTTTCCATAACATATAGAAATAAGTAGGCTGTCTGCTGGAAGAAGAGTTGTCATATTTAATCGCTCCCTGTACCCAGTTGCAAATTTCCCTGGCAAGTTCGTACTTATCTCTTATATCCCTCCATCTTGTCTCTACAAAGGTCTTGACCTCGTTTCTTAGCTTGTTATTAATTTTCAAACACAACACACATGACTCGAGTTGTATATTATATAGAAATTGTATAGCACCCCAATCTATCTGAAGACGACGAAGACTTTCGTGGTTGTACACGCTAATCGTCCTGGTTTCCTCAGCCGTATCTCCAGCAGAGGTATTAACCTTTACGCGATATTGAACTTTTATCTCGCTGGGCAATTTTCTTTGGATGATATCACCTATCTCAACAGTAAATACGAATTCTGGAGCGGTAACTCCTTCTATGCTCTTGGTAGAAGGTGATCCCTTTACAGTAATATTGCTAGTATCAAAAAGAAGTTCGACAGTCATTCTATTGCTAGGATGATTTTTAGCCAAGGAAACAATCACTTTCACACGAAACGAAGTCCACTCTTCGTAGAACTTAGTCCTATCGAAAAAGACGCCGATTCTTTTGATTTCAGCTTCTGGTTTAGGTTTCTTCTCCTCCACAATTAACGTGACAGTAATAGTCCTTTCTTTCCCCCCGCTCTCCCCCCTTATGGTAAGCATGTAAGTTCCCTTAGGAGTTTCCTTACTCGTCGTTATCGTCAGCTTCGAGCTGAAGCTTGGTTCACCAGATTCTGGGTTAAAGAAATAGGTTGTGCCAGGAGGCAATCCAGTAACGCTTAGATGAACGGTTTTAGGAGTACCGCTTTCCAGCCTCGCTTGAACATCGTAACTCGCGCTTCCCCCTTGCTCCACCTTTTGGCTTGGTGGGCTCGCTGAAAGGCTGAAATCGAATATCAGCTTTAGAACCAATGTTATCTCCTTTGTCTCCCCAGCTTCTATGTCAAACTCCTCTTCTCCCTCGTAAGGATATCTTACTGCCTTAACCTTATGATGTCCAGGAGCTACGTGAAGAGTCATCCAACCATCCTCAGTATCTCCCTTCTCAACCCCATCCAGGTATATCCTAGCAGTCTTTATCGTCGTTCCCTTCTCATCAACGACGTGGACGTGCACTATCCCTACGTTAGCCTTCACCTCTATCTTAACCGAAGAGCTCCAATCGGATTCCGCTCCATCATCATCCTTCACCTTCACCTTCGCGTAATAATTTCCAGGCTCTGAGTAAGAGTGCGAGACCGAGCTTTGGGAGGTCCATCCAGACGTATGCCCGTCACCAAAATCGAAGTAATAGCTTACAACTTGACCGTCTGGATCGTAGCTCGATGAGGCATCGAAGTTAACTTGCTCATTAACGTTAACAGAAGTAGGCCAGGCCTCTAGGATTGCTACTGGAGGCTCGTTAGCTTGCAAAACTTCCACATAACAGGAGTCGAGCACCTGTCCTTCAGGACCAATCAAGTGGAATATCCTGTAGCCTGCAGGCTCTCTCATATATTGTTCGGTCCTATATGTTGTGCCTGGTTTAGGAGCCTGGAACATATCGAGCAGCTTCCAAGTTCCGTTCGGGAACTCACTGTAAATCTTTATGTATGCCGCCGAGGAGCTTACTTCGAAGTATATTTTTACGAGTTCTCCCACCTCAAAGGAACCGCCATCTTGATTAGGACCTTGTCCTCCCTTGTTAGTCCAGATGTCTCCGGTAAGCTCTTCCTCTTCGATCAGCTTAACGTATCCATCGTATTTATGATCCCTTGAGTAAATCCAAGCGCAAACAGCGTACTCCCCACAATCGTACTCGTAATGCTTTGCGTAAACCTCGACCTTATCCCCTTTATGCAAAGGCCAATGGACATCGCACTCTGAGACGTAATCAGCTATATCAATATGGGCAAGGTCACCAGCATCCAGCTTACCTTTGGGATCTGAAAGAACCTCGTCTATCCTCACAATCACATCGTACTGATTTGGAGGCTCTTCTTGAATAGTTCCCCTGAATTTCACGAAGTTCAGGGCAGAAACCGTAACGGTTATGGACTTAGTAGTTGAGAGCCCATCGCTTTGGTAAGAGGTAACGGTTATCGTGTAGGTCCCAGCTTCTGCGTAAGTGTGGCTTGCTGGGAACCAGTGGTCCTCCTCATGGCCATCCCCCCAATCCCAGTGTAACCTGATTATAGAGGCTCCTGGGGTTCCTGGGGTAGTTACCCCGTTGACGGTAACTGTAAGACCATCTATCTCCGGCTCATACAACGTAAGGCTTGGAGGTTGGCCTGCTGCCGTAACCTCTACGTAACAGGAATCAAGGATCTCATCTCCTGGACCAACCAGATGGAATATCCTGTAGCCAGACGGTTCTCCCATTACCCCAGGGATCTGGTAAGTTGTGCCTGGCTCAGCCTGGCCCTCGCCCAGAAGCTTCCAAGTTCCGTTTGGGAACTCATCGTAAACCTTGACGTATGCTGCTGAACTTACTTCAAAGTATATCTTTATGGCCTCTCCTACCTGAAAAGAGCCTCCATCCTGATTATACCCTTGGCCTCCCTTGTTAGTCCATATATCTCCAGATAGCTCCTTGACTAAGATGTTGAGATCATACTCCTTGGTGGCTGTACAGGATTCTTCAGGTGATTCGCACAGACAGCATGTTCCGCCAGGCGGGGTATGGCCTATACATCCAGACACAGTTATCCTGAGGGTTACTAGTCCGGGCTTTAAAGCCTCCAGTGAGCCACAATATTCCGCGCCCATTTCTTCTCCAGGTGGAAGTTCTTGCGGCGGGGTTCCGCAAAATAATGGATGCGCTTTTAAGCTATCTCCCGGAGACCACTCAATGTAGAAATCGAGGTGCGGGCTTATGCATACTGAGCTCGAGCCAACATTCCTCACCCCAACTCCTATTCTAAATTCGTCTCCGACCCGCACTGGATAAGGCTCAATATACACATCCGTTATCTCTAATTTACATTCGTGTCTCTGTTCAACCACGTTTATCTTTATCGATTTTATGTCGTCCTGAACCCACTCTCCATCTTTCCAGTAGAAAGCGTGTATGTTTAGCTGCCAAGTTTTCGGCTCTGGTGGAGCAGTCAATGTGAATGAATATGTTTTTTGATCCTTTCCAGAGAGGACATCCGTACTATAAGCTAGCAAGGGGCCTGCGTGCTCATAAACCTGAATCATGACATCGGTCGATGCCGTGAAGGAGTAGTCAACGATTACATCTATGCTAAAAGACTGGTCTACATAGACCTCTGTTGGATAATCAACGTTAACTATCTTTATTCGCATCTCCTCGCCAGCACCGCTAAACCAAAGGATCCAGGGGGATGGAAA
Source organism: uncultured Nitrososphaerota archaeon (assembly GCA_964618805.1). Classification (GTDB taxonomy): domain Archaea; phylum Korarchaeota; class Korarchaeia; order Korarchaeales; family Korarchaeaceae; genus QMVU01. The sequence goes on from CAZUBM010000012.1 coordinate 43,646, forward strand.
AGAGCCTACAGGGTAGTCTTCTAAGCTCTCTTGGAATGTAGTTCTCTCAGGATTTGTAAAAACAAAAGCAGGAGCAATTGTGTAGGAAAACGAGATCAAAAACAAAAGGAAGGAAAGGAGCTTTCGCAACCTTACCTTTAGTGTATCAAATTGAATTTATTATAAAACTTCCGTTCTAGCTGCGCGCGGTTGAATGATAGAAAAAGAAGCATAAACTCTACTAATGTAAAGAGTTGAAATTTCTCACCTGAAAATCGACGTTATAGGAGCTATAATTGCCTTAAACAACTTAGACAAAAACTGAGTTATGCCTTCAGCTTCCTTCACAACGAAGAAAGTGGCCATTCCTTCCCTCAGTTTTATTTCACTACTATGTATCGTTGGCATTGCCCAAAGCGTCATTTTTCCAGTTATTATTCCTTCAGGCATCTCGCAATAAGCTACTATTTTAACGTAACCGTTGTAAGCCTCCACCTCTGTGTTCTTTACCATTTTCTCTTCCCATCGATTACACTTGTTACCGTTCATCACCTTTCCCATCGTCAGCTCTTCCTTGCAAACGCATTCCAGGGTTTGGGCATCGCAGCTACAAGCTCTCCTTCCAGCGTATGGCAATTCAAAAACAATGCCATCGAAGCACGAATCCCAATCCTCTATTAGCACGTTGCCAAAAGAATCCATCAGCTTTAAATCGTAGCTAACTTTCTTGCCAATAACGAAGCGTGAATCGTTGAAAGAAATAACGACGGTTACTATGTCCCCTGGCATCAAGTTCTCATCAGGAATCATGTCAACCAGAGTAGGACAATCCTGCAAGCAGTTCTCTTGAGTCTCGCCATATTCGAACTCACACTTACCGTTGGGGTTAGGACATGCTGGAATTGTTGTAGTTGTCGACGTCGTTGAGCTCGTGGTAGTCGAGGTTGTAGAAGTAGTGGTACTAGTCGTAGTACTACCAGTTACTTTACAATTTGAGTCACAATCACTGTATCTATAATCCTTACAAGCGCATTCGATGTCGTAATCGACTAAACCAAGTTCACACAGGTTAACGAACCCAGCAGAGTTAGCGTTTGGGTTATCAGGATCACAAAGATAGCAATCCAGAGCATCGTTTGGACAGTGGTAACAACAGTCACCGTCACCACATCCAGAATCTGTTATGTGCTTTTCGCAAGCCACATCATGGAAACCAACTTCTCCTTTGTTCAAACAAACGTCCCAAAAGCTAGAGTAGCAAGCTGAGCAGGAACTCCAAGTACAGTCTGATTGGCAAGTTTGGATACCGCACCCATTAGCGCATGACTGGGTTGAACCAGGCGGGTCACACTCTTCTCCAGGGTCTACAACACCGTTTCCGCAAGACAGACAACCAGGATCGTCATCATCCGTAAGTCCGTCGCAGTCGTTGTCCTTGCCATCGTCGCAGTTGTTGTTCGCCACCGATTCGTCTACGTTGTAACCCCCGCAGGAGCAAGAGCAATCTGAACAATCGTCGCTTGACCATATATAACAGTTACCGTTGTAACAGTAGTATTCTCTGTAATAGTCGCCGTAGCATCCATCAGCGTCGCTACAATCGTAAATATCACTCCAAAGAGACCATTCTAGACAATCATCGGCGTCATAATCTCCACAGGTACGTTTTTGGATTACAGTACCGTAGCACCTGCGCTCTACTCGTCCTTGAGGAGAGCATTCGTCAGTACAGGAGATGCTCGTTGTCGAACCGGGTATAGTTGTTGTAGAAGTAGTGCTTATGGTTGTCGAACTCGTAGTTGATGTAGTGGTTGAAGTTGTCGTGCTCGTAGTGCTTGTTGTAGTAGTCGTTTTCTTCTTAGTAGTCGTAGTCTGAGGTTTTGTAGTCGTTGTAGAAGATGTACTTGGAGAACAGTAACAAGCACCAGCCGTCGTCGAACAGTAGCACTTATTGTTAATACACTTCAAATAACGATAATTGCTACCGTACTGAAGACAATCGCAGGAGTTGTACTTACTGCAACAATCAGAATCTTTTATGCATTCTTTCCCAGGTGGGAGGGAAGTAGTTGATGTTTCTTCTTCACAGCTCGGGTCAGGATCGCATTTAAACTGTCCATCGTTGGGATTACAGCCAGGAGGATTACAAACGTACACTTTTTTCATCTCATCGTTTGCGCAAGGCGAAACTCCGCATCCCTTCTCTTCCCAGTTACAAACACATTCACCAGGTGGTTTACATGTATTATCCTTACACTTATAACCTTCAGGACAATCTTTGTTAGTACAGCACTCTACTACTTTGTAATTGCATCTCCATCCACTGGATGTACAAGAAGCAGTTCCGTCGAACTTCCTCGGTTCTCCTCCCATAGTTATACATCTATCGGTACAAGTTGGTTTAGTATCTAGTTCATCGTATCCACAGAACCACCCGGCACATAGTCCATGGTAGAAATAAGCACAACCTTGAGGAGAGTAAAAACATAAATTACCACTCTCATAAGTAGGAGGACAGTTACCACATTCTATACCACTACAAAACACTCCGGCCGATACAAAGGGTGTGGAGAGAAGTACGTACAATAACAACACCATAAACGTAAACTTTCTAAACATATTTTACCATCCTTGTCATGTTCAAGTCGACAAATCCACCAACTTCTAACGTTCGATTAACTATTCTTATGGTTATTCCGGTATCCTCACACCCGCATGTTTTCATTTCCACATTACAAGCGCTTTGTCTGTCGAACAACTTTGAACAAATAATCCCTGCTATCAGACTTAACTTGCTTTCGTCGTTTACGACTAATTTAGCCTTATCATCCTGAATAGAAAGTTCTAACGACGGATAGCAGGATATCCGCTCATCTTCTCCTTGACAATCGAACAGATCTATCAACCCATTAGTATAGGAGGAGCCTACTTTAAGGTCGATTCTCTTCACGTTTCTCATGTAAACGGAGTTGTTGTAAGTCATAGCTATTCTTCTTCCCTCTGGTAGGAGTTTATAATTAAAACATGCGTCACCGACGTTGCAAACGAAGCAAACTACCGAATCTTCAAAGTAGAACTTTTTCGGCTTACAATCTATCAAAGATAAACGTTGTTCTACTGTTTCCTTCATGTAGTTTGTGAACCTTGAGTAAAGTTCTTCCAGCCTTCTGTGCTCCAAGAAACTTTTGATGTAAAAGGCAATTACAAAGGAAATAATAATGACAACCAAAAAAAGAAGCTTAACGTTCATAAATTAATTTTAGCTTCCTTTAAGTAAAAATTTAACCTTTTGAGTATCTCCTAAAAATGAATGAATCTGGGACATACGTTTCCCAATAATTATCTCCGAAAAAGCTAGCTGGTACCAACGAATAGGGCTGGGGGGACGGACTTGGATTTATGTTGTAAAAACTCAAGTTTCCGCTTTCATTCAAGAAACCAACTCCTGCATATATATGAAGTACTGTTTCATTATTTATAATCCATTCTTTATCCAACATAACAGGAATTCCCATAATTATCATTACTTGAGGTTCTATCTCTAAATCATCTATCCTTACCAATTTGACCCAATACCTTTCTGGGATTTTTTTGAAACCCATTTTAATTATCTCATCAAACGTAGCGTTTATTCCCCAATAGTTAAGTATCGATGTAGCAACAGCCTCGTAGCATCCCTTCTTAGGATCCTTTTGGAACACAAGAGGAACGTCTTTTATAACAACTTCTCTAAACTCCAAAGGTATCATGCTCTCGTTGCAAGCAACGTTTCCGTCGGCGTCCCTAGCGTAAACCTTGAAAGGAATTGCTACGGTATCCCTTAACAAGGTTAATCCTCTCAACACGTCTCCTGTCAAATTGCTGAGCTCAAACTCGTAAGCGTAAGTTCCGTTTCCAAGGCTTTCCATCGTTCTGTTGCTTCCAAAGAGCTCTAGAGTAACGCTGCTTATGCCCATGTTTATCCCTTTCGGATCCTGAGCGTTTACGTAAAGGAACACAGAGATGGGTTTCCTAAACCTCAAATCCTGGTACTTGTAAACGTCCCCGGATATCGGAGCTGATTGAGCGTAGCCTATTGAGGTTATTACTGGAGGAGTAGTCTTGAGGGAGTGTCGGTAAGCAGCATAGACCAACGGGACAGTAACAACCAAGCCACCAAGGATTACAGCCAAACCTTTCTTCAATCCCCCTCCCTTCTCCTCCTCAACCTCTTTTTCGTTCCTAACTTTTTTAGGCTTTGGTGGAACTACGGTTTCTCCATGAACCATCCTGGAGCTTAGTAATCCTATTACGTGATTAACTCTGTCCCAACAGTTCAAGAACGTTCTGTACACCGTTGGGTTGTTTTCCTCGATGAAGCTCAAGTATGCTTCCCTCTTATCAGGATCCTCCACATAAGGACCCAACAGACCTTTGCTCCTTTCGTCCGCCAGTCTCCAGGCAACCCTAGTCAGCAGCTCTAAGGAAGCATCCCACCCATCTTCGTAAGTTCTTTTGATTTTACCCTTTTCTTCGAGGAGAAGCTCTGCTATTCTCCTTACGTCGTCCTTATTCAAAACCACAGGCTCTGTTTCAAGGAGTATATCCGTTTTCTTCGACAGCACTACTATACGTTCGACACCATCCAGGTAAAACCCCCTTCCAAAATCGAAGATCCCCCACAGTTCAGCCAGAAGCTTTTCCCTTAGTTGCCCTTCGATTGATGAGTAATGTCTTAACGCTGCTTCGTATTCCTCAAGACTGGAAAACTGCCTGTACCCTTTCCCAACTTTACCCATTATCTCGAAAGGGATTCCACTCCTTTCGACTTTTCTTACGACATTTCGCACAGTTTTCAGACCTTCCACCGAGTCTAAGTAGAAGGTAAGTCCAGAAGGCCCCTCACAAACCCTGACGCTTCGCGTCCTAAGAATCTGTCTGTTCGTTTCTGGCTCTTCACTCAACCTATTCACAATATCGCCAAAGGAAATTTCGAATACCTCTTCTTCATTTGGAACCATGCTCCCACGGTTCTTCTTCACGATTATTTATTGGTTTTCCTACTACTTAAATATTTTGTCACGATTTAGTGGCAATAATTAAAATTTATGATGCATATCTGATAAAAAGGAAGAATGAAAACATGGCTTTGAGATGATGAGAGAGTTACCGTCCGAGACTTTTCTGAAATTTTCCGCCATAGAGGGGATTAAGATTATTTTTTTAGGAAGAAAGTTTCGAATTAACAAGATTATTCGGTGATAACATGCAGAGGACAAAGGAGCTGGAGATTCAGAAGTAATCGTAATTTGTTGCGCACGCTTCCCCTGGTTATGAGGTGGTTGTGGAGAGACCTTGCTGCACCCTTTCCAATAACTCTGGTGATTGCGAAAAAGGAACTTATTATAGGGATAACTATTGAGATGAGTGCCTTTGGACCCATCTTTGCAGACCATATTCGTTGACCCTGTCAGAAAGGATGGCCTGAAATACGTGGGGGAATACGTCCGCGGTAGGTGGTGGAACGGATTCCTAGTGGGGAATGGCGTGCGTTACCAAGTTGTAAGAGGAATTCCAGATTTCGTCGGACTTCCTTGCCCTGAAGGACCTATTTTCAACAAAATAGAGCTTTTCATGCGTCTCTGGGATAACCTATGGGATATCTCAGAGGTAAGGAAGGCGTGTAAGGAGATAGCCTGCGTTGATGGGCCCCTCCTCGAAGTAGCTGCAGGACCAGGAGGTGGGTTTGTACCGGGGTTGCTTAGGCTGAAGCAGGACCTTATCATACTGATGAGCGACAAGGACATGAGGGTTCTAGAGGACTGGAGATGCTTTTCTTCAAGGAAAAATGCAGTGGATAAGGCTGGTCAGATAAGTCTTTCTTTCTCCGCTTTTGATGCCGAGAAGATGCCCATTCGTGACGGCAGCTTTTCCGCGGTCACCAGCTTAGGAGGTTTTAACAACATCGACAGCAACCAGATAAACGCTGTGAGGGAGGCTTTCAGAGTTCTGAGGAGAGGTGGCCTCTTATACCTCCTCGAGGGATGGTTCGAGAGGGAGGAAATATCAAGAACAATGCCTGAACTTGTTCGTTATATAGAGAGGTTTTACCCGGGGCTATTAGGAGGCGAGAGCCTAGGATCCATATTAGAGGATGCGGGATTTAGGATGCTAGAAAGGCTTGAGATCTCTTCACCCTGGCTGAGGTACTATTCCAATCAGGTCCTCCTAATCCTCTCTTTTAACCGCTTGAAGCCGAAATTCTCCCTCATTAAGGCCGTCAAACCTTGAGTTAGCAGAAATTCGGAGGATTGCTATAATTAAAAGCTTTTAAAAACCGAAATTAAAATAGAGAGCATGACCATGAACTCTTACATTCATAAACTTGGACAATCTTTAATCAAAAATAAGAAAAAATTTGCACTGTATACTTTAGGTTATTTTGGCATCGGTTATATTGTTGCTACAGGAATGTGGCTTTACTCACATCCTGAATATCTTTATTATGGTAAGATATACAAATTAATCAGAGATACTACTATGAACGATCAATTTTGGCTTGCAGTATTACTTTGGCCACTCGCTCTTTACTCTTATATTAAAGTTAAAGGTGGGTTTAAACTATGGGACTGAGAGATATGTCCAAATAAAAAGGAAAATCGCATTATATGCCTTAGGTTATCTTGCAATAGGATATGTAGTTACGCTAGGTTTGTATTTTTATCCAATCCTGGTTATTTTAAGCCATGTCCACCAACTGTAGCGCCATACAAGTGTACTGGTGTTATGGATTTAGTTAGAGATTTAGCAGTTAGACCTGATTTTTGGCTTCAAGTTTTAGTTTGGCCTTTGACACTTATTACTTATTTTGGTACTTAATTCTAACAATTGTAATTGGCTCACCTCTGAACTCTTCGGAAGCCTTCAGCTTCCTCGCCCTCACTACGTTCGGGTCTGCTAAAGGAGGATATATGGCTTCGCTACGCTTCGTCCAAATTTGCTCACTTCGTTCGCAAGCTTCACATATCCCCAAAACGTTATCGGAAATTGCGAGCCCGCTGAAAGGTTATAAAAATAATTGAAATTAAATTATGATAAAAGTGAGAAGATGAAAAAATTAATCATCGTTGCCATTTTGGTAGTCTTTCTCCAGGTATTCTATTTTCGATTTATTGGAGGAGGGGAACCGAGAAGATACCTCCTGAGGAAATAGAGGATGAGAGCCCGCTTTTCAGAACCTACGAGAGGGTAGTAAGACCCCTAAGCCAAAGAGGAGCCTCCGCAGCCATATGGAACGTGTTTAAAAAAGCGGGTCTTGACAGGAAGAGCGGAAAGATGCACGAGATAAGGATCCACAGCCTAAGAAAGATGAAAACAAGCCTTAACTCCGCGGCTTTTTCGCTGCAAAGTTATTTAATTTCAATTATTTTTCCTGATCCTCCTTCAATACATGATTTCATAAATTCTACTCAGATCTATGTACTCTTTCACCTTTTTTGAAATGTCTTCTATTACTTTTTCCCAAACGTCAAAAGGAACTTTTTGTGAGGGCGTAATAGGATCTAAGGGTGGAAGTTTTGCTAACCCTTGAAAATAGGGAACAACGCCTACAATAGGTCTTCTAATTTTTTCCTGATAAATTGATTTAACTCTTTTTATTGCAAGTTTTATATATCTTTTCTCTATTCCCATCCATAAAAGCTCATTCATTGGAAATTTATTTAGCATTACGCCTTTAACCCTTCCCCTTTCTTCTTTCCCTAGGTTAGAAAACATTCCTAGGATTGAATCCAAATTGTCAGTAACAAGAAGAACCGGAGCGTCAGCAATCTTAGCCGTTTCCATATTGGCTATTTCAAGCAATTCACTGAAAGGCCCAAAACCAAAGAGTTTTGCTGGTCCTGAGCCTTCGATGCAAATAATCTCAAATTCTTCAGATAAGCTTTCTAAACATTTTCTTGCCGTATCTTTTATTTTTTTATAAATTTTTCCATAATTCTCTAATCCAATTATATGTTTTAAAGTCTTTATGATAAAATCCTTTTTTACATCATAGTTTCTTTTAATGCATTCACCTTCTAGAAATATATCGAACTTGCCATTACCTAAAGGCTTTGGGGTAAAGGGATTCATCCTATAATCTGGCTCTTGACCAGCAGCTATAGCTTGCAGTGCTTGGGCATATCCAAATTCTTTTCCATTTTTAACATAAGTTACTGGAGTCAAGTTTAATGTTTTGTATGGTGCTACCTTATATCCATCCTCTTTAAAAAGCCTACAAAGCAAGGCAACCACAAAACTTTTTCCAACACCAGTTCCAAAACCAGTTGCCTGAATCATAATCTTTTTCGCTGCCACAATTAATCCCTCTTTTAACCTCGTTTTCTTCCCATCTTTATCGCCCTTATTGCAATGAATGATCCCTCACCATACCCCTCCTTTAGCGGCTCAATCTCCGTAATTTCTGGTAGTTCATGATATAATGTCTGGATAAAACTAAAATTCCCAAAACCCGCTTTTTTTAAGTAAAAAGTGACATCGCGTACTGAGTAAAAGTTGGCTATTTTATAGAAAGCGCTGTCATCTTTGTGCTGCTGATATTGTCTTCCAAGTTCACTGTTTTTATCGATGAAACCTATGATTAACGAACCCCCAGGTCGTAACACTCTGTATATCTCCTCAAATGCTGCTTCAATATCGTCTAAAAAGCAGATGGTAGTGATCATTAACACGAAGTCAAAGGTATTATCACTGAAAGGGAGATTTTCCGCTACAGCATCAATAACCCTTATACCTCTTCTCTTCGCGATCTCTAGCATTCTCTTTGAAGGATCTACACCCAGTTTAATGCCTAAGGGCGCTGCAAATCTGCCTGTCCCTACACCTATTTCCACTCCTTGCCCATTCTTGGGCAGTAGTTTCTCTATAGCCCTAAGTTCTGATTCATAGGCGTATTTATTCCTCTCAAACCAATTATCATACCTCATTGGGTATTTTTCAAACGGGTCGGTTTTTGCCACTTTTATTTCACCGAAAACCTCCTGTTATCTTTTGAGTTGAAAGCTTATCCTTCCTTTAAGTCATCCCATTCTTTTGGTCTCATATCAATATATGAGGTCTACAATTTTTAAATATCCGAAGGCGCAAGGTGGGGCTTCCTAATACATTTTCCCTTAGCAAGGGAAAATTGAGTATAACGTTTTACAGTATGCCCATTATCATGAAGTTAAAAAACAAAGCGCCTAAAACTACAACATATTTAAGGGAAGACAGGATACTCTTTACCTGCGATCTTTTTGGCTCCCATCTTGCAACCAGCGATATTTTTGTGACTGATGAATCAACAGTCTATGAGGTAGCCAAGAGATACTATGCAAAGATAATGATGCCTTTCAGAAGAGTAATTAAGAGTAATTTGGAAAAGATAAAAGATTTGAAGATTGAGATAATAGCACCAAGTCATGGCCCGGTCTATAATAACTCTGATTTCATTCCCAATGCCTATAGAGAATGGATTTCGGATGAGGTAAAGAATGAAGTGGTTATACCCTATATATCAATGCATAGAAGTACGAAGAAAAATGGCGGATTACTTCGCAGGTGCTTTGATTGAGAGGGGCATAACTGTAAAACAGCTCAATTTATCCAAAACCGATATTGGGAAATTGGCGATGGCTTTGGTAGACGCAGCCACGATCGTAATCGGCTCACCCACGGTTCTGGTGTAACTGGAATAGAGGCTCTAAGACTAAAAAGGAAAGCCATTATTATAGATTTGAATCCTGTAGCTACATTCATCTCAAGAAACATTCTAAACTCCGTATCCATTGTTTAAATAGAAAAACACTTTTAGAAAGCTGAAAGAAAGCATCGCGCAAATGTAAATATATCAAAATCTGTGTTCTAAGAAATAATACTATACATCAATAGGGGTTACAGATATGGCTAGGGTGCTATTAACTGCGATAGAACTCTGATGAGCGATTATCACCGTCATGAATTTATAGGTTTTGGTACATGTGCGCCTCCAAACGTTATTCCAGACTGGTTTTATAGTTGGCTTTTCTTTCCACCAATTAAAACAAAAGATGGAATTCCAGTAGCGGCACCCTATGGTCTAAGAAAGATAGAGGCTCAGCTCATAAAAGAGGGATTTGATATTCTAACAGTTGACCCAGATCACTTAGACAAATACATTGATGACGCCAAGGTTTTAGGAATTCACGTTATGGATCCGTTCGGACTAGGCCCCGCCTCAAGCACTTTTACTGCCGTGCTTAAAAATGAACCTTTTCTAGCTAAACATTTCCGTCTGTTAATGGAAAATCCAGCTATTAGGAGAGCTAAAAGGCGGGGTTTTAAAATAATTGTTGGTGGACCGGGCGTCTGGCAGTTCCAATATAGACTAGATTTCGTGGAAAAATATGGAATAGATTGCATAGTTGACGGGGAGGCAGAAAAGGTTATTGGAAAACTTGTTCAAGCAGCTCTGGAAGGTGAGGAACTGCCTAAATATTATGAGGTAGGCCCGAAGGAAACTCCAGGCTTAGACGAGATACCCGACATTACGGCTCCGTCCATAAATGGTCTGATTGAGATTGGCCGAGGATGCCCGCGGGGATGCAAATATTGCAGCGTAACTTTGAGGCCGTTACGCTGGTATCCGTACGAGAAAATAATGCGGGAGATAAGCGTAAACATGGAAAGCGGTTATACTACTGGTGCATGTCTCCATGCGGAGGATGTTATGCTTTATGGCTCACCAAATACCATACCAAAAGATGAGAAACTGCTTAAGCTGCATGAATTGGTCGTTAAAAAATGTGAACGAATAGGATGGAGCCACTGTTCCCTAGCACCTGTAGCTGCAAAACCAAAGCTTTTCGCAGCCGTTGCAGAGATAATTAAGCAGAAGCAGCCATGGTGGGGTGCTGAAATCGGTATAGAGACAGGTTCGCCTGAACTCGCCAAAAAGATTATGCCTGCGAAGGCTCATCCATTCAAGCCTGAAGAATGGCCAGAAGTTGTGCGTATAGGGATGGGATTAATGCATGATCACGGCTTGGTTCCAGCATGCACGTTAATTGTAGGGGTTCCCGGGGAAACGGAGGATGATCTCATAAAAACAATGGAACTTGTTGATGATCTAAAGGAGATAAAAAGCCTCATAGTTCCACTTTACTTCGTGCCTATGGGGAGAATGAAAAATGAGGATTGGTTTAAATGCGAAGAGATAGCTGGGCTTTATCGAGAACTATTAACGAAATGTCTAAAGCATGATATACATTGGGTTTACTCGCTTATAGACGACTCTTTTGTAGGCAGATGGTACAAACCTTTCATAACTTCGCTCTACAAACTATTCGTCAAAATAATTGAATACAAATGTAAAAGAGCTGGTATTCCCACTAGGTGAATGCTATGCAAATTGACGAGATCGAAAATACCTTATTCTCAATAATCGTAAATCCCATTTTAAGAAGAGCTATAGGATTTCTAGAATTAATGCTAGATCCTTGGAGTTCTACATGAGCAGGGAGGACAGGATCTTAGAGAAGTTAAGGGAATTGAGGAGGGAAATAATCCGCTTGCTGGCCAAAGGGCCCGTACTTGCGAAGTCAGATAAGGAGGAAGCTTCCGTTGAAATCCCTTCTCAGGTTCCAGATTTTGTTAGAGAGAACCTTGGGCTGAGATAATTTTGAAGAAAGGTGAGAAAAGATGAGAGGGGACGGTAGATTGGTTCTAGTTCGCTACTATGATCATCTTCTCTTCAGGAACGTAAGAAAGGGCGAACTATCTCCAGTAGTCAGGGAAACTGTTGGTTGGCTGGAGGAAGAGAACGACCTTTACATAAAGCTTATCTGGGATAGGAGCGTAATCGAGCTTCCAAATGAGAGGAAGCAGGACAGGATCTCAGGAATGATAATCCTGAAGCCCCTCATCCTTGAGGTGATAGAGGTCAAACTGGTATCATCTTAGCCTTCTTCAGGACTCAGATGGCTGCTTTAGGAGTTCCTTCAGATTGTATCGAATATATTATGAGTTACAAGCTTAGCACATGCCATGATGTTCGGATGAAAGGAATCGAGTTCCTTCCCTCCATCTATGCAGCGGCAAACCTAAAGATATTCCAGAAGCAAAAGATAACTCTTGCAGACATCCTTAAGGAGATAATAAGGTCAAGAGGGAAGATCCTTCAAAATACCTTAAAGAGCAGATTATGGCTGGAAGGATCGTCCTTTCCAAGAAGGAGAGACGGAGATCTATGCTAGGGGAATATAGGAAATGCTACGAAGGGAATACACGACTAATTTGAGGAAAATTCTTGAAGTAACAACATCCTTTTAAGTAACATCAGTAAGCATTCTTACTGGAAGGTCTGGGCGATAAGCCCAAGGAGCTTTTTCTAATAGCATCAGGGTGATTGAATGTCACACATTCTAGGAAGCTTGCTTCCATTAAAAGAAGACTTTAGTCAGAAGAGACCAGAGCTGCTAAAGGGAACCACTACGATAGGGATAAAATGCTCCGATGGAATAGTGATAGCTTCAGATAGAAGGGCTTCTATGGCAACTTATATAGCAAGCAAAAGGGTTCACAAGACGATTAAGATATCAGATAAGATCGTAGCAACAATATCTGGATCTGTAGCTGACGGACAATTCCTTACTAATAATCTAAAAGCAGTAGCTAAGTTATATGAGCTTGAATTTGGAAGGGGGATGTCTGTAAGGGCAATAGCAAGGAGATTAGCCCTTATCTTGTGGTCTTACAGGCCAATGGTACTGATAGCTCACATAATGGTTGGAGGAATCGATGAAAGCGGGGCTCACCTCTTTAATGTGGATCCTCTAGGTAGTCTCTCTGAGGAGGACTTCATAGCTACCGGATCTGGCTGTCCTGTGGCGATATCGGTAATAGAGGAACAATACGATCCAAAGATGACAGTTGAAGAGGGAAAGAAGTTAGTGGTTAGTGCAATGCTCTCAGCCTTGGAGAGGGATATGGCAACAGGTAACGGGATAGATGTGACTGTTGTCGACAAAAAAGGCGTTCATTTCCTAAAGGAGGACGAAGTTCAGTCTCTGATCGAAAAGGTGAAAATTGTAAGATGATCAAGGAAGTAATAAAGAAGAACTCTCAAGATATAGAGAAAAAGGTCAAGTCCCTCCTCTCCGAGATAGGAGAAGTATCTAAGGTCGTGCTTGAGGGCCCATATGTCGTGGTTTACACGAAAGACCCGGGAGTTTTCATCAGAAGGAACGATGTAGTGGTCGAACTCGCTAAAACCATAAGGAAAAAGATAATAATACACGCTAAGAAGCCGCTACTTGATGAAGAGGAAGCTAGAAAGAAGATATTGGAGATAATTCCTTCAAATGCCGAGATCTCAGAAATGATATTCAAAAAGGAGACCGGAGAGGTATATATAATAGCTAAGAGAACAGGATATGTTGTTGGAAAGAAAGGAGCTAACATAAACAGAATATTGGAGTTAACAGGTTGGAGGCCAGTTATCATAAGGGCTCCTTCCATAAGATCTACTTTCTTTGAAACCCTCCAGAGCATCCTGATAGATCAAGCATATACGAGGAGCAAGAAGTTTCGCCGTGCTGCTGCAAGGATCTACCGTCCATCTCTTCAAATCGGTGAGGAGATCACCGCAACTTTCCTAGGAGGAGCAAAGGAAGTAGGTCGAAGCAGCATATTGATAAGGACTGGTAAAAGTTCCGTTCTACTTGATGCAGGCATAGCTGTCGGTGGAGGAGAATTTTTCCCAAGGTTTGATTCCCCAGACTTTAAGTTGGCAGAAATAGACGCTATCATAATAACTCACGCTCATCTAGACCACTCTGGCTCGGTTCCATTGCTGTTAAAACATGGATATGACGGCCTGATCTACGCTACACCTCCTACAAGAGATTTAACTGCCCTGTTATTGCATGACTACATTAATGTTGCGATGAGAAATGGCGTGATTCCATTCTTCAGCAAGGCTGATGTCACAAACTTCATCACTCAAGTATTTACGTTGGAGTATGGGGAAACAGTTGATATCTCACCTGACGTAAAGCTGACCTTGTACAACGCCGGCCACATCCTTGGATCTGCTATGGTTTATCTAAACATAGATGAAAACAAGCATACCATACTTTACACCGGGGACTTCAGGTACAGGGAAAGCAGGTTGCTAGATGCTGCAGAGGACTCGATTCCAAGGGTTGATACCATAATAATGGAGTCAACATACGGCGGGGAGCAGGACGTATTTCCTCCCCTAGAAGAGGCTGAGGAAAGGCTGATTTCGATAATCGCTAAGACTCTGAGGGAAGGAGGCAAGGTATTGATCCCAGCCCTCTCGGTTGGAAGATCTACTGAGGTAATGCTTGCTTTAATAGATGCATTAGAGAAGAAAAAGCTCCCAGACGTCCCAATTTTCATAGATGGGATGATATCTGACTCAAATGCAATACACACAGCTTATCCAGTTTACCTTTCGAAGGAAATTAGGGATAAGATATTTGAAGAAGACGTAAATCCGTTTCTGGAGCCTCACATAACCCCAGTCAAGGGGCCGTCTGACAGGGATGAGATAGTCTCAGGAGGACCCTCAATAATAATAGCTCCTTCAGGGATGCTAGTTGGTGGACCTAGCCTCGAATACTTCTCAGCACTTGCCCCAGATGAGAAGAACTCAATACTCCTGGTTAGTTATCAGGCTAGGGGGACGCTAGGCAGGAAGCTAATAGAGGGAGCCAAGGAAGTTCCGGTGCCCTCGTCCTCAGGTCAAAAGGTGGTGGAAGTTAGGGCATCTGTTCATCTGATAGAGGGATTTTCAGCCCATGCTGATAAGGTACAACTGCTTAGCTACTTAGCTAGGCTTGATCCTAAGCCAAAAAGGGTGATATTGGTTCACAGCGAAGAGAAGAAGTTGTATACCTTCTCATCCCTGGTTCGTAATACCTTAAGGTCTGCTCACACTCGAGTAATCGTCCCCGATATTTTGGAAAGGTTTAGACTGGCCTAATTGAGAGTTAGACTCCCCTCTTACTTCTCGGGGATCTCCAGACCTCAACAAATCTAGGCACAACTAGAAGAGGAGGATACTCGCTCGTCTCAATTAGGACAGTTTCTCCGCCCTCCTCCATCACGCTTTCCTTCAACCTTTGAATTATCTCCGTAAGCTTGTTCGCGTCCCTTGAAGCATAGTTGTTGTATCTAACGATCACAATGTTACCCTCTCTAACCTCCTTTAGTATTGTTTCCAGATCCCCCTCATCCGAAAGCATCATAGGCTTTATCGCGATTGGTTTCTCTGGCATCTCCTCTCCAATCTCAGATGGAGGGAGAAACTCCTCTTCCTGCTCTTTACGCTTTCTGAAAATGCCGCTTAGAAATCCCAACTGAGGTCCCTCCTAAAAACGTATCACATAACATGTCCTCAGCAAGATATTTAAAACATCGCTGTCAAAAGCTTAACCTTAAAAAACCTAATCTCTCTATGGTAATACATAAAGTGCGAGGCGGTGACCTTTGAGCAACGCAACACTTGAGTACTTGAGTAAAAGTATGAACAGCAATGTCCTGGTTTCTGTAAAAGCAAACTACTGGCTAAGGGGAATTTTGAGATCATTTGACCAACATCTTAACCTCATTATGGATAACGTCGAAGCAATATTCACTTCGGAGGAGGGATCGGAAAACCAGATATTAAAAATAGGCAAAAGGGTCCTGATAAGAGGGGACAACATAGTTGCAATATCCTCCCCAAGCTTGCTAAGGTGAAGTTAGATGACGAAAGGAACTCCATCGATGGGTAAGAGGAGCAGGGGCAAGACTCACATAAGGTGCAGGCGATGTGGGAGGCACTCGTATAACATTAAGAAGAAGTATTGTGCAGCGTGCGGTTTTGGCAGGAGCAAGAGGTTGAGAAAGTACGCTTGGGAGAAGAAGAGGGTTATAGCAGGCGTTAAAAGAGCGGTATAAGGAAGGTCATTTTTATAAGTTGCTTATGGTATAGTAGAAAACTGGGCCGGTGGCGAAGCCTGGTATCGCGCCCGCTTGGCACGGTTTCGGACTCTCTCCATAGCCCGTTTTGCCCCAAACTGCGGGAGGTCGCGGGTTCGAATCCCGCCCGGTCCACTATTTATTTTCTAGCTAAAACAAGCCTTCTATCGGTTTTTCACTTATTCGTTTTCCTATTCTAATAACCATCTTCTTATCATAGTTCATTAGTTGCCCCTCGTAAGCGTATCTTGGAGATTTAATGCTCTTTTCACTCGTCTGAGCTGAAACTCTCTGGAGTGACCTGTATTCTATCGAAGGACATATCAAAATCATAAGAACTTGCTGTAGATTATTATGTCCATTCCATAGACGTGCTTTCTCAAGAAGCCCTCTGGCACAAATCCGACCTTTATGTAGAGTCTTATTGCAGGTTTTAGATCTTTTGGGTCCACAAATAGACTTTGTGAGCCCCTTTCTGCCTAGACCTCACGATATGCTCTTCAAGGAGGGCAGATCCAATCCCTCTCTTCCTATGCTCTTTTCTAACGCCAATTATTCCGAGATGGCTAACTCCTGCCCCGACATTTACCTCCGCAAAGCCTATCACTCGGCCCTTCTCCTCAGCAACTAACGCGATGCTGTCAGGGCTCTCCAAGTACCTTCTCTTCCTCTCCTTTACCTTAGCAGATTTATAGACCCTAAGCTCTTCCTCTAGGAAGTCATCCGGTAAAATCCCTCTTAAGCTCTCCCATACAGATCTCTCACAATCCAGCAACTGCTCTAAGTCATCTACGCTGGCGCTTCTTACTTTAACCACAATTTATTGTTCAATATGAACTTATTTGTCTTATGTTTTCCGGATAGAAAAGAAATTAGGCGTCCTAATTTTCAAAGAAATGCAGATTTTTATCATTTTAATTTTAGGTTTTTAACCCTAAAATATGCTTATGAAAGAGCAACTGAGAAAATGAAGGAGAAAGGAATGGTAGTTAGCGATGAGATATGGGGTTTCATTTTAACTTAAGGTGAATCTTTCTTCCAGTGCGCTATTAAGACTTAATCTGTTGTAGTCAACGGTTCGAAAGACGCTAGCTTTTCAATCGTTTATTCGTTCTTTCTGTTTTAATATCATTTTTCCTTCTGTACATCAACGTAAAGATTATATTTCTCTCTTCAGAAATTGTAGATGTGCCCGGGTAGCTCAGACCGGGAGAAAAATTCATGGAGAATGTTCCGTTTCCCGAAAGCGCTCGGCTGAAGAGTCCATACGAAGAAACCGAGCGGTCCCGGGTTCAAATCCCGGCCCGGGCATACTTTCTTCATTTTCTTGGGAAAAATCTCCTGTTTTATGAGAGATCGATTGTAGGACGAGCGTTGCCCCTTATCTTAGTTCATGACCTTTCTCCTGAGTCAGATATCCCTTTTAGTAAGAAGAAAATCCTCTGAATGGCTTAGGAGTCTCTAAAACACATAGTAACTTAAGGCGGGTCTCAGTTATCTGAGAATTCCTTGGGTGCTGCTATTGTAAGAACTCGTCACTTCTCTTCTAGCAAATCCATGTCTGAACCTAAACTTCTGAGACCTTACACGCCTCGGAATACTCGAACTCCATGGTCTAGACATTTCAACAACTTCTATTGAGCTTTTTCCGAATCAAGCTTTGACATGGGGCCTGAAAAAGTAGTACAAGAAAAGTGCTAAGATGAAGGCATTTATTACGTTGAACCACAATCCAATTGCTATCGAAATTATTGCAATTACAATTCCAATCAGGTAGACGGCAACTACAATGTTCCACGCCCACCCCTTTCCTTTCCAGAGACCCCAAGCGATCAGGATGCCAAATAACCTTGCTCCCAGGGAAATGATTCAAATTTCAGGGAATTCAAAGGATATGAAAGAGAACATAACATAATACATGATGCCTGCGACTACGTGCAGGGCACCACCTGAAGCTATTAAGAGCGCAAGTATAGCAATACCTAAGAGCATCTTTTTCCTTTTACTACACTTTTCCAAAAATCCTCATTTTAAATTGAGTTTAAACATTCATAAAATGAATGTCCGAAAACCCCATGCTCGGACTGTGCAACATAAAATCAGGAAGTTCTTAGGCCTAGGCAGATCGGATCAAGAAATTAAAGAATATTTAGCGAGCCCGCCAATTGTGATTAACATATTCGAGGTATGAGAAGTTTGTGCAAGCAATTTTGGGCGAGTAAAACAAACTGCATAACCCTTGTTATTTTTAGTGGTTTTAAGCTCTCTAAATGCTTGATAGTATTCACTCAATACTAACTCGGCAGGCTTTCCTCGGATGGTTTCGTCCTTGCTTTCGGGAAGAGTTATGTAAGAATAGCCAAAAGGCAGGAAGCCAACAATCCACTCCCTTTCGGCGATCGAGCGGAAAACGGCTTCATAAATTCTGGCCTGTTCTTCCAAATCCAGCACTACGCTTGCATCTTCCTCAAAGAAGGCTGAAATATAGGGGGTTGATTGGCACCATTATTGATGCTTGGATAGGCAAACTGGGTGATTACAATGGGCTTTTTGAATTCCTCATACATCCACTTTACCTCTTTGTCAAAGTAGGAATCGAAAGCCATTTTCAACTCTTCTACGCTTGCGTCCTCAGATACACCAAGATCCTTCCAGACAGAAACGCCTATGAAATCCACTAACTCATAGTGAGTGTAACCCGTGGTGGGGCCATCAACGATCAGGTACCCACTGAATAGATTACGCATCTCCTGAATGATGCTACGCATGTAATCATCGACTTTCTTCCTCAGATCCGGATCATCGTATTGAAAGAGCTGAACTCCGTGAAGTTGCAGCGCATCCACTCCTAAGTCCTCTGCAAGTTTAGCGTGGTAAAGATAAAACTTCTTGGCCTCTTGGTACCATTGGTCGTACCATTCCTCAGAATGAGGAGCCCAGAAAGACATGCCGGCGATTGGACTTTCATCCATGAGTAGGGATAAATATACCTTCTTTCCTTTAGATTGTAGTTCTTGAACCACCGCTTTCAATTCCTTTGCTGGCATGGAGCTGACAAAAACCCGGACACTTCGAGTGGAGAGTTTCGGTACAGGTTCTGCTTTTTCCCATCCCACCCGTGTGCCAATGCAACCCAGTCGGCATTGATATCATCGAGACGATCAAGACTAGCACTAATAAGCGGGGTAATACTTGGCCACCAGAAGTCGCTGAAGAAAATTCCGTTAATGAACAGATCTCTCGGTTTAATCTCAACGACTTGAAACTCATAAGGTGGTGGATAGTCCCCCTCTGGGTACCATCTCCATGCCTGAACTTCATCCTCGACGACTAGGTCGCTCTCAGAGATTACCACGGTTCTAAATTCTTGCAAATCATCTAGGTGCTCGTGTCCCATACCTCCTAATCCACGAACATACTTGTAGTTCCAGGTGCCAGGACCAGCGAAGTAGGTAAAGGTCCATCGATTATCAGATATTTTATCCATGGGCAAGATCGGCCCTCCAACATCGATGAAAATAGGTTCATTGGGTGGAGTATTAGCTGGAACCCTAACATTCAGAGTCAGCATTACCTCACAGCTAACGCTCCAAGTCTCAATCTTATCATCCCTTATTTCATCAGAACTCCCCACCACAAAACTTCTTATCACAGCCTCTCCAGTTAAAGAGCGTTCTTGGTTTAACCCGAGAGTGTAAATGTATTCTACATAGGTCCCTTCGTACAGCTCAACGGTGGCTGAAATTTGTTTTCAGAAATGCGCTCCATATTAACCCACCTGGCCGGATCTGGAGCAAGGTTATTCAACAACCAGCATATTGAACCTAGCTGATAGACATTTCCTGAAATCTTGACAATTGCGTTTTTTTGGCGTTCGTTTTGGAACAATAACGTTAAAGGTAACGTTCACCCGGCGCGCTGGCTCTAATCTAAAGTTGATGACTGCAGTCTCCCTAGGTTTTACTTCCACTACCTTTGAGAATGGCTTGTAATCGCCCAGCGTAGTGACTACCGTTACTCGTTGTTTTCCTACTGGAACTCCTTCAAAAACGAATTTTCCTTCATGATCGGTTCCCAAGTGTACTCCAGCTATTGAGACCGTGGCATCAATAAGAGGGGCTCCTGTCTTGTTATCTCGAACAGTTCCAATGACGGTTCCTTTTAAGGGTGAAGATGAAATACCTCCAACAGACCACCCAGTCCTCTACGAATCTAGTAGAAGGGGAAACTAATAGATATCTGAAATTGATTTCGGTATTTTCGTCAAAGCTTTCGCGGGAGACTTCCCATTCTTTCCGGCCCTTGCAACCTAGCTCATGAGTATATCTAAGCAGACTTCCCTCCAATAAATCATTGACCTGAGCTGACCAAGTATTATCATCTTTAGCTTTCATTGGAATCCGATGAATTTCAGATCCATCTACAAATGAAATGAAGACTAAATAGATGGTGGCGCTTGAAGAAGTATTAGCTGGAACATGAACAGTAAAATTCACTGACAACTTTGGTAGACCGGAAGTTTGATTTTCAGGTGAGATAATTTCTTCTGGTGGGGCGACCTCTTCTAGCGGGGTTGTCTCTTCCTTAAGTTCTTTTATATGCTGCTTAAACATCAAAGCATACTCGCCCAAAATATCTTCTGCTGGTTTGTCCCTAAAGCAGGGCCCTGGTTCTCCTGGTAACTCAAAGAAAGGGTAGTCCCTGC
>CAZUBM010000013.1:0-54835 GCA_964618805.1 uncultured Nitrososphaerota archaeon
TCGATGTCAGAATATCCATGTCCTTTTCCTAGTCTTCCTCCTTCCGGAGAGACGGCCACTGAGCCCATCACTTTAAGGTTAATAGCGAGCAGCCTCCATGGTCCAACCAATTTCCCGTATTCGAAAGCACCTCTTATTGTGGAAGCTCTCGAATAAGCAGAGGAAGGAATCTTCCTTGGATCCAAGAGGAGGAATCCTTTCTTAAGTCGAGGTGTAGCCATAACCAAAATCTTCCCATCTTTAAGGGCGAATTCTCTTACTGGCCTTTGTGGTGAATCTGGATTGCAAAAAATGACTTCCGCCTGCTTATATTCTTCAAGCTGTCTTAGTTTTGCTGCTGCCATCTCAGCTCCAACGAAGTTTGGAATTCTTCCCTTAATTGGCTTTGGGAATCTGGCAACGCCTCTCTCTTCAAGTAATTTCCAAATCTGCTCCCGTATCTCAGATTTTTTCATGTTATTCAATTAATTAATGTAACAAGCTAAAGAACCTTTATCTCTTTGCAATGTCAGTCTTGCTGACTGAGTATGAGGCTTGGGTTGATTGTCCCCTCTTCAAATACGACTATGGAAGCTGAGTTTTGGAGAATGGCTCTTGGATGGGCAACAGTACACACCGCAAGGATGAGGCTCAAAAGAATAACAGTGGATGAGTTAGAAGAGATGGAGCAGCAGATGTTAGAAGCAGCCTTACGTCCGGCGGATGCAAATGTAGATGTAATAGGATATGGCTGCACTTCAGGAAGTCTCTTCAGGGGAAAAGATCATGATGTGGAGATAGAGAGAAAAATAAAGGAGAAAACTGGAGTCCCTGCCATAGCCACAGCAAGGGCCGTTATCAAGGCTTTGAAGGAACTTCAGATAGAGAAAGTGTGCGTAGCTACCCCATACACTAAGGAGATAAACGATCTTGAGAGAAGGTTCATCGAGGAAAACGGGATAAAAGTCCTGAGAATAAAGGGCTGGGCATGGTCGATAACATTAAGGTAGGGAGCATGGATCCAAGATCGGCCTATGAACTAGCAAAGGAAGTTTACGTTCCAAGAACCCAGGGAATTTTCATCAGCTGCACAAACTTTAGGACAATTGAGGTTATAGCCTCGCTTGAAAGAGAACTAGGAGTACCCGTAATATCAAGCAACACAGCAACTTTCTGGTACATGATGAGGAAGATGGGAGTCAAAAGAAGACTAGAAGGTCTTGGAAGCTTGTTGAGAAATCATTAAGTTATATTAACGTTTGATAATAGTGGTATCTGTCCCTCATTGCCTTTAATAAGTTCAGATCGGATATCGATGGTAGCTGAGTAAGATGGAACTTATTAATGCTATAAGGGAGAGGAGAAGCATAAGAAGGTTCTTAGATAAACCCGTTCCCAAAGATCTTCTTGAGAAAATTCTAAGGGAGTGTACTTGGGCCTCATCATCCATGAACACTCAGCCATGGTATTTCTA
The DNA here is from genome assembly GCA_964618805.1 of uncultured Nitrososphaerota archaeon. Taxonomy (GTDB): domain Archaea; phylum Korarchaeota; class Korarchaeia; order Korarchaeales; family Korarchaeaceae; genus QMVU01. Next base: position 1,454 of record CAZUBM010000013.1, read on the forward strand.
TGTGGTTACTGGAGAGACTAGAGAGAAAATCGTTGAAATTTGCAACTCTTCTTTCAATTTCCTAGAAGAGAGACTAAGAGAACTCTTTTCCGATAGACACGTTGAATTTGTAAGATAGTTCTTCTCCACATTAGGCGGGGCTCCAATGATATTAGCAGTATACACTGACTGATTGAAAGAGCCCCTATATCAGATAGGGGCAATAGAAAGTTGCTCAGCAGCTATACAGAACTTTTTGCTCTGGCTTACGCAGAAGGCTTGGGGACTTGCTGAATGACAGGTCCTTTGTGGGTATCAAAAGAAATAAACGAATTCTTTGGCGTTGAAGACAAGGAACTTGTCACTTTGATAGCTGTGGGGTACCCAGAAAAGATTCCAAGGCCTCCTCCTAGAAAAGAACCATTCATAAAGTGGATAGATTCCCTCTAAGCTACTCTGCGGTTAATTGGCTTTGGCTATGAAGTTTATGGTCCACACGAAGAATCATGTCTAACATCTGCCTTAAGGGTTCTACAGACCTTCTAAGCCAAGAAGCGTACCTCTCGGCAGAATAACCCATGAATCCAAAGTCAACAGGATAAGGGATCTGGGACTCTATGTACCTTACCTTCTCTGAAATAGGAGTGAGCCTCTTGGCAGCTAAAACATGTGATACTCCCTTGCAATACTCTTCAATTGGCTTAGATATCCTTCTTTCGATAACCAGCTCGTTTTTCTCTATAAGCCCAGAATAAAGCTCAGTTTCGCGCTTCTCTACTAACTTTAAGGCCTTTATTAGGGCCTCTTTAAGCTCCTCTTCACTTGTTGTCTGTGATAGCATCGAAAGACATTTCTCCATCGTCCTCTTAATCAGGATAGGGGCATCTCTCCTACAGAGTTCTAAGCCTTTGGCTTTAATCCCTCTTTCTCTTAACCTACCGAGGTATCTGGAAGGAACTCCCGAAACACCAGAAACATCGCTGAAGAAAGCGATCCAGGTGTAATCGGCTTCCACCTTGAGGCTGTATCCGATCTCCTCTTCCATAGTTCTGATAAGTTTTTGGACATTTTCTCGGTCCTTTGAGCCAACTTGGACGAAAAGAGAGTCTACGAGGGCATGAAGCACTTTAAACCCCATTTCTTCAGCTATTCGAATCGATTTGAACATTATATCTCTTGCAAGAGCAGTTACGCATTCATACGCCTCTATACTCCCGAATCTCGCGTTCCTATATCCTAGGTAACCAAAGCAGGCGACAAGGATCCATTTAATTGCTTTTTGGGCTGAGTCATACCTTTTAGTCTCATCTGGTGGAGCAGATCTGGCCAATGCCTTCAACTTAGCTCTTCTCTCAACTAGCTTGCCCACCACCTCAGCTACAAGCCCCCTGTGTCTGAGGCAAATCATGTGTCCTACTTCTGGAACCTCTAACTTGGGACCTGAACAGTCAGGATCATTGACTGTCTCTGGGCTTATGTTGTTTTTTGCCATTATCGAAGGGAACAACGAGTTGAAGTCGATTTGGACAACATTCCAGTAGACTCCTGGCTTAGGAGTTAGAACAACTCCTCCTCTATCTGCCCTTAAAAGCTCGCTGGGACTCTTCCAGCCTTCGATCGTTACCCTTACTTCCGGTACCAAATATCTCCATTCAAGAGCTTTAAATGCCTCAATACTCGTGAGAACCTTCCCTATTGATGTAGAAACTGCTATCCTCAGGGGAATTGCAGATAACCTGCTCCACTCGATAAGTCCAAGCAGGTCCACATCTAAAGGAGGAGGCTTGTCTAGAACCACGAGCTTCGTGGCATCTACGGCTGCTTTGAAACCAGGTACCTCTTCCATTAACCTTCCCCAACCCCTTCCCTCGAAAATCAGCAAGTGTGGACTAAGATCCACCAGCAGATCAATAACTTCCTGTATTCTGCTTACAGGAATGGTTCTTGACCAGCCATCTGATTCCAAGACAATCCTATCAATGGCATGCCAAGATGGCTTGTTTGGTCTTCCAGCCCAACCTTCAAATCTTAGCCACAGAGGTTGAAGTTCAGGCAGAGAGTACTCAAGGGAATCTGGCTCCTCCAATAGTTTAACTGCACTTTTTTCTATACAAATGTACGATGAAGCTGTAATTCCTAGGCTTTTCAATGCCCTCTGGATCCTTGAGGGGAATAGGTTCCATATTTCTGCTACTCCGCTTTCCTTGAGGTGTTTGAGAACTCTCTTTGACTCAGAGGGCTTAATTTCAGCGACTAGGACTCTGGCTTCCTTTTTATAGCGAGGAGGAAGGTACCACCTTTCAACATTTAGTCTCTTAACTCCATTAGCCTGATCGAGCATATTTATCAGTTCTTCTAGGCCAAATCCGTTCTTCGGGGTTAGATACAGCCTTTCAGACCAAGGTATCTGAGCTTTAATGATTTCACTGGAGTCAGAGATAAGCTTCACCGAGATCAAGTCCCTTGTCAGCTCTGCGTCCAGGAGCCATCCTTCTAGCATAATCAAACCTCAACATGAGGTATTTTGTACTTAGTAGTATATAGTGGACACTAGAGTAACTTAAAAAGTCTTTATGGAAAACTTTTCTCTAATATCTCTGTAGCTACAAAAAGTTCCTCAACCTTTTTCAACGGTAATCGCTAGCTCACTCTGAGTTATGTTAGCCCGGGTGACATGCCAGGAAGTGGCCTTATCTACTAGAATAGGAGCACTAGATAATTTACTTGGAGGGGGTATAGAAGAAAATTCACTTACAGAATTCTACTCTCCGGACAATGAACTTTTATCACTCTTATGCCATCGGCTTGCGGTCCTATCAGCAGAAAGGGGGAAAACGCTCTTGCTCTATATTCAGGAGTTTGGCGGGCTGGATCCATATCTCCTAAAAACAATGGCTGAAAGACTGTCTGTCTCTTGGAATTTAGTAGATAGCAACCTTAAGATCGCTAGAGCGTTTAAGTTTGAGGATGCTTTAGAACTGGTTAATTCTGCAGTTAAAGAGAATTCTGAATTCCTCTTAGTATTTGATCCTTACTTGCACGTTGAATTCTGCGATTTGCAGAGTGCTTCAAGGCTTACTTGGCTCATGAAGTTGCCTTCCGCTGATAGAACTGTAATTCTATTCAATAGGCCCATAGAGGATAGGTTTTCTCCCTTGGGTGGGAACTATCATGCCCATTCTGTGCACATACTAGTAAGGTTGGACCCTGTAGGTGGAAGAGGAACCGTTAAGATCAGGCTAGTAAAGCACCCCTCACTTCCTCCTGCCTCAGCTCTGATAAAGAAGAGAGAACTGGAGGGTTTGAAATGGGAAGGTCAGCACCTACTCTCCGAATGGCTTTAAGGCGAGAGATTGAGAGAATTGAGAAGATAGCTAGAGTTGAGAGAGATTCACATACTAAAAAAGCTCTCAAGGAACTAATAGCTTCTGCTAACAAGTTGTTGGACGCGTATTCAGTTGATCCTCCGGCTGATGCAAGGGAGGTTTTGATGATGAGCGCCATAGTAGAGCTGTTTGTTAGGCTGGAAGAACTCAAGTCCAGGTTAAATCGGGACACGCCTTGAACTTCTAAAGCTCGCTTTCCCAAGCAATTCTAAGAAGGAAGTCAAGTGCAGATTTCAGCCGAGAAAGTCTAAGGAAGGGTCGCCTTAATGCCCACTTCCTCATCCCCTAAGTCGGTGCCGGGAGTATAGGCTCATCCCCATTGGATAGTATAATATCTCTTCTCTTAATGTTTTTGGGCTAAAAAATACTTGATGCATTAGAACCGGGAACTAGCTCTTTAACTTCCTGCAAATAAAAAGTATGAAGAGCAGTAAGATAGAAGCACTTATGGGATTTAATAGGACAAGCAAGACCTTCTCAAGTCCAAGCTCCTCCGGAGAGAAGCTTTCAGCTATAACAAGTTCTATAACTTCGGACCTTATCATTTCTATGTCAACATCCTCAACCCATCTTGCTCTTAACTCGTATTTACCTTCGATTATAGGGATCCATTCATATCTGTAGCACCCATAGTCGTCCGTACTAGTCACACCGAGTATCTTCCATCTATCAGACCCTTTGGTTCTGTAATCGATGAAGATTATTCCAACAACGGGAGGCTCCAATACTCCGAATATCCTAACAGGTTTTCCCGTTTGCTCCCAATACTTGTCCAAATTGCATGATAATTGAACTTTTTTGATAGGAAAGCCCCACTTTCTGAATTCTCTGCTGAGATCTTCACCAGCAGCGACGCTAAGAAGGTAGACAAAAGCATTAATTCTACGATCGTTAGAAATTCTTGGGAAGACGGTATATCGATCAACAAGCTTGAAATATCTAGTGAAGAGTTCCCATCCATATTTCTCCTTTAACTTAACCATCATTCCGGTGAGGACCTCTACATTGATTTCTGAGAAGTTTGAACCACTGATTTCGTATCTCTCTAAGGCTCTTAAGGCCTTGTTAACTTCTCTTTTATATATCTCATTAAATCCAAGTTTTTCAAGCAGATATAGCTTAGCTATTTCTGCAAGCATCTCTGAGAAGTCTCCATAAAGAAAATCATAGCTTCCCAGGAAGACATGACCTAATTCATGAAAAAGAATACAAATTAGCTCCTCTGGATCTCCCCCAACCTCAGGAAGCGTCCATACATCGATAAATGTGGGATTGCCTGCTAAACCGGATACTGGCATCCCTAGTCTCCAGTATATGTCCTTCGTAAAGTCTAATACTATCCTGTTTCCCTCATAGGGAAGCCTTCTAGCAAATTTTATCATTAGAGAATATACATCGTCCAAAAAAGGAACTATTGAGGGAATTGATTGGTTTGCAAACGGTGGATACAATACAGCAAAGTGTTCCGTATCTGCTCTCATAGCATAAGCTGTTGATCTCCAAAGCTGACCCTTAGTAGCCCAGTAGAGCGCATTCTTGACAAACCCTTTTCTAAACCAAGGTCCGACCCCATAAAGCCCGCAGATTATAACTCTACCTTTCCTAATTTCCCTAACCAGAACAACAGGTCTTCCTCCAGCCTCCATTATAACATCAAAATTTCGAAGATCCGAGCCTCCTGTAAATACCACCTGAGCTACAGGAGTAGCGTCATATAGGATGTTTGGGCTGTTAAGTAGCTGGTGATCGGACACGAAGCAGACCTCAAAATCTTCAGGAGAAGAAATTTCTATGTCAAAGAACACTATTTTTTCACCAGATGTGAAGTCCAGAAAGGCTCCTCCGCTTTCAAGCCACTCTAGAAGTCTCCAATTATTTGATATGATCCACTCTTTCACATCATCGTGTCCGACTCCATAATCGAATATTATAGCCGAGAAGTCAAAAGGATCAACTTCATTAAGTTCTTCAGGCAAGACTGCGCGATATTTTATTGAGAGAACCATTAAGTTAGCTGGCATGGATAATCTGTCTTTATATACTATCAGAACAGGTCTTCTAACATCTATTCCATAAGCCTGGCCAAATGTTGTAGAGAGGGAAAAGCAAGCAAGCTCTATTACCCCACTGTTTAGTAGCATAAAAGTAAGGAGACTTGCCAGTATCCTTGCAGATCTCAAGCCATGAATAAGTGCATAAAAAGCCATTATAATCATAATTATCCATATGTCAAGATCTCCTAACAGAGATTCCTTTTAGGTGAAAAGAAACCTCCTCTTCACACCATATCTTTTTTTAGATGTAGGAGCCAGTTGTTAAGGGAGTATAGATGGCCAAAATAACGATATCTGTAATAAAAGCCGATATAGGGAGTTTGGCTGGGCATCATGTTGTTCCAGATCAATTGTTGGAGGTCGCGAGAACCTCATTAACGGAGGCCAAGAGAAAAAGGAATATTGTAGACTTTTACGTGACTTCAGTAGGAGACGATCTACAACTTATCATGACGCACAAGAAGGGAGAGAATTCTCCAGATATACACGGTCTTGCCTGGGAGATCTTTAAAAAAGCAACAGAAGTCGCAAAAGAGCTTGGGCTCTATGGTGCTGGCCAAGATCTCCTTTCTGATGCCTTTTCTGGTAACCTTAGGGGAATGGGACCAGGGTTTGCTGAGATAGAGATAGAAGAAAGACCTTCAGAGCCCTTTGTCGTTTTCATGGCCGATAAAACGGAACCAGGCGCTTTCAACCTTCCAATGTTCAAGATATTTGCCGATCCATTCAATACAGCAGGTCTAGTTATTTCACCGAGGCTTCACGAAGGCTTTATCTTTGAAATTCTGGATGTCCGTGAAGGAAAAGCGGTTGAATTATCGAGTCCCGAGGAAATGTACGATATCCTTGCCCTAATAGGAACTCCTGGAAGGTATATCGTGAGGAGAGTCTATACTAAAAGGGAGAAGGAAGTTGCAGCAGCCGTCAGCACTACCAGGCTAAGCCTGATAGCCGGAAGGTATGTAGGTAAAGACGATCCGGTTGCCATTGTAAGGGCCCAAAGTAAATTCCCTGCATTAGGAGAAATCTTAGAGCCCTTTGCAATGTCCCATTTGGTTGCAGGTTGGATGAGAGGATCGCATCATGGTCCTTTGATGCCTGTCTCGGTTAAAGATGCGAGACCAAGCAGATTTGATGGACCTCCAAGGGTTGTAGGGCTAGGATTCAATGTTAAAAACGGTAAGTTGATAGGGCCAAGTGATTTGCTTGCAGATGTTTCTTTTGATAGAGCAAGAGCGATTGCAAATGAAATCGCTGACTATCTTAGAAAGCATGGTCCATTCATGCCTCACAGGCTAGGGCCTGATGAGATGGAGTATACCACACTCCCAGATGTTTTGGAAAAGCTAAAGGACAGATTCAAGAAAATTGAAGCATGAAACTCTAGAAAAACTATTAGCTACCTTCCTCACTCTTCTTTACCTCCTGACAGGAAGGTAAGCTTGCTCGTAAAAAGCTAGAATTCAATTTTGAACTTTGATATATGACCTAACACATCCGAAAGAGTTCTAGCTTTTAAAACATCTGTCATGAGCCTCGTAGCTTCCTCCCTGCTTATGGACCGTATTATTTTCTTAGCCCTTGGAATTAAGGAAGGGCTCATACTAAACTCATCTAGACCCATTCCTACAAGCAAAGGAATGGCCTTGGGGTCGGATGCCATCTCTCCGCACATTCCAACCTCTTTTCCAGCTCTATGGGCTTCATCTATTATCTTATGAATTATTCTCAGCATCGCCGGATGAAATGGATTATAAAGTCCTGAGACACTTGCATTCCCTCTATCAGCGGCCATTACGTACTGAGTTAAGTCATTTGTTCCTATACTAAAGAAATCAACTTCTTCAGCAAGGACATCGACACTTAGGGCTGATGCAGGAGTTTCAATCATAGTACCTACCTTAATCTCTTTAAATGGTATTCCTTCAGATTCTAATTCATCCATCGTTTCTTTCAACAATTCCTTAGCTCTAATGATTTCCTCTATCGTCGTAACCATCGGAAACATCACCATGAAGTTACTCTTTCTTCTAGCCCTCAAGATCGCCTTTAACTGAACCTTCATGATGCTAGGTTTGTCTAATGTAAGCCTAATACCTCTCCATCCTAAAAAGGGGTTTGCCTCCTCAGGCATCCTCATGTAAGGAAGGGGCTTATCACATCCTACGTCTAAGGTCCTTACGATGATGGGTTTATCCTCCATCAGCTCCCCTATTTTGAGGAAAATTTCAAAGAGCTCTTCTTCTGTAGGCATGCTATCCCTGTCAGTATACATGAACTCCGTTCTAAGCAAGCCTATGCCCTCAGCTCCATAACGAATGGCCTCTTTTACATCTTCTAGGTTTCCAACATTCGCAAATACTTTGAACCTTGCTCCATCTGTGGTGATAGCTGGAAGCATCGCCTCTTTCGCTAGCTCTGCAAACAAGACTTCTTCCTTTTCCTTCCTTTTCTGATATTTTGATATCACATCATCTGTGGGATTGAGCAGTACTAATCCTTCATCTCCATCTACTATAATCAGTTCTCCACTCTTCACCTTTGTTGAAAAGTCTCCAGTGCCTACAACTGCTGGAATCTTAAGTGTTCTTGCAACTATTGCAACATGAGAAGTTGGGCCTCCCTTATCTGTCACAAAAGCAAGTACCATCCTCTTATCCAGAGCGGCTATATCGCTGGGAAGGAGTTCATCAGCTACTATAACGGATTTAACAGTGAGCTTCTCTCTCTTCCTTTCCTTACCAATAAGAAAGCTTATGACGAGTTCTTTAACATCCTTAACGTCCATGACTCTTTCTCTCATATACTCGCTCTCCATGCTCCTAAATAGGGAAATAACACGTTCTAGCACCTTTTCAACTGCAAACTCTGCACAGACTCTTTCCGTAGAGATCATCTCCTCAACAGGTTTGATGAAAGAGGATTCGTCTTCAAGCATCATGAGATGAGCCTCGTAAATCTCTGCTTCCTTTTCTCCTACTTCTCTCCTAACTCTATCTACCAGATCTGTTAGGTATTCCTTTGCTTTTTCCAAGCTTTGGTGAAATCTTCTTATCTCAGCTTCAACAAGATCGGGAGAGATTTCTTTTTTAACAATCTCCCTTCTTTCTCTCTTGAATAAGTAAGCTCTTCCTACAGCTATCCCTGGAGATGCAGCTATCCCTCTAAACTTCTCCACTACTCTTCCTCCCCAAACTTGTTTTTCACTAAAGAAACGAGCGTATTAACAGCTTCCTCAGCATCGGGTCCTTCTGCAGTGATCGTTATGATGTGGCCGCACTCTGCTCCTAGAGATAAAATACCGAGAATACTCTTAGCATCGGCCTCATTTCCATCTTTTTTAACTTTAATTTGAGATTTAAACTTCTTGGCAGTTTGAACAAATAGAGATGCTGGTCTAGCATGTAAGCCTACCTTGTTCAAGAGTTTTACGCTTGCTTTTACCCTTGCCATATTTAACCCCTTAGATGCCACTGCCTGAATCTGGAATTTTCTAATTAGCATTCTGCTTTTATCTTTACCCTGGATCGTTTTATGAGTGTAAAGTACCATAGATCATACCTTAACAAATCAATATAACATCAAATGAACCTCTGTATTATCTAAACATTATATTTAGTAAAGACTTCACGGTATAGAAGGGATAGGCATGAAAGTAGAACTTTCAGCTTCTATCCTCTCAGCTGACTTCTCTAAATTAGGCGAAGAGGTGAAAAAAGTAGAGAAAGCCGGAGTGGACAGAATTCATTTCGATATAATGGATGGAAACTTTGTTCCAAACCTTAGCATGGGAGTACCTATCATAAAGTCTTTGAGAAGAGTTTCATCCATCCCATTTGATGTGCATCTTATGGTACTTTCTCCAGAGAGGTTTGCGAAGATTTTCGCTAATGCTGGAGCAGACCTTATTTATTTCCATGTGGAGTCATGCAAAAGACCTCTTCAACTCATTTCTGATTTGAAGAGCGCTGACAAAGGCGTAGGTGTAGCCCTTAACCCCTCAACTCCGTTAGATGCAATAAGTTATCTGATAGATTATGTAGATGAAATCCTAATTATGACCGTTGAACCTGGATTTGGGGGACAGAAATTCATTAGAGGAATGCTTAGGAAAATCCACGAGCTAAGGGAGAGGATTGATGAGAGGGGGCTTTCGATTAAAATTGCTGTGGATGGTGGAATTAATAGGAGCACAGCTCCTCTAGCCATTAGCTCAGGAGCATCTGTTCTAATTTGTGGTTCTGCTATTTTTTGTGAAAAAGACATTTTTATGGCTGTAAAACAACTTAAGAACTCCTTCGTGCAAAAAATATAAAACAAAGTCCCTTCAGCTATTTTAGGGAGATACCTTGGCGAAGATTGAGCAAGAAATTGAGGAAATACGCAAGGTAGAACCTATTGAACTCGAAAGATTGAGATTAGATGAGAACAAGCTGATCAGGATGCTAAGGAAGATGATGGAGATAAGAGCATTTGAAGAAAAAGTTGAGCACTTATACATATATGAGGCAGCCTTACAAGGAGCAGCCCATCTTTACTTTGGAGAGGAAGCGATAGCGGTAGGAGTATGCTCTGCTATAGGAAATGAAGGATACATATTCAGTACACATAGAGGTCATGGGCATGCTCTTGCGATAGGAATTCCTGCGAAGGAAGTAATGGCAGAATTATTTGGAAAAGTCACAGGAGTTTGTAAGGGTCTTGGAGGCTCAATGCATGTTTGTATAGACCCTGAGAAGAAGGCTATGTGGGCTTCTGCGATAGTTGGAAGCAGCGTCCCTATAGCCGTGGGTGCTGGGTTAGCCATCAAATACATGGGTAAAAACGAAGTTTCAGTAGCCCTCTTTAGCGATGGAGCTACAAATACTGGTGCTTGGCATGAATCCATGAACCTTGCCTCATTCTGGAAATTACCTGTGATATTTGCTTGCGAAAATAACCAGTATGCCATCTCAATGCCAGCTAGAAAATCGGTAACCTGCGGCAGAGTGGCATATAGAGCAATCAGTTATGGGATTCCAGGAATGATAGTTGACGGAAATGATGTTCTCTCTGTGTATAAGGCAACTTTAAAGGCTAAGAATAGAGCAAAGAAGGGCGAAGGCCCCACTTTAATAGAGTTCATTACCTACAGAATGAAAGGCCACGGCGTTTACGATAAGGCGGAATATAGACCAAAAGAAGAATCAAGAAAATGGAAAGAATTTGATCCAATATTAAGGTTTTCCAAGTACCTGATAAAGTTAGGAACTACCACAGAAGAAGATATCAAGAAAATGAAAGAAGAGATCAGAGCAGAGATAGATGATGCTGTTGAATTCTCCAAAAGAAGCGATTATCCTCCTTTTGAGTTGCTTGAAGAGGTGACATACAAATGAGAGAAATAACATATGCTGAAGCCATAAGAGAGGCCCTTAGGCAAGAAATGCACAGAGATTCTAGAGTATTTATCCTAGGAGAGGATATAGGGGCTTATGGAGGTGCTTTTAAGGTCACTAAAGGAATGTTAGAAGAATTTGGGCCAGAAAGGGTGAGAGATACTCCAATTTCAGAAGCAGCGATAGTTGGAGCTGCGATAGGAGCTGCTCTATTAGGTTTAAGGCCAATAGCCGAGATCATGTATATGGACTTCCTTCCAATAGGAACTGAGCAATTGGTAGTACAAGCAGCTAATATGACATTAACTTCCGGTGGTAAGTTAAAGGTTCCTATCGTTGTAAGAACCCAATATAGTCTAGGAAGGGCTCACGCATCCCAGCATTCTGAGTTTTACCCAGTATGGTACATGAATGTACCAGGTCTAAAGGTGGCCCTACCTTCAACTCCCTATGATGCCAAAGGGATGTTGATAAGTGCTATAAGAGATGAGAACCCTGTTCTATTCATAGAGTCTGCCCTTCTATATAGAATAAAAGGACCTGTCCCAGAGGAACCCTATGAAGTACCCTTAGGGACTGCTGACATCAAAAAAGAGGGAGACGATGTAACAATAGTAGCAGTCTCTAGAATGGTAATAGAAGCCCTCAAAGCAGCAGAAGAACTTCAGAAGGAAGGAATAAGTGTTGAAGTTGTTGATCCTAGAACATTAAATCCTCTTGACAGGGATACAATAGTTAATTCGGTTAAGAAAACTGGAAGAGCTGTAGTAGCTGCTGATGATCACAAAACTGGAGGAGTTACAGCAGAACTTGTAGCAACCATAGTAGAAGGGGCTTTTGATTATTTAGATGCACCTATTAAGAGAATAGCATCTCCAGATATTCCTATACCATTTTCTCCTCCATTAGAAAGGAAATACATGAAGTGGAGCAAGGACATAGTAGAAGCTGTCAAAGAAATAACGTAAGGGTGATTATAATTGAGAAAGGTTATCCTTCCAAGAATAGATCCGGGAATGGAGTCAGGAAAAATTGTTGAATGGCTGAAGAAAGAAGGAGAAGAAGTAAAAGAAGGCGAAGCTTTAGTTAGAGTTGAGGGAGAAAAGACAATATTTACTGTAGAGGCACCAGAAAGCGGCATATTAGGAAGAATACTAGCGAGAGAAGGAGAAGAAGTCCCTGTTACAGAACCCATAGCAATAATAACCTCTCCTGGGGAAGAAATAACCGAAGAGGTTATTCCAAAGGAGAGGATAAGAGCTTCTCCTGCAGCTAAGAGATTGGCGGAAAAATATGGGGTAGATCTCTCGAGAATAAAGGGAACAGGTCCTGGTGGAAGGATTATAAAAGAAGATATGCTTAGGGCTATTGAAGAGATCAAAGAGAAGAAAGCGGAGATTAAGATAAGAAAAATTATCAAAATAGAAGGAATGAGAAGAACTATAGCAAGAAGACTTTCAGAAAGTCACAGAACCATTCCTGCCGTGGCAATAGTAATGGAAGTTGATATGAGTAAAGCTCTTGACCTGAAGAGAAAGTTGAAAGAAAAACATCAGAACGTTTCTATAACTGCTATAATTGTTAAGGCAACTGCGAAAGCATTAGAGCAAGACCTAATGTTTAACTCATCTGTAAAAGAGGATAAGATAGTAGTGTATGATGAAATAAACATTGGAGTAGCAGTAAGCCTGCCAGACGGTCTGGTTGTGCCTGTGATTAGAAATGCTAATAAGAAAACACTAATGGAGATAAGCAGAGAAATTGAGACTCTTTCGAATAAAGCCAGAAAAGAGGGATTATCGCCTGAAGATGTAGCAGGAGGAACTTTCACAGTATCTAATCTTGGAACTAAAGATGTTGAGTTTTTCACTCCAATAATAAATCCTCCGCAGGCAGCCATACTTGGAGTAGGAACTATCTCAAGTAAGCCCATATCAATTGAAGGAAAAGTGGAGATAAGACCTATGATGTACATTTCCCTAGTCTTTGATCATAGAGTTGCAGATGGAGTTCCAGCCTCAGAATTTCTTAGAAAAATAAAGAAGAACCTAGAGAACCCACAAATCCTATTAGAGTAAATTAACCTGTAAGAGAGATATGAAATCTCTTGGTTAATGGTATCCTTATTCCAGGGAGGAAGAAGAGCTTAGCCTCATAATACGCTCTAAGTATAAGATCCATATCATGAACCGGTTTTATGTCTAAGATTACACTTTGATTCCTAGAACTTCGTGCTTTAACAAATCCAAAAACGATTATGAAGTTTCCTAGGTTTTCTCCAGAATCTGAAGAGTATATACTTATCCTAGCTGAAACATAGAGGGGATAGAAACCATTGTTTTTGAACGAAAAAGTAAAATTAACCCCTCTCGCATCTTGATGAACTTCTCTTGCTTCTACTATCTGAAGATTTGAGTGCGCACTATATACAGAGGAAATCCAGATTATGACTAAAAAAAGGATAGCTAAGAAAAAGAAAGCCTTCTTTGGAATTCTCATAATGTTTCTCCCCTAAAAAAAGAAAGAAAAGGGGGTTTTCTTACTTCTTACCGAAGAGATAGTAGAAGGGAAGGAAGAGAACAAATGTTAAGGGATTCGTCCCGTCACAGATGCTTGAAATGTAAGTAGCGCCTTTGGCGGCTTCTGGTATGGTGAAACCTGCGGCAACTGCTGCATCAGTGAAATATGGGGCTAAGAAACCTCCTATGTACATAGCCGGAATCAAAACAATCGCTCCTATTATGAAGGCATGAACCACGTTACCTCTTACGATGGGGACGAGCATGCAGACCATGAATGGAAGGACTGCAAGATCTGCTAGTGGAAGGAACCTGTTTCCAGGTAAGATGAATGCCCAAAGGAGGGTTACTGGTACTAACAAAAGAGCGGCAGCTATGGCCGTTGGGTGTCCTATAGCTATGGCAGAATCAAGGCCTATATACATCTCTCTGCCACCGTATCTTTCCTCCAAGATCTTCTTTCCTGCCTCGGATATTGGTACCAACCCTTCCATAAGTATAGCAACTACTTTTGGCATTAAGTACATTACGGCAGCTAAGGTAACCCCTGTCTTTAGAATTCCAGCTAAATCACTTCCTGCTGCTATAGCAAGCGCTAGACCTATGATTAAACCTAAAACCATGGGCTCCCCTAAGACACCGAACTTTTCTCTTATAGCCTCAGGATCAGCTTTTAAGTCTCTTAAAGCAGGTATAGCATCAATTACTTTCTTTATTGGGATTCCTATTGGAACATAAGCTGCAGAGAATCCATGAGGAAGGGATATTCCAGGAATGTTAAGCATTTCTTGCACTCCTTTTGCTGTCCAATCTCCAAGTTTGAATACTATGATAGAATTAATTATGGCAGCGATAACACCTAAAGGAACACTACCTGTAGCCATTGTGACAAGGGATCCCGTAAAGGCGAAATGCCAATAATTCCAGAAATCGATGTCAAGTGTCTTAGTTAGCTTCAGTGCTAGCATTATTATATTAACTATAAAACAGACTGGTATTGTTAATCCACCGACAATTGTCCCAAAAGCAATAGCGGCAGCAGAGGGCCAGCCCACATCTATAACCGTGAGTTCGATTCCAGTTCTTTTAACCATTGCCTGAGCTACATCCGTCATCGTTCCCCAGAGCAGCCCTATAACTAGATTAATGCCCACAAAGCCGCATGCTATCGTCAAAGCAGCCCTAAAAGCTCTTCCCTTTGGGACTTTGAATGCAAGTGCGACGAAGAAGAGGATTATAGGTATAACAACAGTGGCTCCGAGGTTGAGGAACCATTGAATTGCTTCTACTATTCCCATATATTTCACCTATAACAAGTGACTAGTTAACTTTAGGACTTCGTCTTTTTCTTAATAAAGCTTAGCTATTTTTCAACCAAAAAATATCGTAGAACTCTTGTCAGCCACTTCAAGCTCTACCTAAAGAAAGTTTGATCCACCACCGAATCAAAAAAGTCACTTCTTAACTCCAGTAATCTCGAGTATCTTATCTATAGTCTCTTTCTCTCCAATTCCTGTTAAGAATGGAACTCCATTCACTACTGGTACTCCCTTGGCAGCTCCTTCAGAGACAGGAGTAGTAGCCACGATTACATGAGGCTGAAATACTATTACTTTACCTGAAACTTCAGATGCTTTACACTGAACGACGGTTAGGGGGACACCTAATTTCTTAAAGACCTCTTTGAGTTTGGTTGCCACAACCGTAGCGGTTGCAATAGCAGTACCACAAGCAACCAAAATCCTAATCGATTCTACAGCGCGAGCCATAAGAATTCACCTTCCTCATTGGACTC
Organism: uncultured Nitrososphaerota archaeon; assembly: GCA_964618805.1. Taxonomy (GTDB): domain Archaea; phylum Korarchaeota; class Korarchaeia; order Korarchaeales; family Korarchaeaceae; genus QMVU01. The sequence goes on from CAZUBM010000013.1 coordinate 16,565, forward strand.
TTAAAACATGTCGGTTAAACATAAAATAATTGCCTTACAAAAGCAAAATATGATATTGCATGACTAACAAAACTCCTCGTCCATAAATATAACGAACTAATCTTCCTACTAAAATGATATGATGCAGCCCTTAGTTTCTGAGAAAGATAAAAAGATTGCCTTATTAAAAATCCTAATGGCAATAAATCGTTCAAGAAAGGATCACCTTTTCCTTGAGTTTATCATAACGCAATTTTGGCTTAATCCAAATCTATAAATCTTAGAAAGTAAGAAAGAAGAGATATGTCAGAACTTCCAGAGAATTTAAAATTTAAGATAGAAGCTAGATGGGATAAGAAAACTGGAGCTAATATTAGATTTGAGAGCGATAGATCTCTAATAATAGATACTCCTACTGAATTTGGTGGACGTGGAACAGCTTTATGCCCCGATGAGCTCTTCTTAACTTCTATAGCTGGATGTGTTCTCACAACATTTCTTTGGTTCACAAGAAAGAGAGGAGTTAAGATAAATGATATGCGGCTAGATGCTGAGTCTGAAATAGAATTAATTAAAGGAGCATATTCATTTAAGGCGATAAGGATTACAATTGAGATATCTGCTCCAGAGGAATATGCTGATAAGGCCAAAACGTGTTTAGATCTAGCAATTAGGTATTGTCACATATCTAGAGGCATCGAGCATTGTATTCCGATAGATGTAACTGGTAAGGTGATAGTTAGCTAGCTATTTTCCAGGAGGAACTGCTTTTGCTGGAATTACGCAAATAAATGTAAGATCTTCTTCTCCTTTCTGTCTAAAAGAGTGCTTAGTATTGGGAGGTATAAATATGAAGGTCCCTGGTTTAATTTCATACTCTTTCCCATCTAATGTAACAAGGCCGCTGCCTGATAATACAACAACCCCGTGTTCCCAATCATGCGAATCTGGAGGAGAGAGACCTCCTTTTTCTATCCTAAAGAGTCTAATGGCAAAATTTAAGGATCCATGCCTAGGCGATATCAACCACTTTCTGTATACTCCAATTGCATTGCTTACAACCTCTTCTTCTACTTTATCGATGCTCCCTATGAAAGCTTTCATAGGATAATTTTTGGAGTATACATAAAGAAAAGTTTTGATAAAGGAGTAATTTTGTTTTAGATGCAGTACATTCTCAACCTGATCTCTATCTACCGTTCTTTAGAACCTTTATAAGAATGATGCAAGCGAAGTTCTAGAAATCAAATGGATGATATGGAGATAATAGTGGTAATGAGCCTTGAAGCGGACAGTTCGAAAGAGATAATAAAAGAGTTAGGCTCAATTCTCTTGAAGAGAGGATTTGTTAAACCCACCTTTATCTCAGCTACAATTGAACGTGAGAAGAGCGTACCTACAGGCCTCGAATTAATGGGCGGGACAAATGTTGCTTTACCTCACGCAGGAGTAGAACATGTAATAAAACCAGCTTTAGCTATGGCAAAATTGAGAAAAGAAGTAAAATTTAGGAAAATGGACGATCCTGATACCGAGATTCCAGTAAAATTAGTCTTCATGCCGGCTATCAAAGATCCTCACTCTTATATAATTACCCTTCAGAAACTAGTTGATGTTTTCAAAAATCCTGAGTTGATAAGAGAGATCATGGAAAGTGACGATCCAGAAGAAATAAGGAAATTGCTAGCATCTCACTTGGCTTAAATCTATGAAATTTTTCTTTTTATCGGGGGAGATTGCTGAGAACGATTTTACTTATCTTTAAGATACTCACCTGAAGATTGGGTCTACAAGCTTATTGTGGACCTTTACGGGCCCTACAAATATTTGATCTCGGAATAAATATGTAAGACTTGATAAAAACCCAAATAACCGTTATAATCGTTTATCATTAAGCGTAGGACTATATCAATCCCAATAGTGCCTTTAGGATCTTTCTATACTGTGAAAATAAAATAGAACCTCTATGTATCCCGATTGCTAATGCCTGTTTAATTACCTATTATACTAAGGTACTTGCCATACTACCTTGTAAGAACATTTATTCCGGTAGAAGTCTTTCTCATTTTTAAGAAAGATGTTGATGTAAAATTCTCTAAAACTCTATAATACTCGCACTTACTTTAGATAGCATTTTAGTATAAGGCTTTTAAGGCCAAAGCCTTATACCAGTGTTAGAAGAGGCGTCCAACTAAAAATTAAGATCAAAGTTATGGTTAATATACTATATTTTCAAAACCAGAAGTCAAATGAACTATCGATGGAAGGAGCGCTTTTGATCTTTTATCTATCTCCCTTCTGTCTAATACCGATATTCCTTTGAATTTTGTTGAGAAAGAGGCAGCAGCTGCTGCAAAGGCTGATGATACCCTTAGAGTTCTACCTTCGGCTATACAGATAGATAAGACGGCCAGGAAAATATCTCCAGCCCCTACATCGTCTACAACTTTATTAGATTTGAACGCGGGCACATAAAGGATCTCACTTCTATCTGCTACGATAGCTCCTCTTTCTCCCATCGTTACAGAGACTATCAGGGCTCCAGCATCTAATAACATTCTTATTCCTTCTTTTAGATCGGTTGTGCCAGTGGCTGCAATGCATTCTTCCCTGCTTAAGTGCAATATATCGCACAGGGAACTCGCTTTTAAGGCATCTTCACTCTTAGAAATTGAAATTTCACCTTTAGAGCTAAATTTTCTCACAAAACCTTGCAAATCAAGGGCAATCATCCCTTTTACCATTCCTCTAATTTCTCCAACAAGCCTTAAGCTTATTTCGCCTCCTACTGGGCCTAAAAAGACTAAATCATCTTCCATTAAATCTCTGGGAATATCGTGTACGTGTAAAGCAGGTGCTGATGCTGGCCTTGAGAAAATTCTCCTGGAACCAGATATTTCGATCCTGAATCTTGTGCTAGGTCCTTTAATTCTCTTCACATGAGAGATGTCAACCTTTAGCGAAGAAAGTCTTTGGAGGAAATTCATTGGCATGTCATCTCCGACAACAGATATGACTCTGGCCTTCCAATCCATTGAAATAGCGGCCACCGAACCATAAGCAACTGAACCACCTAGCCTCTCCCTGAGCCTTCTACCTTCATAATATATCTCATCGATTACCAAATGACCTAGTCCGGAAAATCTTTTGTTTTTAACCTTCATCAAATCACCTGACAATATTATCAAGGAAGCCAAAACACATAGATCCTCAGTTTACAAATGAAGGATTACTTATGAAAGAAGTTCTTTTATTAAGAAGGGAATAGCACGTTTGATAAAAATTACTCTCACAGAATGTCCTTTAGGTCAGGCCATCTCCTGATAAGTTTGTTCAATGTTGGGAGAAACCTTGCGCCTTCTCCTTCGCATTTATACCCTGCGAGGGCATTTCCTAATTTACAAGCATCTAGAGGGCCAAGACCTCTGGAAATCCCTAGCAAGAAACCAGCATTAAATGCGTCCCCAGCACCGGTCGTATCCAGGACCTTTACCTTCATGGCTGGAACTAGCCTGATCCCTTCCTCCCATACGACCAAACATCCATCCTTACCCGCTTTAACTACTAATATTTCAGCACCTAATACACTTCTAAGATTTTCAAGCTCTTTATTTCCATACCCCCGACATAAGGATTTCGCTTCCATCTCGTTTGATAAACAATAAGTTATCAGCCCGCTCAGCTTGAGAACTTTCTCCATTCCCTGAAATGCAATCCCTTCAATGTCAAGTGAGGTGGGAACTCCCGAATTCTTTGCAGTTCTAAGAATGGAAATAGCATGAGGGAACTCTTCAGGATCCATCAATGAGTAGCCAGATACATGGACAAGTGAAGCCTCAGAGGCTGCCTTTAGAACCTCCTTTGTAGCTTGAAACTTTTTGTTTGCACCTCTGCTTCCTAAGATAGTTCTTTCTCCCTCTTTATCTACGAAAATTAGCATAAAACCAGTCTTGTTATCCTCCTTCACCTGAATTAGGCTGGAGTCAACGCCTTCCCTTTTAATCTCTTCAAGAACAAAATCTCCCCAAGGGTCTCTTCCTACAGCTCCAGCAAGTTTGACTTCTGCATTTAATCTTGCCAGAGCAACTGCGATGTTTGCGCCAACCCCACCACCACTTATCTTTACTTTTTCTGTTACAGCTATGCTCCCTCTTTTAGGATACGTCTCTCCATACATGAGAATATCAACATCTATATCCCCTAGAACTAAGAAGAACCCGCTCAGAAATCTATTCCTCCCTTCTTATCCTTTTGACTTCTTCCATTAGCCTCTTTACTCTTTCTAGTTCTACTGGATTCTGTGTAATACCGCCTACCTTAAAATACGTGCCAACGATTGCTCCATCAGCATATTTGAAGAAGTCTCTAACGTTTGATGGGTTGACTCCACTCCCAACGAGCAGAGGCTTTCCAGGTAAGAATTCCCTAACCCTTTTAACCTTCTCAACGCTCGGAGCCTTACCTGTCATGGTTCCAGTCACTATGAGGGCATCAGCCATGTAAAAGTCAAGCCATTCAGCATGCTTCTCCAAATCTATGCCTGGGAACATGACAGCGTGCTTTTTTGTTACATCTGCGAATAGCTTTATGTCATCTGCCTGCAAGAACTTCCTCATTCTAAGCATCTTTGCACCCACACCGTGATCGAACTCTCCAGTGTCCCATACTAATGCACCAGCCATCAAACACACCCTTATGAACTTTGCTCCTGAAGCGACAGCGATGGCAAGCTCACCCCTCCATCCATTGTGTATTATGTTCACGCCAACTGGAACTGAAGATTCTTTAACAATTTCTCTAGTTGCTACGGCCATTGCAGCTACTTCCTCTGGAGGGATATTTTCTCCGACAAAATAAGGGAGGTCCCACATGTTCTCAACAATAAGACCATCAACCCCTCCTTCCTGCAATAATCTTGCGTCCTTAAGGGCGAACTCTATTATGGAGTCAATGCTCTCCCCTTCATAAGCTACTGATCCCGGTAGAGGCGGCAAGTGTACCATACCAATGATGGCTTTTTCAACCCCGAAGAGTTCTGAAACGGACTTCATCTTCCTTGCGTAAAACCTACGAGCCCATTCAACTTCGAATTCCAAAGTCCAACCCCTCAGCATTCCTCAATTACAGCTGAAAAAGTTTAGGTTCTTGTCGTTCCGATGTTTTAACGATAAGGAGCCTAATTTCGGAAATTGGACATCGGATTTTTATTAAGGATCTTTAGAGCATGGCTGATGAAGTTCGGTGTTATGCTCCCCCACAGGTGGGTTTATGCATCCAAAGAGAGCATAGTGGAGTTTGCTAAGCTAGCCGAGGAGCTGGGCTTTACCTCCATCTGGGTCACTGATCACATAATTGTCCCAGCAGATAGGACAGAGAGAGGCCACATCTTCTACGAGCCACTGATAACACTAGCCTGCGTTGGAGTTCAGACGAGTTTGGATTTAGGAACGTGCGTCCTCATGCTTCCTGCAAGAAATCCAATTCTTTTGGCCAAACAGGCAGCAACTTTGGACCTTCTCAGCCAAGGAAGGCTTATCCTTGGTGTGGGAGCTGGGTGGATTAGAGAAGAGATCGAAGCCATGGGTTCGAGTTTTAAATTAAGAGGGAGAATGGAGGACGAGGCAATAGAACTTTTGAAAACGTTATGGAGTAAAAAGGGCCCGATAAACTTTAATGGGATGTTCTGGAAGTTTGAGAACATGATATTTGAGCCAAAGCCTAGCAGAAAGATACCTATATGGGTTGGAGGGAAGAAGAAACCCTCAATCATAAGGGCTGCAAAGCTGGGTAATGGATGGATTCCGTGGGCCATATCCCCTGAAGAACTTGAGAATGGGGTAAGGCTCATCGAAAAAATATCGAGGAAAAAGATAGAGGTAGCGATTGTGACGCCTGTAAACATGGTTAGAGGATCACCAAACACATATGGTGGATCTTTAGGAGAAAGACATTGGTTTCTAGCTGGATCCACTGAGGAGGTGTTGAGAGGAGTTGAAAGGCTTGTTGAAGCGGGATGCGACTATCTTATATGCTCATTCAGGGATGTGAGGCTTTTCAGGGATGATGATACCTCGGTTATGGTCAAGCAGGCTAAGGCATTCTCTAGAGGCATCATGCCATCGTTTACCAGTTAGCATCAGGTAAAGATTATTTCTTCGCTCATAAAAGTCGCTTGATGTGCGACATTTTGGTGAAAAACGCTTACGTAGTTACGATGGACCGTGTAGGTAGAGTGATTCAGGACGGGGCCATAGCGATAGAAGGGAGCAGGATCTTAGATGTCGGTCCATCTGAAGAGATCGTAGCATCATATGATGCAAGGGAGGAGATAGATGCTCGCGATATGATTGCTCTGCCAGGGTTCATCAATGCCCACACCCACATAGCAATGTGCGTTATCGCAGGAATGGGCAGTGAGCTAAAGGACAGGCTTTATAGGGTTTATTGGCCTATGGAGAAAGCTTGGACACCGGAAGATTGTTACAAAGCATCTCTCATGGGAGCAACAGAAGCTCTTCTCTTTGGAAGTACATGTATTGTTGATCATTACTTCTTTATGGAGGAAATAGCTAAAGCAACGACAGAGTTAGGTATAAGGGGCGTCTTAGGACATACAATCATGACAGAGGATGGCCCTTGGGTTGGAAGAGAAGAGTTTGAGGAAGGGGTAAGATTTGTCAAGAGATGGAAAGGGAAACACCCTCTTGTGATCCCCTGTCTCGCGCCTCATGCTCCTGATACGGTAAGTCCAGAATGGCTAGCTGAGCTTAGAGAAATATCGATAGAGCAGGCTGTAAGGATCCATATGCACCTCTCTCAATCCATGAGGGAGGTGAGGAAGGTCAAAGGACCCTGGGGGCGAGGTGCCAGAAGTCCAGTTGACCTCCTCTACAAACTTAATATTTTAGGGCCAAATCTAATTGCGGCTCATTGCATCTATGTAGATGAACATGACCTAGAACTACTCTCTAAAACTCACACAAATGTTGTGTACTGTCCATCAACTTATGCCTTAGGAGGTAGCTATTCAAGAGCTTCTGATATGATAAGGCTGGGGATAAGGGTATTAATAGGAACTGACGCAAGGCCAGCAGACATGATAAGTGAGCTGAGAGCAGCTGCTATGACTCAAAGACAGCTTACCGGAGACCCTCATTCCTTAAAGGCTAATAAGCTGCTTAGAATGGCAACAATAGATGCAGCTAAGGCACTTGGCCTTGAGGAAAAGCTCGGTTCTATAGAGAAGGGAAAGCTTGCAGATATAGTTCTAGTTAGCATGAAGAAGCCTCATATGAATCCGAGATTTGACCCTCTTGCTAATTTAGTCTATAATGCTTTAGGATCAGATGTAGATACAGTAATAGTTGACGGGAAGATTGTAGTTAGGAAAGGATCGCTCGTAAAACATGATATGGAATCCGTTATTAATTTAGGAAGAGAAGCGGCAAGATCTCTCATTTTTAGAGCTACAGAGATCGATCCAAATCTAAAACAATTGATCAAAGGACTTCGATCCCCTTAAATCTTTTAAATTTCAGATTCTTCGAGGGATTCTATCCAAGAATGTCTTGAAACCACTCCTTTCCAAGAGATTCTCAAATATGCACTGAGTTCTATTTATAATCTCTTCCTCGTCCAAAGTTAGAACATTTCTATCCTTCATAACTATCTTACCATCGATTATCACAGTATCAACATCGTTTCCGTTGGCAGAATACACAATCAACGATGGTACATTATGCAACGGAATCATATGAGGTTTGTCCCTTCTAACAAGCACTATGTCAGCCTTCTTCCCAACTTCTATGCTTCCAACCTCTTTTTCTATGCCCAGTGCTATGGCTCCTCTTACTGTCGCCATTTCAAGTACATCCCAAGCGGATATAGCTCTAGGATCTTGCTCAGCCAAAGGCTGTAGTAAAGTTGCAAACTTCATTTCCTCCAAAAGGTCAAGATTGTTATTACTCCCAGCCCCATCGGTGCCTATCGATACATTGATTCCTTTTCTGATCATTTTAGCAACAGGAGAAATTCCATGCCCTCCTTTCATCTTGCAGATAGGATTATGGTTCACTTTAACACTTCCTCTTTTTAGAAGGTCGATTTCCTCTTCATCAGCAAAAACCACGTGAGCTGCAAGTAAATATGGACTAAGAAATCCAATTTTGTTAAGCAGCCTTATTGGAGTGGTTCCATACCTTTGTTTGATTATTTCTAGCTCTGATCTGGATTCAGAGAGGTAAATATGAATCCTTAGGCCTGTTTCCTCAGCTGACCCCTTTACTTCATTTAGGAGTTCTTGACTGCACGCATATACAGAGTGTGGGCCAAGCATGCATGTTATTCTACCATTTAACGCCCCATTGTATCGTTTAGCAAATTTTAAGCTCCCTTCGAGCGTAGTATCAAGCCCTTCCGGACCTCCTTCTTCGATAATGGCTTGAGCTAAAGCTGCTCTCATGCTAGATCCCTGAATTGCATCGATTACTGCTTCCATAAAGAAATAATGGTCAGCGAAGCAGGTGGTCCCGCTCTTGATCATCTCTAGGCAGCCTAACAGGGATCCCCAATAAACATCATCTCTAGTAAGGTTAGATTCTATAGACCAAGCCCGCTCAAGCCACTCGATTCCAGAGATGTTGTCCATGACACCCCTAAACAAAGTCATGGCCAAGTGAGTGTGGGTATTGATGAGTCCAGGAATGACTATGTGCTTTGAAGCATCGATTTCGACATCTGCTGAATATTCCTTGCTAATAGTTTCATCAGGACCTACAGCAATGATCTTTCCCTCCTCTACAACAATTGACCCCTTCTCCAGCACTTTTCGGTCTTCTGTAATTGGAACTATAATTCCTCGTCTGATGATTATGTCAGACATCTCAGGCCACTCTGATATTTCCTCTAAAAAGCTTGTTTCTAGATGCTGCTCAAAGAGTAGCTTACATTTCTGATTTCTACATAACCTTATGATCAAAGTATTGCCTTCATTTATTCTAACACGCTATTAGATACTTTTGCTACTTCTGAATTTCTTCTAGGGATCTACCCATAGTTTCTATCCCAAGAAGAGCGACAGTTGCAGCAGATAGAATGTGAGCAGCAGCGAAAATTATGAACGCGAAAGCATAGCTATTTGTAAGATCGAGTATAAGTCCTACGAGATAGGGACCAATTATGCCTCCTACTCTACCAAATGAATTAGCCCATCCTGAACCTGAAGCCCTTATTGGCGTAGGATAAAGCTCCGGAGTATATGCATATGTTATTCCCCAAGCTCCTAAATTGAAGAAAGAGATTACTATTGCGCCTAACAGGGCTTGAATGTTTGTTCTAGAAAACCAATAAAGCAGGCTTCCAAGACCTGCTAACGCCATGTAGATAGACAAACTCTTCTTCCTGCCGATTTTTTCAATAAGATAAGCGCCACTCCAATAACCAGGAATCTGAGCAAGAGTTATTATAAAGGAGTACTGAAGTGTCTTAATGAGAGAGAGCCCTCTTGCATAGAGAATTTGAGGGAACCAGAGGAAAATGCCCCAATATGCTAGCACTATACAGAACCAGTGGATCCACAGCATTGTGGTTCTTTTAAGATATTTTCCGGAAAAGAGATCAGTAAGTTTGATTCTCTTCCTCTTTCCAACCTTTAGCTCTACTTTTGCGATCTTAGCTAGCACTTCAGCTTCTTTCTCTTTTCCTTTTATCAGTAAGTACCTGGGGGACTCTGGAAGAAAGAATATTAGTAAAGACGCCAAGAAAGGAAGAATCCCTGCCAAGAAAACAGGTCTCCATCCGAGCGATGGAGCAATTATTTTTCCTAAATAGGATGCAAGCAACCAGCCGAATGCCCAACCAGATTCGAGTAGAGCTACGGATCTACCCCTTATTCTCCTCGGAGAGAATTCCGAAAGAAAAGTACTTGCTGCTACCATATATCCTGTAGCCCCCATGCCAGCAAAGAATCTAAGAATTGCCATGTCAATCCAGCTTCTTGATACTGAACATAAGGCCGTAGCAGCTGCTAAAATCGAAAGGGAGAATATGGAAGAGGGCCTTCTACCCAAAACATCCGCTACTCTTCCAACTAAAAAAGCCCCAATTAACATTCCGATCAGAAACGAGTTGAGTAAGATGCCAGTCTGAGTTCCTTTAAGTTCCCATTCGCTTTTAATTAACGGAAGAGCAAAGGAAATGAGTCCTGAGTTGGATGCTACGAAAGTCCAACCTAATCCCAAGATCAAAAGAATTCTTGTGTTAAATGGAATTTTCACCATGCTTTCACCACTCTTATAAAAGGGATCTTCAATTAAAATCTACTTATCTTCTTTTTCTTACCATTAGAAGGTAGTCCAGTGATAATTGTGATAATGGTCCTATATCAATAAGCTCCGCCAATTCTTCTATTATGGATGACTGGGTGTAATGTTTTTACCAAAAAGATATTTCCTGTTAATCCCTAGACGCTTTTAAAACCCCTTCAGCCAACTCCATTAGCTTTTTTCTTGGATCTGGGTGTTTTGCTACCGCAGAAGCAAGAAGAACACCATCTGTTTCAAGTTCGATTGCTTTTCTAACATCCTCTCCACTTGAGATGCCAGCACCGCATAATATTCTTACATCCGGTGCAAATGATCTGACCAATTTGACAGTTTCGGTGATCGTTTCCGGCTTTGCCTTAGATACCGAAATACCAGTTCCAATGAGTTCTGGAGGCTCCATCGCAACAGATGTTGGCTTAAGCATGGCAACTGAAAGGCTTTCTCTTGGTGTAGCTGCACAAATTATGGAAATTAAACCTTCTTCCACGAGCTTTTGGTTTATCCACGCAATATCACTTAGTCTTAACCTCTTTTCACTGTGATTTATTATGCTTCCAATTATCTTATATTGCTTAAGCTGTAAGGGGCTGATATATCCTGTAAATGCCCCATATGGAACTGAATCTACGTGCTGAACAAAAACGGGGATCTCTAACTCTCTTGCCAATATAGCAGCATCTAGCGCATTAGGCGCAACTCCTATAAGAACACCTTTCTCTTTCCAAACTAATTCAGCAGCTCTTCCTATTTCAAGCGCTCTTTTACCTACTGACTGCTCATATAATTTCAGGTTCACTAAGATTCTGGGTAGCCTATCTTTCATTTCAATCAATTTCGTGGATCCATAATAAAAGAATTTCTTGGTGAGGCTCAATACAAGTCTCTTCCATAAGAGATATGTTACCAGTGGACTTTCGAAGATCCTATATATCTCTCGATTAATTTTGTGGAAGATGAGCAAGTGTTTTCTGCTCGTAAAAGTATGGATTTTTGAATAAATGTTTCCATAGAACTTGGGATATCTTTGGTTAAACGCCTCTCAATCATAGACTCCGACCTATGCGTAGGCTGTGCCTCTTGTATGCTAGCTTGTACTAGGAGATTCGCTGAAGTTGGCTATGGTAAATCAGCAATACATGTCAGAAGCGCAGGAGGTATGGAGAAGGGATTTGTCGTGATAGTTTGTAGGGCTTGTTTGGAACCTCCTTGTGCTAAGGTATGTCCAGAGGACGCTCTCGTACCAAGACAAGGAGGAGGTGTTACTTTAAGACCAGAGAAATGCATAGCTTGTGGTTATTGCGTTGAGGCATGTCCATTTGGAGCTATCTTTTGGGACGAAGAGACAAATAAACCCATTATCTGTATTTACTGCGGTTATTGCGTAAACTACTGCCCATATAACGTAATAGCTCTTGAGGAGGTGAGATGAATGTACGAGCCAAAGCCCTTCTCGAAAGTTCTCTACATAGATCTCAACAAAAGAACGAGCTGGGTTGAGGAAAGGGATGACCTAGTGGAGGAATGGCTGGGAGGCATTGGACTCGGCATTCAGCTCTTAAAGGAGGAAAATGTAACATCTGTTGATCCCCTAGGACCAGACAATCCAATAATCCTTGCTGTAGGACCCTTTAACGCAGCATATCCTCTTGGATCTAAGACTGTTGCCCTTTTCAAGAGTCCTTTAACGGGGAACTTGGGCGAATCATATGCTGGTGGAAGGAGCAGCGTTTCTATCAAGCTTGCTGGTTATACCGCAATTGTAATTAGAGGAGCGAGCGAAACCCCCATATATCTAGCTATTCACGAAGACAAGGTTTACTTTAGGGATGCAAGCGCTTTATGGGGTATGTCAAGCAGCTTTACGGTTGGAAGAGTAATAGCTGAAAGAGAGCCGAATGCTGGCTACAGAAGCATCCTTAGAATAGGACCTGCAGGCGAAAGGTTGGTCAGATATGCCTCTGTAATGGTGGAGTCTTTCAGACATTTCGGAAGGCTTGGCTTAGGGGCTGTGTTTGGTTCTAAGAAGCTAAAAGCAGTTGTAATTTCAGGCAGAAAAGCATTAAGAGTTGAAGATAAAGTAGCATACAGGAAGATCTATGACGAGATCTTTGATAAGGCTGTCAGATCCGGTCTCATGAAGAAGTATCATGAGCTTGGAACCTCAATGAATGTGCTCCCTTTAAATGAGTTGGGTGCTCTACCAACTATGAACCTTAGATCGGGCAGATTTGAACACGCTGAAAACATAAGCGGAGAAGAAATGGCTTCAAAGGTCCTAGCTAGGAGAATTGCATGTTCTGGATGTCCAGTTGCATGTATTCACATCGCAGCTTTGAGGGAACCCTATCCACATGAGCCTTATTTCTACAAGACCACATTTATCTCATACGACTACGAGCTAGTATATGCCCTAGGCAGTATGCTGGGAATAGGAAGCAAGGAGGGGTTCTTGAAGCTTCTTCATGTTGTCGAATCCCTTGGGCTGGATGCAATAAGCACTGGAGTTTGCTTGGCTTGGGCTACGGAAGCTCTTGAGAAGGGAATAATTTCTGAGGAAGAAACTCTTCTGAGGCTGAAGTGGGGAGACTATGAGTCATACATTAAGGCTGTTAGAATGATCGTCAAACAGCCAAACGAATTCTATAGAGAGTTAGCCTCAGGGGTTAATAATGCATCTAAGCATTTTGGAGGAGAGGATTTTGCACTATCCTTTGGTGGGAACGAAATGCCAGGATATCACACGGGGCCGGCGGCTCCTCTCGGTTTTCTCATAGGAGGAAGACACAGTCACCTTGATAACGCTGGCTACTCCATAGATCAAAAATCTGGAGAACTACCCTCTCCAGAGGATCTGGTAGAGAGATTAGTCAAGGAGGAGAGTTGGAGGATGGTTCTTAACAGCCTAGTAGTATGCTTATTTGCAAGAAGAATATACGATGTTGACACAGTATCCGAAGCATTAGAACCTTTAGGCATACCAATACCGCCAGAGGAACTTCTTAGACTCGGAGAAGATATCTACAGACAGAGATATTCCCTTAAGATTCAGATGGGATTCGATCCAACGGATCTGATGCCTCCAAAGAGGATATTCGATGTCCCAACATTTCATGGAAAGCTCGACAAGAGATATTTTAAGAACGCTCTAGAGTACTTCGTAAGCACTCTCAAGGATCGAGGAATCCTTTAAATTCCGAAAATAATTCAAAGACGCAGTTAGTTTTTCTTCTAAAGAAAGGCGGTACGGGATGTCTGCACCCATCTTGTGGATAGGAATAGACGACCTAGATGGTAAGGATTCTGAAGACACCGGAGCTATAGCTAAAAAGATAGCGCATCAGTTAAGTTTGCTAGGATATAAGGTTGAAACGTTCAGACTCCAGCTTCCCAAGCTAAGCGAGATAGAGTTTGATGACGATAACGTGGCATATGCCCTTAAGGTAAGGATGGACCCAGGAAGGGCCATGGACTTCGTTGGAGAAATCGCTATGGATCTTTCATCAGATGAGAGCAATCCAGGCTTGGCTATAGTTATGGATAGAGCCTTTTCCATAGCTGTAAAACTTGCAAAGGCATCTTTAATCTCTAAAATTCCAAAAGAGCTTGTTTTAGAGGTGTCAGAACAAACAGGGATCCAGTTGCTTGAATTAGGTGGAAGCGGAGACGGAATAGTTGGTGCCTTTAGCGCAGCTGTGTTAGCATCCATAGGAATTGCCGAGAGGTTTTAGGATTCTAAATCTATATGTAGTCTGATTCATATCGTTTTCATGAATTTCCATGCTAGCAAGTCTGATTCTAGGGATGCAGCAGCAGAAACTACATTTGGTAGAAGCCACAGAACCCCTCTGCCAGTCGGAACATGTAACGCAACGCAAATGTGCCCAACGACTTTCTTGCTCGACTTTCCTTCATGTAGCGGGAGACAGTATATTATAACGTTCCCTTTGGAACCAAGCTTCCTTTCCATGCCATCTTCATGGATCATAACCTTTAGATAATGAACATCTCCAAGAGTAGGCAAGAATTCAATCATTTCTCCACCAACTATTAATATTAGCATCCTTAGAGCGTCAGCCATCCCTTCAAGGAGATCTACTAGGACCTCTAAGCCATTTCTCTCTAGAACTTCCCCCATCCATTTAAGTATATTTTCTTTTGAGCTCTCCTTTTCCTCGAGGAGATATCTTATAATATCCTCTATTTTCCTTACCCTGGCCTCAATTGTCTCGTCCGACTTCTGCCCTCCTTTTCTATCTTCATTGTTTTCCACTTCTTCCCTCACCAAGAGAATCAGGTCTTTATTATCATGAAGAGAGGGAAAAACTATTAACTTAATCTATTTCATCAGATGAAAGCCAACTTAGTCATAGCAGGTATATCTTGTCCATGAATTGTAGATCTGAAAACATCACAAATAAATAGGTAAAGGGGAATGGTCAATAAACGATTCTAATAATGATTCAAGGAGATCTAAGGTGATCAAATGAATTCAATGGATAGCAAAAGTCTAAGTAACGTGAAATGGCATGCAATAGACAAAGAAGAAGCCCTAAAACTGCTTGGTTCATCTAGAGAAGGGTTAAGCAAGGAAGAAGCCAGAAGAAGGCTTCAAATATACGGATACAATGAGATAAAGGAGAAAAAGAAGAAAACAACTTTTAACATATTCATAGATCAGTTTAAGAGCTTCTTAGTCGCGATACTTCTTTTTGCCATTCTCTTCTCAATGGTCATGAAAGATTACATCGATGCCGGCGCAATAGCTACAATATTGTTGCTCAATGCTGTCTTAGGAACCTTTCAAGAGTACAGGGCTGAGAAATCCCTTGAGGCATTAAAGAGGTTAGCAGCTCCCAAAGCAAAGGTTATAAGAGAAGGCTTAGAGATCGTAGTTCCTGCTAGAGAATTAGTTCCTGGAGACATTGTAGTCCTTAGAGTGGGGGACAAAGTTCCAGCAGACTGTAGACTCATAGAGTCATATAACTTGAGGACTGATGAAGCTATCCTTACGGGAGAATCCGTTCCTGTAGAGAAGGATCCATCTATTATTCTTGAAGAAGAAACAACTCTTCCGGAAAGGAGGAACATGGTCTTCTCTTCCACTACAATTTCGTACGGGCATGGACTTGGTGTAGTTGTAGCGACCGGTATGGATACAGAAGTCGGTAAGATAGCTGAAATGCTAAAAGAGGAGGAAGAGAGGGCAACTCCTCTTCAAGAGCGTTTGGACAGGTTTGGAAAGAAACTAGGGCTTTTCATACTTTTACTGTGTGCGATAGTTGCTGTATCTGAAATAATCGAATATGGAGGATTGCATAGCCTTAGAGTGTTTGAGAATGCTATCCTTACATCAATAAGCTTAGCAGTTTCTGCCGTTCCTGAGGGTCTACCGGCCGTTGTCACTGTAACTTTGGCTTTAGGGATGAGGAGAATGGCTAAAAGAAATGCCATAGTGAGGAGGCTTTCAGCTGTAGAAACCCTAGGAAGCGCGACCGTAATATGCAGCGATAAGACTGGGACCATTACAAGGAACGAAATGACGGCAAGGGAGATTTGGCTTTATGGTAGAGAAATATTTGTCACAGGAGAAGGATATATACCAAGAGGAAAATTTGTCATAAAAGAAGGGAGTTCTTCGCATGAGACATCTCCAAAAGACATTCCAGACCTTAAAATGCTTCTAAAGGCAGGAATCCTTTGCAACGATGCTTCTTTAGTTTGTACGAGAGAGGAAATTCATACAAGCGGTGATCCAACGGAATTGGCTCTTATAGTTCTCGGTGCAAAGGGAGGGTTGGATAAAAGGCTCTTAGAGAAGGAAGAGCCGAGGGTGGATGAGGTTCCCTTTGATTCAGCTAGAAAAATGATGACAACTATACATAAGAATCCTGAGGGCCTGATTGGCTACTCAAAAGGGGCTCCAGAGGCTATACTGAAAGTATGCAATAAGATCCTCATAGATGGAGAAATTAGGGAGTTAAACGATGAGATTAGGAACGAGATCCTTTCAAAAGTTGAAGATATGGCTGAAAGGGCTATGAGAGTCCTAGCCTTAGCATACAAGGTGTTAGAAGGGGATTATGAAAGGGAAGAAATTGAGAAGAACATGGTATTTTTAGGTCTTGTAGGAATGATAGACCCTCCCAGAGCAGAGGTAAAAGAAGCAGTAAAGCTAGCAAGAAAGGCTGGTCTCAAGGTTATAATGGTAACAGGCGATCACAAACTGACTGCCAAGGCCATAGCAAGAGAGGTGGGGATAATTGATGAGAAGGAAAATCCACTAATCATTACAAGTGAGGAGCTGGAAAAAATGAGTGACGAGGAACTTGATGAAATAATCGATAAGGTAACCGTCTTTGCGAGAGTATCACCAAAACACAAGATTAGAATAGTTGACTCCCTAAAAAGAAAGAATCATGTTGTGGCTATGACCGGAGACGGTGTAAATGATGCTCCTTCCGTAAAGAGAGCTGATATAGGGATAGCTATGGGAATTAGAGGCTCGGATGTGACCAAAGAGGCAGCAGATATGGTGCTAGCGGATGATAACTTTGCAACGATCGTAGCAGCGATCGAAGAGGGCAGAACGATATACGAAAACATCAGAAAATTCATAAGGCTCTTACTTTCGGCGAATTGGGATGAAATAGGTGTTGTGTTTGTAGCTGCAATAGCAAAACTTCCAGTTCCACTCCTTCCAGTTCAGATCTTGTGGATAAACCTTGTTACTGATGGATTGCCAGCTCTAGCTTTGGGAATGGATCCTCCAGACCCAGATGTGATGAAAAAGCCTCCTAGAAATCCCAAGGAAGAAATTTATCATGGAATGTTCGAATTCATCTTGATTGCTGCTATTATTGCAGCAATAGCGTCCCTACTCCCCTTTTACTATGTGTATAAGATTACAGGAGATGTTTCTATTGCAAGAACTGTTGCATTTACTATTGCTGTATTTTTCGAGATGTTCCTCTCATTCAACTGCAGGTCTCCAGATCATTATGTGTTCGCTTCGAAGGAGAGACTTTTAGCAAACAAACCCTTATTCTTAGCAGTAATTGCCTCATTTCTACTACAACTAGCAGTCATCTATGTCCCATTCCTGCGAGTTGTCTTCGAAACTGCTAGCTTAGGTCTAAGGGAATGGGCAATAGTTCTATTAGCTTCTTCGGGAGGACTTTTCCTCTATCCAAAGCTATTTAAGCGAAAACACCATGTTTGAATGAGAATAACACAGATCTCAACTCAAAACAGCAACCTTCTTAAGCTTACGCCTCTTCAAATGGATAAAATTCCTGCCTACGTTGTCCTTAAGCCTTTTTCATCCAACCTATTCTAGCCCCCGAAATCGAATCGATTTCTGAGGAATAGGGCTTTATGTCGAGCAGTGGCGTTCCATCGAGAGCATCAAGCCCTCTTACCCTTAGGATGTTCTTCCTTCTTTCAATAAGTTCAACGACCGCAAAACCAATTGGATTTGGCCTATTTGGGGATCTTGTCGCAAAAACTCCATGAACCTTATCATCGTGAGGGGTAAGAGTTTGTAGTACCCTTCTGTCAGCTCTATCGAGCCAGTAAAGAACTATGAGATGGGAACATGTTTCTACGTCTTTTAATCCATCCTCATATTCCTTGAAGATCTCTATTACGCAGATATCCTTAGAAAACCTTCCTTGGCGTGGTGCCTCTTTTCGGTTTTTGTATGGGGTATGTATCACTCCAATTGGCTTTACTTCCAATTTAATACCCAATTCGAACCTTAGCCTTTGCTAAAAAAGAATTTACCTAGCATGTTCTGTACTGCTATAATTGCCCATACCTCTCTACGAAGAGAACTAGATTCTGAATTTTTCCATCTCCCCAAACCTGTTTTTCACTAGAGACACAAGCTCATCGATTGCTTCCTCAGCATCGGGTCCTTCTGCAGTGATCGTTATGATGTGGCCGCACTCTGCTCTTAAGGACAGGACTCCGTAAAGGTTTTTAGCATCTGCTTTATTCTCGTCTCTCTTAACGTCAATATGGGATTTGAACTTCCTCGCAGCTTGAACAAATAAAGACGCTGCTCTATCGCTTAAACCTAGCTTATTAGAGAGTTTTACGGTAATTCTTACTTTTGCCACCTCTTATCCCCTTCAAAGCCCATATTAGGAATATTTTCTTCTATTTAACATTCCACTTTCTATTGCTATTATTTTATCACACGAATATCAGTGCACTTTCTGACTCTAGGCCTAGCAGCCTTCATGGAATGTGAGTCTTTAGCTTCTGGATATAACAAATAGGGCATTGGTCTAATAGAATCTACAGGGGTTCTGGCTTGGAAATAAGGTTGAATTACAACCGATCAAGGATAATTTAACATCAATATCCTCAGATAGGAGATAACATTTTATCTTACCTCTTTAGAATTAAAAATGGCCTGTGATGAAAATTCCTTTAACGGATTAGTGAAGAATGACGGGCGGACTGAGGCCTTTTATTAGAGCCCTTTGATCGTATACTTCAGAGCTACATCCCAGAATAGCTTTTTCTCTTTCCCTAAAAGGTATAGAGCCCTACCAAATACCAATTTGGTGAATCCATAAAGAAACATATCGCGCTTTAGCCCACTAAAGTCAAGATTATTAGCCCAACTATCCGACTCCGGCAAACACCACTCAAACAAATTTGCTGCAAGATCGAGCATCTCTTCGCTTCCAGCAAATATGGGTGAGTTAGCATCTATCGAAGTCTTAATCTCCAACTTCGGCTGACCGACTTCGATAGTACAAAGGAGACCATCACTTGTCTCAGCAAACCAACTTCTATATGCTATGGACTCGGCCCCCTCAAAGCCACAAACAATAATCTCTCCAGAATCCAAGGTTAAGGCATTTATTTTAGCTAGAATAATGTCATCTAAGGCAACATCTAACTCTCCGAGGGCAGCTATGCTTAATATTTCTTTTGAATTGCGAGAAAGACCTGATAATCCATGATATACAAGATCTGCCATTTCTTCGGATATAGAATTAATTTCGAGTTTCATCTCCTTGAAGCTTTCTTTAAGAACTAAAGGGAAGTTAAGAGAGCCTCTATAGATGAGACCTGTCTTCTCTAATTCTCTGATCGAGTCTATTTCCTTCATTTCCTCTACAAGTTTCCACTTCCCTTTTTCTACTTCTCTCTCAATTTTTAGAAGGGCCTCTTGAACATGTTGATCATGTAACAAGCTATCGATGTCGATCGGGATCTCTCCAAAGGTTGCTATGATAAATACGATACTCAAAAACACCACCCAGGCTTTGACTCAAACGGCCTGAAAATAATGTTAAGTCTTTTCTCAGAAGTCTTTACGGGCGTTGCTTAAATATTTAAACCGAGAACATTCGCTAACGCAAAACAAGTCTTTACTACATGTCTTCTAAAGAGGAAGTGAAGGTAGAAATGATAGTCTGAACAAACAGGCCTTGCTATTATGTCTCTAGGATCAGGAATGGATCAAAGATAAGGTCTTCATCCCATTAAATGAAGGTAATACGCTAAAAAGTATTCATGCACCTCAAAGAGCTGTAAGATAAGGCCAGATTGATAACATAAACGTCTCCATCTCTCACTTTGACAAAGTTCTTTAACTCCAGCTGCTAACAGGATATGGTCATTCAAAGTGTGCTAATTATATAAAGCACAATTAGACGATCCTTTGGGAAAAATAAGATGAAGGAAAGGGCTATTCTTGCACGAGACCTTAAGAAAACATACATTACCTACCTAAGAAAAGGACTGCTAAAAAGAAAAAGACAAGAGGTTCATGCACTCAAAGGGATTTCTTTCGCAGTATGGAAGGGTGAAGTATTCGGCCTTCTTGGCCCTAATGGCGCAGGAAAGACCACGACCGTGAAGATACTTAGTACGCTTCTCCTTCCAGATGAAGGAGAGGCTATGATAATGGGTCATGATGTTGTAAATGAGGCAAAAAAGGTCAGAGAACTTATAGGAGTCTCACTCACAGTAGAGAAGGGCTTCTTTTGGAAGCTCACAGGAAGGGAGAACTTGACTTACTTCGGCATGCTTCATGGAATGGACGGAAAAGAGCTTAAAGAAAGGGTCAAGGAGGTCCTGGATCTTGTCGGCCTGACCGGTTTAGGGGCTGCTGACAAGCTATACGAGGAGTACTCTCTCGGTATGAAAGCAAGGTTAAGCATAGCAAGAGCTATGATAACGGATCCTGAGGTATTGATACTAGATGAGCCTACTCTTGGCCTTGATCCACCATCTGCTAGAACGCTTAGGGAGCTTCTTGTGAGGCTTGCTCACCACGAGGGAAAAACCGTTTTGGTGACGACTCATAACATGTTTGAGGCGGAAATAGTTTGTGACAGAGTGGCTATAATAAACGAGGGGAAGATAATTGCCCTTGATACAGTCGAAGGCCTTAAGAGGCACTTGGCTGATAGAGTATCGCTAGAAGTAATCGTTGTTCCTCCTGCCGGAGTTCAAGTTACTTCCTTAGTCAAAGCTATTAGAGGTGCTACAGGTGTTCCTTCTGAGGCATTCCCCGAGAATGGACTAGTGAGGCTTAAGGTCGTTCAAACTCCGGATAAAGTAGAAGAAACTACTTCAAAGATACTAGGTCTTCTTCATGAGAGAGGATGCAAAGTGAGAAGGGTAGAGATAAAAGAACCAAGTCTTGAGGACGTTTTCATCCAGCTTACTGGAAGGACAGGATTTTGAGATGATGCGTTATGGGCCTTAAGACCCTGCTAAAGTCTGGCATTCTGCTAGATTTATATTTCTTCAAGAACAACCGCTCAGCATCTATATCTAGGCTCATCTGGCCATATCTTACGCTAGGACTTATAATGGGCATGGGAATTTTGTTTGGCAACACTCAGTCGTTCAGACAGAATGTTCAGGCGCCCGTTAATCCTTTGACTTACTTTGTTGCCTCAACACTTGCAGCTATGGTTTCTCTTGACGTGATGTGGGGAGTAGGAGGAAGCGTGCTTTTTCACAGGTGGATAGGAACCTTACCGTACATACTTCTTTCTCCAAATAGGACATCGATAACCTTAGTCCTAACTTACGTGCCGAGATACCTCCTCTCAGCAGGGATACAGCTAGCCGAATTCACCCCTCTGATTCTCATGGTAGAGGGAGTTACAGGTGGGACTGTGAAGCTGTGCATCATAGCATTGGCCTTGACCATAGGAATGCTTCCATTACTTGGATTTTCAGCTCTTTTTGCATCTTTCCTCCTTTCTATTAAGGAAGAGACAAACGTTTTGGGATGGCTTAACCCCCTTATTCTTCTATTTTCAGGAGCGTTCTATCCGGCTTATCTCCTTCCTAGATGGGCAAGGCTCATATCTATAGTACTTCCATCAACCTACACGATAGAGCTAGCAAGGCTCTCTGCCATTATAGGTTCTCCTGTATCGAGAAGGATCACTTTACTTATTGGAGTCCTTGCGGCCATGTCAGTCATATATAACTCTGCCTCTGGTCTTGTTATACAGATAGGAGAGAGGAAAGCCATGAAAGAGGGAGCGATATGAGCGTTAAGGCCTTTGTTAGGGCTAAGGCCGTTCTTTGGCTCCACACAATTAGACTTTGGCGCTTCAGATGGTCCTTCCTAAATTGGATACTCTCGGATGCTGCTTGGATATTTCTATTTGTGCTTGGGGCTCTCCTTTTTGTACCAAGAGAACAACTAAGCATGGCTGTAAAAGGAGCATTCTGGACAATAGTGGCTTGGAGCGTGATCTCAAATTTCTCTTCCCTTATAGGAAGTTGGATGAACTTCTTCATATCAATAGGGATGGTGGAGGAGCACTTAGTTAGAGGATTTTCACCCTTTAAAGCCCTTCTTGGCAGGCTAATAACTGGCTCTTCGATAACGATTGCATCGCTGCTCTTCATGGCGATGCTAGTTGGAGGAGCATTTCACGTGGATCTTTTATCGGCAGATAGGACCTGGCTTCTGGTCCTAGGATTAGGTCTTCTAGCCGTTGAAGGAATATCCTATGGGTTTACAGTAGCAGCTATTTCAATGAGAACTAGCGTGCCCAATAACCTACTGGAGATACTGAACTTGGGAATAATAGGGCTTCTAATGGTTCCAGTTCAAGCGATTCCACGAAGTGCAAGGTTGGCCTATCTTTGCATTCCATACGTTGCTCCTTTACACCTAATGAAAGTAGCAACCTCTTCGGCACTTCCAATGTTGTTAGAAAAGGCGGTTTTGATTTCAGCGCTGGAAGCAACAGCGATGTTCTTTGTAGCCCTATTTGTCATGAGATTCGTGGAGGTATGGATAAAGAGGAATGGAGTAAAGGCGATCGGTTTCTGGTAATCGTCATAACTTCTAGCGTTTTAGAGAAATAGAAGAGCAGAGAAAATCCTTTTTCAATAAGCTTAGCCAATTAGTTTCAGAGTTAATTAGACCAAGGATGACTGAAAGTGAGACATATGAAAATAATTGTTGATAAGAGGGAAGATCTCTCCAAGAGATGGGCTGAGAAAATCAGAGAAATGGGTGTTGAGGTAGAAGTTTCATGGCTTGAAGCCGGTGATTTCCTGGTAAGAAGTAAGGATCAAATTCTTCTCGTTGAAAGGAAAGGCGTTTCTGATCTCGTGAACAGCGTGATATCTAAGAGATTGTTTGATCAACTCGACTTGCTTGCTCATCAAGAGGTTCCTTTCTCCCTTATGATCACAGGAGACCCAAAAGAGCTTTCTAGAAGATTCAAATCAATGGGAAGAGATCCAAAATTGGTCTGGAACATTTTTCTTGGCATTCAAAACGAACTAGCTTTGTCTGGAGTGCCGACTATAGTCGTCCCCGATGAGACCTTGGTACCTAGGACCCTCTATCTTCTTGCTAAAAAGATGGAAACGGGAGTTAGACCAAGTTTAAGAGTAGTAAAGAGGAGTAGAACTCTTGCAGACGAACAAGTGGAGGTTTTAGGAACAATACGGGGTCTAGGGATTATGAAAGCAAGAGCCATAATCGAAAGGTTCAAAACCCTGAGGAGGGTGGCAAATGCAAATCTAGCGGAATTAGCTAAGGTGAAGGGGATAGGAAACAGGATAGCAAAGCATATAGTAGAAGTTTTTACTACTCCATATGAGGAGGCAAAGGGAATTAAAGTCGGCAGGAAAAAGAGCTTGCTTTATTGGGAGGAGTGAATAAGTTCATAAGAATAGCTCACTTAGTGTTTTTAGTATGAAATTTGGCTTAATCTCAGATCTTTCTGCTTCCTCTTTACTTGTTACTCCGGTTAGGATAAGTACGGATTTAATTCCAGCATTGTGAGCTCCTTCTATGTCCGTGTCGATTCGATCCCCTATAACGAGCACATCTTCTCTCTTTAAATCCATCTTTCTAAGAGCTATCTCAAAAATGTACGAGCTAGGCTTCCCAACTACAATATCTGGTTTCTTACCTGCAGCAGTTGCTATCGCTGCAATCATCGAACCAGCTCCTGGTAATAACCCTTTCTCGCTAGGGAAAGTTTTGTCGGCGTTCGCTGCTATGAAAAGAGCTCCTTCCCTTATAGCTCTCATAGCGGTTGCAATTTTCCAATAATTAAACCCTCTGTCCATACCAACTACAACAAAGTCACATCCTCTCTTCCAGCACTCCTCTCTTGTGATAACTTCTATTTTCTGCTCCCTCAGCTCCTTAACGAGGCCCTTTTCACCAACAACATAGGCCCTTCCTCCGCCATATCTTTCCTTTAGCAATAGAGCCGTCGTATAACCGCTGTTCAAAATCTCATCCGTGTCAACCTTGAGACCAAGGTCTCTGAGCCTTTTTTCGTACTCTCTCCTGGTTTTTGTTGAATTGTTTGTAACAAAAATTGTCTTCAATCCAAGATCTCTTAGTCTTCTAGTGGCTTCTACGGCTTCTGGAATTGATTTTTCTCCTACCCAAATTACTCCATCGAGATCCAATATGAACCCCGAATAAGTTTTAAACTGGGGCCTAAGTCCTTCCAAAGACATCACTTCCGCCTTTTGTTTTCAGAGTTTTTTGTAGTAGAGGAAAGAACTATTAATGTGATAAGTTTATACATAGTGGTGAACATGAGAGGAATTCAAGATTTGCGAGATAAGCTTGCTCAGATCCAACTAGTTGCCTCCATAACTGGGGAGCCAGCATCTAGGCTTTACGAAGAGGTTATTCATGAATTGACAACCGTAGGCTTCATTCCCTCTAAAAGAGCAGAGGGTCATGCATTCTTCCCATGTGAAAATGCTGACGTTCTTGGTTTGCCTCATATAAGGCTTGGACACTTTGGAACCATGATATCCCTATGGATAAGGGGTCCCTATGATCTAAACAGGGAGAAGGCAGAGATGGCTGGACTAACTGCAGAGGAGCTATATGAAAGGATCCTGATAGGAGCTAGAAGAGCGGCAGAGGTATTTGAGAGATTTAGAGGGACCGCTTCCTCGGTCCTCGTATCGCTCCCATTAGATGTTTAGGATCTCTCCTCCAACATCCTTATGGCTTCGAGCGCAACCCTTGTTTCCAGTTCTATTGCTTTCTGGACCCTAGGATCTAGCTCCCCTTTCTTTTCCCCCTTCTTAAATTCTCCTTTCTTAGTCCCCTTGATTAAATTTCCATCTACAGCTAAGATGGCTCCTGCCCTCAACCCTTTGATCTGTGACAAGACGAATATGACTGATGCTTCCATTTCAACAGAGAGAACTCCTAGATAGCTCCACAATTTTACGGTTTCTTGATCTTCAACATAGAAAGCGTCTCCAGTCAGTATCACTCCAGACCTTACCTCTACATCGAGATTATTTGCAGCCTTTAAAAGGGAGTTGACGACTTCGGCACTTGCTACTGCCGGGTACTCTGGGGGAACATAAGCTCTAGTAGTCCCATCTGCCCTTACCGCGGCTGTTGCAACTATGATGTTCCCTATGTCGATATCTGGCTGCATTGCTCCGGTTGTCCCTACCCTGATGAAACACTTAGCGCCTATCTTAGCTAGTTCCTCAACAGCAATTGCAGCAGCGGGACAACCTATTCCAGTCGAAGTGACGGAAACGGGAATCCCTTTATAGGTCCCTGTGAAGGTCACGTATTGTCTATATTCAGCCACAAGCCTGTATTCATCGAAGAACTTCGCTATCTTCTCGGCCCGTTTAGGATCTCCAGGTAGAAGAACGTATCTAGCTACATCTCCTGGACCGCACATTATGTGAGGCTGAATGCCCATATATTCCCAAAAAGGACTCGATTAACTTAAAGTTATCAAAAGAACTGTTCACATGAATAGAAGATGATATTTAGGTATTTTTTGGCATCATCCTTCAACGAGCTGCTCTTCCGTTAATAAGTTGCTAAACTTGCCATATAATAACCAGACAAAGAGTGTAAACAACCACATCGTGAAGTCAACGCCTGACTCTATGAGTATGAGGCTATGGGACGCTGCCAAGAGATATCCAATTATCGAGCACCAATAACTTGGGTTATTTTTTAGGATTTTGTATCCAATTCCTAACATCAGCCCAAAGTAGATCATAATAAGAACAATACCAAACAAACCGAAGTCAAGGAAAGCGGCTCCAATCAAAGTGGATGTGATGCTTTGATTATAACCATATACCATCAATCCAATAACTATCCTTGATCTGGGTGGACTAAAGGAAGCTAAGCCATGTGTTAACCCAAAGGGATATGCAATTTCTAATATCCTATCAAGAGTATTTAGCGTGAATCCCGCCCTATAAAAAAGTGTCTCTATTGGATTTAATATCCATTGAGACGGGACTTTCATGTATCCCACCACAACGATCACTGCCGCTAATAGGATTAATGATAAGAGCATTGCTTTTCGGCTTAGAAGATCTCGGTACCAATAGGCCATTGTAAGGGTTAAAAGTATGCCCATCGGCTCAAATCTGAAACCCAATAAGCTAAATAACAATAATCCAATTAAAGCAAGCGAAATGGAGAACTTATTGTTTTTTTCGCAGGATACAATTATAGAGAAACCATAAATGAAAGACATATAGGAAAAAGCCCTAACTATTGATAGGTTAGCTCTTTCTCTCAACCTTTCGCTTAGGAGAGGGAACCCTCCCAAAAAAATAAAATAGAAGATAAGAATGCTGATGCTAACTAGAACTAGTGCGATAGGAATCTTCTTTGGAACTTCCCTCGAGTGAATATTCAATCCATAATTTAGTATCATAGAAAAAACAATCCCGATCAGAACTCCTATAAAGAGGCTATGGTAAAGCTTCAAGATTGCAAAGGAGACAAACAAGAATATAAGAACAAGTATCGTCAACTGAAAGCGAAAATCAGCAATGAACTTTAGTGGAATCTTCTCACAGAGTCTTACACTCATAATAAACAAAAAAAGACTAAAAATAATTGCTAATGGAGTCCTGATAGAGGGAAAATCCAACAGATCCAATAAATAACTAATAAACGCGAGAGAAAGGAACAAGAGAAATGCCAAGGGAATTATTAAAAGAGGGGAGAAGAGGTCTCTTTCTGGTATTTTAAAGCAGACGATGGGTTTACTACTCAGACCACCACATTTTTTCCCTTCCTCAAGGAAAGATGAGATATCTTTATCACTGTCTAAATCTTTTTGATCTCCCATCGAAATTCTCTACTCCCACGATCGTTCTCTAGTGATTTTAAAATGTTTTTCTTACACAAATATGCTACGCATCTTAGATAACGGAAACCCTCAAAATAGTGGTTTTTCTATAAGTTCTTCCTTGGAATTTAACATTGAGTGAAATCTGAAATGCAAGAAAATCGATCTCATTGGCTGATTAAACAAAATAATGGTAGAACATGTCTCTAAAAAGCCATTTCCCCTGAAAACTCTCAAACTTTCCCCAAAAGTTCTAAAGGGGTTTCTTTTGAAAAAAGGTTTGTCAAGCGCCCTCTATCATCATTTCATAAGATTTATGGATAAGCGGGGTCCAAATTCTGTGTTATGATAAGTAAAAGAGTTGCCTTTGAAAAAATTCTTAACGAATTCATAAGTGGATTGCCAGAGGTTTCTGGCATAGCTATATTGACGAGAGATGGCCTTCCAGTAGCAAGCAAGTTTAGGGCAGAAGCACCAGAAGAAGAAGTTGTTGGAGCAATGAGCGCCTCTATGCTGGCTATAGGTGAAAGGGTGGCCATGGAGTTCGGACATGGAGGAGTAGAGAAGGTTCTTGTGACTGGGGAGAAAGGATATGCCATGCTTATGGGAGCCGGCCCAGACGTCATGGTAGTAGCGATTTTGCCTAAAGATGCTAAAATAGGCCTTGTCATGCTTGAACTCAGAAGAGCGTCGGAGAAAATAGCAAAAATAGTATCAGAATAAGCTGAGACGACATAAGTCCGTAAGTCATTTTTAATGTATAAGCTGAGCTTTAATGAGTTTTTACAATTGTAAAAATTTTTTATCTCTATTTGATATCCCCCGATTCTGGATGAAAAATGACAACAAACAGCTGGCAGAGATTCAGAGAGAGCTATTTTTTCCTCACTTTGCTGGCATTTATTGTTGGAATAATATCTGGCTTTGGTGCTATAATTTTTAGGTGGCTTATCGGCTTTTTTATGAAGGTTTTCTATGAAATTGGCCCTAAGATATTTAGCTTCATGGGAAAAAGCTACTATCTTATAGCTCCAGCTCTTGGAGGCCTGTTAATAGGTCCAATAATTCATCATGGAGCATCTGAGACCAGAGGACATGGAGTACCTGAAATCATGGAAGCAGTATGGACAAGAGGTGGGAGAATTAGAGCAAGAGTTGCGATAATAAAGCCACTGGTTTCGGCCATATGCATTGGATCAGGAGGATCTGCTGGAAGAGAAGGACCTATAGCTCAGATAGGTGCTTCCTTTGGTTCCATATTGGGCCAGCATCTTGGTATATCTCCTCAAAGGCTTAGGGTGTTAGTGGCCTGTGGGGCTGGTGCCGGTATAGCTGCAACGTTCAACGCTCCTATAGCTGGGATATTCTTTGCCATGGAGATAATTCTAGCAGAATTCAGGACTAGGTCTTTTATACCGTCTGTTATTGCAACGGTAACTGCAACATCAATTGCAAGGCGATTCCTTGGCGACTATCCAGCTCTAGGACCTCTAAGTTACTCCCTTAAGAGCTACAGTGAGTTAATCTTCTACTTAGGACTGGGAATCCTTGCTGGAATAACCGGAATAATAGAAATAGATGCCCTATACAGGTTTGAAGATCTTTTCGAGAGGATAAAGACACTTCCTCCATACATAGTACCAGCCGTAGGAGGAATTATACTAGGAAGCCTGGGTTTAATCTTTCCACAAGTTCTAGGAGTTGGCTATGGAGAGAATCTAATCTTCCCGCTAACCAATGGACTGGTTGCTGCAATAAGTCAGAGGCTAGAATTTAAACTAATGTTGGTGCTTATATTCGCCAAAATTTTGGCCACTTCAATAACCTTAGGCTCAGGAGGTTCTGGAGGAGTCTTTGCACCATCCTTGTTCGTTGGAGGTATGCTAGGAGGAACTTATGGCTACATAGTGAGCTCCCTTTTCCCTGACATAACTGCTGGCTATGGAGCATACGCTCTCGTTGGGATGGCTGCTCTCTTTGCAGGAGTCAGTAGGGCAACTTTGACTAGCATAATTATCCTCTTTGAAATGACAAGGGACTATGACATAATCCTACCCCTCCTGCTTTCATGCGTCATTAGCGATATGATTGTGGTATTCTCTGGCAGAAACATCTACATACAAAAGCTCCTCAAAAAAGGAATAAAGGCAAAGCCAGAGAGACCACCCGATGCCCTTGACTTGACGCTTATAAGGGATGTAATGAGGAAGGGCAAGGAGATCGCTGTCATCAAAAAGGGAATGAAGGTAAAGGAGGCATATGAATTAATGGATAGGACAGGATTTCATGGCTTTCCCGTTCTTGATGATAAAGGAAGGCTTGTAGGGCTTATAACTCATAATGAGATAAATGATGCCATGACATCGGGCCTGTGGGATGCAAATGTTGAGAAAATAATGATAAGAGAGCCGTTAACACTCTATCCAGATGAGACGTTAAGAGAAGCTTTGCTAAGAATTGGCATAAAAAGGGCAAGCCACTTCCCAGTTGTTGACAGAAAGGATAAGAGAAAATTAGTTGGTTTCGTTACCATGAAGGACATAATCTCAGCATATGTTGAGAAGACTAAGGAAATAGAGTGGTTCCCAGCTTAGCCGCCTTAAAATCAAGATTCTTTAAGCTTAGATTGCCCTTGATCCATTAACAAGCTGATGACCGGTATCCTTACACTCGATGCAACCCTTTCACAAACGGCTTTCAAAGCTAATCTCCTTGATTTTCTTCTCTTTTTCCTAAGCAAAACAACTAAATCACAATCTCCTTCAGTTATCTCTTCTACTATGGCATCTGCTGCATCTCTGACAACAGCAACCTTTACTCCTGTTTTTATTTTTCTTTCCTAAGTTCGGCTGTAATCCTGGTTAGCCAGAATCTAGACTCAGCTATCTGATTATCAAACTGCTCTAAACCAAGTGAAGAGGCTGCTGGAGACTCAATAACGTGGAACAAAGTGAATTCATCCTCCTCTAGCTGAAACAAATGCTATGGGAGATGCCCTAGCGGAATAAAGGGCAACCAATCCAAGGGCTATGTAAACATCTGCTTCAACATCAGCGTATCCCATTGCAAATGAGCCCAGCTATCCAACTTCTCTTTTTTAGACAGACCTCCTCTTCTTCTTTCATTTGATTCCCTCTCTGTTCGCTTACCTTGGTGAGAAATACTTTAATGGTTTCCCTAGCTTAGCAATGAAGCCTTATTAGAAAAGAAAAACAGGGTGTGGTTAAAGAAATGAATCGCTTAAAAGGATTGAATTCTTGATGCGGAAGGTGAAAGAGAGAATTTGAGTTCCAAAGTAAGAAGATCTTTTGTAGCCATCTCCATAGCTGGTTTCTTTGCCGTATTAAGCTCAACCATGTCCAAATCTCCAACTCTTCCCCTTTTTGCCGAAAGTTTAGGCATACATCCAGCTGAAATAGGATTCATAGCCTCCACATCTACGTTTGTCGGGATCTTTACGAATGTAGCAGCAGGATCCCTTTCAGATAGATATGGAAGGAAGGCGTTGTTAAGGGCAGGTGGGCCAGTTTTTGCCACTGCTCCGCTTTTTTATTTATTCGTGCGAAACTCTTTCCGACTGGCTGCTGTAAGAGCATATCACGGCCTTGCTACAGCAATTTTTGTCCCAGTTTCATTGGCGTTCATAGCTGATATTTTTCCTGAGAGGAAAGGCGAGATGATGGGTCTCTTCTCATCTGCTATGATGGCTGGAAGGATGACAGCACCTCTCTTGGCTGGGACCATCATACTAAAGTATGGATTTAGAGAGACGTTCGAGACATGCTGGTTGGCCGGAATAATCGCCTTTTCAATAATCTTTTCCCTTAATAGTTCAAGTCTACGTCAAAAATCCGAGATTAAGACACTATCTTTCATAGAAGGGCGAGTACTGCTAGTTGCCTCTTTTGAGGCCATTACTTACTTCATCATGCAAGCTATCGAAACATTTCTTCCACTTTATGCGGGCATGTTGGAAGTCTCCGCGTCAGAAGTGGGTTTTCTATTTACAATTCAGATATTAGTCATGACTTTCTTCAAACCAGTTGCAGGTAAATTGTCTGATAGAATTGGCAGGGCTCCTTCCATAATCTTTGGGCTGATAACCACTGCTGTAAGCGTGCTGGGATTGAGCTTCTCCAGCGGAGCCTATTCAATGATGCTCTCGCTCATATGCCTGTCAGTTGGGGTATCCTTTGTTTCCTCGTCTACAAAGCCGTTGGCTTCGGAGATTATGGGTCCAAAGGTACATGGTACGGCGCTAGGAACTACTGAGACTATAAAAGACGTTGGACAGGCTTTTGGACCGGTAATAATGGGAATGCTAGTTAAATTCATGGGTTACGAACGATCTTTCTTTACCTTGGCAGTACTACCATTGTTGTTCACACTACTACTTCTGGCCTTGAAAGAAGAACTCATTATCTCCCAAAATAATAAGAAAGGATTTATTGACTCTCTCCAGCAATAGGCCATTTCTATGAATTATGCAAACCTATAACTCGATCCCTGCCTTTCAGAAATGTTCTACAAACTGAAATTGTATGCATGTTGATGACTAGGGAAGAGGGACAGGGATATCCGAGCCTAAAAGATCTGCTAACTTTCTCCTAAGGTCATTTAGGTCCTTAGCTTCGACCATTTCTATTCCAAATGATCTTAAAATATTCTTTGTCTCCTTAGAAAAATTTCTGAGTTGAAGCAAGAACAAACCGCCTTTCTCCTTCTTTTGGCAATCTAGAGATATCAATAACTTTTGTGATGAATGGAGCAACCCGCTCTGGCAATAGAGTCCCTTCTCCACCATATACATCCACCAAATACTCCTTTCCATCCTTTATGGCTCTAATTGAGAAGGTATGAACAATTCCTGATCTTCCCTTGATTGCAGGCTTGCTTGTCACACTGAAGCCTCTGCTTTCCAGCTCCTCTGAGAACATTGAGGGCTTAGCTACAAGCCTAGAAAGCTCATCTAGAACTTCTGGATTCAGCCTATAGGAGTAGAGGTTATTTCTCCGTGCTTCTCTCTCGCGGAATCTATGTCCTTACTTTATACAAATGTATACCATTTCTGTCTCAAAGAAACTCCCACAAGATTTGCATCTGAATACATTTTCAATTAACCTATACTCCTCTTCAAATGATTTAAGGGTCTTTCCACAGCTCGGACATTTTAGACTACCATCTGGCTGGAGGAACTCCTCCTCAAAGGCTACATAGCCACAGCCATAGTGCTCAATGACTTTTTCCTTCTGAATATTAGAAGAGCCACAATACGGGCATGCCTGTTGGGTTACATGTAAAGGAGATTCGCACTTCGGACAGACTATGTACTCCCCGGCCTTCTTTCTAAGCAAGATCCCCTGATTCGCAAGCTCTTCTAATATGGTTTTCTGCTAATGACTTTGCTTCGATTCACCCTCACAGCATCAAGTGAGTAGATCTTTTAGGAAGTTTTAATTAACAGACGAGCGTCGATACTTGAATATGAAAAAGGAGACCGAAGAAGGCAAGGTTGAGTATAAGCTTAGGCTAAATGCACAGACAGAGGAGAGACTGCAAAAACTAGCAACCCAGCTAGCCTATAGACTAGGAGAGGGGGGAGGGGAAGCGTTCTATGAGCTCGGGGTTTCAGATGATGGAGAACCGCTTGGTCTGACGGAAGAGGAGGCAAAAGAATCGTTTAAGGTCATGGAGCAGATAACAAAAACAGTAGGAGCATCCTTCATAGTTATTAGAAAAGAGAAGGCAAAAAGAGGCTATGTATACGAGCTTCTTGTAAGGAAGACAGTTGATTATCCACCTATACAGATATCCGTAGCCCTTCTCGGAAATGTGGATGCAGGAAAATCTACACTTAAGGGGGTACTAATATATGGAACTCTTGATGATGGCGATGGTAAAGCAATGAGTTTGGTGGCTAAATACCTACACGAGTTGAAGTTTAGAAGATCTTCGTCCGTCTCAGTTCATGTATTAGGTTTCAACGAAATGGGAGAATCCATCAATGACTCCCTTAGAACCTATGACGAGGCCAAGGTGTACTTGGAAGGATCTAAAATAGTTACTCTGATAGACCTTGCTGGTCATGAGAGGTATTTGAAAACGACGATGAGAGGGGTTCTTGGACATCTCCCTGACTACACCTGCATGGTAGTTGGAGCCAACGCAGGTCCAATAGGAACGTTTAGAGAACACTTAGGAATGACCGTTGCTTTGGGAATACCTTGTTTCGTTGTTGTCACGAAAGTGGATATGACTCCTCAAGAAGTGCTAGAGAAAAACTTAGATAAGGTAATACGTCTTCTAAAGCTGCCAGGAATTAACAAAATACCCTTCATCATAAGGAGCAAGAATGACGCAGCTATTGCAGCAAGGCACATGCCTCATGGGAGGGTTGCTCCCATATTCCTTATCTCAAATGTCACTGGTCAGGGCTTGCGGGAGCTCAAAGCATTTCTCAACATGCTTCCACCAAAGATAGATTGGCATGAGAAAGCTAAAGGAAAGTTTCTGTGCTACATCGATGAGAAATTCGATGTATCTGGAGTAGGGCTTGTGGTGGCCGGTTTGGTTGAGGAGGGTGCGGTTAAGAGTGGAGACCGGGTGCTTCTAGGACCCTTTGATGATGGATCCTTCAGAACTGTAAGGGTTAAGTCAATAGAGGTGAACAGAGTCCGAGTTGAAAGGGCTGAAGCAGGTCAGATCGCAGCTTACGCAATTACAAACGCTAAGTATGAGGAAATAAGAAGAGGAATGGTATTGCTTGATCTTGATGCCACGCCTGTAGCTGTAAGAAAGTTCAGGGCCCATATAAGGGTCTTGCATCACCCTACAACCATAAAAGTTGGATATGAGCCAGTTATTCAGATGAAGACGATAAGACAAGCCGCAAGACTTGTAAATACCACGAAGAAATTCCTGAGAAGTGGAGACACCGATATGGTTGAGTTTTACTTTATCCTAAGGCCTGAGTTTGTGAGAACTGGTGATGTCTTCTTTTTCAGAGAAGGTAGAACGAAGGGGATAGGCACTGTCGTTGGGATAAGCGGCTCGACCACGGCGCAATAAAAATGGTAGTACACGAGATCGATCCAGAAGCAGAGGTTTTCCTTTTTTCCTTTTCGGTTCGATTGTAAAGAGAAGGCATATACTCAAGCGACATAGTGCTTGTAATCACAAAGTCTCCTCCTAGCAAAATTCAATCGGAACTTTGGAAGGCTGGAATAAAGGAGTCGTTCGAGATACACGTGTATACCCAGAAAGAGTTCTCTTTTACAAAAGAAGAGCGAAACTTGTGAAGATGTGGATAGGGAACACTAGTAAAGATAACTTGGCTCTGCTTCCATCAGCTTCTGTTCCATCTCTTTGCACATTTGTTACCCTCTTTTCTCACTGGTTCATTGCACCTATTTCATGAAATTCATATATGAATTTCAAACTTTCTATACACCTAGTATCAATTTTCGTGCAACTCGCTAGAACGCTTCTGAACATGGCAAAGTATTTACTTTTTTCTTTATTTAATCATATTGGCGAGAGGAAGGAAATTTATAATAAACTGAATTGAAAATCTTCTAGATTAAGGTGCGCAAGCTTCTTGCTATTCTTGTCCTTTTGATCTCATTATTCTATGGACTTTCTCCTGCCTTCGACAGAAATAGGTGCGTTTTCTTTACCTGGATAGACGATCGACCTCTTGCTTCCTATGTGCCTCAAACAAGCTAGCAAGTGATCGAGGCATTCTACCTAGCTTCCAAGTGGGCTGGGGTCGATGTCTGGTTCGATGATGTTAAGGTATTTTACATACAGGAAGGCAACGAAGAAAGATTTGTAATGTTAAATTTGGAGCCTTACTTCAATGGAAGGCATAGAGAGTACTTAAAAGATTTCTTCGATGAGGAGATTGTTTGTATTAGAGGTATTCCATTTCAAATTAAACTTTCCGGATTAAATATCATAAGAACAGTTGTGCAAGGAAAACAAAGCATAAGATCGATGTAAATAGAGAAGGGGTGAAGAACATATATCTCATAGGCTTTGGAACTTATATAGCTAGAAATTTTGGTCATAAGAACCTCTATTGTGATAATATAAACCATTTCTCAATCTCGATTGTTTATCAGAACGGTAATGTATATGAAACCTTTCCGATCGATGTTGTCCTCAATAGAAAGGAATGGTCTGATATTCTAAGGGCTGAGGGAAGTGTAGTGAAGTTCCCAGCATTACCTGTAGCATACATCCATCTCTATAGAATACCAATAGAAAGTTCAGAAGCCATGGATAGTATCATAATCAATGATAAATATACAAAGGAGGAATGTGGAGCAATATACAAGAACAAACTCCCTCATCTTACGAGTCACCAGCATTTAGATCACCTTACTTAGCTCCTTTTGTTGCGATCCCAATTTTCGTTCTAGTCCTTAAGTTCGTCATATGTACCATAAATAAGCGTGAAAAAGAGATAAAGGGACGAAAAAGAACGGACAAGGGACAGGAAGAACTAGAGATCCTAGTAAGTAAGGCTGTTCGTGTGGGTATAATTGACGAGAATACCGCTCATAGATTAAAATTATTGAGAAACGAAAGCAAGACAAAGGCTAAGTTTATACTAAGGGCAATGATCGATGTAATGTCAAGGGAGATTTCAAGTCAAGCAAAGGAAAGGATCATATCAGAGCTTAGGAAGGAACTCTACAAGGAAACTAAATAAGAACTCCTTTCTTCTCCTTTCATTTCTACATCTTTTTACCTTTCTCTACAACTTTAAGTGTACATTAATGATCTTAGCTTATTCCTAAGCTCTTTCATGATCTTTTCTTTTGCTCTCTCTGGCATCTCTGCTGATTGAATTCTCAACATTGCTTCTAATATATCCTCAGCTTCAAGTCTATCGTCTCTCTTTAATAAGAGAAGACCATTAACTTCGCTTTCATTTATAATGCTCTTTTGAGCTGCCTCTCTGGTTAAATCTTCGAGTTTATCGATTTGAGGTTTTGGAGGTTTTATTTCCTCTTCCAATCGATGAACTCTGTTCCTTTTTACCAATAGATATACAAGAGGAGGTACTAGGGAAATAGGGATAAGATAAACAAAAAATAAAGAACTTCTCTTGGGCGGTGGAGTAGGAGTTGGAGTAGGAGAAGAAGTAGATGTTGGAGGTTGAGAGGAAATATTAATTGGCTTCATTAATGGGTAACGATCCACATTATCGTCGTCAGCACGGTTTATTGCAGTATTGATTAAAATATATGGTGTATCACCTATTCCGTCACTACCTGTTTCATTTTGATGCGGCCCACGATAATAATCCGTACCATTATAATCACTCCAGTAATTCCCACCAGATGGATAGCCATCATCCCATGTGTTAATAGAAGGCGACCAAGGGTATTTCCAAAAAGAGGGGGATATAAAATTATTGTGCCAGATTTTGTTGTTTGAAGAAGAAGAGAGGGATATGCCCCAATAATAGTTTAGAATTTTTGTGTTTTTTATGGTTACATTATTTACAGCTTCTATACAGATTTTTGGAATCTTGTTCTTTTAGCGGTCTGATAGATATTTTCTGTATTTGTTAAATATAGGGTTAGCGCAAGCTTGGATATGTCGCTAGCGCGCGCTTGCTAAGTTCTCCAAATCCCCTTATTATGGCCTCATTCAAAGACAAGAAAGATTCTTCTAACCTTCTCTCTATGCTGCGGTAGTCCTTCTGCAATCCTTCTATAACCTTAAGCTCCTTGTTGAAGTCCTCCCTAAGCTTAACTAGTCCTTCTGCAAGTTAATCTCTGCGATCGATCTTTCTATCTTGAGTTGCATATCTTCCAAGTAATCGCTCAAAACCCATTCTCCTTCGCCTTTTTGTAAAGACTTACACTTAGCTGCTCTTACGGATTTCAAGAAATCTTTATCAGGATTCAATGACTTTATCTGCCAAATCACAATCTCTTCTGGAATTCTTGGAAGGTGTAGATTATTGTTAGGTAACTACACTGTACAATACAACTGTTGCTAACAAATTTTATATTTGATCATTTAAAACACACGATATATGAAAACTATAACAATAAGTGATGAAGTATATGCAAAGCTCTCTCTCCTCAAGGGTAAGAAAAGCTTTTCAGAGCTAATTAACGAGCTCATAGAGCGCAACGTGGATAGAAGAATTGAGAAGATACTTGAACTAGCTGGAGAGGGAGAGAACGGGGTAGCTGAGCTTGAGAAGGTGGTTAAGGAGGTAAGAGGGAGCTTTAGGATAAGATAGGGAGGGAGGAAGGACTTGAGGCTAATCTTAGATACTTCCTTTTTGATAGAGTTAAGAAAAAGGAATAAGGTAGCGTTCCAAACATTAGAGAGGGAAAAAGAAGGCGCAACAGACGTTTCAATCTCAGTTCTAACTCTTTATGAACTCTTAGTGGGGGCCGAATTCCTTTGGATGAAGAGAAGAGATCCGATCGAGAGATTTTGGGTGGAAAGGCTCCTCAGATGGGTCTCAGTTTTGAGTTTGGATGAACAAGTGGTTAAGAGGGCCTCCAAGCTGAGAGCTAGGGCTATGCTTGAAGGAAAAGGATTTCCTGACTTGGATCTCTTAATAGCCCTGTCACAAGCTCCAGCTAAACTGCTAACTGCAGACGAGGATCACATGAAAATGAAAGAATACCTAGAGGAGGAGGGGGTAGAGGTAATCTCTATCGCATCATGATCTCCTTTTAATCTCTTCAACCTCTTAAAGAGGATGCTTCCTGCTAACCTCCCAAGACTTCCTCCAAGTCTTGGGACTTCAATAATTACTCACCATTGATGCCAGTCTCATCGTAAGCCTAAGAATTCTGGACAAAGCGGACTAAATTTTTGTTGGTTATCTGACCTCAGCTAAAAGATGGATTCTGGTAAATCTGTGAATCTCTTAGGGTACTATTGTATAGGTTTTCTATCCATGTAAACATCCTTTCAAGAAAATCAGAATGAGACTAAGGCTGTTAGAATATCGAAAGAAGAAACTATCATAAGAATGAAAGCAAGTGGCTTTAGAAGCTAAACTTCCTTTCCTATTATCAATTCCACTCTTTGCTCTTTTGCGAGTCTCCTGAGTTCCCTGGCTATTGGTCTTGAAGCTGTTAGCGCTATCAGAAACTTCATGGGCTCTCTTCCGAATTTCTTGGTAGCTAGTTTTGCCTTTCTCTCTAGCTTGTCCAGCTCCTTAAGAGAATCTATGTGAGCTGTGGCTTCTCCAACTATGAGAGGATCATCAAAGAACAGATTTATCTCCTCTCCATCAACCACTTCTCTCCTTAATTCCCCTTTGGATGGGAGTCTCTTCTCTGCTCTAAGCCTAGTTGATAGGAAAA
>CAZUBM010000014.1:0-54465 GCA_964618805.1 uncultured Nitrososphaerota archaeon
TCTGCCAAGCTTTTGATTTGTGGATCGTCGACCTGTATGTATGGAGTTGATTCCATGTACTTCGAGACCGACTCGTTAAAGAGGGAGAGATCAACTGGATATGGAGAGCTGGACGTAAATGGACCATAGTACACCTCTTCTTGGACCTTAACTATTCTCGAGACCTTTACGTGCCCTATGCTTGGCGCCCACTCTAAGGACACCCACTCTCCATTATCTGTTAAGCTTTCATATGGAGGATCTGAAACTATGCTGCTCTCAAGGACCTTCTGAACCCTTCCATATTGCTGAAGGTCCAGGATCTTCTTCAAGTTAATTGAGATCTTGCTGGATGAGGAGAGAACTATTGTGTAATTGTATGTGGTTAGCTGGACGAACTCTCCCTCAAGAACATACAGTATGTTGTCGGATGACAGAAGCCAGGTGTTGGTCTCCTTAAACCATTCCTCCATGAATAGGTCAACGGCTTCTGATGTTTCTACACGGGTATGACCTGCCAGTACAATTATTTCCTTCCCATCAGATTCTTCTAAATGAAATACTCTTGCTCCTTCGTTCTTTCTCAAGTTCATTTGCTCTGAAAGAGTCAGGAAGCTGGATGAAATGGATCCAATCCCCTCATATGCGTCAGGCCCTCCAAGTATGATTGCAGCCATACAACTATGTAGCTCTTCATCGAATTCAGAAGCTCCTACGATCTTTGTGGAGAATCCCTTTTCTATGAGGAAGCGGTTAAGCTTTTCAGCACCAGGCATGTCGACCGAGTTTGAAACTATGAGCAAAACAGGAGTTGGTTCTGCAGCCAACAAAGCTATTTTGAGATCTATCACTAAAAGTAGGAGCAATAAGATGGAGATAAGCTTTCTCATAGGTCTGAGGAAAGGGTTCAAACCTATCGGCTCAATTAGCCTTCACCAAATAAAAATCATGAGGACTTCCACATAGCATCAATTGCGCTCCACAGGAATTTCGCCCCAAAATACAACAGAAATATCCCAAGTAAGAACAAAAGGGCCTTATAGCTTTTTTCTCCCAAAAGGTGCTTCCCCTTACTTGAAGCATGGGCAAGCGAGGAAAGCCAAGCATAGTCAAGCCAAACGTGGAGGAAGAACAACAGAAAAGGACCAGCGTTGGATGCTAGCTCGGTTGAATCATAAATAAGCTTTGCTCCAACTGTTAGCCACCATGCAATGAAGAAGGGGTTAAGGCCGGTTAGAGACAAGCCTATCCAAAAGCCCCTTCCTCTCTCAATAGAAGGCTCTTCAAACGATTTGTATCTCAAACTAGCGTTCCTTATCCCTTTGAGCTGAAGAAATCCCAGAACAAGTAGCACAATCCCACCTGAAGCTCCAGCAAGGATCTTAAAGGTAGGAGTATTAAGAAAACTCACAAAACCATATGCCAGCGCTAAGATTAATGGAAACTCCACTACAGAATGCCCCAAAGCCATCATAAACCCAGATATCCATCCCTCACCTCTAAGACCTTCTTCTATGGCTGCAGCCGTTAGAGGGCCTGGAGCTAGTGCCCCTGATGCACTAACGGTAACGACCTCAATTAGGAAGGTAAATGGATCCATTTCACCTCTCCTTGCATGTAGATCCGATAAGGCTTAAGGGACATGGATCATTTGACCCGACCTAGGGGAGTAGTAACCTTAGGAAAGGAAATAAGCATCGGAGTCCATAATGGTCGGATCAACATTTTCCTGACAAGATCGTTTGAACCATGGTTGTTGCGCTTACCACTTCCTCCAAAAGGTCCTCTATGATGGACTCAGCACTTATTATTGATTCTACAGCTGCTTCAACCTGAGATGCTGCCTGAGATGCGGATTGGGCATAACTTTGGGCCTCCATCAGGTACTCAATTACGCTAGTTGTAAAGCTTGAAGCGCTCTTTGACGCCTTGGCTGCCGCTGTTGCTGCTATCCAAGCCTTCGCAAACGCTTCATTGAATGCTCCAGCGTTTGCATTTGATATGGTGAAGAGGTGCTTTCCGTCCTTCTCTGAGTAAGCCAAGGCACTTGCTGTTGCAACCTTCCAGGCTGTTGCAGCTTCCTCAGCGCTCAAACTTGCTCTTGCAGTTGAAGCTGAGACTGCTCTTGCTTTAGATCGGGCTTCTTCATAGATTTTTGACAAGGCCTCAACCGCTTCGTTTACTTGTGAAAGGGCTTGTGTAGTGGAGTTAACTGCTCCATCTATCTCAGTCTCAAGATAAGCTAGCACGCTTATCACTGCTTCTACTTGCGCCTGTACATTTGTCCTGATCTCATCACACTTTATCGATTCGGCTATGCTTGAAACAGCATTAGCTTGAGTTCTTAATGCCTCTATTGCAGAGGAAATCGCCTGAGCCCTTGAGACAACTTCCTCATGTAGGCTTTCCAATGTCGATTCTAGCTCCTGTGCCTGGCTTAATGCCTCTGAAATTGCATTCATGGCAGCTATTGCCTTTGCTAATGCCTCTGATGCATCATATGCGCTTTTTTCAGCTATATCTGTTGGGATTTTGGTTGTAGAAAATGAGAAGTTCCCTTCAGCCGTTGTAACCTCGTAGAAACCGTATAGGTAATCCTCTATCTCCCCGTACTCGAAAAATCCACTTCCATCCCATCCTCCAACCTCGGAAAAGATCGATCCGTTTATAGGCTCGTTTGTAAGGGCAATTCTCATCCAAGCAGATGGAAAGGGGATTGGAGCAATTAGAGTGACTTGGATAGTCGAGCCTGGGCTTAGATTCACCTGCAGGTTCTTAACATACCACTCTTCCTTCCACTGTACATCGTGATTCGTGTCTACCAGCACGTTTATGTACCATGTTGTGATCTTGGCATCCTTGCTGAGGGTTATGTTCACCGATAGCGGTGGAACTGCCCCGGATAAAGTCCGTCGTCATATGAATCGTCGTCTACCATGTTTTGGCGTCCATCAGGATCTTTTGGATCCAGAGGCCCTCTTTCACTGCTGACCCCCAATCCAAGCATCGCAACACCCGGATTAGCCACATAAGCCCCTGGATTTCCGACCCTGCTGTTCTCCGTTTTATACTTCGTTGGAAACCTTCCCTTCACCAGATGGAAAGGGGGTACGTAACCAGCATTGAAGCCATCGGGAGCATCTCCGTAGTCTCCAAGAGGAGGTTCAGCATATTTCTGTGCTAGCGGGTAAATAGCAGCTCCAAAAACCAATCCTAATAAGAACCCAGCAGCTAAGAGAAGAGGGTATCCAGCTTGTCTCATTCCATGCTCATAGCGCCGTCAGCTCAAAAACATAATGGCTGCTTCGTTGAGTACAGGAGTTAGCTATTGAGCAAAGCATGTCAGAGCCTCAGGCTACGTTAAACATAAGCCAACGTTCTTGAGTTATGCTTTAGAAGAAAATGCATTTTACAACCTTAATAAAGGAAAAATGGATGTAGA
Organism: uncultured Nitrososphaerota archaeon; assembly: GCA_964618805.1. Lineage (GTDB taxonomy): Archaea > Korarchaeota > Korarchaeia > Korarchaeales > Korarchaeaceae > QMVU01. The sequence continues at coordinate 3,422 of CAZUBM010000014.1, forward strand.
GCGCTTAGTAAAACACAGATTATTTGCTCATATCATTTTTAAGAGCCAAAGCCCTTTCATGGAGATTAATTGTAGAGGACCGAATTGGAAACCATTGTAAATGAGGAGGGTAACTGAGAAAGATTATGTGAGCGTTCCATTTCATCACGTAATATCATGAAACGCAAGTTTTAACTCATTTCCTTGGAAAATAGCTTGTGCGCGCAATTCCATTCCTTCTAATCTTAATCTTGATGAATCCATTAAGTCTCATCAATACAACTCTAGAGGTTAGTTCTAAGGACTTAAGAATTGAGATGGATCGTTCTGGCAGCGTTAAATCGATAATTTTAAGCGGAAGAGAGCTTAATTTAGTTGGAGATTGCTTATTTTGGGTTAGAGATCTATCAAACTTCTTGCTAGGAAGAAATTTGTTGCCTAAACTTTATGATGGAGTGCCTAAAGGATGGAATTCCCTTGTAAAGGGGAAGTTTGAGCTTAAGGATGAGGAAGGGAAGTTAACGATCGTTTCCTACGGTGGAACCATGCAGGAGGGAATCCAATTAACTTCAGAACTTTTCCCAGTAAGGGGAGGGGAGGAGTATGCCGCAACATTGGTGCTAAGCTCGAGCTTTGGGTACATTGAGGAGGGGAAGACCACATCGTTGAGGGTAATCGTTAGCTGGTACGACTCAAAGGGTGATGTCATACGAGAAGGGGCAGTTCTAATCCCGGAGGGGACAGCATACAGCCCAACCAGGTTTACAAACCTGACAGAGGCACCAAAAGATGCTGTTAAAGCTTCCCTAAAGGTTTTAGTGAGGGGACAGTCTAGGCTGGGCACCAACCTTGATTTTGAGGCCATTGAACTACTAGAGCTCGGCTTCATAGAGCCGCCTAGCGATGCAAAGTGGATCCCTGTTAAGGGAACTTTAACATCAGGAGATGAAGGCCTTATTTTCTCCGGAAGAGCTATTGGGCTTGAACTATCAGCTATAATCAAAGGAGGAGAAACGATAAACCTCGCTTGTGAGGTAAAGGATGAGAAAGGGGAAGATAGGGCTTTAGAGGTTGCAGTTTCACTTCCTGTTAAGGCATTTGGTTGGCTTTGGTGGGACGACGCAAGGAGAAGCAGGCAGATAGTTGAGGGAGAAGAGTACTCGAACATTGTAAACTCCTTAGTCTCTGGAGGATACCTTCCGGTGTCCCTCTACCCTCTAGCAGCTATAACTGACCGAGAACTGGGATTATGCATGGCAGTCCCTCTAGATAGACCTAGGATATTCAGGCTTTGTTATGACAATAAAGGGCTTTCTGCGGTGTTTTCTATAGGTCTATCCTCCCTTTATAAGTTTGGGAGGAGGGCTAACTTCTCTCTAGAAATTTTTGGAATAAATGGGGAATGGGGATTTAGGAGCGCCATAGCAAAGTATTATGGCCTGCATCCAGACTGGTTCAAGCCAAAAGTAGACCTCTCATCCATAAAGGCCAGTTGGGACCTTGAAAAGTACGGAATATCCTACTTTCAAGCCCACTTCCAATTCTTAAGGGATGAGGAGATGAAAAAACTTGAAAAAGCCGGGGTTTACATGGCTCAGTACGTTCTTCCATGGGAATTCGAACCGTACACAAATGCCAAGATCGATGGGCCTGCCCCAAATTACTTGGATATATGGAAGATAGTTGAGGAGGAATCAAAGGGAAAGGGAGCTATCTCCCTTAAGGCTAAGGCAGCTCTTTTCTCCGCAGCCCTGACTGCTACAGGTGATAAGGCAATAGCCCAGTACAGGAGAGGTCCAAATTACAGGCCTGACGAGTGGGTTCCTAAAATACCAATGAACGTCGATCCCAACATGCCCGGCTACAACGTCTGGAGCTACACCCTTGATGTCCTAGAATTTTCCTTAAAGAAGGCAGAGGAGTGCAATGTAACGATAGATGGTGTTCAGCTCGACAATTTCATGGGAAGGTCAGAATACTTGGATAGCGAGGAGAGGATTCCTTATTTGGAGGAACCCCCTACTTATGATCCGAACACATTCAGGCCAGCTGTGCACTTATCCTTCTCAGCCATTGAATACTTGAAACGGCTGAGAGAGTGGATTGACCAGAAAATGGAGGATCCAGGCCTTACAGGAAACTTTATCGCGGAAGGCATGACGAGCTTTGGAGCCATTTATTTGGATGCAATCCCCTTTGAGGCCAACAGCGTTAGAGGCTTCAATTGGGGCGATAAAGAGCTCCTTTACAGGAGGTTTATAGCCTTAAGGAAGCCCCTGATCGTAGCACATACAGAAACGAGGATCGACATCAAAGATCAAAGGCATAGGGAAGAAGTCGAGCATTTCTTGGACGAATGCCTTTTCTACGGTGTCCTTGCACAGTTTAGATTGGAGCACTATCAAAACTTAGATTTCTTGGAGGTAGTTGGCGAACTACTTGAGAAGGAGGCCGAAATTTCGATTGAACTGATGAGGGCTGGTTGGAGGCCAATAACTATGGCGAGAGCGGAGACTTCTTGCGTATGGGTTGAGAGATATGGGGACCCTCCATCCTGTTTCTTTACAGTGTACAACTCAGGAAAGGAAGAGGTTAAAGGCTCACTTATCATCGAATTTGAGGCCAATTTAGTCGAAATATGGAAAGGTAGAAACCTTGGCGTGGAGAAACTTGATAACAAGACGAAAGTAGCTTTTTCCATAGGTCCAAGAGAAACACTCGTTTTTAAAGCCCTTTCTAGAGGAATAGACCTCTCAGTGGAGGATCTTAAGTTTGAGGGAGACATTAAAGCAGATGAAAAGGTCAAGATTGTGGCTAATTTTCTAGTTCAGGGCATGAAAGAGGTCGAGACTGAAGTAGCTTTAGTCGTTGATGGCACATTTGAGGAAATCAAGAGGGTTTCGATTGGCAGGGAAAGCTCGGTATCATTTAGCTGGTTAGTCAAGCCAGGAAAGCATGTAATAGAGCTTGTCGTCGACCCTTCTGATGAGATACCTGAGATCAACGAGGAAAATAACAGGGCATGGATGGAGTTGTCCGTTCCTTCCTCCAATCTCAGATGGATGATAGTTGCATTGATCTCAGTTTTCTTCATAATCCTTATTCTAATATTAATGAAGCTTAAAGAGGGTCGTTAGTTTCTCTCAACTCATCACAAGTCAGTAATCGCTTATGGCGTACTTGACAGCTGCTTCGGCATGGATCCTTGTTGTATCAAGTATGGGAACCTCGCAGTCCTCCTGCTTGATCAAAAGGGGTAGCTCGGTGCAACCAAGTATGATCCCCTCTGCTCCTCTAGAAACTAGATCTTCCAATATCTTCTTGATTTTCTCCTTCGAAGACTGCTTAATTATCCCTAAACATAGCTCTTCGTAGATTATATCGTGGACTACTTGCCTACCCTCCTTATCGGGTATTATCACATCTATTCCGTGTTTTCTTCTCAATCTACCTTTGTAAAAATCATCTTCCATGGTAAATTTTGTCCCCAACAGACCAACTCTTCTCAAACCAAGCTCTTTGATCTTTTCGGCTGTTACATCTATTATGTTCAGCAGAGGAATGCTTATCCTTTCTTGGACTTCATCGGCCATTTTGTGCATCGTGTTCGTGCATATTAGCAAGAAGTCTGCGCCAGCTCCTTCCAACTTTTTTGCTATTTCAATCATTACCTCTGTGAGCTCGTTCCATTTCCCTTCGTGCTGTAATTCAGCGATTTCCTCAAAGTCAACGGAATACATCAGGATTTTTGCTGAGTGAAGGCCACCTAGCTTCTCCTTAACAATTTCATTGATTATCTGGTAGTATTCGACCGTAGATTCCCAACTCATTCCCCCTATGAGACCTATCGTTTTCATAATCTCGGAATCTTATCCAATTTACATAAAAAGTTTGAAGCCAATTCTTCGAATTATAAACGACACTAAGAACCTTTCTATTCGATCAATAACTCGTCTTCTGGCCACGCTTTATTTTCCAGCCGATTTAAAGTTCGGAGGGTGTTTTACTAACTTTCTATGCTTTCTTCTTTCCTTAAAGGAAGTTAAACCATCTCCAATTTTTCCTGCATATTTTGCTCAGAGCTTGTCTCTTTTCAATCTGCCAGTCATGCAAGATATGCCACCGTTACCCTTCATCAGCTCATCCACTTTTACCTCTATTATCCTTATACCAGCTTCTCTAAGCCTTTTCTTGGTCTTCTTGGCTCCTCTCTTTCCCATAACTATAGTTCCTGGCTCAAGCGCTACTAAGTTTGTAGCTCTGTCTATCAGCGCTTCACTAGGATCCTCTACCTCTATTATGTCTTATCCATGCTCTTTTAGCCTCGAAACAACGATATAGGGCACGTGCCATGGAAGAGTATTGCAAGATCCCTGTCTACTATGTTAAGGCGGCCATCTACATGCGCTTGGCCGTAGGGTATAGGAAACTCTATGACCTCCCTAACTCCCATTGTCCTAAGGACCTCAGTCACTTGATTTGCTCCCTCTCGATTCGTGCGCACCCCTATCCCAAGGACAACTGTCTCCTCGTTTAGCCAAAGGAGATCAGCCCCCTCAAAAGTTCCATGACCATGAATCGTCCTTATTATTGGAACTCCTAGCTCAACAAGCCTTCTAGCAGCATAGTATACCTCCTTCCTCCTCACTTTTAAGGCAGGTCTAGCAATTATAGCCCCTCCAGGGGTCATCGCAAATTGATCGTGAACGAAGAAGGCATTAGGGCAGTTTTTACATGTCTCCTCAACGTAATAGACATCAACCCCGTATCTTCTGTAGGTTTCTGCCAATTCCTCGTGCTCTTTTCTAGCCTCTTCCACGTCTTCTATGGGCTCGCTAAATCTAGCAACCATAGGATCCATCCCCTCTATCTCCTTTCCAGGTTTATGGAGGAGCACTGCCCTACGCCTGCCGACCTCTGAGTTAAGTTCCCACCCCCCATACCCAGGGCATGTCCTCCAAGAAGCTGGTCCTTTCAGGGAACCATCTCTCACCGCTGGCACTCAGTTCAGGCAAGATCATCACCTATAGAGGATGTAAAACAATGCATCAAACCCTGTTAACGCTGGATCTCTCCACCTATAATTGGGCTCCTTATTATCCGATCTTCTATTATTTCTAGTTTGACTTAAATTCATGACTTCACTTATCAGAACTCCAAGTCCCGCTTTTGTTCGAGAAATCTTCTCTAAGGAGAGAATTATTTTGAATTATAAGTTAGTTAAATGCCTCATCGAAACCTGAGGAATTTTATGCTGATCCAATGGACTGATGAGCTTATTTCTTCTTTCCCTTCTTCTCGGACTCATATTTTTTCCTAAGGTACTTCCAGAGGTCTTCTACGTTTATTTCTTCCTCAACTACAGCTTCCTCTGGCTTCTTCAATTTTTCTTCAGTCTTCACCTTCTCTACCTTTTTAGGCTTCTCTATCTCTCCCTTCTTCGACTTTTCTTTGAAGTACTCCCAGAGAGATTCGACACTAATTTCCTCCTTTTCGAGCTTTATTTCCTCTGGCTTAATTTCTTCCCTTATTTTTTCGGGAACAATAGGTTTCTCAGGAAGTTCTGGCTTCTCTATTTCCTCAGGCTTTACTTCTTCAAGCACCGGCTCAGGTCTTTTTACCTCTACTTCTTTCTTTACTTCCTCCAAAATAGAGGGCTTTTTCAACTCTTCAGGTTTCTCTATTTCAGGTAATTCTTCCTTTGGTAAAAGCTCGGTTTCCTCTAGCTTCACTTCTTCCTTGACTTCTTCAGGTATTGATGGCTTCCCGGGAAACTCAATTATTTCTTCCTTCATCTCTTCTACAGGAGGTTTTAGCTCCTCTAATCCTTCTATTTTTTCTGGAAGGCCTAATACCTCAGCTTCTTCTTTCTCAGCCCCTTCTGGCTTTGCCTCTTCCTTAACCTCTTCTACCTTTACCTCAGGTTTCTCCATCTCTTCTGGCTTTATCTCCTCTAACAAGATTTCCTTCGGGATTTCCGGCTTCTCTTCTTCTTTTACTTCTTCCAATGCTGGCTCAGGCTTTGGTCTTTCCTGTTCCATTTCCCTCTTAATTTCTTCAAGGATAGATGGTTTCCTTGTCATTTCATGTTTTTCTACCTCTATTTTCTTTATTTCTTTAAGAAGAGGCTTCTTAGGCACTTTTAAACCTTCTTTTTTCACTGTTACGGGAATTTTGGGTTTCTTGGCCTTCATCTCTTTCTTAGCTTCTTCTATGAGGGCCCTAAGCATGGATGTCCTTACTTCCTTGACTTCCTTTAGAGGTGCCTTTTCAGGCCTTTCAAGCCTCGGTTCTTCTATCGGAGGTTTAGGTTCCTCCATCTCAACCTTTTCTAACTCGATAGGCTCTGGCCTCTTTAGCTCCTCTTCCTTAACTTCTGGAATGCTTGGTACTTCCTCCTCTCCTATCCTTTCAAGTTTTTCCTCCTTTATCTCTTCAAACAGAGGTTTAGGCCTTTCTATCGCTTCTTCTTCGAATTTTTCTATCGGAAGCTTCTCTACCTCTGGCTTAATTTCTTCCCTTATTTTTTCGGGAACAATAGGTCTCTCAGGAAGTTCTGGCTTCTCTATCGGGGATTTCTCTATTTCCTCGGGCTTTACTTCTACCTTAAGTTCTTCCATCGGAATTGGTATAGGTTCTTCAAACCTCTGCTCCCATACAGGATATTTCGGTCTTCTATGTCTTCCTCTTCCTCTCCTAACTAAAACTGCCACTAATCCTAGGAAAAATACCCCTCCTCCTATCAAGCCATAGGCCAATAGCAGCGTACTCTTGCTTATTGTAGGCAACCAAGGCGAAGGACTTGGTGTTGGTGAGGGCGACGGCGGGGGCGTAGTAGGTGGTAAAGTGGTTGGAGCTGGTGTTGGAGATGGAGGAGCTGTTGGAACTTCGGGTGCAGCAAGATCCTTCGGAAAGTCTAGTCCAGAGGCGTAGATGCTTACTTCTCCTGTCTTTACGTCAACCTTATAGATCTTTCCTCCAAAACCTGCTGCCACGTAAAGATAATCCCCTGCTACAATTATGCTCTCTATAGATCTCTCTTTAAGCTCAGCAACCAGTTTAAGGGACTTATTATAAATCCTGTTCCTAGTTGCTAGATAATAGTTTCCAGAGGTAAATGCAACGGCCTTTATCTCCTCCCCTAACTTGCTCTGTATATCTAAGGAGCTTCCCCAAATGTAATTTTTTAGAGATATGCGCATTATGATGCCGCTAGTCCCATCAAAAACGTAGAGCGTATCGTTCACGAAGTTTCCATCTACTACCTGCCTTTTGCCATCTACTCCCTGCGGTAAATTAATGGTCTTCAAAACAGCTCCATAGGAATTTAAGATGAATATCTTATCGAGATAATTGTCCAGTAAGGCTATTCTATCCTCTGGAAGGGCGATTATCTTCACAAATCCCTTCATTTCGGGCATCGTAATGTATCTGATTAATTTTCCTTCAAGGCTGTAGACCTTCACTTTCCCCATCTCAAGATCTGGTATGTAGATCTTGTCATCAAGCACATCTATCGAATTGTAACCCTTTCCAACTCCGCTGAAGGGAACTACCGAGCCGTTTGGAAATATTTTGAGTATATTTCCATTCCTCTGCACTACGTATAGGATAAACTGATTTTGTTCTTGCGCCAATACGAACCCTTGCGACGCCAGTAGTGCTGCCAAGGCCGTGCAGTATAGAACCCTGAAATGGTTCATCATTTCTTTTTTTTGGTTCGGAGGATAAAAACCTTTGTTTTTATGAGTTATTTTATCGCATAATTCACTTTGCGATCTAAGGGCAAATAAATGACGAAAATGAGTAAAATTGATTCTACTTAGGAGCCCTCTTCATCTCATTTCTCTCTTCCCCTTAGGAACACACCAGTTCGTTTTAGAAAAATAAGCTAACTTAGAATGGTTCTTTTTCACAAATTTCTTAAATATCTGTTAGCTGCAGTTTCTAGAAAAGGGCTCACAGGACTGAAGATTGAACTTACTCTGGAATTTTTAGACTTGAAGTTCTGTGAATGAGGCCTAAGAATGCTTAAATATCGAGACCGGGTGCAAAATATCTGTGTCAACCGATTTAAAGTCTAGAATAGCTAGATTTTCCAGGATTTTAGGACTTATTGGGCCTCTAGTAGCTTATGCCTTCATAGGAGTATCTATATACTTAAATCCCTGGTTTTCACTAGAAGGACATGCTTTAAGCGAGCTTGGAGACCTTAGAAAGAAGTATTGCAAGTATCCCTGGTTTTACAACCTTGGGCTGGAACTTTCTGGGATAATAATGGCCTTTTTTGCAGTTGGTCTCCTGCTTAAGAGTGAGAGGTTTTCGCAAAAATTAGCCTCAACCTTGATTCTGGCTGGATCAATTTCTCTGGCATTAATAGGATTCTTTCCAAGTGGAACTCATTTACATGGGCCTGTAACTGCTGCCTTCTACCTTCTAACACCTTTTGGCCTCTTCATGTTCGCATTAACTCTGCTAAGGAGGAACCTTCTCCTTTCGTTGATCATGGTCTTTACCATTGCATCTTCCATCGTGATGGCCTCTGTTCCCAGATGGCATGGAGCTGCTATCCCTGAGCTAATAGGAGCAGTTGGAATCACTATATGCATTTGGATCTTATGCCTAAATCAATTAAAGGTTGATAGCGAGCGCATTAGGAAGTCAACTCATTAGGTTTTTCACTGGACAGAAGATACTAGAACTCTCGAGAATATGAAATTAAAAGAGATCTGTTTTATTCCCCTCCGTACTTTCTTCTAAGCTCTTTATGTGTTTCTTCACTTATTCTACACTCTAGAAGAGCTTTTTCTAACTTTTCCATTCTTCCATCAACCTTAACTTCTTCTCTTGAAGTTGGCTTCCTCTTTTTCATTAAGAAGAAGGCTACCATGGCAATAACTAATACGATTGCAAGTATGGAGCCCATTAATGCTAGAGATCTACCCCTAGAGGTAGAAGAAGGTGAGGAAGCTGGAATTTCGCTCCTAATTGGTGCTGGGGTCGGGCTTCTGGTTGATGTTGGGATGGGAGTCAAAGCATAAGTCAACGACTCCTCGTATATCTCCTTGGCCAACCCTAGTTGCCTCTTCATCCAGATGTCCTTTAGCTCCTTGCAATACTCTGGAAAAACTTCAACCCTGCCGTACACCCCTTTAGCACCAGTTGTTTGAATAAGCATTCCTTTCACGTCTTTGAATGGAGAGCGGATTATGCCTATCGGTCTGTACGTTATCTCATCCATTTCTCTGCTACTCATCCGATGGAACACTTTCACAATAATATTTCTTCTTAAAAGCTAAGTCCTTCAGAACTGATGAAAAGGCCAATTTTCGTTCAATAAAAAGGGTCCCTAGCCGGACTATGAGATATGCTCTTTTCCTTAACAGAGTGGAATTAATATATGGCTTGAGCCTTGGAAGGGTATGGGGTCTCACTTAGGGCCAAAAATTCCCCATTTTAATTAAGTTTAAATGCGAAAGCTCCCTTCATGTAATTTATGGAGGCAAAGAAACTTGCGCTTCTCCTTTTTCTCCTCACAATCTTTGCTGTCTTAGCGCTTTTCATCTACAAGACCAAGAGAGTTCCCCCAAAGATAGAACTAGTGAGCGTAAGCAAGAGGAATATAACAAAAGTGGATGACAAAACCGTGATAATAGTGGAATTTGGAGATGAATTCGAAATTACCCTCAAAACTTCGCCAAAATTTGCAGGAAAGGAAATTCGTAGTTTTTGCGACTCAGTTAACTTCACTCAAGAACATCCCTACAAAGGAAGGGAGTGTGGAGGATATGGAATTGTGGATGATCGGGGGTATTGTGTATCAAGGGGATGGGTTGCTGAAACCCCGCCCGGATGGGTAATCGGCCTGAAGTTCTACCTAATTGATAGGGGTGAGAGGATAGAGGAGAGCGAATTGGAGATCTACGTTAAGGTTAAGGAACTTCCACCGGCAAAGATAGAGTTGGTGAATGTAAGCAGTGGGGACATAACCACAATCGATAACAAAACCGTGATAGAAGTTGTGGCGGAAACATACTTCAACATAACGTTCAAGACTTCCCCAAGATTTGCAGGAATGGGCATTGTTTGCTACTGCGACTCAATTAATTTCACCCTCATACATCCCTACAAAGGAAGGGAGTGTGGAGGATATGGAATTGTCGACGATCAAGGGTACTGCATATCAGATGGCTGGTACGCAGATGCGCCGCCAGGATGGATTATGGGCCTAAAGTGCTATCTTGAGGATTGGAGGGGGAGGATAGAGATGAGCGAATTAGAAATTTACATTAAGGTAGTTGAGCGTCCTTGATTAGAATCTAATCAAAAATTGGGCTAATAACTGATGAGATTGCTTAAAGCAAGATCAAACGTGCTTCGTACCAAATTAAGTATAGGCCTGTGGCTAGCAGTATCAATCCAGTTGCTCTATCAACGTAGTGCATCAAGTTCATGAATTTTCTGGAAATTATTCCACCAGATATTGAAGTTAGAACCGAAATAGGGATCATTAGGGTGATCATTCCAAAAAAGTAGGAGGTAAGGGAGAGAATCGCAAAGCTCGAGCTGAAGGCAGCAGATCCCGATATCTGATTACTATCACCAAAAATATTGGGAGAGAACAGCCCATGGCTGCAAGGGCATAACCTATTCCGTAGAGGAAGGGCCCAAGACTTTTTCCCTTTTTCTTATGGAGTAAGTGAGATGCTCTGAGGAATACGCTGAAGGACTTGTTCATTCCTGCGAGATAAAATGCCCCTAATGCTGAGAAAACAGTTCCAACCCCTATGACAAAATAAGGGATTACCTTACCGATCTGTATTAGAGCAAAGGAGATGAGAGATCCAGCTATAACCAGCACAACTAGGAAGCCAAGGCTGGTGATGAGACCAATTTTTATCCCATTCAGGACTAAGGAGATGGTCCTTTTAGATCTCTCTTCCCTTCTTAAGAAATAGGAGATGTAAGAAGGAAGCATTGGAAAGGAGCATGGAGACAGGAAGGTGAACACGCCCGCTGTGTAAGCGAAGATCAGGAAAGTTAAGTCCATAGGGGTGAGATCACCTCTTCAATAGGACTTTTTCTTTGCAGGGGCTTCTTTGGCATCCCCTTGGAAGTCACATCTTTACCCCTGTTATCTCTTCCAGGTTCCTTCTAAGCCTATCAGGCATAATTCCTGCTCTTGCAGCCTCCTCCCTTATCTTCTGGACTATCTTAGGGACATCTATCTTCATCGGACAGTGCTCCTTGCATCTTCCGCACATCGTACATGTGTAAGCAATTGGAGCTGCCCTTTCCAACCCGCCAAGCAAGAACCTTGTGAGCGGAGCTCCTATTCCTCCCATGTAGATGTACCCAAAGTTGCCAGCAACTAGAGGGTAGACCGTGCAGTTGTACATGCATCCACCGCATCTAAGGCAATAAAGAGCTTGGCGATAAACTGGATCTTTTATCATCTCCTTCCTTCCATTGTCAAGCAATATTACGTGGTACTCCTTTGGACCATGCGCTCCGTAAGTTGTCTGCTTCTCTATGTCCCCTGTCTTGCTAGGACAGCTTATCATGCTCACATAGGCTGGTGCCTTATAGTTTGCATATCTGGCTGTTACCTCAACGGCGATCATAGCATCGATTAAGGATGGGACAAGCTTCTCGATTCCAGCCACTACTATGTGCTTTTCGGGGAGACCTGTAACTAATCTTGCGTTTCCTTCGTTCTCTATTATGAAGACTGAGCCTGTTTCAGCTGCTATAACGTTTGCACCGCTTATTCCAACCTTCGCCTCGAAATACTTCCTTCTTAGGAGCTTCCTTACCTCCCCAACTAGAACAGATATGTCTGGTGGAAGCTTCTTTCCAACGGCTTTTGATATAACTTCTGCAGCCTTTTCCCTTGGTACGTGTATGGCTGGGGATAGTATGTGCATTGGCTTGCTCTTAAGCTGCTGTATTATGAACTCTCCAAGGTCGGTTTCGTAGACCTCGCATCCCATCTCCTCAAGTCTTGGGTTCATGTGAAGCTCTTCGGAAGTAAGACTTTTGGACTTGACCACTATGTCTCCTGGCTTAACTAGGTCTCCTATGTAGTCCATCGCATCATCGGGAGTTTTTGCTAGGTAGAAGTGGCCCTTCATGTCCTCTATCATGTCCCTTGCCTGAGATATCAGCTCGTCGATGTGGAGCAGGGAGTACTCTTTTATCTCCCTTAACTTCTCCGCTAGCTTGATGGTATGAGGGAAAAGCTTTAGGGCCGTTTCAGTGTTTCTTCTATAGGATTCTACAGCTCTAGAAAGTGCCAATCTTAAAAATCTGTCCGAAGAAGCTTTACTTAGCTGTCTGATATAATCCATGTAGATCTTTTCCATTTCCTCTTTCTCGATGATGACCATAAGATCATATCACCCCTCAAGTGACATCTCTATGAGCTGGGCCATGTTGATCACCTTCAAGTTCGTCCTCAACTGCTTGTTTCTTAGATAACGAATTCCCGCCCTTAAGTTAGAGATGCACTGTGGACAACCAGTTACAATGGCATCTAGATCTTCTGGCACTCTATCTTCCTCCTCAAGCTTCCTTGTTGCTATTTTGGCTGCCAATGACGGGAAGAATGCGGAAAGAAGGCCACCTCCACCACAGCATATGGCTTTCTCCCTCTCATACCTCTGCCTAAATATCTCAATGCCAGGGATGAAAGAAAGGATTTCTCTAGGCTCATCATAAACGCCTGAGTGTCTTCCAAGCTCACAAGGGTCATGATACATAATCTTCATCCTTACCTCTTTCTTAGGAGCCAGCTTTCCCTCTTTAAGGAGCCTAAGGAAAAACTGGCTGGTATGAAGAACCTCCGGCCTTAAATTCTTTCCAAGTTCTTCCGGATAGATCTGCTTAAACATCCTATAGCAGGCTGGACAAGGCGTTACTATCAACTTGTATTCTGATAAGACATCTTCAAGCTCATCTGCACGTTCTTTTGCCATTTCAACGCGACCAGCTAGGAAAATTGGAAGATAGCAACACCCCTCTTCATTCAAGGTTTCGAAATCGATCCCAGCAGTCTTTAAGACCGAAATTATGCTCTCTTTCTCGGAAACAAGGCTTTTCCTGTAGACACATCCAAGCCATAGGAGAATATCGCTTGTCATCTTTGGACACCGAAGGGTAAGAATCTCACCATTGGAACCGTTATAATTTTTTACCGTATTCCTCAAGAGTTAGGCTATCCTGATTATCAGTCGGCTTTCCAACATGGCTCCTCTATGCCCTAAATTCCTTTTATCTAGGGATAAGTCATTTTTACGTCTCTCGAGTAATCTTAGGATACAAAGCATGATCTACCCTAAACAAAAAGTAGGAGGGATAGATTGTAAGATTCAATCTACAATCCTAGGACTTGTTGGTAGCCCAGCAGGTCAAGCAACTCATGCCCTGAGTAATTGAACACTATTATCCTCTCTTCCCCCTCTCTTTTAGCTTTAAGAGCCTCATCTATGGCTGCTTTAACTGCATGTGATGTTTCTGGAGCAGGTATAAGCCCTTCAAGCTCTGAAAAGAGCCTTGCTGCCCTAAAGACATCCTCCTGGGGATATGCAATGAACTCTATGATCCCTTCTTTAGCAAAGAAACTGTTGGCGCTGCGTCATGATATCTAAGTCCTCAAGCATACATGCTGGAGGTACGAAGTCGCAGCTCGAGGTAAACATCTTAATTAGAGGAGTCGTCCTTCCTGCATCGCCAAAATCATATCTATATTCCCCTTCGTCATTGAGGGGCATACAACCGGTTCTACGGCTATGAACCTTGTTCCTCTTTCCTCCCCCTTAGCACTCGGCCTATTGTGGGAAAGGTAGTTGAACAGAACATAAAAGGCGAGCAATGTGCCATAGAGGTGTACAGCAAGCTGCTCGAGTTCACCAAGGGCGGGGACGCTATCACATATAACATGATACTTGAAATTCTTGAAGATGAAGTAAAGCATGAGAACGAACTTCTTGCTATATTGGAAGATTTAGAGGCAATTAAGATGAAATAGATCGGTGAAAAGGTTTTGACTAAGTTAATGCAGGTTTACAAATGTAACATATGTGGAAATATAGTTGAGGTCTTACATGAAGGAGCAGGAACTCTTGTGTGTTGTGGTCAGCCGATGGAACTCCTCAAAGAAAAGACGGAAGATTTAGGGCTTGAAAAGCATGTTCCAGTAGTGGAAAGAATTGAAACAGGAGTTAAGGTAAAAGTTGGTTCAGTTCCGCACCCTATGGAAGAGAAGCATTACATAGAGTGGATAGAAGTTATCGCAGATGGCAGAGTTCAAAGGAAGTTCATGAAACCGGGAGGAAAACCTGAAGCGGATTTCAATATAGAAGCAGAGGGTTTAGTGGTAAGAGAATATTGTAACATCCACGGGCTTTGGATAGCAAGAAAGTAGGTCATTTTTCGCACTAAAGGGTTTTTGTCCCTCCCTTTTTCTTTTATGGATCCATCGTTAAGCGAGTTATGGTTTAGGAAGTTTTTCTAGGGCCCAATCAATGTTCAATTCGTACAATTTTTCCTCCTTTGGGACCCCGTTCTCGTCCCAACCCATCATATAGTAATAAAGCTTTATTGCCTTTTTTAGTTCTGTTGGATTTAGAGCCGTGTTTGAAAGAGCTCCACTCCTATGAGGCTTGAAGAACCTGTCAGGAAGCCAATCTTCATCGCCCTTGAAACCTCTCATAACGTTAATCACTCTTGCAAGCGTTGTTGCCCTTTCAGCTGCTTTTAACAGCTCCCAGGCTGTCGTGTTCCAGCCAGTAATAGCTCTGACTATCTCCACTTTTTGCTCGACATTAAATGGCATGAACAAGCATATTGGTAACAAGTTATTCAGAACTCTGTAATTGACATAATAGTAGAAAGTTCTAACCTTCTTAGGACCAAGATCTTCGATAGATGGAATTTCAAGTATACCAAGAGACCTGAGCTCATTCGCTATTCTCTCAGAATTTAGGGCAGTGTCGTGCATGTTGTGACAATGGTCAGCACCTGTTGGTGAAACGGCATATCCTAATCCAAGCCCCCTCTTCAACCTTGGCTCGTGCATTGGAACCTCCTGACCCTTAACCTGAATTGCAAACTTCTCTGCTCCACGGTCAAGCCTCTCAGCTGCCCTCTTTGAGCCCTCTGCAAGCAAGTCTCCTATACCATCCCTCTTCCCAATCATCTCGACTAACTTGACCATTGCATCAGCGTTCCCGAATGAGAGTTCGATCCCTCCGGTGTCCTCCTTAGTAATTATCCCCTTCTCAAAGCACTCCATGGCAAAAGCGATAGTAGCTCCTGTCGATATTGTGTCCATTCCATATGCATTGCACAGCTGATTAGCTTTGCATATGGCTTCAAGCTTGTCAACTCCACAGTTGGACCCTAATGAGGCAAGGGCTTCATATTCCGGACCTCCATAAGCAGGATCAACGTTCCAAGGCTCTCCTATTTTTACGACTTTCTTACATGCTACTGGACAGGAAAAGCAAGTATCCATCCTGATTCCGTACTTCTTCTTTAGTGTTCTAGCATCTATCTCCATGGCATTTGGGAAAGGATCCCCTCTGAAGTTGTTTATCGGAAGATTACCGGTTTGTAATCCTATGTCCATCATAGCCCCAGTTCCATAGAGATGAAGGTTTCTGACCAGTCTTTCGACATTTTGAGCAAGCCAAGTGGATAGTTCCCTTAACTTCTCAGGATTAGCAACGCTTGTTGGCCTAGATCCTCTTACTGCCACAGCTTTCAGCTTCTTAGACCCCATTACAGCTCCCAGACCTGTTCTTCCAGCAGCTCTGGTTATATCATGCATAACACAGGCGAATCTCACCAATTTCTCTCCAGCCGGGCCTATTTGAGCTATCCTTATCTTCTCATCCTCAAGCTCCTTCCTTATCGTTTCCTGCGTCTCTTTTGTCTTCATTCCCCACAAGTGGGAGGCATCCATTATCTCAGCCTTTCCATCACGAATCCACAAATAAACGGGTTTCTCAGAGGCCCCTTTTATCACAATCGCGTCGAAACCAGCCTTTTTTAGCTCTGCTCCCCAATATCCTCCGGCCTCTGCTTCTCCATATCCGCCTGTTAGGGGTGAAATGCCTCCTACGCTGTGTCTTCCAGCCCCTGGGATCGGATTGCCCGTAACCGCTCCTAATGCAAATATAAGCAAGTTCTCTGGACCTAACGGGTCTGTTTTCGGATCAGTTTCCTTTAACAGGTAGTAGGCTATGAAACCCCTTCCACCAATGTAGCGACGGTAAAATTCCTCATCAGGCTCCTCAATCCATGTTTTACCCTCAGAAAGGTCTACTCTAAGGATTTTCCCGCTATATCCGTACATTTTGTTATCTACTACTCTAATTACTTAAATTCTTAAATGATGAGTGGCGCATGAGCTTTTATCAAAAAGGCTACTATTTGATTCTAGTAAAACCAAGGATATTGTAATCTTAAGTTCCTTACTCTAAAAAACATTGACTTAGCACATCGATGATATTAGAGTACATAGCTTGCACTCCTCTATATCGATCCTATGATCGAACTCCTTATGCAACTTACACATAAGGCCCTTTTTTCTAACAGCTCTGCAAACATCGCAGAACTTGATCACAAAATCCCTATACGTCATCTGCTTGGTTGCAAGGGATCTGGCTATATCGTCAACCATGGCTGAAATCTCTTCCTCTCCCTCTAAGTCTATTGCTCTTCCCCTCAGCTTCCTACTATAAAGGCTTATTGCTGGCTGACTCACTCCAAGGAGGCTTGCAGCTTCGATTTGCTTTAGCCCGTGATCTTTAACCAATCTCTTGGCGATCATAGCCCTAATAACTGGAAGTACGCATTTTACTGCTACTTCACATGGAACCAGCAGGTATATCCCCTGGTAGATAATGAAAAAACGATAAATATAACTGTTATTACCATGGTTATAGATGTAACTTGATGAAGTTCACCTGTCCTGGCTTGGATAACTTCGTAAGACCTAAACCAGAGTACATACGTTGCCCAAATTGTGGAAGTGAAGTTGAAATATGGACGGATGAGGAAGAGACAGTTTGCGAGAACTGCAGTGCAAAGATATCGAGGAAAATGTTGTCATGCCTCGAGTGGTGCAAGTATGCAGATAAGTGTAAGGAGATAATAGCAGAAATTAAGAGAAATAGACTAGGGTAGGCTACAGCAAACTCTGATAATTGCAGTGATGACAAAGCTTTCTTATCAGCATATGAGAAAGGGTTGTAGAAGATAAAGGAGGAGAAGGGCTTCTTCAACTTTAAGCAAGGTTATATTTCCGATCACTCTATTACAAATGGATGATAGAGGGCAGAGTCCTTAGAAGGTTCGATCCCTGGCATGGAAGCCTCTGCACATGCCCGATCAAGTATTCCCTCAGCCCTTACACTGGATGCGGACACTCGTGCCTCTACTGCTATATCAGTGCTTATATAAGGGATCCTTTTAGGCCAAGGCCTAAGAAGGATTTCCTAAAAAACCTGAAGAAAGATCTTAAGAGGATTAAGCCTGGATATCTTGTTTCGATAAGCAACAGCTCAGACCCATACACCCCTCCAGAGGAGGAGTTAGAGCTGAGCAGAGCAGCCATAAAGCTCTTGCTTGATTCTGGCTTAAGGGTTCTGATAGTGACGAAATCAGATCTAGTTGTCAGAGACATAGATGTCCTTTCAAGGGGTAGCTCAGC
Source organism: uncultured Nitrososphaerota archaeon (assembly GCA_964618805.1). Lineage (GTDB taxonomy): Archaea > Korarchaeota > Korarchaeia > Korarchaeales > Korarchaeaceae > QMVU01. The sequence goes on from CAZUBM010000014.1 coordinate 21,120, forward strand.
TGTTTCCATTACAATTACAACAATGGACGAGGAGGTTGCAAGGAGATTAGAGCCAAGAGCGCCATCTCCGGATAGGAGGATGAGAGCCCTTGGAAAGGTATCATCAGCAGGGATTCCAGCAATATTAAGGCTCGATCCAATAATTCCTGGCTTAAATGACTCTGAACAATCAATTTCAGAGGTTATAAGTGAAGCAAAGGAAGCTGGAGTGCTTCATGTAGTCTCTTCCACCTATAAGGCTAGAGCTGATAGTATAAGGAGAGTGCTGTCGTCTTTTCCCGAGCTTAATGGGCTAAAAGAGCTTTACAGAAAAGGAGAGAGAGTTGGAGGCTACATGTATCTCCCATATAAATTAAGAAAGGAGATTTTAGAGAGGGTAAGGGCCTTAGCGAATCAAGCAGGCATGACTTTTGCAACCTGCAGGGAAGGAATGCCTGAGCTAAATTCTAGAGGCGTTTTTTGCGATGGATCTCATCTAACCTTAAAAGGGACTTTATTGACTTCTTGAAATTGGGCTCTCAGGAAGTTTTTAGGGCTGGTTGAAGAGGGATGAGTAATGAAAGTTATAGAAGAGAGAACGATATATTCTGGCAAGATATTCGATTTGAAGGTTCATAAACTCGAGATAGCTTCTGGCAAAGTGATTAGGAGGGAATTCGTCGATCATCCAGGGGCTGTTGCAATAATTGCTATTGATAGGGAAAAATACTCTTGGTCAAGCAGTACAGGCATCCAACCAGAGGATGGTTGGTTGAAGTGCCAGCTGGCACCCTTGAGGATGGCGAAAATCCGGAACATTGCGCTAAAAGAGAACTGGAAGAGGAAACAGGTTACAGAGCTGAGAGCGTTAAGGAGGTCTTCAGCGCTTACGTCGCTCCTGGATACAGTAGCGAGTTCATTCATTTCTTTTTAGCAGAAGGTCTTCAGAGGGGGTCTCTTTCCCCTGAGGAGGACGAGATAACTCAGGTTATTTGGTTAGATCTGCCTGAAGCCCTAAAAATGGTAGTTGAAGGGGAAATTAGAGATCTTAAAACAATTTCAGCCATCCTTTGGGTTTCTAAGTTTAAGTAGCCCTTTAGCTAGCAGAATTGAAGCTCCAATCCCTTAGTCGAAAGGTTCTATCAGAACTTATCATAGAATGAGATAGGCTTAGATCATGTCCATGTAATACAGGAGGTTTGTGAAGTACTCGAATGCCTCCCTTGCCGCGTGTTCTGCAACATTATGATATGGATCGAGTTCAACTGTTAGAAAATCGTCGTATCCCGAGTATTCTAGAACCTTCAAGGCAGAAGCGAAGTCGATCTCGCCCTTTCCTGGCATAAGATGGAAGTGCCTTCTGTCAACCTGATCCGAAACATGTACGCTTGCAATCCTGTCTTGAAACATCCTACTTACCTTTGGTAGGCTTTCTCTAAATGCATGAATGTGATTAAGGTCTATTATGACCCACAACTCTGGGAACTCCTCAATAACCCTCTTGACATCCTTGCTATAAGAAGATAGGACGCAAGGCGCCGGAGCTTGGTCAAACTTTGGCTCAGGTTCTATTGCTAAAGAAATCCCTCTCTCCCTAGCATACTCAAGTAGCTTAGCGAATGTCAAAATAGTCTCGTCCCACATGGGCCCCAAATCGTTTCTAGATCTTATGGGAAGACCTGGACCTATGTTAACGAATCGAGCTCCTATACGAGAAGCCATTTCTATCCTCTTTTTAGTAAAGTTTGGATCTGTGTAAGGATTTCCGCCTTGAACGCAGAAGACCTCTAAGTCTAGGGAGGAAGCCATGTCAAATATCTCATCTCCCTTCCCTTTGCTGATGTTGTGAAAGCGAGATATCTCTACTCCCTTATATCCTATCTCTGAGATCAGTTCCATTGCTGCATTCAAACTAAGATCCATAAAAAGACCAGTGTTTATGCCTATTTTCAAATGAACCACACTCCAAAGTCTTGCAAATGATCCCTTGAAGATCTAAAAATTTTCATCATTTATAGGCTCAAAAAGCTTGTTTTATCCCTGAAAGATCATCCCGAAATCATCAGGCTTGCTAGCTCCTTTAAATCAGAGACCTCCACAACCTTTATGTCGTAACCGTTTTCTTTAAGATATTGTTCCAAAGAAACTACCCTCTCCTCATACCTTGTTATGTAAAATCCTGGAGCTATTTTCTTAGTTATTGGAATCATAATTATGACCCTTGATTGTCCTGGAGGGACCGCAAATATCTTCGCTCCCATTTCTGCTGCTGCACGGGCTTTTTCAGGCACCCCACCCACCCTTCCTATGGTCCCATCTGGATAAATTACCCCAGTAGCCATGACATCCGATCTAACTTTCTTCCCATTTACTGCAGCCAAAATAGCTATAGCCAAGGGAGCCCCTGCGCTTGGACCATCAACTATTTCTACCTCTTCCTGAGCCCTGATTGTTACGAAGACATCAAATCCTTTCAACGACTCGCCGGTTAGGGATTCAACAGCCGAGATTGCGTTGTTTAAACTACTCTGAAGATCAATTCCTATGTAAGGAGTAGTTTTTACATAAACCCCCCCTTCTCCGGGCCTTATCTCCACCTCTGCCTCCATCACAACCCCTTCCATCTTCTGATCCCACCAAGGTCCTATGGTCCGCACTGCAACAACTGAGACAGTAGCATTTCCAACAACGGCTCCCACTCCCTCATAATTTGCTGAAATAGATTTCTCCAACATTTTCCTGTAGTAGGATATTTGAGAGGATAGCATTCTAAGCGAGTTGTTTAATTGAGCAACCTGTTGAGAAAGAGCTTTGTTCTCCTCGCTTAGATCATTTATCCAGCTCATTAGCTTAGTGTTTGTCCTATACGCGTCTATATAAAGGGTTATCAGTACACCATTTGCCGCCAAACTTGCTATTAGGAGAAGCGCAATTCCCTTGCCTCTCATTTTGATCAATTCTAATTCCCAGAAGGGTGTAAAATCTTTACTATATACTATAGGAATCCCTTAATAGCATCCGACGGAGGGCATCTGAAATGCTTAAATGGATAAGAAAAGGAGAAATAGCATGCTCTTCGATGCCTAACAATGAAAAAGACCTTCTTCGTTGGTTAAATGCTGGAATAAGGGCAGTAGTTGTCCTGATTGAGGACCACGAGCTCACTTTCACCTGGAAGTCAATAAGTCAATATTTAGATGAGCTCAGGGAGCTGGGTTTTGAAGTCTATCACTCTCCTATTAGAGATTTTAGCGCACCTAGCCTTGATCAGTGTCTAAAAATCCTTTCTTGGATTTCGAAGAGAGTTTCTGAAGGTAAGCCTGTGCTAATCCACTGCAGGGGAGGAATAGGTAGAAGCGGAACCATAGCTGCATGCTATCTCATCTATAGGCACAGTTTGACGCCTGATGATGCTCTATTATATGTAAGAAAGAGGATTCCCTATGCTGCGGAGGCTCCTCCTCAAGAAACCCTAGTTAAAAGGCTTTATGACTTCCTCAAACACCAAAAGGCGATGGATCCTTAGATTTAGGTCCCAGCCCTCCAGCTCTTAAGGTACTCTTCCTGTTCCCTTGTAAGCTGATCTATCCTAATTCCCAGTGATTCCAGCTTTATCTCGGCTACCCTCCTATCTATCTCCTCAGGGAGCTTGTAGACTCTTGGTTCCATTTCTTCATAATGTTCCTTTATGTACTTCGCAGCTAGGGCCTGCAGGGCGAAGCTCATATCCATTATCTCGGCAGGATGACCATCAGCAGCTGCTAAGTTAACGAGCCTTCCTTCTGCGAGCAGATATATCCTCCTTCCATCTGACATCAGGTACTCAGTGACGTTTTCCTTAGGCTCCCTTACCTCCTTCGCTAGCGACTCCAGGTCGGGTTTGCTTATCTCAACATCGAAGTGACCTGCATTTGCGAGTATGGCGCCATCCTTCATGAGCTTGAAGTGTTCTCCTCTAATTACGTTTATGTTTCCGGTGGCTGTGATGAATATATCCCCAATCTTTGCTGCCTCAAGCATCGACATAACCCTGAAACCATCCATTCTAGCCTCCAGAGCTCTTATCGGATCTACCTCTGTCACTATTACGTTTGCTCCTAGGCCCTTGGCTCTTATAGCTAAGCCCCTTCCCACCCAGCCATATCCTACTATGACCACATTCTTCCCTGCTATGAGAAGGTTTGTAGCCCTCATTATTCCATCAAAGGCAGATTGTCCCGTCCCATACCTGTTATCAAACAGGTACTTGCACTTCGAGTCATTTACCGCTATCATCGGGAACTTTAGAATTCCCTCCTCCTCCATGGCCTTGAGCCTGATCACCCCGCTTGTTGTCTCCTCGCTTCCGCCAATTATGTTTGGAATGAGTTCTTTCCTCTCTTTGTGCACTAATGCCGTTAGATCTGCTCCATCATCTAGTATTACATTCGGTCCTATATCTAGAGCTCTGTGTAGGTTCTCATAGTACTCTTCCCTTGTCATCCCATGCCAAGAGTAGACCCTAATCCCCTCCTTAGCAAGGGCTGCGCATACATCGTCTTTCGTTGATAAGGGATTGCTTCCAGCCAATGAGACTTCGGCGCCACTTGATTTCAAAACCAAAGCTAAATATGCAGTTTTCATCTCCAAATGAAGGCAGCACGCTATCTTTAATCCCCTTAAGGGTTTTTTCTCCCTGAATTCTTTTTCTATGCTGTTAAGTACTGGCATGAACCTAGAAACCCAATCTATCCTCCTCTTTCCCTCAGGAGCAAGGGATATATCCTTAACCTTGAACATGCTCACCATATGAAATGAGCACACAGACAATTTTTCGTTTTCTAAAGGCCAAGTGAATGAAAGTTGAAAAAGCAAAATAAAGCGGAAATATGGAGAACAAAGATCTTATGGCTATATGCGGGCTCCAATGTAAAATTTGCGCAATATATTTGGACATATAAAGATCGAAAAGCTTTAGCAAGAATTGGCAGAAAAGTATGGATGTCCCAAAAAGAAGCCAGATGCGAAGGCTATTAAGCATTAGATGTTTTATAAATGGAATCATGAGGAAGAACAGTAAGTTTGCTTGAAAAATCGATGGAAAACAAGGTAAAAATGAGGTTCCTTGTCCTCTTTAGAAAAATTTAATGAGGAAATGAAGTTAAAATAGTTCTAAAATAATGATATAGGTCCTTACTGAATTCTCATTTTACCATCTGAGTTTCTATCTTATAGAATTTCTAGCTCGACCCTTTAGGCATGAGATTTGGTTTAATTTTTTGAAAACAATCCAAGGTAATTATGTCAAAAAGATGTTCCATGGAATTCCACAATTTTCAAAAAAATTCCGCGGTGTTCTAAAAATATATCAGACTCCCTATAATTAGCGTGAGGGCTGAGGGATTGGTTGAGGAAATGAATATGATGCCCTTTCCAGAGATCGTCTTTGCTTTCATTCACAGGATAACACTTGAAAGAAGGTTCAAGACACTTCTTAGAGTAGAAGAAACGATGAAATTTAGGGGCATACGTTTTTTAGGGGGCGCTGGGACCAACCCTAAGGAGGCTGATAGTAAAAATCGTCTATCCATCCTTGCAAACGTCTTAGAGAAGCTTAGTTTTCATCGTTCGATAGGGTAGAAGTGTGCAAATGCTCATTTTATCCCTCGGCCCGATGACCTCCCCCCTCCTTTTTTCTTTTCTCTTTTTTATTCTTTGGACCAATGTAATAGATTTTCTTTCTGGAAAGCATGAGAAAAAGGTTTAACGTCCTTAAGGTGAGAAAACATATCGTATGTCGATTATGAAGACTTGAGGGTCGGGACACCTCCCTAAACATCCGCAATAGCTGAAATATGGAAAAGGATCCTTTTTAGTATGGGTTGGTATGTAGCTTGCATATATGAAGTAGATTTCATCATTTAGAGGTAATTTAGAGAAGCTTAGGTTGCAGTTTCCCATCCAGAGGGTGTTGATCACCCCGCACCCGCCTTTACATTTTTCTGGATTTTTTGCAGGCTCACATCCTGGGAAATTTATTAAGCCATTTGTTTTGCCCATTTCTCCATAGAAGTACATCTCCCTCATGTAGTGGATGTCACAAGCCGCCAGTTCAGAAGGACCTCTATCTCTGCAACCTGATAAAATGCCAGTTGAACAAGCTCTCCAAAACCACCACTTGTAATTGAACCTGTGGTTGAAGACACAGATCCAGCCGTGGTAGATCCTATCCCTGACCCAGTTTCCCTCTCCATATCCTTCGGTAACGACTCCAGAGACATCTTTACCCTCAAATATTGCTTTGGAAGAGTTCAAAAGGAAGATTAATTGCTCCTCGTCCAACGAAGGAGGAGCCTTTACGAACTTCGCCCTTCCCTCGGATGGTTTGATCCATACTGAGATGTTTCTGCTTTCAAAAACGCCTATGAGCTCCAATGCTTTTGCTTCATCTCCTTTATCAACGATGCAAAATATCTTGGAAGGAACCGAATATCTTTCAATTTCTTCCGCCAGCATCGTGACATAACATGGGCAGACATCGCTCAAGATGTTCCAAACTACCTCCATTTGATAGCCCTTTTCCCACAACCTCTCAACGTTTGTCATGAGTTCCTTTATCTCATCCTTGGTGTAAATTGCAGGAGGTATTCCGATGACTATGGCCTCAGGTTCATATCCCCTTGTCTCCTTGAACCTCCTTATCTCAGTCTTTATTTCCTCCTCTTTTGGAAGAAGCGCGAGGAATACTTCCTTAAGCTCTGATGGAAAGGGTGGGGTTTGAATGGAGTAATTTTCCTCGGGATAAGTTTTGGTTCGGCCTTTCTCAGGAGAATGAGGGAAATCATTATGTCCTAAGGATAAAATGGAATAAGCTATAAGTCCGAGTAGCAGGATCAGAAAGAGCAAGGTTGTTAGGGACTTTCCTCTTATCAAGGTACATCTCATTAGGATGTTCCTAGAATAAATGAGTTACGGAATTACTTGCCTATTTTAGACTAAAATGAATCCAAAACGTTCTAAGGTTCTGTTGTTGCGAATTAAGGGGGTGTGATGAAAAATAGCTTGGTCCTTGAACTTGCGAAGCACAGAAAAACCGTTAGAACATTCTCAAAAAGTTCAGTGGACTTAAAAGAAGTTCTTTTAGCGTTAGAAGCTGCCTGTCAAGCCCCTTCAGGTGGAAATTCTCAGCCGTGGAGGTTTGTAATAGTTAAGGATCCTAAAAGCAATAAGAGGATAAGGGAGAAATGTGGAAAAGCGGAGAAAGAGTTTAATTTCAAGGGCAAAGAGGGTGTCCCCAGCTATCAACAACCTCTTTTCCTTGAGAAATAGGCAGATGTTTCCAGATGTATGACCTGGAACATGGATCACACTTGTTCCTTCACAATATGGTAGGGTCTGCCCATCTTTAAGCACTACTTCAAATGACGCTCCCGTAATTTCTTCAATGGCAGTTGCATCCCCTAAGGGGATGCAACTCGGAAGCCACACTCTTTCCCTAGTCTAGAAAGCCCTCCTATGTGGTCTCTGTGGCGATGAGTTATCAAGTAAATTTCAACATCCTTTGGGTTTTTGTTGAGGTTCTTTATGTGGTTAAGTATGGTTTCAGCATCTTCTTCGGATCCTCCAGTATCTACTAGGGCGAGAGCTTCGCTGCAAGTAAGAAAAATGCTTTCACGCGGGTGAGGGGGATTGGATGTACGTCCTCAAATGTTGCTGGCATAGGATGTGTAGGGGTTGCTATATTCTAAGGTTTATCCGAGTTGAGCTAAAGGTTTTGTTTGCTAGAAAAATTTGGGTCGCTTAGCATTTTTCATCAGATACATATAGCATACATAATGTAGCGGTTTCTCATGCTTATTGAATGAAGGGTGCAGGGTAACGTGGGTAAAACAAGGACTCAGTTCATTACCACGCTATTTTTGGCAATAAAATGGTCATATTAGCCGTTTTTGGCTTTATTACCTGAGTAGGGCACTTTAATCATTGAGAGTTTAGACGTAATCAGAGATCTTCTTGTTTTTGTCCTTGTCAAGGTTTCTAACATATTCTCTACAATATATCCTCATTTGTCTTAAATCAAGTTCTTTGCTCATCAACATAAAAAAGGACAACACTTGCTATCCAGAAGCGCTAAGCCAGTCTTAATAGAAGAAAATAGCTCTAACAAACTCATCTCATGAACTTTAATTTTTGATGACAAAAATTGGCCATTCTTGACTAAATTTTTGAAAGCAGGGTCTTAGCCAGATTCTTGCATCTACCCTCTATTTTTAACTATTCATTAGCTAACCAGCCCAGATATTTTTTGAGGAGTTTTAAGGCCGCTTCCCGTCAAAGGTACTATGACAAGCTCGTCTTTATCGATTAATCCTTCTCCTATAAGCTTCTCTAACCCAGCAAGGGATGTTGCAGAAGTGGGTTCTACAAAGAGACCTTTTTCTGCAAGCTTTTTCCAATTTTCTCTTATTTCAGAATCTCCGACGGCCAAGGCTTCTCCTCCTGTCTCTTGAATCGACCCAATCATTTCGTTTAGCCTTGGAGGATCGCTTATCATTATGCCTTCAGCTAGTTTGGAGCAGCCTTCGCTTTCTTCTACTCCATGTAATCGATCAACAAGAGGAGAACAGCCCTTTGCCTGAATTCCATATAGTCTGGGCAAATTATCAATCAAATCAAGCTCTTTTAGCTCTGAAAATCCTTTGTAAGTCCCCAACAGCAAGGTTCCATGACCAACTGGCAGTACTATGGCATCAGGCTCCTTAAAGCCTATTTGCTCCCAGATTTCGAAAGCAAATGTCTTGGTGCCCTCGAGGAAGAAAGGGTTCCACACATGGCTTGCGTAGAAAGCCCCTTTTTCAGCTTCCTGCATTGCAAAGAGCGCTGCATCTCTCCTTGATTCTTTCACAATAACTTCTGCTCCATATGCCCTTATTTGAAGCAATTTAGAACCCGAAGCATAGGAAGGTACAATGACTTTGCAGGAAATTCCTGCCTTTGCACAATAAGCAGCAACGGAAGCTCCAGCATTGCCTGATGAGTCCTCTACAGCACTTTTAACTCCCATAAGCTTGGCAGCTGATATCATGATCGAAGATCCCCTGTCTTTAAAGGAACCTGTGGGAAACAAGAATTCCAGCTTTACGAAACATGACATGCCAGCTAACTTGAGCTGAATTATTGGCGTAATGGATTCTCCTAAGGATACCCCTCTGTCCAATGTTATTGGAAGAAGTTCATAGTATCTCCAGAGTGAGAAAGGTCTCTGTTTAAGCTCTGGAGGATCCAAATGAATGCCCTTGGTATCTATGATGAGAGTTAAGGGATTTCCGCACTCACACCTCCATGTCTTTCTTACTTTTTGGATGCGGCTACACTTAGAACAAAACATTTTCCATTTCTCGAAAGTCTTAGAGGGCGTATTCATCTCTCTTAATCTCACTTTTGCTTCCTTAAAAGGTCTGATTTTCGAGGAAGCAGCCATCCTTAAACATAAAAGATCCTAGACTTCTGATCATAAAGTCGTAATCAGAGTTTTAGCTTAAGGTTAAGTCTAATTAAGAAGCCCTTCAAGAACTCTAGATCTCCTTCGATCCATCCCTAAGGCTTTTACCTTGGGCCGTTCTTAACCCCATTAGCAACTATGTTGTACTTGCTCAAGATCCTATCTCCAATAAGTTCTGCCGAAAAGGCGATAGGGATAACTTAAAGCAGGCTAATAGACCTTAGAGCAAGATAGAGGAACATATATAAGTCCCTTACTTAAGGAAGTTCTGGAATGATGATTCCAGCAGGAAGAGAGCTAAGATGATCGTCGATCGGCTTACTGACCAGTTAGTCTCTCATCCTGCCTTCGGATTAAGCGAACAACCTTGTCGACCCTATTCATCATTGTTTCTATAGCCTCTGTTTCCCTCCTAGTTATGCCACTTCCCTTATCGTTGTAGAGCTTTTTCCCATGATATGAGTTGGCTATGAAGGTCTTAGTCTTATTCATCAATAAAAGAACCCTCTCGAGCTTCCCGGCCTGAAAGTAAATTGAAAGATCGTTTATCAGAAGGATTGGTGTCGGATCCTTCAAAAACAGATTAAATAGAGGTTCTATTGCCTTCCTGTTATGCTCTGCAAGCATTATCACCTCTTTTGCGGTCTTTCCTTCAAGCCTAGGTGCTCTGAGCTGTTTAGGCTCCAGAAGCCTTACCTCGCCAATCCTCTTGGAATAGTTGGAGAGCCTTTTTCCAACGCCTAGCCTCTCTGGTCCTAAATCAATCACCGTTATCTCTTTTCCATGCCCTAGATCAACTAGCTCATCCAATATTCTGGCTGTTAGAAGAGTTTTTCCGCTGCCTACGTCTCCAACTATCAGCGTCTTCTTGCCTAGAAGCTCAGATACGCAGACTTTCCCTCGTGATTCCGGCATGCCTTAGACCCTCTAGAACCAGGAAGCCTAGAATGGCTCCTGGAACGCAGCTAAGAGCCCATGCTCCGTAAATTGGGAGCAAGGCTCCTATCATCCTCTCGTGCCCAAGCCATGGGGCAAAGATGTAGACTGCGATGGTTGCCCCTACGAATATAGTTCCTATGGGCTCTGTAAATGCAGCCAGTTCCCGCTTAAGTTGTACTTTCTCAAGAAGGTAGGCGAAGATTCCAACTATTAGGGCTCCTGGAACGCCTCCAGGGATGGAGTATATCGTCCCTATTCCAAGGGACATCCTGATGACCCCTACTATTACTGCAACTAGAGCAGCCCATAGAGGCCCCAAGAGGACTCCCGTAATTGCATTGATCATATGTTGTCCAGGATAAGCCTTAGTTGCTAAGAAAGGGAACCATACGAAGGGAGCTATTACAACCCCTACGGCTGCAAGTAAAGAGGCGATGGCTACCTTCCTAAGCGATCTTCTCATCCACTCCTCCTCAAATTTGCCCTCAGTCTCTTGGGCCAGACCTCTCTCTTTCCCGCTTCTAACCATGCTCCTCATCTCGCCAAAGAGATCAAGATTTCAGCCAATTTCACTGGATCCTGACCAAGGAGAACTATCATTGGCTCCTTTCCCCAATCTCCAAGGTGATAGACCACATCTGGAATTCTTCCAACCTTATTTATCGCTACCTTCATGCCCCAAGGAACCGTAGCTCCTTCCTTCTCCTTAACCCCTGGAGGCTCCTCCTTTCTGTCATAGCTTGAAACCACTAGCCCCATCTTCCTAAGTCTTTCGATTAGCTCCTTCCTGTAGACAAGGTTTATTGCCGCTCTTATGTTCGGATCATGCTTCATTGCCTCTAATATGTAATTTGAGAGGTGAGAGCTTGAGCTAAACTCAGGATAAGCGGCTGCAATAAGTCTCTTTCCAGCCCTTCTGAGCCTTCCGGGTATTGCAGCCACGTCTTCAATGCTTTCAGCGTATGGAAGGGCCATCGCAACATTTATTCCAACCTCAGGAGATAAATCACCTACTTCTTGGCTCTGTAAAAGCTCAGAAGCCTCCTTAACCCTTCTTAAAACGTTCCATCTCTCAGATTCCTTGTAAATTAGGGCTGTGGGATTGACTGGACCATGCCCGGAGCCAACGTTAATCCCAAACATTATGCTCGCTGTTACAAGCTCTTTTGCAACCCTTATTGCCTCTAATACACCCTTTCCCTTTGCAAGTTCTGCAGCTATTGCCGCTGAGAATGTGCAACCGGTTCCGTGAGTTGTTCTCGTTTGAATTCTTGGAGACTTAAGCAGCTCAAACTTCCCATCGTAGTAAACGACATCGATTGAGTACTCCCCGCTAAGGTGCCCTCCCTTAACTACTACAGCCTTTGGACCCAGTTCAGCTATCTGCCTTGCAGCCTCTTTTGCATCTTCCAAGTTAACCATCTTTCTTCGAAGTATCTCCTCAGCCTCAAAGGCGTTTGGAGTCAGAACAGTTGCTATAGGCAGAAGCACATCAATTAGCGTCTTCATCGCCTCTGGTTTGAGAAGAGGGGCTCCGCTCTTCGCTATCATGACTGGATCAACGACCAGAGGGAAGCCGTACTTCTTCACCTCCTCTGCAACGGCCTCTATTATCTCTGAGGTGTGTAGCATGCCAGTCTTTGCGGCATCTATCCCTATATCTTCTGCAACAGCCTCTATCTGCTTCTTGATAATCTCAACCTCAATATCCTGTACCCCCGTTACTGCAACAGTATTCTGGGCCGTAATTGCTGTTATTGCAGCAGTCCCATGGACTCCAAGAGCTGCAAAGGTCTTAAGATCGGCCTGTATTCCAGCCCCTCCCCCTGAATCGGATCCAGCTATTGTCATTGCAACAGGAACCTTCCCTCTCGTAGGAATCCAGACCATTTGATCACCTCCTAACCCTCGAAAGGATTAGCTGGGAGGCTGCAGAGGCTCCGAGGGCTGGAAGAGTTGCACCGATGTTAGGGAGTTTGTATGCGAAGATCATGTAAACCACGAAACCAAGTGCCCAAGAGAAGACAGACCCCGGTCTTATCCTCGGAGCCTTCTCATAAAATTCATTCAATTTGACCTCTCTCCTGATTAGAAAGAACTCAGAGAGGAAGACGCCAAAGAGTGGGACGAATGAAGCCCCTATTAGCAGGAGGAAGTGCTCGTACTCGGCAAGAGGAACTGCGTAGGCTAGAATAGCCCCAATTCCTGATGCAAGCAGGACAAGCTTCCATTGCCTAACGCTTGGAAAAGGGTTTTGAATGGATACAGCAGTTGAGTAAACGTCCGCAAAGGCATTGTCGGTCTCATCAACTAATATGGCTATTAGAGCTAGAGTTCCGAAGTACATGCTTAGTATCGAAGCAGGAGCAAGGAACTGGCCAGTTGCAATTGCAAGGGCTGCTCCAAGACTATAAAACCAGGAATTAGCGAGAGTGTATCCAAGCAAAGTTCCAAGAAAGCCACTCCTTGGGGATCTGGCGAACCTGTTGTAATCTGAGATGAGAGGAAGCCATGAGATAGGCATCGCAATGACCAGATCGAAGGCTAGGGGTATTGAAAGACCTCCATTTCCTTGATTTGAAAGTAAGCCCGGATGTTTTATTACTTGGTAGGTTATCCAAGCTGTTGAGACGTAAACAAGCCATATTGCAAACTTCTCAAGCCACTCCCTTACGACGGCAAGAGGTCCCCCTAATGCAAAGAGAGTGACCACCAATGCAAATACTAAGAGCCAAAAGGGTCTTGTGAAAGCTCCGAGGAAGGGTCCGGAGAGTAAGGTAGCCGAGTCCATCATCACCATAAGTTCGAAAGCTGTCCATCCTACTAGCTGTATCACATTTAAAGCTGTGGGGATGAAGGAACCAGCTCTCCCAAGTACAGGTCTCAGGGATACCATGGTTGGAACTCCGTACTTGCTTCCAATAATACCAACTGCCGCAAGAAGAGCCGATCCTATTAAAGAACCAAAAATAGATGTCAGAATTGCTTGAAGTAAGCTCAGAGATGGAACCAAGAGCATTCCAGCCTGAAGGACCAGAAGGCCTACCCCCAAGCTCGACCATAGGACAAAGAAATCGATCCCTCTCAGCTCCCTTTTATCAATAGGGACAGGATCCACACCCCACTCGGGAGGAAATCTTATCAGAGGCATTTACAACACCTTATGGAGTTTTATTTTTGTAGTACGGTTCTCCTATAAGAAGGATCTATATTTTAATTTAAATTTTTAACTCTTGCTCATCGCTCGGAGGTCTACTCGCTTGAAGGAAGCTACTCTCCCTACATGAGGTTTAACTATTCCAATCCAAGTAGTTCTTGAAAACTTGCAGAAGAACGGGATAAGTGCTCTGCTTGACGACAGAACGGAGTACACTCCTGGGTGGAAGTTCAATCACTGGGAGCTTAAAGGAGTTCCACTAAGGATATAAAATAGATTCAAAAACTTGGAAAAAGGAAAGGCTGTTTTCAAACTAGCGCGCGCTGAGGAGTCTAGCAAAGAAGAGACTAGCTACGTTCTACTGTCCATAGTTTGAACATAAGGATCTAATGACTCCTTAAGAATAACAGCCCAGAAGCCGACTAGTTATCATTTTGGAAAACGAAAGCTTATATGGTCGAAGAAAGAACTAGTCAGTTCAGAACCAAAATCTGTGCAGGCAATCATAACGTAGGTTTGATTGAACGATGCTCTATAAGTAGTTCTAGGGCCCCATCCTACAATAATTTTCTGTAATGTTTACCCAGAGCTTTTCTAATGCCTTTACTGTGTTATTAATCATATCATGAATCGTGTAACCCTCTTCTTCCTAGCACAACAACTCTAAATATGGCGAACTCACTTCATTTTCAGTCTTAAGCTTTAATTCAAATTCTTTACTGTAATTCCCAGCAAATAGCTTTCTAAGAAGCTCGTTTAATGTATCAAATCTATCCCTGAACTCTTTGATATTCAAGTAATTCTCTTTTGCCCCTTCACCTCAGATATCTGAGGTAAAGGAATTGAAAATAAATCAAGAGCGTGCACATTCAAATTTCAGGCTTCTTTATTTCCTCTACCTTTCTCTCTGAACCTATCTCAACATCAGCCTCCTTTTCTAAGGTCTCAACGTATTCTACTTCACCTAATACCCTGCACCTCCTTTCTAGGTAAATCCTCCTTCCATGGAGACTTCTTGCCCTTGATCTCTCCTCCATGACTATCTCGTCAGCATAGATATCTTCTACCCTTGCTCTCTCCTCAACTAAGACCTCTTCCGCGATAACAGGCCCCCTTATCTCTCCCCTTCTGCCTATTTTGACTTCCCTAGCCTTCGTACCCTTCGAGGTTCTGATGTATCCCCCTACCTTAACCGATTCCTCCGCTTCTATTAGCTCTGCCTCAACTCCACCACCAATATCTATCGATTCCGCCTTGAGAACTCCTCCAACCTTGCAAGTACCTCCAACTCTAAGTTCTCCGCTGAGCAGTAATTCTTTGCCTACTCCAATAGCTCCTCCTACGTCTATCTCTCCGCCTTCAGCTCTATCGGATATACTGACCTTGCCACCTACGTTGAGTTTATCGAAATTAAGGGAGCCTAAAACCTTGAGAACTCCTCCAACGTCTATATCTCCCCCTTCCGCATTACCTTTAATCGAAACTAAGCCTCCAACGTCTATTTTATCGAACTTTAAACCGCTTTCTGCCTTCAAGGCTCCTCCTACGTCTATCTCTCCGCCTCTACTTCCTTTCCCAAGTTTTGCGGCACCTCCAACATCCAAGCTCTCAAACATCAATGAACCTCTTGCCTCAAATCCTCCTCCTACGTCTATATCGGTGATCTTTCCACCAGCCACGACTGCCTTCCCTCCAACCTTAAGTTCCTTTATTTCTACCTCTTTTTCTGCGCTAAAACTTCCACCAACCTCTACTCTACTAGCTTTAACCCTATCTTCGGCAGAGAAGAAACCTCCAACATCAATAAAATCAGCTTCAGTCACTCCTCCAACTTTTAGGGATCCTCCAACCCTAACCTCCTCTGCTTGGAGGTTCTTCTCGACGATGAACTTCTTATCTACCTCGAAGGAATCTGCTTTCGTGCTACCTTTAGCGATCAAGCTTCCCCTCTTTACAGTTACGCTTGTTTCAACGTTGAGGTCTCCGTTTACCTTGATGTCCCCTCTCTTTACATCCAGCTTTGAGGCCTCAAGAGAGCACAGAAATGTGCAATCTCCCCTACATACCACTGATCCCTCTACTCTGACTTTTGGGGGTTCTCCTTCCCCTAGAATCGTCGCTCCTTCCCCTACAAGTAGGTTTCCGCTTACTTTCCCTAGTTTAGTTTTACTCCATGGTTCTACCTTTATGATCTCTGGCATACTTACCAACTCAACTCATCGATCCTCCTTTTTATCTCAACTCACAATTTGAGACCATCATCTAGTTAGACTATTTACATTTTTCACGGGCTTGTGTGTAAAACTACTTTTGAATTAAGCATCACATTCAGGGCAATGATTCCTTGCAAGGAGGATTTTGTGTCCAATGATTGGGTCATCATGAACCCTATTACTCCAACATCAGCAGGTAATTTGGAAAAACCATTTCTGAACCTCATTTTTATCATTAAGCTTTTTCCGCCTCTGATTTATAGAAGAAGCGCACAATAGATGATCCTTTCTTGTGGTAACGCTTAGTGATCACAACAAGAGACGTGGTCTTAATATCCTCTGGAGCTTAGGGGCTCTCCCAATAACTTTTTCAATCTCTCAAAAAGTTCAAGAAATTCGATCCCTCTTATCGTTACTCTATAAACCCTTGATCCATTTTCTTTCTCCATCTTTACTAATCCTTTCTCCATTAGCTCGTGCAGGAACCTGTTTGCCCTGTCAACAGGAATTCTAGCACCGTATGAAGCCCTTGTTATCGTGCATCTCTCTTCCATCCTTATTGTGTTAAGTAAGTCTGCGTAAACCTCGTATCTTGTCCTCTTTGAACGTGCTGACAATATTGGCTCACTCCCTAGGTCTCAATCCATTCATCACGACATCAAGCAGGGAAGCCTTAACCTTCTCCCAGTCAAAATCGAGCTCGAGAATGGCCCAATGTAGCTCTAAGCCATCAAGCATCGCTAACAGGATCGTTGAAAGCATATTTTGGTCAATGTCTTTCCTTAGTTCGCCTCTTTTGATGGCTTCTTGAATAGTAGAAGCAAGAAGACTTTGAATCAACTTGTACTGGTCTTTCAACATATTGTTCAGCTTGGGGATTTTTGGAGCCTCAGCTAGGAATTCAGCATTCAATCTTGCCACTTCTCTCTTCTCAGGAACCAAAGAAGAGAGATATAATGCCATAGCTTCATTTAGCTTTAGTTCAAACGATTTCTTTTGGGAGAATAGTTTCTCAAATTGCTCTCTAACCTCCGCGATGGACCTTTCTTTTAACTCGATGAAGAGTTCTTCTTTGCTCCTAAAATGCCAATATAGAGCTCCTTTACTAACACCCGCTTCTTCAGCTATCTTATCCATGGTTGTTTTGGCGTATCCTCCTTCCGAAAAGCACCTTGCAGCCGCATCCAAAATTTTCTTTTTAGTATCCTCAACCATCGACTTTCAGTTTAGACTGACTAGTCGGTCTATATAAAATTAATGTTCGTTTAATGAGGAAAGATGAAGTGGAAAACATTGGTTTAGAGGGATAGACCTTATGTGACCATTGATCCTCTCATATAAGATTCTTAAAACGATAGATTTGAATCAAGAATCCATTAAAGGTTTAGCCTCAAACTCCAATCGGTATAGAAGCATTGTTTAAGATAAACTAACAATCTGTGATCAAGCGATGTGTGTAGGGATTAAATAAACGTAACGCTACTCGGAAGGATCTGAAAACGGGTGAATGTTTTGAAAGAAAAAAGGAAGTTCACCTTTAGAGCTGTAGCTATAGGTTTGTTCTTCGCAGCCCTTACCACCGTTCTAAACGCATATGTTGGTATAAACTTTGGAATGGGTTTTGGATTTGGTGTTGTGACGATTATCGTATCATATGCAATCCTCCATAAAATTCTTGGTGGTAGTTCTAGGGGAGAGCTAGGTGTTGCTTACATCATCAGCACCTCTACCCTCGTAGCTCACTGGATATTGGGCTTGGCTATATTCCTTTCAGAGCGATTTTCTGATGTCTCTTTTCCATCCTGGCTATATCCCCCAAACACAGACCCTTCCTTAGGCTTTAGGATTTGGCTAAAGCCTATATTAATCCTGTTCTCCCTTGAGCTAGTTGCAACAGCCTTAGGTCTCATATTTAGTGTTCTTTTGAGCGAAGAATTCGTAAAGAGCGAAAAGATGGTATTTCCTAATTATGCGGCTTCTGCGTCTCTCATAGATGCTTGCATAAGAGGAGGTGGAGAAGCAAGGTTAGTTGGGATATCTGCTCTGATAGGCCTTATAATTACGATCTCTCAGTACGCTTTGAGTGCTTTAGGGATAAACTTAGTGAACATAAACCTTACTCCATATCTGCCAAAAGGAGCCGTCTTCGCCATTACTTTAAGCCTAGGATTTGCTGCTGTTGGCTATATAATAAGCGCTCAAGTCTCTTTGAGCCTAATGCTCTCTGGCCTTCTTACTTACCTAGTTTTAGCCCCTTACCTAGTTTCCCATAACATTGTGGAATACTCGGAAAGCATTCAGGAATTTTACAACAACATGATTTTCGGCTTTTCGATCTCTCCAGCGATAGGTATGTTGATTTTGGGAGGTTTTGGGCTATCACTTTTGTTATTCCTTAAGGGAAAAATAGGAAAGGAGGGAGAAGAGAGAAAAGGTAATGAGTCGCTAGGATACGTCCATTTGTACAAAACTCTATGGAGAAAGCTTCTTAGAAGAAAAAAGCTGGCTATAACCTCCTTTTCTTTATTAATATCTCTCTTGGTTGCAGCTTATGCCTTAAATCCCTTTTATCCTCTCCCAAGGTGGTTTCCCGTCGCCTTCGTAGCATACTCTTCCTTCTTTGCAAGCTTCGTCGAGATCGTAATACTTACCAAGATGGCAGGGGAGACCGGCATGTCGATGGGGACAACTGGGATAATTCTTTACGACATTCCTGTTTTCACAACGGGTTACAGGGGTTACACGGGCTACATGGTTGCCTCCTACTTTAGGCCAAATCCATGGACGGCTCCTAGCATAACAGGCTTGGTGAAGTACAGAGAGTCCTTAGATGTCAGCATAAAAGATATCGTTAAGGCTAAGCTGATAGGTTGGCTCCCAACTTTTGCGATAAGCGCTTTAGTTACAATAGCATTATGGAGATATCTTGGTTTTGGAAATGAACAAATGCCAGCAGCAGGGCTGCTTCAAAGCAGTATCTATGTAAGGATGCTTGCTACAGGAAACGTAAGAGGAACGGTAGATCCAACCATGTTTGTTGCAGGTGGAGTAATTGGGGCCCTTTTGGAGGTAGCTACCCCTCTCTCCATGACTGGCTTGGCAATGGGAATGATACTTCCGCCCAACTACATCATCCCTATAGCTTTGGGTGGTTTTTCAAGGTTAATAACGGATAAAAAGTTAGGGAAGAAATGGTATAAGGAAAGAGGAATGCTCATAGCAACTGGGCTGTTAGCTAGCTCGATAATAACTCAAGTCATCATGACAATCCTAATGACCCTTTGAACAAGACTGCTTTTGCCAAGAAGGTTGACTAAATTCCTCTAATATGAGATTGTGCTTTAACTATTCGACTGGAATAAGATATGCTTTTGGATATCCTTCATCGAAGGTAGTTTCTAGGATCATAGCCCCGTTTCTGGAACTATACCATAAAAGATAATGCTGCCTCCCTCTGGCCTTATCTTAGAGTGAGTACTTGCTAGATGAACTACCCTCCTTGGAATCTTCTGACACTCTTTCAGGACTACAAAACAGAAGACGTTGTTCGTCTTGACCCACGATCCGACGTGATATAAGAATTCCAGTGCGCCATCATGACCTAACTCATTTTCCAATGTGTCTAGACCTATCATCATGTAGAGAGATCCGTCCTTAGATTTCTCAATAAGATCTGCAGAATAATTGATGAACTTATTTGCTGCTTCTTCAGGGTCCCTTAAGTGTAGTGGCAGGACGTATTCCCCCTCCGATCCTCTCTGCGCTAGGAGGAGGAAGGACGAACCTAAGCCTTTGACTAGGTCCTGGCGAGATGTGACCTTTTTCACAAAGTTCTCAACTATGTCCTTCCCTCTGAAGGCAGTGCTGGGAAAATTGATTAAAGAACCTCCTCTCTGTAAATGTACTTGGCCTGCGGGCACAAGAAAAGCTATATACCTGCTTCCTACGCCTTCATACACCTCTAATAGGTTAATAGAGCCCTTTGTCCATCCTCCTCCAAGGATCTCATCGAACCCCTGTATTTTCGATGGAAAGGCCCTTTTTCCGTAAGAGGAGCTGGTTCAACTTGTTTTCTCTGTTTCTCTGGTATTAGCTCCCATCTCTAGGGTTCAGAATACCTAAACATGCCGTTACGGAGCGTAAAGACGTATTTGCTTCTTCCTATCTCTATTCCTCTCAGTTTTCCAGAATCAACTCCCTTACAAGCCTTCCTTCAACTTCCAACTTTCTCAAGGTAACTATCCCGTCGACCCTCTCACATAGAAGAGAACGGTACCCTGGAAATAGTGATGCTGGATCCCGAGGAACAACCTATTACAGGGCTTGAAGTTGACCTTTGGACAATAGATGCTCCTCCTGGGCCTCCAGACGCTGGGATAGCTAGAACGAACGAAAGCGGGGTAGCAACTTTCAGAGTCCCTTCAGGAAGGTATAAAGTAGGCTTTAACCTTATGAACTTCCCAGAGCAGTTTATATGTCCATCTTGGATGAGCGTTGCTGTAAGTGAAGGCGAAACCACGGTAAAGGTAATTAAGTTAAACAAGGAGGGAGGGTAGAAGCTTCAAACTTGATAGTTTTAGTTTCTTTAAGCTTAGAAAGCAGTCTTAACCGTAGACTATGAAATTTCAAAAACAAGTAGACAATCTCACTTGTAATATTTCAAATATGCGAATGTCAAGGGAATGCATTTCATCAACAGATGGAACAAAAGTAAAGGGCTTCGTAAGGAATGTCTTTTGCAATTTTTAAGTAATTACGTGCAAGTAAAGAGCATGCCGTTAGAAGAAGTTCCATTTGAAAGGTTTCCCTACTTGCTTCATCCCTACAGGGCAGTACTTGTTACTTGTGGGATGAAAAAGCCTAACATAATAGCAATAGCATGGATCATGCCTGTTAGCAGGAATCCTCCCCTCCTAGCCTTGTCAGTGAGTCCAAAACGCTATTCTCACAAGCTCATAGTTGAGGACGGAGAATTTGTGGTGAATATTCCTCCATATGAACTCAGGAAGAAAGTACTATTTTGTGGAAGGAAGTCAGGTAAGGATTTAGACAAGTTTGAGGCAACGGGCTTGACGAAAGAACCATCAAAGAAGGTTAAAGTACCAAGGATAGGGGAATGTGTTGCATTTCTTGAGTGCAAGCTTGAAATGGCAATTCCAGCTGGAGACCACGACATCTTCGTTGGAAGGGTTGTTAGCGCGTATGTTAAGGAGGGAGTTTTGACGGAGCGCAGTGTATACGACTTAAAAGTCGTTAATCCCTTGCTTCACTTGGGCAGAGACGAGTTTACTACTACTAAAACCTGAATTTCGAGGAGATTAGCTCTAGATGTTTAGTGTCTTATGGATCTTAGTTCTCCAACCTCCATTCATGAAAACTTTGAATTCCTTAGGAAAGGTTCAAGACTTTAAAAACATAGAAAAACACTCTTACTACGAGGTATGTTTCGTTGGAAAAACCTAGAAGAAGGGTTAAAAGGAGAATTCCTCGATTGTGGAGGGAACATTATCGTAGAACAGAGAGAGATAGGATAGTGCGCAAAATGTTTTATTATAAAGAGATTTTGAGAAAATTCCCAAAAATTGCAAAGAAAAAGAAAATAATTCCATAAGTAACTTGTTGTTGTAAAAATTGTTGTAAAGGGAAATAACGGAACTAATTTTTAGAATATTTCCTATTCCTGTGTAAAGCAGTCTTGAGTGTTTGTGCTATAGAGAAGCCGACAATACTAGTTAGATCGTGTATATCCAGTTAGAAAAATTCTTTTGGAATTCCAAGCAGTTAATGTAGAGGCAGAATACATATTCAACGGACATTTTTACATAATGAGTTTTAAGAAGCCATAGAGTAAGATAACTGGGGTTTCTCTTTTATTCAAGCAAAAGTGGTCTTTTTGGACTTTTTGGTCAGTTTTTGGGTATTTAGAAGGGGAATTTTATATTTCCATGTTGTTCAATTGATCGAGTTGATTTAGCTGTCTCTTGTAACCAAATCCAACGTAAGAGCTTCCCTTGGAACTCCTTTGCTTCTTTGCATCATATTCATTAGCTGTCTTTTAGCTAGGTTCGTTGAAGTAATCTGCCAGCCTTCACATACCATAACGTTAAACGAAACAAATGTAGACGTTTTTTTGACTGGAACTCAGGACTTCCTGTTCCTGGGGAGGCTTGGCACAATGTTATAAGTCTTTATGCTGAGATTTCGCCCTTGGAAGTCTCCGTTACAGTAACAATGGCATCTAACTTCCCACAGAACGCTTGGTTTAGCGTTGAACTTGCCTTAGACACGGATTTAGATGAGAGAACCGGGCAATCTACACCAACTTATGCGTTCAACGGTATTGGAGCTGATTTTGACGTAGGAGTTGAAGTGAAGAACGGTGTTATCCTTTCTAAATGGATGGAGAACTTCACAAACGGCGGATGGTCAAAAATAGGCGAGCCATTCGTTGACTTAGGCACTAATTACGTCAAGATAACTTTTCTTCGCTCAGATATCCTAGCGTCAGGAAGTAACGTTCAAAAGTCAGCTCGCTTTATGACCTTTGTCCTAGCTGGTCTAGCTACGGATGCTGTGCCGAATTTTGGCGAAGAACCTCCGGAACTCTGGCTAAGCTTTCCTCCTAAGGCCCAAATAGAAGCAGTCCCAGAGGTTGCTGAGGGAACTGAGATTCTTTTAAATGGCTCCGCCTCGGTGCCCTTTGATGCTACTATAGTGCAGTATGAATGGGACTTGAACGGAGATGGGGTGCCGGACTACTCCTCAGAACTCCCTTGGATTGTAGCGGTATACTCTGACGATGCTGTCGTGCAAATTACCTTGTGGGTGAGAGATGTGCTCGGCCTTACTGACAACGTTACCCATCTAATTACCGTTTTCAACGTTCCACCTTCTAATCTAAGTATCTTTACGAATGGATCTTTCATTAAAGGAGAGGAAATCACGTTCAGCGGCCAAGCTTTCGATCTAGGAACGGATATTCTTACTTATACGTGGGACTTCGGAGATGGGAATTTTGCTGAAGGGCGGGTCGTGACCCACATCTACCAAAGCGAGGGGAGCTATGAGGTAACCCTTAACGTAACGGATGACGACGGTGGAACTAGCATTACGAAAATTAGAGTTGAGATAAGCACCACGGCTCAGCCAACTCTAACCCCATATACTCCAAGTATCTCAATTAGTAAGATTTCCCCATCAAAGGAAAATCCGAAGGAAGGAGAAGGGGTTTCATTTGTCATAACTGTGTTCTACGAGGGCAGAGGTACTCTAGCTGGAGTACTTAAGGTTTTCATTGATGATCCAGAGGGAAGAGGAACGCCATTTTGGCAGGTTCCTGTAGAGCTGAAGCCGGGAGGCAATGATTTCACAAGCCCTGAATGGATCTCTGAGCCGGGAGAGCATGATGTCTTGGTTGAAGTTGAAGCAGGCGAAGGAGTTGAGCCTGTCAACGAGACGATTAAGATTCTAGTTGCAGCTACAACAGCTATCCTTCCGCTTTTAGGGCTATCTGGGATGATATTTCTGATTTTCATAATTTTTTATTGAAGAGACCCAAGAAAGGCGATTATTGCAAGGAACATCCTGAAGTCGTTAAGGAAGAGGAAGATAAGTGTTGGGACTCCAGATTGGAATTGGAATCAAGAATTGGTGATATTAGAGATAAATTTGAAGAGAAAAGGAAGAAATGGGATGAATACACAAGAAAAATCGGGCGTCTTCTAATTGAATGGGATACAACTGTCGCCTTGATCTCCAACTGGATTGGAGCTGAGAAGGAAATATATGAAGAAGCAGAAAAGGTTCAGCAGATAGCCAATTTAGTTAATTCCGCTAGAAAAAATGCTGTAAAGGCTTTTCAAAGAAGGAGGAGAGGCTGTAATGAAGGAAATGGGAAAAGATTTAGCTAAGGAAGTGGCAAAAAGCTTTTTAAGGGAGGTTTCAGACACAATATCAACTCTTCTAGACCTTGAGGATTGGGCGATAAGGGAAATAGGGGTAGGTATTGCAAAGGGACTGATTGGTATTGATCCTAGAAAGAACGTTATAAAGCTTAGGAAACGTGCTGAAATCCTTTGCACAGAACTCGAGTCCTGGGTGAGCCACAGAGTTGCTTGGAACTCGGGTAGGAGACCGCCAGATACATTACAGAGCTGTATTGAAGAGATGCAGGAACTTCTTGACGCCATAGACAAGCTGATAGAGGAGTTCAAAAACGCCGTCGCTGGCTTTAGGTGTGTGGATTGCGACATACCTGAGGAGATACTCAGCGAAATAGCAAAACTAAGGGATGAGTTAAACAGATACATGAAATCCTTCGGAGATCTCATCAACGAGATAGAGAAGAGGTTAAGACAGGCACTAAGGCTCTTCAAGAGGAAAGATGTGTACCCAAAGCCTGGATATGAGTGGATGAGCAAGAGCAAGAGGCTCACAAATGAAGTCCGCAGAACACTTAGGGAAAGCAAAGAGGGACGCAAGAGCTGAGTGAAGCTTAATTATCCGTTTCTCTCCAAAATGATAGGACTGGGTAATTCGAAACAGAATAAATTGGATCAATTTTTAGTCAGAAAACTTTTTTGGAATAAACCGCTGAGCTTGAGACGATATGTCAATTGCTGATTTGATCATTGTTGGCGCAGGTCCTGCTGGCTCGTCTGCATCCATATTCGCTTCAAGGCTTGGAATGGATGTTCTAATCCTCGAAAAACAGAGAAAGGGGCGAGATAAGTTCTGTGCGGGTGGGATAACTTATGGAGCACATAAATTGATGGTAGAGAGTATAGGGAAGGAGATAAGTGAAACTATAGACTTGAGGTACGAGGGAGCTGTTGTTTTTTCCCCTTCAGGAAGGGAGCTTGTCCTCAGGTTGTCTGAGAAGTTGTGCAAGCTTGGAGGGCTTGTCTTGAGGTCTATCTTTGACTCCAAACTCATGGAAATTGCTGAATCAGAAGGCGCCGAGCTTAGAGAGAAAAAAGATGTCGTTAGAGTTAGGGCAAATGGGGATGGGGTTGTGGCTGTAACAAGGGAGGGAGAAGAGTTCAGGGGAAGGTACTTGGTTATTGCCACAGGGTCAGGAGACAGGCTCGGAGAGCAACTTGGGATACCACCTCAGAGAAAGGAGGGGATGGGTGGCTGCTGGGGGACAGAGGTTAAGTTTGACGTTCAGAGGCTTAAGAAGGAGTGGATAGGGAGGTGGGGGATCCTTCCTATATTCCTCTTCTTCGGTCCTGTTCCATCTGGTTACGGCTGGGTCTTTCCAAAGAGGGAATTCCTCAATATAGGGATAGGCACAAATCTCTCCTACTTCAAAGATCATGAAGAGAAGTTCTCCTCTTTTCTTAGAACAGCAATAGATAGTGGAGTTCTACCGAATATGGAGATAAAGCACGATCGGGCTGCATCTATACCCTTCGGAAAGGTTCCTAGGCAGAAGACTTACAGCCAAAATGGCAGAACCCTGCTCGTAGGGGATGCAGCTGGTTTTGTCCACCCGGTTACGGGAGAGGGGATATATCAAGCGATTCACGGCTCTTTAATAGCAGCAAGGGTTCTTAAGGTGGCCCTGGACAGAGAAGATCCCTCCTTCCTGCACAAGTATGAGGAAAGGTGGTGGAAAGAGTTCGGGGAAGATGTCTTCGGCTATGGCAGGAGGATAGCTAGTCTCCTCTACGGCTCCTCCTTCATGATGGAAATGGGAGTTAAGCTAGCGATGTGTGATGAGGAGGCTTCTAGAAGGCTCGGTTTACTTATATTTCATTATGACGGAGAGGTTTCCAGGAGGATGTACGAAATACTTAGCGGTTTGAATCTCATTCGCTTAACCTTAAAATCCCTCAGAGCTCCTAAGAGAGCCGAATATTTGATCAGCATTTAGGTGTAGGAGATGGAGAGGAGGAAATTTATCCCGTTCTTCGGGATCAAGGGTTCAGGGAAAAGCTCCTTGATAGCTGCCCTTTTTCCTAGTCTGGAGGTTAGTTACAAAGAACCGGAGTTCTACAAAGATTACATGATTGAGGAGGAGTTCTACATCAGAGAGGTGAGTGGAAAGGAGGAGACAATTAGGATAATCCTTCCAGCTATGTCAAAGTGGAAGGTCGAGAGGGCAGTTATGGTTTTTGATTTCTCAAAGAAGGAGAGCTTATCTTGGGTAATTGGGACGATTCCCCTGCTAAAGTGGAAGTTCCTCCTAGTTGGCAACAAAGCTGACCTGCCAGAAAGGGAGGTAAGCTTAGAAGAAGCATCATCCTTGGCTGAGAGGGAGGGAACTAGGCTATTTATAGTCTCGGCATTAACTGGAGATGGTGTAGAAGGGCTAAGAAAGGTATTGATGGGTGAAGCTCCCTTAGAAGAGATCCCAGCTCCACCAGTCCCAGCTCCTGCTTTGGCCTCGCGCAGCGACTACCTACCAATTCCTTTGGAGATTTCCCCACCGACGGAGGGATTGAATGAGGTTGAGTTGAAACTTTTGGAACTTATAGATGGGAAGAAAACAGCCTCTGAACTGTCCAATAAGCTTGGTGTCAATCTTAGAGTAGTCTACATTTACCTTAAGAGGCTCCATGCTAAGAGAAAAATAAAAGATCTTAAGTTGGTGGTGAAGTAAGATGAAGGAGTCCTTGGGTCTTTTGGCTGGAAGGTTTAGGAAGCACTTCAGTATGGAAACGGTAAGCGTGTACACGGTAAGAAACTTATACATCTCTTCTTTCATGAATCTTATTGAGATAGAGGGCTACAAGAAGGCCTCTGAGAGGGTGTTCTCTTGGGGATATGATATGGGGCACGATTACATGCTTACCCTAAGAAAGGATCTTGAAAGAGTGACGCCTTTCAAGGACTTCCCGTTTGTAGCCAAGCTTGCATGGTACATCTTCTCTGGCAAGTATCCTGCTGGTGTTAAGAGCTGGTGGGAAAAGTGGTTGGAAGCTGATGTATATCTCCTTAAGTTCTGGGACGATGACTCCCCTTGGTGCAGAGGAATAGAGTCGCCTGGGAAGAAGATCTGTTTCTACCCAGCAGGGGCATATGAAGGAGCCTATCAGACAGCTCAGCTAATACTTGGTCTAGATAGGGTTGGAGTAGTTAGAGAACTTGCCTGTAAAGCTTCAGGAGATGAGAGATGTGAGTGGCTAATCGTAGACCTGCCCTATGAAAGTGATAGGCAATTGGAAACCCTCCTGGAGGAAACTAGTAGGAGAATTCCAGGGTTTTTCGACGATATTTCCTCTACCTTTTCGCTTAAGCTAAGAAAGGGCATTTTCTAAGCGTCCCCTCAGGAAGTGCGCCATGAACCATGGAATGAGAATCTGCATTTGGTTCAGCACCTCTAAGACAAAGTTCAAGGAGTTAGAATAGGATGTTGTCTCCGAGTTGTATAAGGAGGCTAAGGATTGTTTAGTAAGCTGAAGGGCCTGCCCGGCTCAGGAGCGAAGAAGTTTGACTGAGCCAAAGGGCTTTATCTTTGAGAAGTTCATCGTTGCGAAAAATCTTGGTGAATCCTAGCCGCAACATTCAAATAGCTGGAATGCGTACTCGCAAACCTAAATTTAAACGTTTTACAACTCTTTTTAGAGGGGTTTAGGTATGTTTAGGTTCAAGGCAAAACAGAGAGTGTTTGAAATAGGAGGGGTAAAAGTAGGAGGAGAACCCGGCAAGAATCCAACTGTGCTAATAGGTTCCATATTCTATCACAAGCAGAAGCTTTTAACGGACGACAGAAAGGGGGAGTTCAATAAAGAGGAAGCAGAGAAGTTGATAAAGCTCCAAGAAGAATTTTCAGATAGGACTGGAAATCCATGCATGCTTGATGTTATTGGATCAAGCGCAGAGTCCATAGAGAAATTCCTTGACTTCACGGCTGGAGTTACCGATGTTCCAATTCTGATAGATGGAACCACTGCAGATGTGAGGGTGGCAGGGCTGAGGTATGCTGAAGAAGTTGGGCTAGTTGATAGAGCTATCTACAATTCTCTAGTTCCAAAGTATAAGCAAGAGGAAGCAAATACCATAAGAGAAGTTGGAATAGAGGCAGCAATCTTGCTGACGTTCGAGATGAGAGAGTTCACAACGCTTGGCAGGATAAAGGCAGCTAAAAAGCTTTTAGAGACCGCTAAAAACATAGGAATTCGTAAGCCACTCATAGATACCTGCGTCCTTGACGTGCCGACCCTTGGAATGGCTTGCAGAGCCATATATATACTGAAAGATGAGACAGGGTTCCCTGTAGGCTGTAGCCCTCACAACGCTATAAGCACATGGAGAGGTTTGAGGAGAAAGATGGGTAAGCAAGCTGTAAGGCCAGCTTTGTCTTCAGCAAGCGTGATAGCGGCAACAGTTGGAGGGGATTTCCTTCTTTATGGGCCAATAGAGGCTGCACCCTATGTATTTCCAGTTGTAGCGATGGTAGATGCTGCGCTTGGCTATTACTATGTAGAAAACAGAGAAATGCTGGACAGAAGCCATCCACTCTTTAAGATAGCGTAATGGCCCGCTGTAAGGCCTTATACTCTCAGATTTCTTTCTTTAAGAAAATTTTTCACAGCTGGAAATCTGTTCAGATCCCTGTGCGGTAACTCTGTTGCGTTTATGAACTCTTCCTGAAAGGAAGGGTCAAGGCTTAACTCGATGTATTTAATGAGCTTTAAAAGATCTTTTGATTCTTCGCGAAGGCTCCTCGATATTAAGGCAATTTTTGCACCTGCAATTGCTGTGTTACCCACAAATTCAACTTTTCCCCCGTGCTCCTCTGGAAACAGCCCTATCAAGATGGCATTTTCCAGGTTTATTCCGGATCCAAAGGCTCCAGCAACGAATACTTTTTCTACTTCCTTCGGCTTAATGCCCATTCTTTTCATTATAATGGATTGAGCTGCATATATCGCTGCCTTCGCCAGCTGTATCTCTCTCACATCCCTCTGAGTGATTGTGATGTCCTCTTTAATGCCTGCCTCATCCCTCCATGCAATGACAAACTCGACTTCTCCCCCCTCTTCTCTAATCCTTGGTTTCCCTAGCTCCTTTCTTATCCTCCCATTCTTGTCTATAAGTCCACATTTTAGAAGTCCGGCAACAACATCTATTATGGCAGATCCACAAAGGCCTACTGGTTTTGCATCTCCGATCGTCTTATACTTAACCTCGCATGTCTCACAGTCTATATCTACCTTTTCTATTGCCCCAGTTGAGGCCTTCATCCCGAACTTTATGTGACCTCCCTCAAACGCGGGTCCTGATGCAGCAGAGCATGCTATTATGCCTTTTCTGTTCCCTAAGAAGACCTCAGTGTTTGTACCTATATCTAAGAGGAGGGAAATTTCATCAGATTTGTGAAGACCTGTTGCTAGGAGATCAGCTGCTCCATCAGCTCCTACGAAGCCCCCGATTATAGGTAAGGTGAGGACATATCCGCTTTTTCTTATCCTCATTCCAATTTTCTCAGCTTTAACGCTCACGAAATCCCTAACAGCCGGTACATATGGAGAGAGGGCTAGATATCTCGTTTCTATTCCTAGGAAGAGGTGATGCATGGCTGTGTTCCCAACCACAATGGCCTCATATATTCTCTCCCTGTTTACACCGCCCTTATCTGAAATCTCCTCTATAGCTTTATTTATACCATCTATCAGAACTTTTTGGAGTAGAGAGCGGTTTTCAGGAGACTTCATAGCAAACGTGAGCCTAGTCATTATGTCCTCTCCAAACATAAGCTGAGGGTTTTCTATCGAGTTTATTCCGACGATTTCTCCGTCATTAACGTTTACAAGATATATGACAATCTTTGAAGTTCCTATGTCGATTGCTAAGCCATAGTTTTCTCTTTCAGTGTTCCCTCTCTCTATTCCTAAGATCTCACCCTCCCTTAAAACCAACGTTACATCCCATTCTGCTTTACGTAGGATGTCTGGAATATTAGCCAGCAGTTCGTGATCCATTTGTATTCTACCAGATCTCTCCCCTCTTGCGCTAAGGACCCTTAGAAGAGTATCAACAAGCCTCTCATGATCGGCTCTGACATCGTTAAGAGATGGCTTTGGGACTAAGAGATGAACTTTTTTAACCGCTGGCTCTAGAGGTACATTTCTCCCGAATCCGGCCTCAAGTATTTTTCTCTCCCCGACTTTGCTCTCAGTGGGAACGTATACGCTTCCTTCTTTAAGGATGCGGGCTTGACATGCGAGCCTTAAGCCCTTTTTAAGTTCCTCAGGAGTTAGAAATCTCTTCTCGACATCTGTGATTTCTGTAAAAGCTTTATAGTCCCTAACTAGGATCTTGCACTTTCCGCAAGTCCCAAGACCTCCACATTCAGACCTAATCCCTAAGCCAGCCTTAATAGCTGCTTCAAGTACGGTGGCTCCTTTTTCCACTAGGACATTCTTTCCATCAGGCTCAAATGTTATCCTTACCTTTTCAGAATTGCCCATTCCTAAGACCTCGATAACCCATAGTATTCGAGGGTAATGTCTTATCAGTGAGAGAAACCATAAATTTGTTCAATTCCCTTTCATGATTGGTTTTCTACCGTCCTTAACGGACTAAGCTTGAAAAACTTTGAAATTTTATAATCTTTCGGAACGAAAATGCCTCCTTGCTTTAGATTCGGAGGAAAGGTAGAGGAAGCTTTATTTTAAGCATAGAGTCAATAAATTTCCTCATGAAAAGTGTCAGCTAGAATTATGGAATCGCATCTAAATCACATCTAAGAAAATTCTTTGTACAAAGTCTTCATATTCTCATCTTTCTTTTTCTCTTTTGAGAGAAGGAATTAGAAAGATGAAGAGATGTTCGTTCTTCTTTCGTTTAATATAGTAACCAAAGATGTTAAATATGGAAATAAGCATTATCCTTGCAAAGATGTCAAAAAAGAAGTTAGCCAAGATCTTAAGAATAGTTTCTCTTGCTCTGGTCGTAATCGCAATGGCTATCTTTGCAGCTTCCATGTATACCGTTACAAAAACGCTGAGATCTTCTCTCTTTGTCGAAGGGGTTGAGGAGCCAATCCAGATAGATGTATTAGGCGATCCAATTAAGGGGACTCTGGAGGGAGTAGCAAGCTTAAGAGTTGTTGGAGAGGGGTTAATGAGTACTAACGTTTCAGCAACGGTAGAAATATTGGATATTCAGGGAAATGTCCTATTTTCCGTTTCAAACTCTACCATGATCTCCCCTGGTGAGGTTAAGTACTTGACAATGAGGTTTTCCTTGTCTGGAATCGACATCAGAACTTTGAATGCTTCGCTAAGGCTCAGATTTAGGGCTTTCTTCAACCTAATTGGGGTTGAATTCAGTACAGGATTTACTGGTAGAGGTGATTAGATGAGCAGGAAAACGAAGGCAGCAATATCGGCCGTCCTTTACATTTTGATGTTTGTTGTACTGCCAAACATAGCTCTAGAAAGAGCACCCGCTGAACTCCTAAGGGACGCATCAATGATGCTAGGGGTGGATCTGAGGAATTTCGTGATAACGTTTTCAATATTAGGCATAGTCCTTGCGGGATTAAACATCGTTAGTGGGATCGTAAAGGAAAATTCTTATATCTATCTGATTTCTGGCATCATCACACCTTTGGTCTGGTATTACCTGTCCATTTACGGACTTAGCTTTGGCAAGCCGGGGAACTTTGGTAGTACCCTCTTATCGATGACAAGCAAAGAGGGCACGATGAGCGCGTTGATAGAAATTAGGATAATCCTAGTGATCTTAGGATTTGCAGTTGCCCTTGAGATAATTTCCAGCCTCATAGAATTCATAGCAGCGAGAGAAGAGTATGAAGAATCGGCCTTGAAACAAGATCTAGGTTAAAGGTAGTCTACAGCCGTGCATGATTAAAATCTATGGTCCTATAGAGTTTATTGACATGAGGACGTCTGGCAAGATCGTTGTATATGGAGAGGGGAAATTGAGAGCTAAAAGGGGAGAACAAAACATATACTTAAAGTGGCTTCGCAGGATTGAGGGAGATGTAAATCCAGGGGACCTTGTTGAGATAGTGGATGATAGAGGTGAGTTCCTAGGAACTGGCTTCTATGAGGGTATTGGAGCAATGGCAGCTAGGATACTTACTACTGATCCTGAGGAGGAAGTTGACCTTGATTTTTTTAAGAACAGGCTTTTAAGGGCTTTGGAGTTTCGTAGAAGGCTAAAACTTGAAAACTGCTATAGATTATGCCACAGCGAAGCTGACATGCTTCCAGGGCTTATAATAGATGTTTACTCAAACATAGCTGTCCTATCCTCCACTTCAATAGGAATGGACAGGTTACTCAATGAGATAGGAGCTATTTTGATGGAAATTTTGGAGATAGATGCTGTTTACGTGAGAAACGATGGAAGAACGCGGAAAGAGCTTAATCTTCCTGTTTGGAGGGGAAAATTATTGGGTGACGCGCCTCAGACAACTGTAATAGAAGAAGGAGAGGCTAAATTCGAAGTTAATGTTCTAAGAGGACAAAAGACAGGTTTCTTCTTAGATCAAAGGGAGAATAGGCTTCTGGTTAATCAAATAACTCCTAGAGGGGCAAGAGTCCTAGACCTTTTCTCTTACACTGGTGGATTTGGAATTCAAGCTGCTTTAGGAGGAGCTGAGCAAGTAACTATGGTGGATGAGTCGGAGTACGCTTGTGAGGAGGCCAAGAGGAACGCTGAGATGAACGGTGTCTTAGCAAAGGTAAGCATTGTTCAATCATCTGTCAAGGACTGGACCGAAGCTGCAAAGAGGAGGGAGAAAAGGTTTGATCTAGTCATCGCGGATCCTCCAGCCCTTATTCCAAGCAGGGATATGATCAAAGTAGGTACAAAGACGTACTTTGCAGTTAACACCGCTGCAATCCAATTAGTTGAGAGGGATGGTTTGTTGATGACTTTTAGCTGCAGTCACTTCATGAGCATAACAAAGTTCAGAAAGCTCATTATTGAGGCGGCCCAGAAGGCAGGAAGGATGGTACAATTCCTGGGCGGTGTTAGAGGCCAGGCTAAAGATCATCCAATTGATCCTCTTCACCCTTGGACTGCTTACCTTAAGGGGTACCTGCTTAGGGTTTGGTAACGGCGGTAGCATTTGAGTATAGATACTTAAATATGCATGAAGGATTTCAAACATGGCTGGATTATTGAAGCCCATATCTAACAGAGGAGAGTTTCGATAAACCGTCCATGCTCCTTATGTTTCAGCAGTCTTCATGTGGCCTTTAATTTAAGAGAAAGGAAGGGGAGGGATGTGAGAATTGGCAAGAGTGGTCGAAGAAGCCATTGAACTCGCTGATGAGGCCGGAAAGAGGGCTCCAAAGCTATTTGGGGTTCCTTCAGGGGTAGAAGGACTTGATAAACTCTTTTACAGGGTCGAAATTACTGATGAAGGTATCAGGAAAGTGCCATTAGGAGGCTACCCATACAGAGCGGTGATTAACATAACGGGAGTCCCTGATACCGGAAAAGTCTTATGGCAGAACAATTTGCTGTGAAACAAGCTTCTCTTGGATATGCCGTCAGTCACATAGTAGATGGGACCATAGTGCTAGGTAAGATTGTGAAAAGCAAGTGGGAGGAAACCTTTACAAGAAACCGATAGGAACAGTGATC
>CAZUBM010000015.1:0-48206 GCA_964618805.1 uncultured Nitrososphaerota archaeon
TTAGCGTATCGAAACTGTCTCACCTAGAAGAAGCCATTGCTGCCTCAGAAATAGACTTAAGCAGTGAAGATATGAAATACTTAGAGGAAATAAGCCGAGATGTTAAATTTGGAAGCTGATGTTCGTTTAATGGAAGCGCTAAGACCAGAAAGGGAAGAAAATCTGACAAGAGATTCAAACGCCTTGGGGAAATAGTTGACGAGAAATCAAAGAAGCAGGGGAGATGATTCATGGCTAGATACCTAGAGTACAAACCCAAAAAAGTGCTAAACGTATACAAGCACTGCGATGGCGGATGGTACTGGAACAGGTACTCAGCAAACCCCTATGTTGGCTGTGAGTACGGGTGCGAATACTGCTTCT
The DNA here is from genome assembly GCA_964618805.1 of uncultured Nitrososphaerota archaeon. Classification (GTDB taxonomy): domain Archaea; phylum Korarchaeota; class Korarchaeia; order Korarchaeales; family Korarchaeaceae; genus QMVU01. Next base: position 364 of record CAZUBM010000015.1, read on the forward strand.
ACAGGGCAAGGAAGTACTTTAGACAAGATTGGGAGTTCTACGAAGTCGTTAAGGTGAAAGTGAACGCTCCGCTTCTCCTTTCTAGAGAACTCAAGAGGGTTGAAAGGGACATAATAATGTTGGGCTATTACCAGCCAGTCGAGGTAAAATACGGACTTATTAGGAAGATGTTAGAGGTCTGCGCTGATCTGGGATTTCCAGTCCACATGAACGAGAAGTCTGATCTCATCCTAAAGGATCTTGATCTTTTAAAGGAGATAAACGAGAAGTCCTGGGCTTGCGTGACCTTTAGCATAATAAGCTTGAGGGAAGATCTGAGGTTCTGGGAGCCTAAGGCTCCTCCTCCGGAGAGAAGGCTCGAGGCCATGAAAGAAATAAGTAGGGCTGGCATAAAAACAGGAACTGCCTTAATACCTGTCCTTCCATTCATCTATGATGATGAGGAGAATATTGAAGAAGTGGTTAAGGAGACTAAGGAGCATGGAGGAAGCTATGTGATTGGTGGGAGCCTAACGCTTGGTAGCCCGCTTACAGAACACTATATCTCGCTTCTTAGGAAGTTCAGGCCTGAAGCTGTTGGTCCAACCTTAAGGATCTTCTCTAGCAGCTCTTCTTATGGTACATTATCAGACACTCCAAGTCGTGAGCACCAGGCTGAAATTGCAAGAAAGGTAATGAAGATCTGTGAGAGGCATGGTTTGAAGGATAGGCTCAACAGACCAGTTGATATCTATCCTATAGAGCTGAGAACGAACAAGGTCATAGCTAATTATCTCTTTGAAAAGACTTACAGGCTTGAGATCCAGAATGCATCTAAAAGCAAGGTTTGGGCATATAGAAAAGCAGCTTGGACCTTAGATGAACTTAAAGAGGATGTAAGGAAGATATATGATGAAAGAGGGCTGGATGGCCTGAAAGCTCTACCAAACGTTGGTAAAAAAATAGCTGAAGAGATAGAAGCCCATCTTAAGAATCTATTCGAGAGTCCTTGACCCTGTAATTGTAGTGAATAACAACATCTTTGCTTTTGGCTGCACTTCTCAACTGAGGCGTTAATCCACTTAGCTTCTTATGTAAAAAGTGTAATTCCCAGCTCTCTTAACCCTGAGATCATCCAGATAGACCATTACATTCTCCTTTGGGAGAAAATCGGAGAGAATAGCAGTTCCTGACGGTTTTAAAAGCCTTCTTATGTTTAAGATTAAGGAAGGAAGGGAGTAGCCCATATTTAATGCCTCTTTGAACACTGAAGTGAAGCCGAAGAAAAGGACGAAATCAAATTTCTCGTGAAACTCTTTGAGATCAAGTATGTCAAGACGTCTTACCCTTATTCGCCTTGCTCTGAATCCAGCTCTAAGCCTTCTTAGACCTAAGCTCCTTCTCATGTCAGAAAGTGCTCGTAGTACGCAATCTAATCTCATATCTGAATGAATAGGTTCTATCTCGAGTGTTATGTGTATGTTAGGGAAGTTTTCTTGAATAAAACCGGCCAGAACTCCTAACTTATTTTCATCGACATCAGTGAACGTAATTTCCTCAAAGAACTTCATTGACCAAACTGCCTCAACGACCGATTTTCCTGTTCCTATGTGAATTGCCGATCTTGCCTCGGTTATGAGAGGTTCTACTTCATCCAGTTTGGCATGAAAGGGGATTAACAATCCCAGACTCAAGTTGCAACCAATATGTTCCTCAATGTGAATTCTTAAGCTTTAGCCAAAAATTTCAAAATTTTTGACCCTAAGGAATGTTTTAAGTGCTTTCTCGAGATTGAGTTCATTTAAATGGATCCATAAGCTTAAATCTGAAAAATAATCAATGTTAAAGGTGAGCTATTGTCTTTTTGGTTAGAAAGCATCTCTTCTAGGTTAAGAATTCCTCCGATTGTCTTTGTTAGTGCAATAAGCTCAATCACCTATCTTGTAGGGCTAGCGCTGGCCTTTTTAACACGGAGATAATAGGTGAGCTGTCATTACAACTTTATTCTAGCTCTTCGGAATTAGTTGCTGAAAAACTAGTTATTAGAAAGGAATTTGCTGAGGAGTGCGTTCTTGAGATTGTGATTGGGGAGTTGGAGAGGATAGCTAAGTTCGCAGGAAAAGAACTAGATGTAAGGTTTAGTGCATGAAACAGCTTACTTTTCTAAGATGATATTCATACCAAATTAGAGTTAAATGATAAAATGACTGCATAAAATGAAGAAGGGTTCAGAATGCAATCTGTTATTGATTTATGTACAATGAAACCTGTCGGGAATTCGCGGGACAAATTGGAACCATTATTTATTGAGAAACTTTATTAAATTGGAATCATTACATATTACACAAAGAGAGGTAAGGAGGTTCCAGAAAATGAGTGGTTTCGTCTTTGGTTTCATCTTCGGGATATTAATTAGCTATCTTGCAGTAAGTCGGGAAATGGGGGAGCTAAGAAGACTTATGAAGGGAAAAGCGAGTACTTCCTGAGCTCCCATAAAAAACACATGAAGACATGATCTTAGATAGTATTATCTCTCACTACTTGTTTTAGTTCTTTTTTGGTTATTTCTAATACATATAAGAAGGTTGTTAGTCTTTTGGTTAAAGATCCTGCTTGAACATCTTTTTGGCAGAAGGAAATGCTCATAGGTTTAACTTCTCTTGGCAGGGACCATCAAAACTGAGCATTTGGCCTTGCGACTAACGGCATCGCTCACGCTTCCAAGCAGAAATCTCCTAGCCCTTCCCAATCCTCTTCTCCCCAAAACGATTAGATCATAATTCCCCATTTCAGCAAACTCAACTATCTTTTTCGATGGAATGCCAAACTCTACCCTCTTATCAACTATTAGCTCATCCAAACTTAAGAGATAGTTCAGCTTCTCTCTTCTAACTGATTCCAGAGCCTTTGAAAGAACTTGCTTCCCTCTTTCTTCAGCAGTTTCGGATGATGTGTTATCACGTTGAGTTTTCTGAACGTTTAGCAATGTTATTTTAGATCCCATCCTTTCTGCAAGCATAACGGCAAAGATCAGAGCTCTGACTGAATTTTCAGATCCATCAACACAAACAAGCATATTGGACAGATTACTGACCTTCTTGACAAGGAGAAATGGAAGTGAAATACGACCTAAAACTTCATAAGGTAGATTTCCTAGCCCATGCGGATCCTTTACAGTCTCTTCACCAACTCCCATTAAGATCAAATCATAACCCTTCTTTGAAAGCCTCAAAATCGCGCCCGATATGTCCGCCCAGACCCTGAGAAATTGGGTCTCAACTTTAACTTTCATTCTTTCTTTCTCACTCTCACCTCTTTCTCCGCTTGGTGGAAGACCCTTTACCAGATCTTCGATCTTACGACCAACTATGGAGTCATATCCTGACAACGGGAAAACATCTGCATAGGGCAAGAGCATTTCTTCAACGCCATAAGTTCGAGGCATGATGCGTAGAACAGTTACAGAAGCCTCAGCTTTCTCAGCAATCATCATTGCAGTCTCTAAGGCCATTAGACTTGGAGGAGATCCATCAACTGGGATTAAAATTCGCTTTATGAACATCTCGTCGCTCATTTGACCGAACGTCCCGCCCAAATCCTAATCAAATTAATATTTTAGAGACATTTTAACCTTTGACTCTAATAGTGCTTGTATATACATCCTTTCTGCCAAGAATTTCATGTAATTGAACGAGGGATTAGAAATTTTTCCTAACGAATTTACATTTTGGGTCCAATGCTCAAACAGCGCGTCAATTAAGCAAGCATTTCTGATCCCTTAACTGCATTATTTAGCTCTTCTTCCACAAATCATGAGATCAGTCCTCATTTCTGGAAGGACTTCAGTCAAAAACTTTACTTACTTGCGTAAATTTCAGGCCCAGCACCAAAATTGAGGAAGAATCTCATGTCAGTTACAGAACGAAATGGCAGAAGGGATAAGGGCACGAAGAACTCTCGTATACAGCAAAACTGACATCTCTTCCTGTGACAGGCCCTCCACCTGGGTTATCCCCAGCCTTTTTCCTTATCTCGATAGACCTCTCAAGTATCTTTAGTATTTCCTCAAAGAGTTGGTCCGTGTTTGTAACTGCTTGATAGGTAACGGCCTTTAGTGCAGCCCTAAACAGTTCTTCACATGCCCAAACACTCATGCCGGGTACATCATATTTGCTCAATAAATCGAACATGCGTGAGAACAGCTCCTTTGGTAAAAACACTTCCTTCTCATTTGGTGCTGTTGGCTCACCACGCATCGATCTCTCGCTTTCTTCAGATATTTTTTTCACCTGATCAGTTTCAGAAATCAAAAGATAAAAAGCTGCAGGTTTGATCTTCAAGAACTATTTTGTTATGATGCCAAAGAAGAAGACCACTAATAGCACTAAGGCAATCAACAAGGTGTATTGTTGTAGAGCCACGGGTACTGAAAGCGTCTTTGAATAGATATCGCCTCTTTCGTGGATCGTAGTAACAAGCGTGAAATATGCAAAAAGCCCACATCCAAACGATAATACGAGGAGAATTGAGGCCAGGAAAAATAGTCTTAACCCGGAAACCTGTCCATTCCCTCCAAAGGCAAACCCTAGAATTGCTTGCAATATCGTCAGACCGACGGCAGACGCTGAGCAAAGCATGATTATCCCATCGCCCAAAACCTTGTAAACAAGCTCATCAGATGTCTTCCTTCCAAAAAAAGACTCAACATGACCACAATTAGCGCACTTAAATTGGATTAAGTGGGTTTCTTCCATCTCCGTATTACACTCGGGGCATTTCATGATTTTCACAAAGGGATCTGGTTGAAACAAACAAATAAACTATCAGAAAAGGCGGCCCAATTACTTGTTTTTGATCTAACCAGAGCATTGCAGTTTAAGAGAAGAGTATGGAGGCATACCGCTGCTCTAGCTGTTGGTAAGTTGCTCAAAAAAGGGGAATGATTAGAATTCCTTCTTAAAAGGCAGTGAAAGACGAGAGTTGGCTTGTAAGAGAGGCATTAGCAAGAGCTTTAAGGCAGATAAGAAGGCATAAAATTACACTTGAGCTTCTCCAAGAACTTGCCAAAGACTTATTATCAGAAGTTAATAGGTCTGTAGGCAATAATGTTGTAGAACTCATCGAAAAGGGCTATGTCTGATGTTCGTATCGAGCCTCCACTCTCAGCTGGGACGGGCATACCATTCTTAATCATCTTTTCAATGTCGATCTACCCTATTATGTCCTCCAACCTCGTCCCTTTTCCTAACTGTTTCTGAAAGAATTTTCCCTCAACCACACTCCCAACAGTTCAACCGTATATGTTTTCGAAATTCCGCCCCTACCAGAGATAAAAACATTCCCACCAGATACATACCCGCTCAGCAGAGAGTCTATTAAAACCTCTTTTAGATAGCCCATTCCAAATATATATCTAAGCTTTTTTGATTTGAACAGACCTTTCTGATTACAATGTCAAGTCTCACTTTAGGTTTTTCTCTACACTCTTCGCTATCTCCTTAGCTTTATTTTTTAACTTTTTTCGACTTCTCAACAGTTTTCTAACTCTTTCCACTCTAGACTTTTTTAATTCCGACAGTACGCTCCTTATATTTCATTATCTTTAGAGTCTCACTCAGCATATCTTCAACTGACAATATTCCAGTCTTATATCCATACTTCCTTAGTGCATGTGCAAGCCTAGTTATATCTGGAGGTTTAATATAGGCTTTTTTTAATGTCTCAACTTGTTCAAATACTTCATCAGTTGGGCCATCAAGAAGAATCCTTGCTCTTGACATACAAACTGTTCTTCTGGCGTATCTTGCTACAATAGGCATGTCGTGAGTGATTATTACTATTGTATGTCCTAGCTTATTTAGTTTTTCAAGAAAGTTCATGATCTCTATTGATTGTTTGAAATCTTGACCCGTAGTTGGTTCATCAACAATTATTAGTTTCGGTCTTAATGCAAGGATTGAGGCTATAGCAACTCTCTGTCTTAAACCCTTACTGAGGAAAAAGGGATGGGCGAGTTTATAATCTTCTTCAAGTCCAACTGTTTTCATAGATTCCAACACTCTTTTGTCCACCTCTTCTTTTGGTAGTTTAAGGTTTCTAGGGCCGTATGCTATCTCATCGTATACTGTCTGATTGAATAATTGGTGATCAGGGTTCTGGAAGATATAGCCTACCTTTATAGCCAGCTCTGATGTTAGCATGTCCCTTGTATCCTTGCCTTCAATTAATACCCGTCCTTTTGTTGGCTTAAGAAGACCAGCTATATTCTTAGCTAGTGTTGTTTTCCCAGATCCGTTTTGACCAATAAATGCTAGAAACTCTCCTGATTCAATGGTTAAATTCACATCTTCAAGCGCTAACGTACCATCTGGATATATGTAGGTTAGGTTTTCCACGTCCACAAGGCTCATTTAACCACCAAGGATTTCTTCCATTATTTTTACAGCTTGATCAAATGTTAATGGGATTTTCCCATTATAATATCCCTTCTTCCTTAGCTCACTTAATAAAACCATGTACCCTGGGGGATAGACATCATGCTTACGTAAGAAATCTATGTCATCAAAAAATTCCTGTGTATTCGCATCCCTTACAATCTTCCCGTGATATACAAGTATGAACCTGTCAGCCATCCCTGCTAAATCTTCCAGTCTATGCTCTATAACTATTATCGTTGCATTATAGCTCTTTTTTAACTCTCTGAGGACATCAATTACCTCTGACTTACCAATGGGGTCAAGCATAGATGTTGGCTCATCGAGAACTATTATTCTTGGTTTCATGGCTAAGACCGATGCTATTGCTACTCTTTGTTTTTCTCCGCCTGATAGTTCATAGGGGGGTTTCTCAAGATATGATTCGGGTATTCCAGTTAGCTCCATAGCCCATTTCATTCTATCTTCTGCTTCGCTGATTGAAAGCCCTTGGTTTTCAAGACCGAAAACTAACTCCTCCTCAACAGTCATAGAGAGAAATTGACTTTCAGGATCGGAGAAAAGGTATCCAACATACTCTGAGATCTCTGATGTTGAGTATTCCCTAGTATTTAATCCTTCCACTATAACGTTCCCTTCCATAACCCCGTTGTAATTGTTCGGTATCAAACCATTCATACTCATTGCAATCGTCGTCTTACCTGAGTCATTTGGACCAACTATGCATACGAATTCTCCATCCTTTATCTCAAGGTTTATATTTTCTACTGCATTTCTCTTTTGACCCGCGTATTTCCAGCTGAATTTTCTGATCTCAATCATTCGGACACCTAAAATTTATAAAATAATGAATTCTCGGCCGAGAAGTAGCCAAACTTCACATCTACAATCAATATTAGAAGCATGAAGATTAACATCACAGCTATAGCAATATAATCGAACTTCCTATACTTATATTTGCTGGTTATATAGTCTGTTCTACCCTTTCCGCTAATCTTAAACCCCCTTGAATCCAAAGCATTTGAGACCTCATTAGACCTTCTGACGGCTAATGCCACGAGAGGGACTATGTATAGGCCGAACTTCTTAATTTTCTCCTTGAAAGGCAGCTCATCGATATTTAAGGCTCTAGCCTTTTCAGCTTCCCTTATTGTGTTGAAGTCAACGAGCGACATTCCTATTGATCTCAATGAAAGCCCCACTATGTAGCATATGGTGAAAGGAATCTTTAAGGCTCTTAACCCAACTATTACATCTCTCTCCCTCATAGTACTTAGAAAGAAGATTATGATTAAGATAGCAAAGATTAATCTGATATACACCGTTATTGCCCATCTAATGTTCTCCCAGCAAATTTTTACGGGTCCTAACCTAGCTATAACTCTATATGATGGATTGTAACCCCCGAAAAAGGTGTATGCGATCATAATTACGAACAAGAGATTTAGAAATGCCAATTTATAGTTTTTAATTATCTTTATATCTACCTTACCATACTTAAACATGTATAGCATGAAAAAAACTCCTAAAACGTTTAGTTCCGGGAGTTCCACAAACATTGGGTAAGCGCTAACCACGAGGAGGAATAGAAGCCTTGTAAGGGGATGTATTGAGAAAATAGGAGATTCCACTGGTAAATATCCTAGGAGGGATCTTTTCATAACTGGCAAGATAGAGCACCTCATAAATTAAAAAAGAGGTGAGATTTAGGCAAGCCAACCTTTGCAGAAGGCCTTATGCCTTATTACCATTGGTGATAGCGCTTTCAGCAGGATAATACCGAAGATCAAGCTAGGTATTCCGTTTCCGATTGTCCATCCTGAGAAGAAGAGCGGAACAGATTCTACTGTAATCAATCCGATTGCCTGAAGTGCAGTGACGGCCCATAATGCTCCAAGAATGTTGTTAATGATTACTCCAAAGATGATGTACATTATATAGTCTTTTGCCGTCCTCAGCCGGGGATCAAGTTTCATGTATTTAAAGACAAGTGCTGGGATCAATCCTTGAAGTAAGTTTGATGGTAGATAGGCGAAGCTGACATATAATGGAGCACCTGCTAGGGTATTTGAAATGAATGGAAATAGGAACCCGGCGGCTACTCCCCAAAGCCCAAACCAGATTGATCCAACAGCTTGGACTGCTACTCCAGGCCAGAATCCGGTGACTCCATAGCCTAATGGGACGGATAGGCTTCCAAATGTACCAGCTACAGCTCCTACTCCTATTAACAGAGCCAGGATTGCTATATGTACTGTCCCTGGTTTTCTTATTTCTCCCTCCTCTATCTTCCAGACGTTTTCTTCAGCCATTTATATCCTCGTGTGGGCATCTTTAGAATAATTTAAACTTTCTCTCCTAGGCAAAGAGTGCTCGTCGTTGTAATCGTTTGCTTAACCAGAATTCTTCTCTCCCTGAGTTTCCTCATTAACTTATAGAAGAGGTCTCCCCTTATCACCCTTACGGGCCGAACTAGGCCTTTCTCCTTTATTTCTCCCCTAGCTAGCATTCTGGCAATTATGGCTCCTGTGTAACCAGTTGTCCTCGCCATAGACGTGACTCCCTTTTCTTCGTCGTAATAGTCAACCATGCCAAACCTATGACGGGTCTTCTTGCCATTTTTGATACCCTCTACAATCACCCTGAGAACGGTGATGTCCTTCTCCCCCTCTTCAAGCCGCACCTTAGGGTAGATTATCTTGCTGAATACTTCAAAGGGTACTATCTCCCCACCTTCGAACTCGATGGGCTCCCTACTTAGCAGACTACATTCCTCCAAAAACCTCACTTTCTCACAGTATCCTGGATACCTCACGGTCTTTTCACTACATCTCTTGGCATCTCTGAACTTCTCGATCTCATAGAGGGTTTCTGGAAAGCCGTCGTAAAAACACTCGAGTGTCCGGCCTATCCCCTCAAATTCAATAAAACCAGCATGAGTGTAGCGTCTCACTTCCTTTATCTCTCCATTCTCTATCACCTTCACCATCCCAGGGTGTAGAGGCAGATACTTCCCTCCAAACACGATCTTTTAGTCAAGAGGCGGTTTTGGGTCTTGAGGTATGCCTCCACAACAGATATCAATAGCCTCAACTCTATCAAGCATGTCCATGCCATAGGCTGCAAGTATGTCCGTCAGACCTGGCTCCACTCCACATCCTGGCATGATGGTCACTTCAGCCCTCTTAGCAGCCTCATCAATCGAATTCCAATCCTTCTTGGAGGGACCCGATAGATCTACAGCGCTTACTCTTGCCTCGATTGCGTCCCAAATCGCTTCGACATTTAGCCATCTAGGGAGGGCTATGCAAACGACATCATAACCCTCAAGCGTGGCAACCATCCTTTGTCTATCTCTGACGTCACCAAACTTAATCCTCAACTTCTCAAGGTTGCCAAGCTTCACAGCGGCTGCATTAAGCCTTTTCTTATCGATGTCTACGAGGAGAACTTCCTCAACCTCCCTGCACTCTATGCAGTCCCCCGCCATCGCAGGACCCATGAGACCAGCTCCTAAGACGACAATCCTCAAATTGATTCTCCTACAGCTTCTACTGTCCAAATTATAAATTGGTAATACTGGCAGATCCTATCTCCACCAAAAAGAATAACTTGTAAAACGATGAGGCAGGCTTAGGTTTTCCATGTCTTTCGAGTTGTAGACTTCTACAACTACAATTTCAAAGAAGGGCTATATTTTGTTCCTAAGATTCATTTCTCTTCTATAGCAGTCATTAGAAATGTTTGTAAAGGCCTATAAATGGCATATGGAACACTTTGACTTGAAGAGCGTTAAATTTTAGGAGATAATTGTTCACTACGCACTAATCTAGGCTCTTCCCATTTTCCTTAATCGTGATTATGCTCAAGACAGCAGGATTCGTCTTCCTTGCCTTCAAGATCCTATTTCTTATCACAAGAACCCCGAAAAGCGCCATAATGATTACTAAAAAAGCTAAAAACCCTATTTTTGGAGAGGAACCACCCATTAAATTCCCAAAGAGCTCCTTATACTAAAAAACACTATTAATTTCCAACCGAAATTTTAAAGAGAACGTATCCTCTTTGGATTGCAAGTTAACAAAAAGGAATTCACCAAGCTATCAGCCAGATCTCCTCCTTAATCTTGAATCCCTCTTTTCGAACAAATAGTCTTCTATGGCTTCGCCGTGAGACGCCCCATAAAAGAGTCCCAGGCTTTTTACCCCCATTCCTAAGAACTTCCTTATTCCTTTTATTATGTGCCTGTCTCTATACTCAAGCAAAGCCTTTCCTATCTCATCATAAGGCCATTCAATGAGGTATTCCGCGTATTCTCTCTTGTTGAGGAGGCGTCCCAGCTCTTTCCTCCTATATCTATCTAGTACTATGTTTTTAGCCCTCTCAATGTCCTCCTGCTTTGGGAATCTTCTCCTGAACTCTTCCCACATCTCCTTCCAGCTTACATCCCAGTGAACCCAATTGTCTGCTGAATAGTCCATAACGTGGTGCACAAACCAAAGGTCTGATGGCCATGCTGCCCTCGGTTCATGCTTGTCCCAGAAATCGAACAGATCAATATAGACCTTTAATTCCTCGATTGGCTCGCATTTTTTGATCCTTTCATACATTACTTTCTCGCAATTGTTCAAGATGTCCTGTAGAGACAGGAAATACTCTCTCCTCGCAATATGAACGTTTCCAGCAAAGATAACCGAGACATCATCCTTTGTATATGTTCTGACAACAGTCTCAATGTTTCCTCCACTATAACGGATGAAACCGCCCAAGGACCTTGCATTTTTATATTGGATTCTTCACGTTATTTATTCTTATTTTTTCGTAAAGAAAGCGTGTTTGAACTTGCTATCGACCTCAACACTTGCTCTCAGAAACTGTTTATTCCTTCTCTGTTTTCTTAGCTCCCTATGACATACCTAATAATGGTCTCTAAGGGCTTTTTCCATGATTTAATGAACTTTATTAATTCGAAAAGGCTAAGATTATTCGGTGATTTCGAAAAATGATCGAAAGCCGAGTTGGTTCGAAAGGGGAACTCTTCCCACCAAAGGAAATTAGAGAAAAGCTAGGTCTAAAGCCCCACACCAAGGTCATCTACAGGATAGAGGATGGAAAACTCATAGTTGAGCCAGTCCCAAGCATAGAAGAGGTTTTAGAAGAGCCTACGCCTGTTGAGATAACGCTCGAGGAGTTCCATGAGTCTAGGAAGAAACTATCCAAGAGGGCTGAATCATGAAGTTGTTGCTTGATACGACTTATTTCCTTCCGATAATTGGTATTGGAGTCAAAAACATACCTAAAGCGGCCCTGGGAGAGCTACTGAAGAGAAACTACAACATCTTTGTAAGCGAAATAAGTATCTTCGAACTCTCTGCCAAAGGAGCAAAATACGTGGCAGAAGGAAAGATCCCTCCTGAGAGAGTACTGAGAGGGATCAGAGCCATTTTATACGAAGATAAGGTGGTAAAGGTTCCGATACATGAGAGCAGAAGCCTTCTCACCTCTTTCAAGCTTAGGAGAATGCTCCCAGATTTCATAGATTGCATTATACTATCGTCTGCGATAGTCAATTGCGATGTTTTGATAACAGAGGACGAAGATATCCATAGATTGAAGCAGAATAAAGGATTTAACGAGCTTCTAACCGTAACAAAGCCAGATTTTAAGATAGTAAGGGTAACTGATGTATTGTCATGACGTGAAATCGTTCTTTCACGCAACATAGCCTAATCAACTTCTTTGTGTTTTCCATTAGTATTTTTCTGGAATGAAGGCCCCCATTTCTCTTCGGGGGATGTGTTAGCTGATTATCAGTATTATATTCAAGGATCATGATCTGAATGTATATTCTTGGAAGAACTGAACCATAAGAAAATGTCCAATTTAGATAAAGGAATTCTCCTGGCTTAAGGTGCTTTGGTAGACCAGTTCCTCCAGCACCAAACGGTTTTCTTACCAACAACCAAGCGTTGCCGAATCTCTTTTCTCTCATGCGTAATCCAGGATATTGCTCTTTTTCTTCTTCTGCTGTAACGCTAAGATAGGTAGTCATATCTCTGATAGGTATTGGGTATTGAGATATCGCAACATTCTTTACTTCTACAATTACTTCTACAATCACAGTGATCTAATAAATTCGTTGTTTAGAATTCACACTATCAATTAGTACCTCCCCCACAGTTAAGAAAAACATCAGAAAAAGTAGTATGCACATCAGAAAACAAGGAGATATAACTCAAGGGGTGTAAGCGAGATCTCAAGAATGTGTGCAGGTTTGTATGACAAGTCTCTGCGAATTAAATTTGACTCATATGCTGTTTGTTAAGCTAGTTAGTTAAAAAACCCACTTAAGGCCTCTCTGTTTCAAGTTTTATAATCATAATATAAAGAATCCAATTATTAAGCTCAAGCAACTATGGTCACGTGGTCCCATTTCTATATTTCGAGAAATGAGGATATTACTTTAACAGTAATTTCAGCCATGATAGGAATCTCGATAGGAGGTAGTTTTCCCTTAAGTAGCATGTAAATTATCAATCCTATAGCCATTAAGAAGTATATTACCTCTAATAGTAGCTTTAAACCTCCTAACGCTTCTCGAAAGCTCATTTTATTATAATTTGCGTAAATTTTCACGCAAACTAAGGGAATAAAGACTATTCCATACAAAAGAACAAACAAAGGGGCGGAAGCGATCCAATAAACAAAACAACCTCCTAGGATTAAAAGCCCCACAATAATAATTGATTTCCATGGTAGTGAAGGCAGTTTTATCATTTTTGGTTATTCCCATAAATCTCTTTTCTTAAGGTGTCCTCGAAAGCCTAAGCCTAATATGAGAAATGCAATTGCTACAAGAATGAGTTTATACTCCCATAATCGTGTAAGAGGAAGAAATATCGGTGCCGGTTTTGTTGCTGGTAAAGGTGGTTGAGAGGTAATAGGTGGAACGGATTGTAATATGTAAGTCACCTTAATGTTTTCATTTAAGGGTTCGCTTGGAAATTCGTAAACTAAATGAACTTTGCCCTCTTCAACGTATTGGTGAGTGGGTTCCTTACTCATATTTAGAACCTTTGATTCATTTGGTAGAATTATCTCCACTCTACGGTAAAGGTAATACTTGAAGTCGAAGTTATACTGAGATGCCGGAAGTAATATGCAAGTATCGAACTCCCATTTGTTCTCATCAAGTTGTTTGCAGCAACCATCACGTCTTAGCACTAGTTCTATTCTTTTTCCTGTGAGCACCGTGAAATTCTCCCAACAAACCTTCTCCAGTTTACCAACCAGCTTCCAGTAGTGCTCAATGTTTAATTTCCTTTGAGGATCGTTATATATTTCAGACAGATTCCCACTTATCTCATAGTATTTTTCTAAATCAGAGAATTCAGCTTGAATATATGTTATCACAGTCCCATTCTTTAATATAATAGATCTGTAGCTCGCATTTGCTATTGGCCATGGCTGACCTGAACATTTTAGAGTGTTATTTGTAGATAAAATAATTATCATCAACGTAATACAATAGATAAATTCCTTTCGCTTCATTTCGAGAGATCAAAATCTCATCTAACCTTAAAACAATAAAACTTTGATGAGTTATTTTCCTTTGAAAACCATCTAGAGTTATTATACCTATGCATTATTATTCAATTAAAAGTTTGAGTATAAGGTCCAGAAAATAAGTTATCTTGTTCTTGTTGATCCTTAAGACTTTAACAACAAAAAATCTTTCCTTTTTTTGGTTTGTGAAGTTCTCCTTCTTGGCGCGCGCGCTCTTTGCACTCCCTCCTCTGTTATATCAAGCGATGATAGAACACGAACCCGTATTTCCAATTCTTATTTTGCTCACACTTTTCCTTAATGTGGTATACATCATTTCCATATTTGGGCTTATTACACTAAATGATTAGGGAAGGAAACTAACTATCTTTGCATTATGGCTAGATTTCTTCCTGCCAATAGGACTTTTGTTTGTTTACTCTATGTATATAGTTACGAGATCTCCAACCCCTGGATATCCTGATTTCTATACTGTGTTCAATACAATGGCGCAGAACCTTAGCATTTATGAGAAATTAATGCCACCAGCCGTCCTTGCCATAATCTTAACCGCTTTTTTAATGATACCATCTGTAAAGAGGCGTTTCGTCCAAAAAAATTGAATTCCCAACGAGACTGGGCACATTTTTATTCTATTCCTAAGAAAGTTATGAAGAACTTGAAATTTGCCAAAAGACCCACGCTACATTGTAATCGATCGTTTATTTGGTCTTTCTGAAGGAACATTGAATATCAGCTAACACCCATAGAGTTTAATGGCTCCTTGGCCGACCTTTTTGAGAGATAACACACAATCTAAAAGGTTTTAGGCAAAATTAATGGGAAGAGGCACCAACTCTTCGTTCAGCCTGTAAGCTAATTCAAAGATTATAATGTTATCTTTAGCGCGCGCTTTCTCTTTAAATCAGAAATCGTAGAAACATTGTTGGATCTATTAGCAAAATTAGCTAGAACGATCAGGAATAATAAAGCTATAGACATGATAAGCAATCGTGTTTTAAACGCCATTCGCGTAGAAAAAGATAAATCTCATTAAAAATCTTATTTCCATTAGAAGGGCTTAGAACCTGTTGTAGCTCACTATCTCCTGTAAGGACTTCTTCCACCTAGCATCCGGTTTTTCTGCTGGGTATCCGAAGGTCACCAAGGCTACGACCTTCCATCCATTAGGTATGCCTAGGAGCTCCTTTACCTCTCCCTCACTAAAGTCTCCAATCCAACAGGATCCAATTCCAAGGGCCCACGCAGCAATGACCATGTTTTGAAGGGCAATTGTGGTATCTACTATGGTGCGCGCAAATTGTGCGTTTGAGAAGTCAGCTATCGTGAATTTAGCTCTAGAAAAGATAGATTCCCCCAAGAACTTGGGTTGGGAAAATGAGGTTGTTCCAAGGAAAAGGGCATCTGCAAATATAGCTTCCTCTTCAAAGATTGTGCCAGAAAAAACGGTTTTTCCCCTTTAAAAGAAGCATTTGGGAACATAGCCCTCTAAACTTGGCTCCAGAGAATAAGGCCTTATCCTCAAATTCAGCCTTGGAAAAAGTTGCTCTGCCGCTAAACTTCACCCTCGTGAAAGAGACAGGTCCCAGAAACTTAGCTCTTGAGAAGCTAGCCCCTTTAAAAAAGGTAGAGCCAGCGAAGGAGGTGCCTCCATGGAAAGTAGCCTTGCGAAAAGTCGCAGCCCTCCTGAACTTGAGGCCTCCCATGTTTATGCTAGGGAAGTGGCACCCATCGAAGTCAAGGTCCTCCTTCTCCAGCTTCTCATGGATTAACCTCCTAGCCTCCTCTGGCATCTCCACCATAAAATTGGATCGTGAAGAACGCAAAAGTTGTTGGGGGAGTCGGATGTGCCAGCTCTTTGCATCTTCCAGAGGAGCCTACGTAGCAACATAGCCCATCTTTAACCGTCATCGATGCCCGGGGTATTCAAAAAGGGCTAGCTTTTAATAATGAGCTTCAAATCATTGAGCACTTGATTTGGTGATAGCGCTTTTCCCTTTAAGTCCAGGTATCTAACCCTTCTGCGAAAATAATTGCACCAAGATACTCATTTAATGAGTGCTTGTATAATTTCTTGTAGTCTAAAAAAGATTGAGGTTGTTTTACGATAGGATCTTGGTCAGATTGGATAGAAAACATAGTTTTCATCTGTAGTAGAATCTGTTTCAATCTTCTCCTAAAACCTCGGAAATTTAGACGATCTTCTCACTTTCCAGAGATTTATTTTCACCTCTTTCAAAGTGGATGTATGAATGTCAGTAGGTTGCCAGGGTAAGAGAGATCATTTAGTTTTAAATGTCTGGTATATTACGAATACTTTACTGCCCTTTGTTTGCTTTTGCAGCTTTCATTATCTTCTTTGCCAACTCCTTCTTACTCCTAGCAGCCCGTCCTAATAGAAACGAGTAGGTTATTTCTTTACCTCCTATCTCTACGCGTGCTAAGTAATTGACTTCTTATTGAAAATTATCACAAGTACCCGATGCCATTAAGGTGACGGATTATTTGAGGCCAGCTACTTTCTTCCTCTATAAACTGGTTTCCCACGAAAACCATAGATATGATGCTATTCGATTTAGAATCGAATGGTTTTCATGTCAAAGTGCTCCATATGCCATTTAGCAGCTTTTCTAAACGCTTCTATACCCCTCTCTTTGGGCTCACTTGCGAATTTATCCAAAATTGATTTCAACTTCGTTCTAAGCGTTTCTGGAAACACGTATCTTTTGTTGTACAAAACCCTCTGACCGTTTGTGATAACGATGAAACAGCTGGGCATTGCAAGCAGACGATGCATTAGCCAGTAGCTAGACATCGGATTAACTTCCTTAGGACGAAGTGCTGGAATGAAACCTTCTGCTCTGAAAGGGTTCACTGGATCATCCTCAATTAATATGTAGTGCGCTAGAATTGGTCCATATGGGGTTTCTGACAAAACTGGTTCCCATTTGCACCGCATTGCTGGAGACAATCCTTTCGGAAAATGGCTCGGAAGTGCAGGCCTGAAGACAGCTACGCCCAATTGCAAACCATCACGAACTATTTGAATTGACCGCTCGTGTCGGAGGTTTTCGATGATGATTGGATACAAGGTTGAAGCTCCCTCAGACCATGGAGGATAGTGAAAGAGGTGCCTCCACCTTTCCCAGTGATCTTTCCTTTGTCTTGCCTCGAAGTGATTGGGATCGAGCGAGAGAACTCTGTCAATTATCTCTTCAGCAGTCTTGAACTGCGCAGCTAGGCAAAGTGCTGCCGACTTGGCTACCATGAGATCAAGATCAGAGGATGCTTTCTCAAGAGCCTTATCAATTGCCGAAACCAAGCGCATAGCTCCAATAGAATCACAAGTTACCATGGAAACTCCTCCAGACACAAATAGCTCAACAACTTCGTCGGCCAGAGCCGAGGCTTCATCGATTTCCCTGCGTGCAGGATGATTTGGATCGACTAAACCCAAAACTCTTGCGCGAGCGCTATATTTTGACTTCAACTCCGCATAGGTTTCCTCTGAAATCCTGCCTTCCCTAAATGCTCTCTCTAATTTCCTGAGCCTTTCATCGGATTGTTCTTCTTCGGTCACGATAAATCTTGCAGTTTGAAAGTATTAAAGATGATTATTTGACCTTTCTCCTAAGAAATTTTCTATCTTGGCTTTGTTGCGTGGATTTAACAAAGAATATGAAATAGAAGAGAAAAGGTTAAGGTTAATTTACCAAAGAGGTCCTCCTATGAGACTTATTGAAGTTGTCAAACTTGCGAAATGTAGCTTGCTGAAACAAGTGAGATGGCCTAAACTGAAACTGAGAGATTGCTAAAACCCTTGTTAGGGCAGATAGGATCATCATATCAGTTAGTTCATCCTTTTTGCCTTCCTATCAGCACCTTGATATAAATTAACTAATACGAATTTGGAAAGGTTCAGAACAAGTCTCCTAGGGATCATAGATGCATACCGATTGTTAAAGGCTAAAGGAAGCCGTCCTAACATTAAGGTTCAAATTCCAAGGAACTCATTTTGTCAAACTACCTCAGCCTTTTCCCTCCCTAGGGCAACGAAGAATGCAACTATTAACCTGTCCTTTCTAGTGTTCCTGATGCCATGTACCGTCTTTGGAGGTATGTAGACGGCTGTATTAGCTTCAACTTTTATCGGCTTCTTCTCCTCCCCTAAATACACCGTTCCCTCTCCTTTGACCACAAAGTACACCTCTTAGGACTCTGGATGTATGTGAACTCTCAACCCCTCTCCCGGGGTGAAATATCCCACAGCAAACCTCAGGTTTTTAGTGTTTGCGGTTTCTGAGTTGAACATCACCTTGATGGGAACTCCAAGAATCTTTTTCGTCTCACCATCTCTAAGCCTCAAAATCTTGACTGAAGACATGGACATCCCTAGATCAAATGTCGGATAAAATTAAAGTCAAATATGCTATAGCCGAGAACCCCATCAACCTTGCTCAGACATTAAAGATAGGCTTAAATGGACTCTTTTATATCAGACAGGAGGAGCAAGATGATGGAGTTTTCAACTCTCACAACAGACGTGCTCATAATAGGCTCTGGTGGAGCAAGTCTGAGAGCAGCGATTAAGGCAAAGAGACATGGAACAAGCGTTATTGTGGTTACAAATGGAAAATTAGGTAAATGAAGCTGTACCTCAATTGATAATGGTATCTTTAGAGTGTCTAGAGAGGATAATGAAGGTTCTAAGCACTATCAGGAGACTTTAGAAGCAGGGAAGTTCCTAAACAACAGAGAACTGGTCAGAGTTCTCGTTAACAATGCATGGCACTTACTCATTAACATCTCAATAGGTTGGTACGCAATAAGGAAGGCACTCAAGGAAGGTAGCCGTCGAAGGATTATGCAGATTTCATCCTTGTTTGGCTTGTTCTGGGGTTTTTGTTCGATCATTTGCGCGCGCTTTACTTGCTCTTTATGCCATTCTCACCATCTTATTCTATACTGTGAGTCTTTCACTGGGATTATGATACCTACAAATATTATCGTTTATCTAATCACGACGTCCCTTGGGTTTCTCCTGTTTGTCTATGGGATAGTTAAAGCTTTAGCGGATAGAGCATAAAATCGCCTCCAAAAAAGGCTTTTAACTGTGTCATTCGAGCGAATCTCCTTAAGCTATTCGTATGCTTCGCATTAAATAGAGTTCGAACGGTATGTCGTTTCTCTCTTACACGGGTACCTTGGACCTATATTAGTAGCAACATCGAAACTATGTGGAAAGTACTCATAGTACATCGTATTTGAAGATCGTGAAAGTAGGTGACAAAGAAAGCAAGTTATGACGTTGTCACAAACGCTCATTGTAATATCTGGGATTATGATACCCGCTATACAAAGAGGCTACGGGGTTGTGCCCAGTTACCCTGTCTTTGACTATTAATGTCGTTACTGGTGCCTTAGAGTACTTGGTGAACAATATATCGTGACCTATACAAAGGCCCACTATTATGTTTAGATCAACGTTCTCTGAGTTAAGCACTTCTGCTTGAACTATCGGGTTGCAACCAGCCTCGAACCTGTTAAGGTCTCCGTATAAACTAATTATTTTGTGCTCTTTTGGCACTCCTAGCTCAGTTTTATCAATCCCTCCACACTTACAACGGACAGAGCAAACCTCAAACCCAGCTTTTTCAAGTATCTCAACCACTCTTCGCGCTTCGTCACTTAAGCCAGTACAAAAAGCAACACCTAGCTTTTTCCATCCCATCATCTCAGAGAACTTAATGATCTCAAGCATTCTAGGCCTGACGCTAATTATCCTTCCCCTTACCACTTGATATGCTTGCTTCTCAGTGATCGTCGAGTTCAGGTAAAGTAGCCTATTATCTTCCTCCTTATACTTCTCTACGGCTTTCCTAATGATTTCTTGTTTGTTTTTCATGGGACAAAAATTGGGAAGGAGTTCTTCTTTCCACTCTCCTTTCCTACAATAGGGTTCAGGACATCTGGCACAGTCTGGACTTGTCAACATAACACACCCCAGCACGATGATTTTGAATCCGTTTACTTAATTGTCTTAATGGGTTAACGTCCGAATTAAAGAGACAAATTCAAAGGCTTAATGAAATGCGCATCTATGCTTGGTATATGATGTTCTTGCCCATTTGATGTTTTCCACACCCAGTTCTTGGGTTTTTAAAGTATCCAAAAGCGAAAAGTTGGAACAACATGAGCTTTAGAGTGGGAATCGATGTTGGCGGAACTTTCACTGATATTTTGGTTCTTAACGAACAAAATGGAGAAATAATCGCTACAAAAGTCCCGTCTACTCCAGAAGACCAATCCATAGGAGTTGTAAGTGCCATCAAAAAATTAGGAGAAAAGTTCCCATATGAGAACCTCTCTTTTCTGGTCCATGGAACGACGGTAGCAACCAACGCATTGCTGAAAGAAAGGGTGCGAGGACAGCTCTTGTGGTAACGGAGGGATTCAGGGACATCTTATACATAGGCAGGCAAACGAGACCCCATTTATACAGCGAGTGGGTTATGAAGCCCGAACCCCCAGTTCCTCGATACCTCACCTTTAAGATACCTGAACGAATGAGATACGAGGGAGAGGTCATCAAAGAATTGGACGTAGAAAAAGCCAAGGAGGTAATTGAGAGGTTAAAGAGTTTAAAGGTGAAATCCGTTGCAATCTGCTTCCTTCACTCTTACGTGAATCCTTCACACGAAAGAAAGTTCGCAGAACTCCTGAAGAAGGAAGCACCTGAGATTAGGGTCTCCATATCCTCTGATATAATGGCAGAGTTTACCATAGAAAGTGCCGATAGCTACCTCAGGATTGAAATTGAAGATTTCAACGGCAAAAGGGCTTGGACAAACAAGGTCTTCAGGTGACCCGATTAAAGGGAATAGGTACCAAGATATTGCTCTTTACACGAATAGATGTGGTCTGAAAATGATTAAGGAGACATGATCTCAGTAAATGAGAGCTTGAATCTACTCCTTGCTAATGTCTAGCACTTCAGCGTTCTGATATTCAACGATTATTCTTGGATCAAGCTTTGAAAGTCTGTCTATGCGTCCACCTCCTCCGATAACATAAGTGTTGCTAAGAACTCTCTTATCGACCACGGTCTTTATTTTCAATCCCACTGGAGGGACCTCCCCTATCCTATATCCTGTTATGGACAAGACTTCATCAGGATTTGCCAACCTACAAGAACCAAAGAGTTTTGAAAGTTTCTCTACATCAGCCTTGGTGTCACCTTCAACTATGGCTAGTACTGGACCTATTTTCTCCGAAATAAGAACCAGTGATTTTATTATCTGTTTTGGGCTTGATTTTGTATGTTTGGCTGCCTGTGCCACTGTTTTGACCGGTTTTCCAACATCTATTATTTCTCCACCAAGTTTTTCTATCAAGTTCTCGAACTCGTTTTGACCCATAGTCATCCACCTAATTCGAGAACGACTAGCTTATTCTCTACACTCTTTTGGTCTCCTCTTTTAACTCTTTCTAAGCTAGTAATTTTTGTTCTTCCCACAAGAGAAAAAGTGCTGCGCTAACTTGTATCAAGGTAGTTAGCTTGCTACATGAGTTTTTCTTGCTTTTTAGGCATTACGTTCGTTTCTTGGTACATAATAAGCTGAACAAACACGAATTTCCAAAAATTGATTATCGTCTTGTTTGGAATATGATAAGTGGGTTGATGGACAATGGCTTATGTCATCATTTGATGCCAAAGGGGGGTAATGATATTATGATGTTGCTTCAGGCCATCTTTTGAAGGGTCAATGATTTAATGGTGTTTGAAAACGCTTCATCTTGCAATTAAAATGCTTTTTGGAGATTATAAAATGAAATACCGTTAGTAAGGCAAGTTTGCATATCTTATGAGGGCCGAAAAGGCAATTTTTCTATTATTTTTAAGATTTCTTCCCAGTCATATATTCTATGTCGATCCTTCCGATCAGAACCTTACCCAGATCCTGACTAGAAAGCTTCGATATGAGAGCCTCTGGGTTGCTGTCAAGGTGTCTTATCGTACATACAATGGCGCGTCGCTTCTCATTGGATCGTTGACAAAGGTAACTTTCCCGGAAAAATGCACAGAGGCATATAGGTGGTCACAATAATTGCCCCTTGAATAACCAAAATCCAAGAGCACTTGGCCCCATACTCTGTTGTTTTCCCTGAGGTAATCCAATTTTTTGCCCTCCTGCGCACAGTGAAAGTATATTCTGTGTTCTCCTCATCATAACCATAGCTTAGCGATACAAGGTAGGGCTCATTATGCCTGCACATAGCTATGGTTACGAACTTCGCTGACTTCAAGATCTTCTTAAGGATGGTTAAATCAGTTATCTCCTTGTCCTTCCTTCCGACGTGATACTTCATAAGTTCAAATACCCTCAGGAATCGGTATGTGAATTATTAAAACGATGAACACTAAAAGAGAGGAAAGCAGCAGGCGTATGGGAGATCACTCATTCTTCTTGGCCCATATCCACGGATGTCGCTATCCACACGTCATCAGCTTTGTAACAAGCATATACATGAGCCATTATTTAATAAGACGTTATCTTTGACCTCTTTGACACACTAACGTTGATCTTACCTTAAAACTGTCGATACTTAGTTAATCTGCGTAAGGTCACTCTTTCAGGATCTATTTCTTTTCTAATCAACCTGATTTCATCTATTGTTGGCTCTGGAGTCTCTTTAGCTCTTGAAAAATCGAGAGGAAATCCAGTCTCGTCTTGGATCATCTCCTGACTTACTCCAGGATGTATCTCCGCCAGCGCGCGCCATAATCTTGTCTTCAACTTCTTTTTCGACTTTCTTTGTCATCTAAAATCTCCCATCTCATTGTAAATCATCCTAGGTAAAATCATTTAAAGACAAGGGATGAGGCGAGCTCTATCCTTTTAATTTCATATTAACAAATTCCATAAAAAGATTTCAAGATTCAAAGCTAAATAAAGCCTAATAATAGCGCTAAGATCATTTAATGCTTGATTTATTATCTTACTTTCTAGCTTTCAGGACTCTTTCGTGATCTATCTTGAGGCTGTCTGAGAAGTAGAAGATTAGCGTCTTATATCTGCTAGCTTCAACGAACCCTAGGCTCTTGTAGAGATGAATGGCTGGCTTATTTTTCACATGAACGCGCAGCCTAGCTCTCTGACATCCAGCTTTCTTTAATTGATTTAAGACGAATAGCATGATCTTCCTTCCATATCCCTTTCCTCTCTGTCTTTTATCAACGCCTATGTTGCTAATTTGTCCAGTCCTGGGATTAAAATTGACTATCCCTATTATTTCGTCATTTTTCTTAACCAAGTAAAATTTCTCCATAGCATAGTAGAAATCCAAGAATTCTTTCGGCAGCTCATGGAGATGCCTTAGTGCTATCGTTAGCGTAACATCTGGAGATGCTTGAAGGAAGGTCTCGGCCAATTTTATGAATTCCAACATCCCTTGCCTGTGAATCTGCTGAAATCGAAGTTTCTCCCTCGGCTCAAATTCTTTTTCAGTAAGGTTACAGACTATCACATATGCATCGTCGATTTCCCTGAAACCCATGCTCTCAAAAAGAGCAATCGCCTTCTCCTCCGAAGAGGGCAAAACTGCTGATGCATAAGCCACATTGGATTTTGAAGCGAGATCTAGCGCTTCTTTTACGAAAGTTTTGACCTTATCCTCTGGTTGACTTGGGTCCACTAGGTGCATCATTGCTAGAGGAGTTCCGATTGGAGCGAGCAACTGCACAGGTTCCTTACCTAGGGCAATTATCCCTATCGGTCTTGTGTCTTCAGCGAAAACCCAATATGGCATGTTCATTATCTCGGCCTGCTTCGTGTACTTCGAAACCTTTTCCAAAATGGGTCTTGCTGCTGGATCTGTATGAGAATAAAGCTTCGTAAGATCACCCTTAAATTGGTGAGTTATGTCATATGGAGAAGATTTAAACATCAATCCCGAAGGATGTTTCTTCCCACAAGATCAAGCCCTGACTCTTTCTATAGGAGCTTTTTGCTGCCTCGCAATGAACAGCACCCTGAAGAAGTTGATTTCAGTTAACCCAATTTATCAAGAGAAATTTCTTCATTGAAGGAACTTAGAACTGCAAAACTCTTCGGCAGAATTATTTATTTTACTTTTACAAGTGGTTCATGGGACACAAGTGTTTAAGGAGGAGGCATCCATGTCCATACCCCCTGAAGATGATAGTTTTCTGGATGCTCTGTTATCTATCCCATCAATACTCAATTTTCGAATATCTAAAGACTCTAAATATGTCGCTTATACGTGGAAAAATATCCATCCAAACCTAGACGTCTTTATAGTCCCCACTGATGGGTCTTCTAGGCCCATGGCTATTACAGAGACCCCAGAGGCAACATTTGTAGTCAGCTTTGCTCCTGACTCTAAGTCTGTGATAGTTGGAGAAGACAAAAACAGAAACGAGCGAGTAAGATTGTTCGAGGTCAAACTAGATGAACCAAAGCAAATGATCCCCTTAACTCGAGAGAATCCGCCTTTCTTCTTAAGAGGAGGAGCAATGCACCCAAACAGAAGATGGCTTGTTTATGGAGCCAACTATGACTTTGAGAGAGGAAAGGAAATTGAGCCCACCTGGGTTTATAGGCAAGACCTTAGAACTGGAGAAATCATAGCTTTAGCAAAACCAAAGAAGCCTACCTGGCTCTATCCCCAGCTTAACAACCAAGGAACGCATGTGTTATACAATAGAAAGGAGCTTCATCCCAAGGGAGATCAGTACTGGCTAGTTGATATTGAAGGGAAGGAAGATAGGGAAATACTCAATTTCGGACCTAAGGCTAGGGTTCAGGCAACTTGGTTGCCCGACGGTAGGCATGTCGCGTTCATCACTGAGACCAAGGGTGGTAAATTTCAGAAGTACTACTCCTTGGGAATTTACGACATCGAAAGCGGAGTGATAGATTGGGTTATCGATGACCCAAAGAGAAACATTGAGAGGATATATAGTCCAATAAACGGAAACCATCTCGTAGTACTGGAATATAAGAAGGCGAGAGTAAGGCCATCAATAATCGACTTGAAGAGCATGGATGAAAGAGTCCTGCCTAGAATAAGAGGTTCTCTTATACCCATAGGTCCTGTTTCAGATGAAGAGTGGGTTGGACTATACTACTCATCCACCCAGCCAGATGAAATCGTCAGATTTAACGTGAACGAAGTTAACGTCTCCAGCTTTCAATCGTTAACCCACGTTTGGGAAAGAACCAAGGTCAGGCCTGAACAACTTACTCAAGCAGAAGATTTTGAATGGAAGGCCAAGGATGGCCTGAATATTCATGGATGGCTCTACCGTCCAAAGAGACCCAGCAAGAAAGCCATAATCTACGTTCACGGAGGGCCTACCGCCCATGTTAGGGATGCCATTTATCCGCAGATCCAATACCTAGTCTCTAGAGGATTCAACGTCCTAGCACCAAATTACAGGGGTTCAACTGGTTACGGAGTAGAATTTGAGGATCTCATAAGAGTTAACGGGTGGGGGAGTGACGAGCAAGAAGACATTTGGGCCGGAATTAGAGCACTAATTGAGAGAGGAATAGCAGAAGAAGGAAAGATAGGGATTACTGGGACGAGTTACGGTGGCTACTCGAGTTGGTATGCCATTACTAAGGCCCCAGACCTTGTTTCTGCAGCAGTTCCCATTTGCGGAATGACGGACTTGGTGGTTGATTACAAGACAACTCGCCCAGATCTGCGTCCTTATTCAGAAGAAATGCTTGGAGGAAGTCCTGAAGAGGTTCCTGAACGATACTATGAGCGTTCTCCAATAAACTTCATCCATCAAATCAAGGGCAAGCTTTTGATAGTTCAAGGAGCTCAGGACCCAAATGTCACGCCTAAGAACGTGGAAGAAGTGATAAAAAGGCTAGATGCGGAAGGAATTGAATACGAACTGCTTACTTTTGAAGATGAAGGCCATGGCATACTGAAGACCAAGAACCAGAAAGTTCTCTTCAAGAAAATGGCAGATTTCTTTTCCAAAGCCTTAAAGTAAATCCACCTACAGATCCTTTTTGTTCTTAAAGTACATAGTGATGAATGGATCCATAAACTAGTGGGAAACAGTAAAAGAGGCAGGACGAATGACCCTTACTCATCAAATTAAGCTTCCAAGAGGATTTGACAGGGACTTAAAACTAGTTCTCGCATCACTTGCATGTAGAAGGGTCGTTATGGGCTTCCTTGAGGTGGTAAGAGCGATTTATTTCGCACTTTTGGGTCTTAGCCCTGTCCAGATAGGCATACTTTTTACTATTCCCATAGCTCTTGGAGCAGTTCGATCCGTTCTCTTCGGATTATTAGCAGATAGATACGGGAGGAAGACATTCATAGTCATTGGAAACATATTTTCAACTCTAAGGCTTGTTATTTACATATTTTCAAAGGAATACAGGATGTTAGCCCTTGCTCAGGCCATTGGAGCATTTGGAGAAGGTGGAGGGCCCGGACAACCATCTGTTTCGGCTCTTATTGCAGACAAGACCCCTCCAAAAACTAGAACGCAGGTATTTAGCACTTTAGCTTTCACAAATGCAGCTGCTGCAACTCTAGGCTCAATGATGGCTGGTCTCCCTGCTTTCTTTGAAAAGAACCTCAACTTCGCAACAATTCCCTCATATGAGCTTCTGTTCTGGATAGGAGTAATTTTCTCG
The DNA here is from genome assembly GCA_964618805.1 of uncultured Nitrososphaerota archaeon. Taxonomy (GTDB): domain Archaea; phylum Korarchaeota; class Korarchaeia; order Korarchaeales; family Korarchaeaceae; genus QMVU01. The sequence goes on from CAZUBM010000015.1 coordinate 27,035, forward strand.
GCATTAGCAACATTTTTGGTTCTTCCAATAATGGAGAAAAGGCCAAAAGAGGGGCTAGAGGCTAAAGTTCGTGGTCTATTCCCGAAGAAGTCCTGGGGCGTTATAGGGAAGTTTTCTCTAGTTAGATGCGTCGGAGGCCTTGGCTTTGGGATGATAAGCCCCTTGCTCCCGCTGTACTTTTACATGAAGTTTTCAACGGGACCTGAGGTTCTCGGTCCTTTTTATGCGATATCCAGGTTCCTCTCCATGTTCTCTTACCTTTTTGTTGATAAGATAGTCTTGATAATGGGAGAGGTTGGCAGCATAGTGATGTCTCGCCTACTTTCGCTAATTGGAATTTTACTGCTGCCTTTAGCGCCAAATTACTATGTAGGAGGTGCTTTAGTAATTTTGTTTAGAACCATCCTCCTGTTTACCATGCCGGTGAGGCAGTCTTTCATCACTTTAATAGTCGATCTATCAGAAAGCGCATCTGCAGTTGGGATAAGCAACACTGCAAGAATGGCAATCAGGTCGGTGGCTCCTACTATTGCTGGCTACATGTTTGAGAGCATTAGCTTGAACCTACCGTTTTTCCTAGGTGGTATGCTGGTAGGATTGAATGCCCTTCTATATCATGTCTTTTTTGGAAGAAAAGAGGTTAGTGGCAGCAGAACACATAACCGCTAATTTTTTGTGATTTAAGCTCAATAAACCGAGATCAACCAATTAGTTCGTTGCTTATTGTTCATAAGGATTTCCCAACATAATTAGATAAAGTATCACTTTTGCAAGTTTAAACTTGGACATACTCAAATCTCTGAGGTTCGTTTTATTTGGGGTCTCAGTTTATGGGTTCTCGAATAGTTGATCTAATGAACAAAGCAGTTCAATATGCATTGGAGATTGGAAACCTGAGGAAGTCCTAAGAGAAATTAAAGAGGGAATATACACAATAGATACCGGTGGAGGGCATATCGAAGCCACTGGAACCTTCCTATTTAAGGCCGTCAGGGGATACTGGGTTGAAAAAGGTGAGCTAGTATCCCTCGCAAGACGGTTCTTACCGGAAACATGCTTGAACTCCTCAAAAAGGTCGATGTGGTCTGTGATGACCTAGAGATATCCAGCACTCCGTTTGGAGGTTTCGGAAAGATGGATCAGAATGTTTTCGTTGGAGCGGGGGACCTGATATAAGGGTAAGCGAAGTACTCTTCGGAGGTGCTCGTTAGAGATGGAGGAACTGTTGAAGGTAGGAAATAAGACCGTAAGTTATGCTGAGAAACTTGGAGCCGATGAGGGGTGTCCGAGGCAGAAGACATTGATAATTGAGAAAGGAGTGCTCCATAGCTATTTATACGATAATTATGCTGCTAAAACGAGAGGGAAGAGAGAGCACAGGTAATGCCAGCAGACAGATGTTCTTTGGAGCTCCTAGTTACGCAAATCAGCCGACAATAACGCCTTCAAACCTCATGTTGATGCCTGGTAAGGGAGATCTAGAAGAATTAATGGGTGAGATAAAGGAAGGAATGCTCATTAAGGGCTCGTTGATTGGAGCTTTACATTCAAACGCCTTAACAGGAGATTTTTCCGTTACATCTAACAATGCATTTAAGATAGAGAGCGGAGAGATCGCGTATCCCCTTAAGCCTTGCACGCTAGCTGGAAACCTTTATGAAACTTTAAACTCTGTGATAACGTGGGAAGCGACCTTAGATGCTTTGGAAGCGTCATCTGTCCGTCGATTATGGTTGAAAATGTTGTTTTTGACCAAGCTCTACTTGCCCGCTATAAACAATGTGCAATCTTTTGTCACGCGCGCGCGAGAGAAAGAAAAAATACCGTTAAAGGCGGCTCTTCGAGAGACTATTTCCATAACCACAGATCTCGAGAACATTTGGAGAGTGAGTTCTCTATTTCTGTTCCTGTTCATGGCGCTTCTTGCCTTATCTCAGTACATGACCCTCCTTCGTTAGCAACAACTTTAACAACATCCCTAGATGGCTACTCTAGGAGAAAGAATGGCTTTAGCAAGAGTTATTTCATTCTCCGTGAAGTAGTCTTCTAATAGCCATCGATATGACTAGAGCTATTGGAATGAATGCTACTGTCAAAATTCCTGCCTTTTCATGAGCAAATGCCTCAAAAACAAGTTTACCCATCTCTGTGATGTAAAAAGCTATTATTAAGACCTCAAGCTTATGAAGGATCTCCTGTAAGTTTACCAACCTTACAAGCAGGTCTTTTGACGAAGATTGCTCCTCTAAGCTGAGTTTCTGACTCTGTATCCCAACAGACGTCCTTGCTGCATCTAGAACGGTGTTTAATTGAGCCCTTAAAGCATCAACTCTGTGTATGAAGTCTTCAAAGGGAGCTATCATCCCTTTGTAATGATCTAATTCCACTGATGAGTTAGTAGGGTATTGGAGGATGGATTCCTCATTCCAGGCCTTAAACAGGCTCTCCACCTGTCTAATAAGGCTCAGAGCCTTAACATAGTCTCTCCTCATAGCTCCGACAAGAATTGAAAGGCTGGAGAACAGAGTAGTTGTTTCCTTTAACACCGACTCTAAGCCTTCAGGCCCTATTTCAGAGTGACGGCGCATTGTTGCGAATATCTCATTTATCTTTACCTGAGTGTTCTCCTCAGAATAGTCGATTTGTTGAAAGGCAAGTTCTCGGCTGGATTTTATCTTATTAAGCCTGCCAACGCATGAGGCCAAAGTCGATAGGTCACTTATGATTCTCCAGACAGTTTTTGTTGCCTCTTCTAACTCTTGATCGAATGAAATCAGGATCACGTCTCGCTTTATGGTCCGAGGAGAGTGAACAGTCCCTTGATCCTCTAACATGATTAGGAGGCACCCTCTAACAATTCCCATGCTCCTTATATGCAGCTTCACTCCTTCTAAGTATCGTTTTAGGAGAAGTTTTGCTTCCTTTATCCCTTTAGATGATCTAACGCAAATAGTAAAGGCCGAAATTGGGTCCTTAGTTATGATTTCCTTTAGTTCTGCAACTAACTCCTCACATTTCTCCCACTCCTCAACAAAGGATAGTTGATCCCCTTCTACAACGCTTGGAAGGATGGCAACAAAGAATAGCTGGCTTTCTTCCTCCTCAAATCCGTAAATATATGCTTCTAACCCATTTAACTCAAGTTTCACCCCTTTTTCTGGCTCTAAAGGAGAATGATATCTAAACCCGAGTTGTTCTATGATCTCCCTTACGCTTTTTGATCCCTCATCTCTCGGATGAACCATAATGCTGACAAAGCTTGGGAGGTAATTGAGAGCCTTAATGTCCATGCAATCTCCTCTTTTGAGTTATAGCACGCCAATCTAATAGATCAAAAGTTTTCCTTCTCCCTCCATCTCAAAGAGATGATCGCAGTACGGATCTCCCTTCTCTCTCCTCTTTATCATCTTCAGGTTGACCTTGGGGTTAATTGCCGAAGCCAAGCCGTGAAAGAATGGCCATCCTAAAACCTCACATAACCAGGTCCATGGAAGATTTAGGGACAGAGCAGCTGTCATAAGCGGACAAAAGCCTGAGTTGCGGAGTAGAACCTTTCCCTCTCCAACGTGCAGTATTTTAGCGGTGGGCTCCTCCTTCAAAAACTCCCTTAAGAGAGCTGCCAATGCTCTCTCATCGTTTCCTTTAATCCCTGCTTTCTCAATTATCATCTTACCTAGAGACAAACCCTGATTGAACGAAAACTCCTTGATCTCATTCTTTGGCGTATCCTTAAACCTTTCGTAAAACTCACCCAAAACTTGGGGGTTAACATACCAATCTTTGGGTAACGAAAGGCTCAAGATACCATCTTGATAACACCCATTTGCTGTATTTAAGCATATGTAAGAAAGATATAGGAAGAAATAACTCTTCATACTGGAATCTAAGGATCTTTTTATGGTTTTATCGCCTTATTGTTGGTGTTTTTCATGTCTTGGTTCTTGAAGGAGATAATTGAAGGGATAACGATGGTTAGGATCTTAAACACTCGGTTCAAGAGATTTGAAAACTTCTGGCCAATTCCAAAAGGGACATCTTACAACTTCTACGTGATAAATGGATCTGAGGGGGTTGCTCTAATCGATGGACTGATGAAAGGGTTTCATCTCATTTTTGGGAAGGCCTTGAGAAAGTAGTGGACCCAAAGGAAATAAAGTACGTTATCACACAGCATGCAGAGCCAGATCATTCAGGAACGTTATCGGACGTTATGAAAAGAGCTCCTAATGCAACTCTGCTTGGAACGAAGCAGGCATTACAAATAGGGAAGAAATTAGCTGATTTTTCCTTGGAAAGGTCGAAGGAAGTATCTAAAGGTATGGAAGCAAGCTTAGGAGATAAGACACTTAGATTCATTTTAACACCTTTCGTCCACTGACCAGACACGATGATGACTTTGCTGCAAGAGGACATGGTTCCCTTCACCTGCGATATGTTCGGTTCTCATGGAGCAAGTAAGGCGACTTATTATGATGAGGACCCTGAAGGATTTGATCTTAGAGATTACTATGCCTCAATTCTTATGATCTACACAAACATGGTGGCTAGAGCCCTTAGAAAGGTAAATGAGGTCAAACCAAAGTTAATCGCACCAGCACATGGTGCAATTCACAGAGACTTATCCCTTCCTCTTGAAATGTACGAGAGATGGACTTCATGGAAGCCCCTAAGAAAGGTACTTGTTGCTGTAGGAAGCCAGTATGGGAGAACGACTAAGTTGGCAGAAGCAGCTGCGGAGGGCATTGCCAAAAATGGGCTTGAGCCCGTGATGGTTGATACAGCAGAAGCTGATCCAGACGACATGTTAGCGGAGACCTTAGAAGCAGCTGCCTTGCTTATTGCAACAAGCACACATAATGGAAGGCCCTTTATAGGGATAACCTATTATTTAGATCTGCTTGATGAGTACAAACCTAAGAACAAGGTTGCAGCAATCCTAGGATCCCATGGATGGGCTAGTGTAGCACTAAAAACTGTTAGAGAAAGGCTTGAAGGAATTAAAATACCTGTCATTCAAGAACTTTTGATAAAAGGCTCACCAACAAAGGAGGAATTGAAAAAGGCTGAGGGATTAGGAAAGAATCTGGGAAAAGAGGCTCTTGAATTGATGAACTAAATTCAATTTGCTAATTAGCTCAACCTCGCTTCACTGCCCTGCTGGTGAAAGCAAGGTGGTCTAACCATTGCCTTTTAAGCCCTCTTTGATTTAGCTTGTGTCTATCCTCAAATTCCTAGTTCTGTTTCAATGAAACTAACAAGTTTGCTGAAATCGGGGTCTCCCACCAGATCTTCGACAAGAAGGTCGATGTTCGTTGTTCCTATCCCCAATTTCTCTGCCCATGCAATTTGTTCGTGTTGAGGCAGGAAGTGGATCGTGGCTGTTGAAATTTGGTTTTATCATCACGCTTCCTCTAGCCCCTTCTATCATCTGCTCTGACTAATGCAACAAGACTCTTTCCGGCCTCTTGTATTTATTTTCCCTTGATTTCGCTCTTTGTTCATACAAAGTTGCTCTTGACACCATTATCATGAATTTAGCTAGACTTATGCTTGTTTTCATAATATCTCCTCAGAAAGCCTAATTCTTAAGGTTAATTAAATTATTAAAGAGAGAAATCGTACAGAATCAGCTTTCTGAGCTGCTTTCTTATCTCTCTAAGCTAAATAAAAGTCATTTAAGGCACAAATGTTAAAAGCTGCTATTTTGGAAGACGACAATCTAAGGCATGGAGATTCTGTTCTCTTTTTAAAGGACTAACGATGCATACAATGTGCTCGTTAAGAAGAAGCTTAATGGGAAATGGATTTTAGAAGGCTCTCCTAGCAATGTTCAAGCATCATTCGAGAAGAAGTATGAACCTAGCAAATGGATAACGCTAAAAGCATTAGTATCTCTCAAGGGAAAAGAATAGCAATTACTTAACCCATTTACTGCAGGAAAGAAATCTATGTTGTTCCTATTCCCACCTCTGATTCGATTTCTCTCAACTCTGACCGAATCTGCTCATCTTCCACCATACTAACCTTCCAGAAAACATGTTGGACTGTAATACCGTCGTATAATGATCCAGAGGGAATGGCTCTTAATCTATCGGCAAGATATATGGGAACCTCGCCGCCCACCCAATCTCTAATCTTCTCCTTTATTATTCTCATGGAAAATTCGTATATTGGATCCTTCTCATCCCCTCCATAGGACATTAAGGTCTCGATCGCTGATTCGACATCCTTTCTTTTTACATCGAAAGATTCTCCGTCCCTTAATTTCCTTCTAAGATATGAGAGGGAAACATACTGCTCTGATGGTAGATGGGTTATGTAAATGGCCTCAACTTTTAATCCAAGCTCTGAGAGAGCTCTAGCTATGTAAGGTGCCTGGAAGATAGAGGGATATGTATTGTGTTGCCTAAGAATCCCTCCTACCACAAAGAGTTCCGCTTTCTCGCTTTCCAGCATTTTAAGGTTGGGCAAAATCTCCTCTACTGGTATGAAAGATCCATTCCTTGTTTCAGCTCCATCGCTCAATAGGATATATGCCGTATCTTTATGCTCGATTGAAATCGATATTGGAGGCTCCGGAGGGCTATGTGGAGCCTCCCCAAGGCACACATATCTAAGATCCCCATCCTTTAACATGACTTCTGAATGCTGTTCTCTAATCCTCTCATTAAATGGATCAATCCATCGTACCCTCCTTCCCCTCTCCGGTGCCATGTATCTGATTAATTCTCCCACATCTCCTTCCAACCTTTGACTGTAGACTATTGACCCGGCAACTGCTAACAAGAAGCATTTCCTTGACACCAGAATGCGTTTGAGCTTCCACTCACTAGTTGAGTTTATCAAGCCCGGTAAGCACCTTGGCGAATGATCTTCATGAGGATGGCTATATATTGCATACCATGAGCTAAGTTCTTCCATATCGAGAATGCTAGAGAAGTTCGGAGGCAACACAGTATCATGCATGATAATAGTGGGGGGTGTAAGCAAAATCAAAGCAGTAGTTGGAGGTGTTGCCCAGCCAAAGCGATCAAGGCTTTTTCCACAAGAACCAGGAATTATTACCCTTGAGACCTCACTCGGAGCACTGATCCACCTCTTCAAGTAATTAAATAGCTTCAAAAGTTGGAGCCTACTTATCCACTCGAACAGAAATGGGGAGTTCTCATAAATTATAGAACTCAATGACTTTCCCTTTCCCGCCGTAACCACCAGATATCTTATGGCCCTATCAAGCGGAAGAAGCTTTCTAAGGAGATCAATGGCTCTCTCTTCGCCCATAATACTTTAGAACTTGAGAAGAACTTTAAAACGATATTGAACAATAAAACCTAAAGCTTAATGGATTATCTCTTCATTTGAGGTTGAATCGAGGAGATAGTTGCCCAGTTTGCCCAATGTTGAATTTTGGAGAGGAATATGGGGCCGTTAACCTTCCTAACGTATTTGCTTCTGGCTCTCGTATTTTACTCCTTTGTTTTGGCCAGATTTCTCAGAAGGTTCTTTAAGTCTCCTTGTCCTTATCGAGCCACCTATTTAATAGAAAACCCCGTCCGAAGGATATTTTTTGGCCCAAAAAAGATCCTGAATAGGGTTGGAATACTTCCAAAAATGAAGGTCTTGGAGTTGGGCCCGGGAGGGGGATTTCTAACTATAGAGGCTGCTAGGATGGTTGGTGATGGTGGTATCGTTTATTGTCTTGACATTCAGCCAGAAATGATTGAAATTTTGAAGAAAAAAGCAAGAAGACTCGGTATAGATGATAAGATTAACGCAGCAGTAGGAGATGCTGCTAACCTTCCTTATCTTCCAAATAGTTTCGACCTTGTCTTTATGGTCGCCGTCTTAGGTGAAATATCGTGCCAAGAGAAAGCACTTAGCGAGATTTGGAGAGTTTTAAAGGAGGGAGGCATCCTGTCGATTACTGAACTCTTACCAGATCCAGATTATATGATGCTAAGAACGGTAAAGAGGCTCTGTAAAAGCATTGGATTCGAATATGTTGATGCAAAGGGCAATTTCTTTTGTTACACAGCAAACTTCACCAAGAAGAAAATTTTAGGCTAGAACTAGCAAACTTTATGTTTTCATTGAATTTTTCGCTCATCCGGACATGTAATGCCGGAACTATTACTTATTTTTAGGAGCATCTCGGTGAAACCACTGAAGGGTCCATGCCAGTTGACGAAGTTCTCAGGGCTATAGAAAGGGAAGCTAGAAGAAAGCATCTTCCCATAATAGGACCCGAGAAAGGAAGAATTTTGGTTGATTTGATTCGAAAGATAAAGCCTAAGCGCATACTGGAGGTCGGTACACTTATAGGATATTCAACCATTTTAATGGGAAAGGAGCTTGAAAGCAAAGCAGAGATAATTACAATAGAGATTGACATGGAGGAGGCTAAGATAGCCCTAGAAAACATAAGAAAGGCGGGAATTAAACCTAGAGTAAGAGTGTTAGTTGGAAATGCCTTGAAAATAATCCCTGTACTCGATGGAGAGTTTGATTTCATACTCCTTGATGCTACGAAGAGCGAGTATCTTAACTACTTGAAATTAGTTGAGGACAAGCTTCACAAGGGGAGCGTAGTAATAGCAGATAATGCAGTTATTTTCCGGCATTCTATGAGGAATTATCTTGATTATGTGAGAAACTCTGGAAAATATGAGAGCCGGCTTATACAAGTGGATGACGATGGAATGGAAGTAAGCGTGAAGGTTTAAGGAACTTAATAAGAGAAGGATTTGAATGAAATAGTAAAGGATGATGTTATGAATGAGATCATGTTGATCTTCGCCCTACTATCTTCCTTAATCCTAGCAACATTGTTTTATGGGTGGAACAACAGGTGCCCCAAGTGTAAGAGGTTATTTGCGCGACAATTCTCGATAAAGTTGGTTAAAAGGGATCTCTTGAAGGAAGACTCTTGGGAGCTACATCTTTGGAAAAGAAACCTTTTGACTGATTTTAAAATCGTTCCATTTAAGAGAATTTACTATGTTCGAGTTTATCTCGACCACTACAGGTGCATTAAGTGCGGTTATGAGTACTCAAGGGTGTCAAGGGAGCTTTCCTTCAAAGATGTTGAGCTTAGAGTTGAGGAGTCCAAGCGTTAATTTAAGAGTTTGTTCATAAGAAAGGATATTAATACCTCAAAGAGCATCTAAAAGCCCTTTATCCTTCTAAACAAAGGAGTTAGATCAAAATTCAACACCAATTATGTGTTTAATCCTCTCCTTTAGGCAATTTAGCCTCTCTTTGTGGGATGAATCTTGAAGTGGATATTAAAGAGGACTTGTCTCTATCTTTTTGATGATTCTTACCAGGTGTTCCTTAGTTAATCCCTTATTTAAGAGGTTTTTCAGTTCCCCCAAGGTTATATTGAGGGCCCTATCCCCAATTCCCCTAACGTACTCGACAATGATGTTTTCTGCCCTTTTTTGCCCATTTCTCGTCCCATGAAAACATTTTCATCAATTATTAGCGAGAGCTTCGAGAATAAAAAGAATTTTCTGTCTGTATTTTTCTCCATACCCCAACATCACTTCCTCCATCTTTATGAGCTAAATATCGTTTAACATCGTCCATCGTGTCAATATCAATTAATACCTCCTCCTCATCGACTAGAACGTATAAAATTTCATCCCTATGCCTGTTTACAACCGACTTGAGGCCCATTTCTTTCTCACTTATCCTTAAAATTCCATTAGACAGAGTTTTATTGAAAATAATTGGATGATCAGCCCTGTTTTATAGCTAACAACTGCTATTTTGGGCCTATTCTCCTTATAACGTCTTATTAGCTCGTTTATGACATTCTCAGAAATGAAGGCAACATCGGCCAGATGGATTATTACGGCCTCTGATTGACTTTCAGCTTCCTTTACCCATTGTTTAACCGAGGGGGACATCCCAACATCGTAATTGGGGTTGAAAATTACCCTAAGCTTCTTGCTTACTACGATTTAGATCGCTCTCTTCACCTCATTTGATTGATAGCCAGCTACTAAGATAAGAAGAGCGTTCCTCATAATCAGATCTTCTTTCAGAAACTCTGAAAGTTCGGGTTTAATGTTTGTCAGAGCTCTTATTAAATCATCCACCGTTCTTACATGCTCTCTTATTACAATCTTTCCCGTCCCAGCAACTCGCATAAGTCTGCCGTATAATCGCACAATCAGAGCCATGTGGCTTCGTATTAGACTCTCTACAATGAATATAAAAGATATCTTATGAACAAAGTCTCTCTAATGAGAGAAAGGATCTAAATTGAGGGCTTTTGCTGATAGTTATATTGGAATCGCGTTTGAATTCTCTACGCTGTTTATATGGATAAAGTAGGGCTGTTACCCATTTTTCGAGTTTTTACAGAGTATCCTTGGCCATACACCGGAAAGAATAACGTTTAAGTTATAACTCCTCCGCAAATGTGCAGGGTGATTTTATTGATAGCCCTAAAAGGTGGAAAGATCCTGACAATCACAAAAGGAATAATTGAGGAGGGGACAATCCTAATAGAAGATGGCAAGATAAAGGCAGTGGGCAAGGATGTTACAATTCCATCTGGTACGGAAGTCATAGATGTCACAGGAAAGGTTGTCATGCCAGGAATTGTAGATCCTCATAGTCATGCAGGTATAAGCATGGAAGGAGTTGGCTGGGAGGGTAGAGATCATAACGAGACTTCAGATCCAATAACTCCTCATCTTAGGGCATTGGATGCGATAAAGCCTGAAGATCATGGCTTTCAAGAGGCAAGGGAATACGGCATTACAACTGTTTGCGTATTACCTGGAAGCGCAAACCCAATTGGCGGTTTAGGTGCAATTGTGAAATGTTATGGAAACACTGTCGAGGAAATGCTTGTTAAGGAGCCCTTCTGCCTTAAAATGGCCTTTGGGGAGAACCCGAGGAGCGTCTATGGCCAAGGTATGAAAAAGGCTCCTTATACCAGGATGGCTGTAGCAGGTCTTATCAGAGAATGGCTTACCAAAGCTCAGAACTACATAAAAAAGAAGGAAGCAGCAAAGAAAAAGCCAGAGGAATGGGAAAAGTTCGAGAAGGACATAAAGTTAGAAGCATTGGAGAAGTTGTTGAAAAAGGAGATAATAGCTTACCCACATGCTCACACTTCTTACGATATAATGACAGCAATTAGGCTGTCAGAAGAGTTCGGATACGAAATGATACTGCAACACTCGACCGAAGCCCATTTAGTGGCAAATGAACTAGCAAAGAGAGGAATAAGGGCTGTATGTGGTCCACTCTTAACAGCGAGATATAAGGTGGAGTTAAGGCACAGAACCCCGGAAATGCCTGCCATCTTATATAAGGCTGGTGTAAAAATCGCTTTTACCGTAGATCATCCCGTACTACCCCCAAAGGTCCTTCCAATAAGCGCTGCGGTAGCTGTAAGAGAAGGCTTGCCGGAAGAGGAAGCTCTAAAAGCTCTAACTATAAATCCCGCTGAATTTCTGGGTTTAGATGATAGAATAGGGAGCATAGAGGAAGGTAAAGATGCGGATCTCGTCGTCATGACGGGACATCCCTTGGACATAATGAGAAGCAGGGTTGAGATGACCTTTATCGATGGAAAGATAGTATATGAAGCGAAGAGCTAATTCCCCTTTCCCTTCCTTTTTTTGTTTCTTTTTTTCAAAATAGAGGTGAATGCTTACTCGATTCCTATAATATATTCATCTCCATCAATAAGCTTCTTTCCATCGATCCAAACAGTTGAATTCTTTATTATGCAATCGATGTGAGTTTTCGACACCCAATCAGCTCCTGTTTCTTTTGGATATGGATTTCCAAATGCTAAATGCACTCTTGCCTTTTCGTCTTGAAGAAGGATCCCTATTAATGGCATTTTCATTAGCTCTAGGTTTGTTGGCATGGCTATCTCCCCAGCTCTGCTGCTGTTTTCGTCGGTCTGTAAATACTCCTTAAGGTCCTTCTTTAGTTCATCTAGTTCGCACTCTATGCTCTCTATATCGGCTCTCGAGTTCACGATGTCTATGTGAACTGGAGCATCCCTTTCAGCTTCTGGTCTTGTTAAGACTCCATATTTTTTAGAGAACCAATCTCCTAGCTCATCTGCCACAAGATGCCCCTCCACCCTGTATGGAGCCGTAAATATCTCCCCTTCTGGCAAGTTTCCCCACTGCCCTTTCTTATGATATATCCCGTCACATGGCTTCCACTTCCATTCTGGATTTAACTCGATTACAAGGTGGGTACCTGCAGGATTTGTTACCTTAAGCTCCCTAACATCTTTTAAGATCTTCTCCAGCTTCTTTGTGAAAGCCGAGATTCTCCTATAATCTGAGCACATCCCTTGTTCCATAAGAAGTTTAGTAACCCCTGGCATGTGGGCATGTCTTGCGTACTTTGTCGCGAGCAGCCTAAAGGATCTCCTCATTGGAAGCTCGCCTTTCTTACTCTCAGCAGCCCAGAAGGTCACGTCTGCCCAAGGTATTGCTCTCTCAATTTCCATGGGAAGCGCCATCATAGGCCTCTCACCATAATCCTCTAGGACGAAGAGTCTGACGTGTTGAGTAATCCCTAATGCTGCCCTCCTTATCGCATCTCCAACCTCAAATTGGGATCTATCAGTAACTATTAGGACATGTTCTCCTTGTTTGACTCCCATACAAACCTCTACAGCATTTCTCGCTCCCTCTTCGAGAGTACCCAATCCCTTCACCGAAGAATCGTCTTCAGGAGAATAAATTAAGCATTGTCTGTAATTAGTTTTCTTTATCTCTTTCCTCCGTCGGAATGCTTAGGTGATAGCTTGACCAGCAAGCCTAAGATTCTGATCGAGAATGGTATTATTATGGATGGAACGGGTAATCCTTGGTTTAAGGGCGATGTTGCAATAGAGGAAGGTAAAATCGTAGCAATAGGTAGAGTAAGAGGCTTTCAAGCTGACATAAAGATAGATGCGACGAATCTTGTTGTTTGCCCAGGATTCATTGACATCCATGGACACAGCGATCTAGCTGTGATTGTTAACCCAAAAGCCGAGAGCAAAGTAATGCAAGGAGTTACAACAGAACTTGGAGGAAATTGTGGTCAATCACCTGCTCCTCTGGAAGGATATGCTTTGGAGGAGGAAAAGAAGTCTGCAGAGAGGTACGGGATAAAGATAGATTGGAGGAGTTTTGGCGAGTATCTTGACAGAATTGAAAGGCAAGGTTGTTCGATCAATTTCGCATGCCTCGTTGGTCATGGAACTATAAGATGGTGCGTTGTAGGTCCAGATGACAGGGATCCCACAGGAGAGGAAATGGAGAAAATGAAGGAACTGGTTGACAAATCGATGAGGGAAGGTGCATTTGGACTTTCAACAGGGCTTATGTATGCACCAGGCTGTTATGCAAGTACCGAGGAAATAATAGAGCTAGCCAAGGTTGTGGCAAAGCACGGAGGGATTTATGCATCTCACATAAGGAGAAGAGGAGAGGGAATAAGGCGGTGGGGACTAATCGCTCCTAGGATAGACACTCTCGTAGAGGCTGTAAGGGAGACGATAGAAGTTGGAGAGAGGGCTGGTCTTCCAGCTCAAGTAAGCCATCACAAGGCAATGGGAAGAGTAAATTGGGGGAAGGTTAGGAAAACCCTTGCTATGGTTGAGGACGCTAGGCTAAGAGGGGTTGATGTTACGTGCGATCAATATCCTTACACGGCCGCAAGCAGCAGCTTAGCCTCAATATTTCCGGCGTGGGCAAGAGCTGGAGGAACTAAGAAGCTTATTGAAAGGCTGATGAATCCTGAAACTAGGGCTAGGATAAGGGAGGAGACCATTGAGAACATGGAAGGTATAGGCGCTGAGTATGGTTGGGAAGACGCCTACATTTCAAACCTTAAATCCGAAAAGAACTCGCATTTAATTGGAAAGAGCCTAAAAGAAGCTGCTAAATTAATTGGAAAGCATCCCTTTGATGCTGCAGCTGATCTTCTGATAGAAGAGGAAGGAGCGGTGAGCATAGTCTACTTCGCCATGTGCGAGGAGGATGTTGAGACTGTGATGAAAAACAGGAATGTTATGGTAGGATCCGATGGTTATGCTCTTTCTCCAAAAGGGATTCTTGGTAGGGGAAAGCCTCATCCAAGGAGCTATGGGACTTATCCAAGAGTTTTAGGAGTTTATGTGAGAGAAAAAAGGGTTATTCCTTGGGAAGAAGCGATAAGAAAGATGACATCTATGCCAGCTCAAAAATTGGGGCTATTCGACAGAGGTCTGATAAGGCCCGGAATGTGGGCAGATGTTGTGGTATTTAACCCAAGAACGATCAAAGACAGGGCTACATTCGAGGATCCTCACAGATTTCCGGCAGGAATTGAGTATGTCATGGTGAACGGGGAAATCGTAGTTGAGAAGGGAGCCCATACAGGATTAACTCCTGGGATGGTCTTAAGACATGGGACATGACATTCAGCTTTCAAGACTTTTCCTCAACATAACAACATCTTTGCCCAAATATCCTTCTCTAACGAAGCCATAAATTGTAAACCCCAAGTTCAAATAGAAGGATATGAAAAACCTCTCATCAGCTGGCACTGAGGTCGTAACGTAATTAGCATTCGGTACCTTTTCCTTTATAATCTTGCTGAAGTGGTCTAATAGCATTTTTTCCAACCCAGCTATCGATGCTTCTTTGCTAAGGACGTGTATGAAGACGATGCTGGGAGGCAAAGAGGCAGTCCCGGTTATAATGCCCGCAATTTTATCGTCCTTCTTTGCTACTACAGATACTTTAAGTGGACCCCATATCATCCTAAGGATCCCTTCCTTTCCCTTTATGGCAGGAGGAAGAGTACCTTTGAGAGACTCAAACAGAACTTCAGCACATTTCTCTGCATCCTCAGGTTTTAACTCTTCAAGGATATATTCTGATTCATTCAAATTACTCACCTATGAATCTCCTATGCTGACCTTAATTATGATTTCTGCGTGAATTCAGACCTATTAAACAGTATGTTAATCGAAGGAATTTACATCATCTTGAAAAGCTATCCCTTCAAGGTAATTATATGGAGCCTAGAAGGCTGAAAAAGAATTCTATTAAGCTTTTCTGGACCGAAGCAAGTTGTTGGAGAAAGTTGGCTCTTTTAAGGCTTCTGGGAGTTCTTAAAGAGGATTTAGCGGAAAAATATCTAAGCAAGGTATTGAGTCTTCAGAATCGGGATGGTGGATTTGCAAGAATTGAAGGCGAAGCCTCCTCGGTTAAAAATACTGCCGAAGCTATAATATATCTTATCAGATCAGGCAAAATACCAAGTTTGTCAATAATACAGCGCGCAATAGATTCCTTATGGAACCTCCAGAAGAATAATGGAGGCTGGCACGAGAACCCTAAGTTGTCCAAGGAAAAGATTCCTTTTTGGTCAAGTAGTGAGAAAGGTGTTCCCATACTTACTGCTGATTCCATAGAGGCTTTAGTGGAAGCTGGTTACAGGGAAGATGATCGGGTGCTGAGAGCAATTGACTGGCTACTAAGCATGCAATCTCCAACTGGGATGTGGCTGAGCATTGAGGGCGCGGATCCTAGCGATACAGAACCAGATTCAACACAAAGAGCGATGTCAGCGTTGATAAATTTTGGAATACCAGTTAGTTCTCAAGTAATAAAGAAGGCATGCGCAGCTCTTGAGGACTTCGTTATGATGGAGGCAGAAGAATGGGCAAAGAATTACCCTCCAGTATGGCCATGGATAGCCGCCTTAGATGGACTTATAGCTGCAGGCTACACTCTAGAAAACCAAGTAGTCCAGTACTCTCTGAATAAAATCCTAGAATTGCAAGGAGAAGATGGTGGCTGGCCAAACAGGTATGAACTTCGCGTAATCCCGACATTGGTAGCTTTGAACTTCATTCCTAAAGAGAAGGCTTGGAAATACATCAAGATGATTGAAAAAGACGGTGGTTGATCAAACTGTCTTTGGTCTGAATAACTTATGTTCAATTTATCTCTAGAAAGATTTGCTTTAGCGCTTAACAAAAATCTTATTAGGATATTTAAGCTAGAAAACTATCGGATGCCGTCCGAATTTTTGTTTGGAGACTTTATTATAAAGATTTCAAGAGGAAAGTGCTTAAAGGAACCGAATAGCATAACAGTAGAGGCCTTTAAACCAGAAGGATTGAAAGATATTGTAGAGATCTTGGCCTTAAAGTTTCCTCCATCTAAAGCCAATTACTCGAGAGAATGGCGCTGTTTAACCATTAAGATGTTTGATAGGCTCATAGGCCTATATGCATCTGGAAAGATCTCTTTTTGTGCCGATGATATAGAAGATGCTAAAGAAATTCTAAAACACATCAAGAAACTAATGGATGAAGCGAAAAAGGACTTAAAGATGAAAGGATCGCCCTCTATGGAAGAGATTGATGCATGGAATAAGCTGACTCCCTTAGAACTCTACAAGTACCTGCCAAAAACGAATTGTGGGGAGTGTGGGGAGCAAACCTGTATGGCCTTCGCAGTAAAAGTTCTAACCGGCGAGAAAGGGCTTGGAGACTGCCTTGCTTTAAGTCAAATTGAAGATCAGGCAGAAATGCTTGAGAAAGCTTTTGGAAGAAGGGTGTTGGAGGCTCTAGGATGGAAGAAATAGGATGTACATATGCTATGTAAGAACATAGAGTGATATTTGGAAGTAACTCTGCCCTGTTTAGGAGAACTCAATCAGGAATTATTGCAACCTTAAGGTCCTTCTTAGATGGAAGAATTGAGTCGAAAACTTCCTTAATCTTAGAAAGCGGCATCTCTCTGGTTATTATTGGCTTAACATCGATTAGGCCAGAGCTTATCAGATTAAAGGCTTTGGTAAACTCTTCAGGGGTTGCGTGGAACGTTCCTATCAGGGTAACTTCCCCATAGTGTAGAAGCTCCGTATTAACCTCTATCTTTGTTCCTGAAGGACATCCACCGAACTCAAGGACAGTACCTCCTTTTGCAACAAGCTCCAAAGCCTTTTGCCAGGTTGTTGGTAAGCCAACTGCCTCTATGACGACATCGGCTCCAAGTCCGTCGGTTTCTTCTTTAACTCTAGACGTAATGTCTTCCTCTGAGACATTGATTGTAACATCTGCTCCCAATTTTTCTGCTATCTTTAGCCTTTCTTCTTCAAGATCGCCAATTATTACCTTCTTTGCCCCCATCTTCTTAGCTAACTGCGTATGAAGTATGCCGATGGGACCAGCTCCTATTACAGCTATGGTATCTCCTAGCTTAACTCCTGCTTTTAATGCCCCATGGAGGACGCATGCTAAGGGTTCTGTTATAGCAGCCTCTGCATAAGAAAGATGGGGTGGTAAAATATGTAGGTTATGCTTAACTATTGGGGCTGGAACCTTCACATACTCTGCGTATGAACCCCATAGCCAGATTCTGTTCTCACAAAGGTTATACAAACCTTTCTGGCACATCGGACACCTATAGCAAGGTGTACTATTACCAGCCCTTATTCGCATACCTTCTTCTATCCCTTGAACTCCCTCTCCTACTTTTACTACGTCTCCAGCCCATTCGTGACCAAATGGTTGAGGATACTTTATTATCCCACCAACATAACCTCTCCTATATATCTTAAGATCTGTCCCACAGGTCGTAGCAGCTTTAACCTTAACTAAGACTTCTCCTGGACCTACTTCAGGTATATCAACCTCCTCGAGCCTAAGATCCTTAACGCCATAAAGCAGGGCGGCCTTCATCTTGCCCATCTAACATCCCCTAAACCTTCATCCCAAATCAATTAAGGTTTCTCTACAGTAATGAGAACCTTCAGACATTCCTTGATCTTAGCTGCCAGTTCGAAAGCTTTTCCCACTTCATCAAGGCTGAACCTATGGGTTATGATCTTAGAGGCATCTATCCTTTTGGATGAAAGCAGGTTGAGAGCTTCCCTTGTCTCAACATGGCTAGTTGAGTAAGAGGGTATTATTGAAATCTCCTTAAAGAACAACTCATGAGGGCTTATCTCAACAAACTCCTTTGGAGAAGTGGGAGCAAAGAGGGATATTGTTCCTCCTTTTCTGCAGGCATCAAGAGCAGTTCGAAATGCTTTAGGGCTTGATACCGTTAGGAAAACTAAGTCAGCACCTATACCATTGCTCTCCTCCTTAACTTTTTTAACAAAATCCTCTTTTAGAGGATTGACAGCGGGACCAACAATTTCTTTAGCTTTCCTAACCCTGTAGTCTACAAGATCACTAGTTATTACCCTTGAGGCTCCTTTCAGCTTAGAGAGAAGGCCTAGCATTATGCCTGCTGGACCTGCGCCTATTACTGCAACAACATCTCCTAATTCCAAATTGCACTTGTTTAAAGCCCTTATACAACATCCTAGAGGCTCTATTAGCGTGGCTTCCTCAAATGACATGTCATTTGGAAGCCTTAACGTGTCAAACCGGACATTTGGTGCTGGAACTCTGAAGAACTCTGCAAAACCTCCAGGATCTAAATGAGTCTTTCTGAACTGTTCACACATAGTAAAATCCTGATGGGTGCAGTAATGGCAGGACATGCATGATACATGATGGTGAACGAAAACTCTGTCTCCAACAGAGAAGTTAGATCCCTCTCCTGCCTCAACGACAACGCCTGAGGGCTCATGGCCTAAGACTAATGGTGCTCTATCTTTCAGATACCAGCCCATAAGGTCAGATCCACAGATACCACAAGCTCTCATTTCAACAAGTATCTCTCCCGAAGATATTGTAGGAACAGTCCATTCCTCACAACGAACGTCTTCCAAAGAGTAGTAAACGGCAACCTTCAACTTAATCCCATAATCTCTATGAGGTTAAACTTATCATCTTGTCGATAATCTGACATACTGTATCCACTTCAATAACACTATGTGAATTACTAGCGCGCTAGCTATCCTGAGCCTGTCCTTACATGCCTCTTCCATGAGTTCGTACTTCTTAGCCTCCTTTCGAGGAAGCTTATGGCCTCTTTTGCCTCATTATCTGGACCAAGTAAGTTAGAGTATTCTGTAGCCAGATGGCTCGGCCCATATATTTCGCTTGACAATTTCCACATTCCAGTGAGAATTCATCGTATACGTTGACATATGCTGAAACTTCAACCTCGAAGTACACCTCTATTGCCTTCCTACTGTAAATGAAGGAGTTATACTTGGCCTTATAGTAACAGGGTAACCCGGTTTCAAAATCGAGTATGTTGAGGGATCCCGTGCAAACATGTTTGCTCCTCCTGCCTAATTTTCAACTTCGCGGTCTAGGGTTAAAACGAAAACCATAAAAAGCTGCCCTACAGGAGAAATTAGTATTTTAATTTTAAGAGGATATAAGCGATTTGAATGAAAGGGGTTCTAATCCCTGATCTCGAATTGAAGGTAATGATATTCAATAATGAAACCTTCAGAGATCATTACGGGGTCATACCCTACTTAGACGAGAAGGAGATCTGTTATGAGGCCTATCCTCATGTCCTCTTCTTAGCGATTCCACGCAGCACTAGAGCATTAGAACATCTAAAGTCTCTTGAAGGGAAACAGGTTGTCCTTAGGTTCCTTAGGATGAATAAGAAACTTGAGTCAGAGGTCGTAGGAGAGTTAACGGGAACCAGATCTCCTCTTATGCCTTGCATGATTGGAACAGAGATCTCTCTAAATGAGAAGCTTATGAGAGCAAGATATTCTGAGGTAAGAATTGGAAACATAAGAGAAATAGTTGAAGTATCACCTCAGGTCAGAGTTCATGGCAGAATAACAGACTTCGAGAATAAACCGAAAAGCAACGCTTATGTCATACTAACGAGGCCCTATGGATTCCCAAAGGGAAGGGCAATAACGAAAACCAACGAGAGAGGGTTTTACGAGATGTACGTGCCAGAAGCGACGTATCATCACGCCTTCGTATGCGACGGGAGGTATGGTCGTGATACTCTGGAGTTTTACGGATGGAACATCCAGATAAAGCCTCCAGATCACGAGCTTAACGCAAGATTCGATAAAATCGAACTCTACAGGTTGACAGCAGCTGAAACTCCTGAAAGAACGCTAATAATCGAGTTTCTGCCGATGGACATAGCCTGTACCATCGAAAATCTGAAGAGAATATATGAATTCAAAGGAAAGATTAGTTCTGAAGATATATGCAATGAAAGGTTGTATCCTAAGCTTAGCATCGAAGACATTGAGGTCTCATTGAGCGGTGAGAAGTTAGAGATAAGAACGCTTTGTCGCAGGTACTATTTGCCAAAAGATCTTGGGATTGAATGTCCTAGACCGATTTACGTCCTTGAAGCGAAGATACCCAGCCATATTCCTCCGGGAAAATATGACCTCAGAGTAATAGTACATTTGGATGAGACTCAGGAATGGGGGGAATCGATGCTCTCCGGTCTTCACATATGGTGAACTTGTCTCAGCTGAGAATCAATTTTCTAATATGATTTCCATCTCAAATTAATCTACTCTCTTTATCTTCTTTCATAAAATGCAAGACCAAAGAATAAAACATCAACTGGATCTAGTTTCCCTGTTAGGAGAGGTGAATTGTATAATCCTGACCAAAAAGTTGCAACTATTGGAACCGCTAGTTTCCTTGAAAGAGGAAGCAAAATCTCGTAAGGAACTGCTTGATAGAAAGCAAATGAGAGTATTCCGATTAAGATCCAAAACAGAATAGCTAAAACCACAGTTCCTAAAGAGATTGGTACTTCAACCCAGCTAGGCTTTGCTGCAGAAAGCACGATGTCTATGCCGATAAGTCGTATGCTAACTATCCAGAGGATAGGTATGGGTAAAGAGAAGGCATTAGCCCATAGAAAAGAGTCAATCACTTTGCCCTTAGTTCCAATAAGTGACAGGATACTCTCCTGCAGGAGATTGGAGGAAAGCCAGGCGAGGAAGAACATTAGCATGAGTAAAGCTACAGCATACACTAACAGGATGTATATCACACTGCTATGAATTCCCCAATTGGATTGGAGTAGAAGATATGAGGCGACATAATTTAGTAGGTAAGCAAAGAAATAAACACTAGTATGATCTTTATTTCCCTATTATGAGATAGTTTCTCTTCAAGTAAGCCATTCATGTATACACCTGTCTCTAATGCATTCCCTTGATCGGTTTTGAAAATAAAATCTATCTAAGAGCAAGTCACAGTTCTAATCTGGCTTGTTTTTGATCT
>CAZUBM010000015.1:48306-53448 GCA_964618805.1 uncultured Nitrososphaerota archaeon
AAATAAAATCTATCTAAGAGCAAGTCACAGTTCTAATCTGGCTTGTTTTTGATCTTTTTCAATTATCTCGAGAAACTTATCCCTTACTGGTTTATACACTTTTTCAAAAAAGCCTCTTTGATCCAATAACACCTCCCTTGGAAAAGTTGAGATGTACCTTAGTGCTGTACTCCATGCTTGATCGTATGGAATTGCTGAGCTTATTCTCCCAGCAATCTGCCTATCATAATCTTCAGGTCTTTGAACTTGATCTCCTATTGAGAAAAATCCTTCCTCCGACAGGTAAGCCACTTCATCTCCCACGTGCTCTTCTAGCTTCTCAACTTCCTTAACTTCCGTCTCTACAAGAGGCCTGGCTGCTCTAGTCCTTGCAGCTCTTCTCCCAACTCTTCCTCCAGTTCTTTTTGCCCAAGCATAGAAGATAGCCCTATTTAACCCGAATGACTTGGCCTTTTCTAAATTCCCTTTGAGTACGTAGTATCTGGCTGCTTGTAATAAAGCCATTACCTGAAACCTTCCTATTTTCCTAGCTTTTCTCTCAGATCTTTTCACTCCTCTATCCCTAGCAGCTGGAGCTCCGGCTCTGCCCCTAACTACTCCAATTACTCTTGCTTTAAAGTATCCTCCTATATCTGACAGGGCCCTTTTTGCCAGATCATCCGCCTCGCCTACTTCATATTCTCTCCATCTGACGTTATGTTTTAGCTCCTGCGGCTTGATCCAGCTCAAAGAGAAGTCATCTATTTCATCTGGTTTGAAACAAATCGCAGCTAGATCGAGAGATCTGTGAAGGGACAGAGGAACAGTGAAGACTCGCTTAAGGTCCATGTCATTCTCGACGGCTAATGGTCTCTCTGCCTCTTCAGATAATTTTGCTATCTCCCTAATTTTATCCTCAACCCTTCTGAGTACGTACTCAACGAGAGAGTAAGAGATATCGAGAGGATTATGTCTTTCAAGAAGCTCAGGTGAAAAGGCTTTCTCATGAACGTGAACATGGCAGCCCCTTCCTGACCACTTAAGAAATACAGATTTAACAACTCCTGCTCTCTCAAGCTCATCAGTTATTGTTCTTGCTGCTTTAAGCGTTTGTTTCCATCTTTCTAATTCATTATCAATGTCCCATATCGGAGAAGAAAGAACAATGTTATCTGGATCTTCTAAATCATCTTTAGAACTCAATTTCGCGTAAATATTGGCTGTAGCATAAAACGTCCTTGGTTTGAAGAATCTAAACCTCTTAAGAATGCCCCCTACGCTCTCAGGTCCTTCAATAGTAAGTGGTTTTCTTCCGAGGTACCTAAAGAACGTTCTTTTTTCCTCTGATGGAGCTTCTAAAGCTACCCATCTATCTTTACAATATTCAGAAATTTCCTTTTTCACTAGATCCCTTGAATAATAGCTCAAAATCTCCTCAAATTTCAAAAGACATCAATATCCTTTACCTCCTTCTTGAAGGAAAAAGTTTTTGTAATCGATTTAATGAGGCCAGCATAGGCCATAAAGTATTATATCTCGCTCTGCAATTATTCTAGCGTTGCTAGTCCTTTTTTATCTTCTAAATGCCTAAACTCAAAGCCCTCTTATCTTATGGATTCTGGATGCCATTTCTTCTGGATTCTTAGTCGCTCTGCTACGCCTTTCTCCTCTAAGTACCTGAGTATCTTCTTCTTGTCGGTGTGTTTAATCGGAAACTCTTCCTCATTTGCTATTCTAATTAAGAACTGACTTAGAACCAATGAAGCTTCCTTTAACGCCCTTGGATCTACCTTATCGACCGTGTCTGCAGGAGTATGGCCCCAACCCCTTCCCATGGACCTTATCAATGGCTCTAACATCGGGTCTGGAACGCTTTCAAGGGAGGCTGCCGGTACCCCTTCCAAGTAGAAGGGCCAATGATCTGATGCTGTGCTTAACGTCGTTTTAACGTTCATCGGATAGCCTATATCATCTGCTATTTTCTGAAGGTACGGTACGAGTTCCTCCGGTCCATGTACTTCGAAGTTCTGTCTGATAAACCTGCCATCCCCATCCACATTTATCATCATGTTGAAAAGGGGGATTTCATCTTTGTGCTGATCAACGTAGCATGTGGAACCAGTAACTCCTAGCTCCTCAGCTCCGAAAGCAATAAACCTTATTGTTCGCTTGAACGAGCCCTTATGCTTCGCTAAAGCTCTTGCAACTTCCATTACGCTTACTACTCCCGAACAATTGTCTGTAGCGCCTTGGGATATATCATGTCCATCGTAGTGACCACCAAGGACTATTATATCGTCAGGATACTTGCTACCGATGATCTCTCCAACTACGTTCCATGATGTAGCATTTGGCACTATTTGACTCTCATTAATTATCCTAACCCTCAGCCGCCCGCCCTTCATGTTACGAACTATGAAATCTCCGTCCTCCTTTGAAATCCCTATGGCTGGAATCTCGCCAGCCATCCTATAAGCTGGCCTCAAGGAGCCAGTTGGTGGAAGCTTGCCTGGATTATGGTTCATGAAGATGAAACCTATGGCTCCATACTCAACAGCATAACCATACTTAGTTCTCCTGTGATACCTTTTTCCATCTGGAGAGGTTGCACTTGAACAGAGAACGATCTTTCCTTCAATTTCTTCCTTCTTTGCCTTGAACTCGTCCGGACTCCCCGAGCCTAGATAGATAACTTCTCCTTCCAGACCTCCCGGTGGCGTTGGAGGTGAAAGAACTAAGGATATTGTCGGTATTTCCTTCTCAAAAGGCTCTAAAACTTCGAGAGATGCTTTTCCTCTCTTCCATCCATAGTACTGAAAGGGCTCTACACTAACGTTTTCTAGGCCATATTCCTTAAACTTCTCTGCTATATAGTCTCTCGCAAGTCTTTCACCTTCTGTAAGAGCAAATCGGCTACCAAAACGGTCACACATTATGACAAGATTTTTGTATGCCTCACAATTGCACCAGATATCTCCTGCTATCTCTTCTTCAAGCTTCGCCAAATACTTCACCCAATCAGAATTCATTACGCTTCTTTAAGATTTTTGAGTGTTTGTAATGAATCCTGTTCGAGCAGATAAACCCCGGTATTAGCACAAGTACAAAGCAGACTTACTAAACGACTTAATACAGCGATCTAGTTTAGCCTAATGGATCTTTGGTTTTTCTGAAGAAGATTCATGTTAATTGGTGTACAAATTGCGGGAAACATTCAATATAAGCCCATAATATGGAATAAATTTCCCCTCTGCTCAGAAGGTGTAAAGATCGATGCAGAAGAAAATATCTGAGGAAAAGGAGGAAAATAGCTTATTTACCCTTTTCAAGATGCACCTACGAGCCGTTTATCGGAGATCTTCTCCCATAAGAATCCGTTTGATTCAAAAATAATAAAGATCATTTGCTGTCTCATATTTTGCCTTTCTATGATATTACATAGAAAGGCGATCCCCTGAAATCCCCAAAATTAAATTCAATCAGAAAATCCTAAGGCTCACGAGAAAGTAATGACAAGAGTTCTAAAGATAGAATACCCTAATTACCCCTATCTTAACTTAGCTTTTGAAGAGGCTATTCCCTTAGCTGTAGGAAAAGGAATTGTACCTGAAACGCTTAGATTTTGGAGAAGCGCCAATTCTGTCGTAATTGGTAGATTTCAATGTCCCACCCTAGAGGTGGATTTTGATAAGTGTCTTAAGTACGGGGTTAGAGTTGTAAGGAGGTTTACTGGTGGAGGTGCTGTTTATCAGGACCTTGGAAATTTGAACTTTGCCCTTTCATTAAGAAGAGATAACCCTTTGATAGGAGAAAGACTTCTCAGAGGCTTTGAGCTTGTTGGAAAGGCCGTTGAAATTGGACTTAGGAGGATGGGCATCCTGGATGCCCGGTTTAAGCCTATAAATAGCGTCATGATAGGGGATAAGAAGGTCGCTGGAATGGCTGGATTGATTGCAAGGGATTTCATTTTCGTACATGGATCCATTCTTATAAGCTCGAATCTAAAGATCCTTAATCAGGTCCTAAGAGCTTCTAATGAGAAATCAAGGGACAAATTCGTTCGGTCTAAAAGACAAGAGGTAACCACGGTTAAAATGGCTTTAAAGAGAGAAGTCACTTTAGGGGATGTTAGGAGGGCGATAATAAGGGGATTGGAAGGTATCCTAAATACTGAGTTCTTTAAAGGGCATTTAACACGATACGAAAGGAGGCTCGCCGAGATGCTCTACAGGGAAAAATATTCAAGATTAGAGTGGAGTTTGGGTCCCTGCACAGCGTGTCCAAGAAGGAAAATGGATGAGATAATTTTTAAGAAGCTGACATTTAAGAGATATGATGAAATACATAAATTCTGAAGAGATCGGGCCCATACAGATTTCTCATCTCTCCACCCAATCTCGTTATTCTTACACGTCTCCCTTATGCTATAAAGACGTCGTTAGCTTCCCTATTATGTGCCGAAAATTCTCTTAGCCATCTATTATTTCCAGCACAATCTTTCCAAGATCTGAGAGCCTTGCAGACCGCCTTCCATTCACTTCTCCCACAGATATCAGGCCTAGTTTCCTTAGCACCTTAGCGTTTAACTTAAGTGTAGACAGGGGAACATTTTTGGTTTGTGAGATCTCAATTAGGATTGAAGTAAGACTCCTGTTGAAGTTAAAGGCTAACTCTCTCAGAATTAGTAACTGATTCTTATTTAGGGATCTCAATAAAAGAGGCTTTAATTCGTGGGCATCTACGCCCAGAACAGATATTGGCGGTCCATACTCAACTCCCTTGATATTGTATTGTCGCAGATAATAAGATCCTCAATTATAAGTCTTGTGGACAGGTACTCGTGTCCAAAACCTTTGAAAGTTCTATTATCATTATTTACTACTAAAAAGATCCACAGCAAATTATTTCGTGAAATACGAATCTAGGTTGAGTTAAAAGTAGATAGCGCGTGCAGTTATAACAGCTCTAAGAGTCTAAGAAAATAAATTTCACTAAAATATAATTCATACGAAAACTCTATACTGCCAGCTTTTTATCGTATTTACGAACAAAATAGGGCGACCAATGATACGACTATAACAACTATAACCAAAATTTTCATCTCTTAAAATGCATCAAAAGCAGCAAAGGTGAATAGTTTAATTATTTTCACTTGCTTTGCAG
>CAZUBM010000016.1:0-48445 GCA_964618805.1 uncultured Nitrososphaerota archaeon
CCTCTCAATTCTCTCTCTGGACAGTCCCAACCTTCCATCATTCATATCTATGGCAAGGGTTCTATTCGATGAAGTCTTGAGATAAAGAGTGTCTTGCAGTCCATTCCACCACCAGTCCTTGACTCTCTCACTCCATAGGATTCTCCCCAGAAGAGGATATGCAGTATATTGTCCATGAATCCTTGTTTAAAGCCAAAACACTTTTTCTAGTCTAAGAAGTATATTGCATTTATTTCCAGATTCCAAACCTCTTTTCCATTGAGATCAATTGCCAAGAGATCATCTCCTAGCAAGTAGGTCTTATCTGTGATCAATACATCCTTGAACATCTGGTTGAACAGCTTTCTACCAACGACTTCTCCTTCCTTTTCCAATCGGTATACTAAAGTGTATGCAAACTCTTCTCCTCTTTGTTAAAAAACACTACTCCCTATTAAGTATCATCGTCGAAAGCTTCGCAAATGTCGAGAACATCTAGAAAGGGCTCATAGAGACGAACTCCTTAAAGCCAATGAAAACCCTAATCTGAAATGGAACAATTTAATGAGATTACGCCACTCTATAAGTTAGTTATTTCTAAGCGGTTGAAAATAAAAATCGCTCAGAAAAGCTATGAAATGGTTGCAATACCAAGGAAGATAGAGATCTTATTGTGTCGCAGGTTCTTAGCCTTATGAAGACCTATGAACTCACCTCAATATTTGATGCAATTTACGCGGCCACAGCCTTAAGCCCAAAGACCACGGACAATAAAATAATATCTTCTGACGGCATATATGACAAGATAAAGGGTATAGAAAGGGTTGATCCCAGAGAACTTGTGTAGGAACCCTGGTAATTGGCTATATGAGGGATGAGAAAATAATGCTGCGCGTTCCCTGGTATCTTGTTGGATATGTGCTTACATGCGCGTCAATCCAGTTTATACCTTGCTTAAAGAGATAAATATCTCCTTACTAAGAGATATATGACGCTCAACGCCAGAAAAAGCAGTACAGTAGCCAGAAATTGGACATCCCATAAGGCAGATCTTGGTCCTCCGGGTCCCCCACCTCTTAGCTCTATAGCTTTGTTAAGTTCTTGCATCAAATCCTCGAACTTCTCCCCATCATAGCTGAGGAGATAGCCCCATCTACGGCTCGTGAATGAAGAGCGATGCCTTCCAGCGATGAGCCACCTCCCATCACCCCACGCTACCTCTCCTAAATCAATGGGCCAGCGAGATCCCCTAAACCCTATCAGAGAAAAATCCTCAGGGGCCTGTACAAGTTCTACACCCTTTCCATCATACTTCACGAGGCAGGCTTCTGTAGGGATGTTAGAGATGAGCTTTCTATAGGAGATTAGCCAGTACTCACCGTTCCAATCGGCGGAATATGGAATAAAAGACCCTAGACCCAGATTGGAGAGGTCTGCAGCTAGCTCTAGCTTAGAACCTTCAAGCCTCAACAGCCTTCCCTTGGTGCAGATTAACCAGTACTCACCGTTCCAGTATATTCTACCCCAGTCAAGCTGAAGAAGGTTTGAATCGGCTTTAACCTCCTCGAATTCCTTGCCATTGAAGAGAAGAAGCTTTCCAGTGGAGGTAAGGGAAACCCAGTGAGTTCCGTTCGAAAGTTCCCTCCAGAAAGAGGGCCAGGATTTTGGAGGAGTCCTCCATAAAGAGATGTTCTCAGGAAGGGTCCAGCTCAGGTTGACAAGATCGCTCCCATCGTACAGGTAAAGGGCATGGCAAAAATGCTCCTTGTATGGAGGAGAGACCTTCTCATTCAAAGGAAGCTCACATGAGATGTAGATCAGACATGCGCTACCGTTCGTAATTAACTCAACTCTTAGGGGCATTCCATCGCAATAAGTCCTTTTCTCTCGTGGAAGAAGGTCCAAAGCATTTTCGACAAGAACCCTTATCTCCGCTCCATCCCAGATAAGTATCGAGTAGTTGGAGGTGTATGGAACCTGATTTAGCAGCAGGCATATGTTTGAGGCATAGCTTACCTTAACTATCTCGTTGAAAGGACTATATCTGAGCTCCACCAACTTCTTTCCATCATAAACAAAGGCAGCGCAGTAGTAAACGCCGCTTGTTCCCAGCCAGTATTTTCCCGTCCAAATTAAGTAGGGGTGGACTCCCTCAATGTCAACCCTCCCCACAACGCTGAAATTTGAGCCATCAAGCCTAACAAGCCAACCGTCTGAGGTACCAATGAGCCAGTACTTCCCGTTCCAGCCAATTGTAGTGATGCTCCGGGCCTCTCCCTGTACTTGCCAGATGTCGTAATCAACGGAGTTCCAAGTTCTCCCTATGAGCCATCCTATCTCAGGAACTGCAAGCGCTCCCATTGCTAGACACGCTAGAAGGAAGGAACTCCTCCCCATGAACACATCTTCGATGTCGATAACTTTCTGCAGTTAAAAATGCTTGCTTAGAAAGCGACGAAAGGGTTGCAATACCAGGGAGGATAGAGACCTTATTGTGTCGCAGGTTCTTAGCTGCTTAAGAGAACAGAACTACTTGAACGTTCTAATTTAAAGTTGAATGGCGATGAAATCTTTTTGCGGGCTATCAGAATATAAATGGAGGGATCAGTTTCTTCTTTTAACTAGAAGGGCACATACGGCAGCAAGGACTAGGAAAATGATTAGAAGATAAGCTTTTCCAAAAACAGGTGGCTGTTCTGTGCTCGGAGGTGAGGTCGGCTCGATTTCAAATCCCTTATTGCTATACAACATAATCATTCCAACCCCCTCTGCTGAAGCGATGCCAACGGTAAGATACTCCCCATCTTTAGAGAAATCAAGAGAAATTATGGGTAAGTGACCAACAGAGATGTTCTCATCGCTCCAGAGGAGTCTTCCTTGCCTGCTGAACAAGTAAATGGACGAAAAATCGTAGTTTACCTCTGCAGCCGCTATGTACATCCCGTTGGGAGAGATCTCAACATCCACAGGCCATCTATCGTATCGCCTTTCTTGTTTCCAAAGGACAGAACCGTTCTTGTTCAGGAGATAAAAACGATGCTCGTCTGCTGCAGCTATATATGTCCCGTCAGAAGAGATCGAAACCGACGAGATCATTTGGCCGAAATGCCAGAGCAGGCCATTCCTGTCAAAGAAAAAGAGACCTTCAGGAGCTCCCAGCGCTACGTATTTCCCGTCAGAGGAGATACGAACTTCGTTGGGGAAAGGCGCTGGTTTGATCCTCTTTTCGAAAGAGAACTTCAACGTCAAATTTCCTTTTTTGTCCAGAAGGAAAAGAGTTCGACGACCAGCAGCTGCTACATAAGCCCCATCGGACGATGTGGAGATGCTAGCTATGACATCGTTCTTGACCTCAAACCTCCAAATAAGATCTCCCTCCCTACCGTAGAGGGAAATGGAGTGATAATCATCTCTGATCAACCGTCCTCCAGCCGCTATGTAGCTACCGTCCTGAGATATTGAAACGGAGTTGTACATCACCTCAGTGAAGTTCCACAGCAATCCTCCTTTTTCATCGAAGAGCTGAATTCCCCGATCTTCACCCACAACCATGAACTTCCCATCCTGAGATAGATCTATGCTTACCCCATAGTCTACCGTTCGCTTCCAAATCAAATCTCCTTTCGCATCGAACATGAAAACCTCGCCAAAATATAGCCATTTGTCGGCAGACTCGTTTATCACGCTAACTCCAAGAGCAATACGGCTTCCGTTGGAGGATGCAGAAATAGAAGGTGAACCAAAGTAGTCTCTCCGTATTTCATAGGTCCAAAGGGGCTCCCTGTAAATTGGTTCTTGTGCTGTGGCCGCATCTAGCGATATAAGTAGGACGAGAACCGAAATTAAAATAAGAGGTTTTTGAACCATCA
The DNA here is from genome assembly GCA_964618805.1 of uncultured Nitrososphaerota archaeon. GTDB lineage: Archaea > Korarchaeota > Korarchaeia > Korarchaeales > Korarchaeaceae > QMVU01. The sequence goes on from CAZUBM010000016.1 coordinate 3,849, forward strand.
TCTTCTTTTAACATTTGAAAATATATATTCTTGCAAAAAGGACTATCACATTTGAAGTTAACAGAATAATCAAAGCTTATTTTTGGAAATCAATTAGATATTTTCTCCGATAGAGAGAGGAAGTTTTCTAATATTGTCTAATTTAATACCAAGTGTTTGACATCTTCTCCGAAGATAGCTAAAATCGAGCTTTTCAAATTGTCTAATAAGGATCCCAACGATATCCATAATATCTTTTTCAAGACCCAATAGCAATTTATGAGCTATTAGATCCTCAGGAGAGACCAAGTTTATTTCCTTTCTATCAAACTCAATTCTCACCTTCCTACCGAAGGAGAAATCTTCCTTGGAAATTAACATAATATGAAGCCAGAAATTAGGAGAGAGACCAAGGATTAGGCTCCTCTTTCGACGCTCTTCCAGTTCTTCTGAATCTAAGCCGACCAGAACATCGATATCTTTAATTTTCCTAGGAAGATTCGTGTATATAGATGTTCTTGTTTATACAGATGGATCGCATAAGGATCTTCTGAAAGCAGATATTTTCAATTCTAATAGGCTCTGTTTGAAAATAGATTTCATATCAACTTGTGATGAGCTACCGTTTAGGAAAAGAGTGGAAGTTACTCATAACTCTCAGACTATCTACTTTATTCCGGTGGAGCATATACGTGAGAACTGCATTCCTGTAGCTTTTTGGAAATACTTTGCTACTCCAAGAGCATTGTCCATAGATGACTAACGTTTAAGACAGACCTTCCAATTAAGAGTGTGAAACGATATAGTCATCTTCTATAGATGACTAAGTTTTTACAGTATTTGCGTTTTAGCTAGCATTAAGGCGACAATTATGATGATTAGGGAGATAACTAGAGGTAAGATGATCTCTCCTCCTCTCCCCACCTCCACTTGACTTGGGGGAGGAGACTGTATAGGCGAAACGATTACGCTCTTCCCCCTCTTAATTGCCTCATTCACCCAACCGGTTAGATCCTCAAACTTCTCTCCATCAAAACTCATGAGGTACCCCTTACTTGTCCCCCAGTATCCTCTCTCCCTAGCGCATATTAGCCAACGCCCATCGCCCCACCCGATCTCGTCTATACTTACCGCCCAGACATCCCTCAGAGAGCAAGAGAGGATCTCCGGAGGGAGAACTAACTCCCATCTTCTATCCTGGAGCTTCAGAAGATAGCTATATCCATCGGATCTAACGAAAGAAATGAGCCAGTACTCTCCGTTCCAAGCAAGGGAGCTGCAAGAAGAAGAATTCAGGGATTGGGATAGGTCGGCAACTAGCTTAAGTTCGCATCCCTCTATCTTTAAGATCCTGCCATTGGTACCGATGAGCCAGTACTTCCCGTTCCAAGCGACCTTAGCTACTTCTCCTCTAGCAAAGCTAAGGCTGAGCAGGGACTTCCCCGCCTTAACCTCCATGAACCTTCTACCATCAAAGAAGAATAGTCCCTCGATTTTCGCCGGATTTTCAACGCTTCCTAAGGAGCGGGAGGCTGGAGCTAACCAGTGAGTCCCATTTGACATTTCACCCCATATCTGAGGCGGCTTTTGCCAAAGCACATACCCATAAGGTATAAGCGAGCTTAGGTTCTTCGTCTCTTTGCCATCGTAAAGGTAGAGAGTCTGATCTCTAGGGTTGACGCCTCTTGCAACATATATGAGAATCGAGCTCCCATTGTCTATCAGCTCGACGCTTAAGTTGGCTTTCGAGGGCATTCCTTCAGATAATGGGAGCAGATCGTAGGCATCGCTGGTCAAGACTTGGGTCAACCCATTTTTCCATGCAATCAATGAGTAATTGATGGGATTGTATGGAATCCTGTTCAGGAGTAGGAAGACCTTGTCGAACCCCTCTGCCCTCTCGATGTCGGAGGGGGATTGCGGGATAATGGTGAGGTTCCTACCGTCATAGGCAAAGGCCTTGCAGTAGTATATCCCGTATATCCCGAGGAAGCATTCCCCCGTCCACTTAATACCCGGATGGATGTACCCCGGAACGTGGCCAACACGCGTGAACCTCGATCCATCGAATCTGACAAGCCAGCCATCGGATGTACCGATGAGCCAGTACTCGCCGTTCCAACCGATTGTTGTGATCCTTCTGGTCTCTCCTTCTGCACGCCAACTTTCGTTCTCAAGGAAGTTCGATGTCATCCCTATAAACCTCACTACATTAGAAGCCATCAGTGCTCCAATTACCAAACACACCAAAAGGAAAGGTCTTCTCCTCCAGAAACACATCTTCAGTGTAGGAAAACTTTCAATTGATAAAAACAAATGTCTAAAACCAAAACAGGGTTGAAACTTTGAGAATAGCATTATACGATTTTTTAGAAAGCTGGAGTCGCAACAGATGTGATTCATAGTTGGGTTCTTAATCCTGGAAGCCGCCCTCCAAATCTTTTTTAATCTCATTAGCTCTTGAGTTAGGCTTTTAATAGCCTCAATCAGGGACTCGTATTTCTTGTAGCACATCATGAGTACTTGACTCCTCTAAAAATCAATAGAATTGCTACAAGAGCGATTGTCGCAAAGATAACCCATATGAAATAGGCAGAAATCCCTGGGGCTTCAGGAACATTAGGAGGGGTAGATACAGCCATTTCAGCCCCTTTGTTGTAGTAAAAGAATATCTCTGCATCATGATCATAATTGACGACAGTCACGATGTACCTTCCATCTGAGGACATATCTATTGGACCGCCATAGGATCCATTCTTCGACCAAAGAAGTTCCCCTTCCTTATTATATACAAAAATCCTGTTTCCGCTTCCAGCCAAGGCATACCTTCCATCTGAAGAGATATCAACATAAACAGGTCCTCCTCCATACCTCCATAAGAGGTTTCCGTTCTTGTCCAAGAGGCTAATTAAATTCTGGAAGTCCCCAGCTACGACATAGCTTCCGTTGGAGGAGATAGAAACTGAGAAAACATTCCAACCATACCTCCAAAGGTTATTTCCTTCATTATCAAAAAAGAATAGACCCTCAGGAACACCCAGAGCTATATAATCACCGTCGGGAGATATGAAAACCACGCTTGGAACCCTAGATTCGGGTTTGACGATTCTTGGGACTTCGAACCTGAAGAGGAGTTCTCCCTCTTTGCTAAGTAGGTAGAGAGAATAACGACACGCTATTGCAACATGGCTTCCGTCGGAGGAAATGGATACGTCGTCTACGGTGTCGTTAACATAGAACATCCAAATGAGGTGTCCTGATCTGTTGAATAGACAGGCGACGTCAGACCAGCCTGATGCCCAACTGTACAGACCACCTACTGCTGTGTAGCTCCCGTCAGAGGATATGGAAACGCGAGTATAGCGAATCTTGCTGAAGTTCCACACGAGTTCTCCTCTTCTGTTAAAGAGGTAGGCTCCTTCAATGTCACCCACAGCCAAATACCTTCCATCTTGGGATAATGCCACCTCTGGAGAGGTATCCGTCAGGTGGCTCCATAGCAGCGTACCATTTGAATTGAAGAGGAATACCCTACCTGCTTCAGCAGATTTGTTTACCATGCTTACTCCTATGGCCAAATATCTTCCATCGCCAGATGTTGAGAGAGAGTTTGCCCAGATTTGGTCAGCACCCTCGATCCTGTAGCTCCAGAGAGGACTTGAACCGTTGGACATCTGCAAAAAGGTTATGTGGAGCGGAGATAGCGCAGATATTAAGACAAGTACCAAGAGCCGCGCTCTGGATGACACATTCAAAAATTCTCCTAGCACAATTCTCCTAGCACAGAAAATAAAGAGAGTTATAAGAACTACGGTTAGAACTAAGATTAGGATTTTTCCCTTATTTTGTCCCTCTGTACCTCCTGAAGGTTCTTCTGAGGTCTTAGGAGGAGAGCCAGTTAATTTAGGCTCAGACGCTGGAATCGTTGCACTGCCCTCTTCTATAGCCTCATTGAGCCACCTCATCACATCCTTGAAATTATTTCCATCGTAAAGGAAGAGGTAGCCTCTACCATAGTGTCCGCGTTTGTACTCACGAGCAGAAATAAGCCACCTTCCGTCGCCCCACTTGACCATTTCTATCACTAAGGGCCACATTCTTGAAGTAGAGTTTAGGATTTCAGGCGGGGGTATGAGGACCCATTCCTGTCCATCGTACTTGACGAGATAGCTCCCTACTAGATGGCTTCCTTCTCCTAGTATAAAATAGGATATGAGCCAGTACTCCCCATTCCACGACATGGAGGTGGGATAAGCAGACTGAAGCTCTGTATTGGAAAGATCCAATGAGAGCTCAATATCGTTTCCCCTTAAGATCAAGATCTTTTCCCCTGCACAAATGAGCCAGTAATCCCCGTTCCAGCCAACTATTGGGGGATGCTCTCCGTTTAGGTAATCGATCAGCGAGGAATCCGCTTTAACTTCAATGAACTTCCTACCATCGAACAAAAATAGATTGACTATCCTTGCTGGCTTTACAGGATCTCCCAGAAAGGTTGACGCTGGGGCAAGCCAGTGTGTCCCGTTGGACATATCGCCCCATATCTGCCTGTGTACTGCTGGGGGAGCCTGCCAAAGCACGTAGTTTCGAGGTAGCAAGGAACTCAGGTTTATCAGTTCTTTACCATCGTATAAGAACAGGGCTTGATAGGAAGGATCGTTCCTGCTTGCAGCATAGACCAAGATCGAACTACCGTTGCTTATCAGCTCGACGCTTATTGGGCTGAAAGGGTTGGCTGAGAAGTTCACAAACCTAGAAGCTGGGAGGAGCTGAAACACGTCCTTCACCAGAACTCTCCATGAAGTACCGTTCCACGCCGATATGGAGAGGTAATTGTAGGGGTACTCCCAGTCCACTATGAGGCAGTTCTCCCCGAAGCCGGTAACCCTCTTAACCTCGCGAAATGGGCTGCTCTTGGGCAGCTTAACGAGCCTTACCCCATCGTATGCAAAGGCATTGCAGTAATATACTCCAGCTATTGCCAAGAAGTACTTACCTGTCCACTCAATGGAGTTCTCATGAATCCAGTCAGGATCAATGTATTCCACTAAGGTGAACTTAGAGTCCTTAAGCTTTACAAGGCATCCTTCGTTAAACGTCCCAATTAGCCAGTACTCGCCGTTCCAACCTATCGCTGTTACGCTCCTGGCCGAGCGTTGAGACTGGGGAATATCCGTTAAAGAGGTACTCTCAGATTTTCCAACGAGGGTCCTTGCTTCGGGAATTATAAACAATGCAAGGATTAAGCATACCAAAAGAAGGGAAATCCTTCCCATTAACATGTCATCAGTAATGGAGGATTAAAGCGGTAAAAAACTCTTGTTTAAGTTTTCCCCTAATTTGATGCTAATTTTCTGTAAGTTCCAGCTTACCGTTTAGTAACTTAAATTCTTCGGAGAAAGTCTTTTTCTTCTTATGAAAGACAATGTACAAGCAGTAAATCCCTTGAAAACGGAGTAAATAGGATGCATAGCTAAGGACGAAGAGACTGATATCATTGCGAGCTTTATGTATTCGACTTTATTGTTAGCTTGAATGTACTCCATCGACCCAGTAACTATAATGCCTATTATCGAGCTGGCTACACCTCCAATTAAATCAAAGGCTAAAATAGTTCCTATTATCCTTCTATATTCTTTGTATAAATCGGTTGGTGTACAAAGCAAGTAGATAAGACCAAAGTATAAGGGAAGCTCAACATACTGATAGAAAGTCCGTAACAATGAGAACGTAACACGCTTTTTCATCCATGCTTCAGACTTCTCAGGAGGGACGATAGGAAAAACAAACATTAGGTAGAAATTATACATATGAAGAAGAAAGCTTGTGAAACTAAACACGAACGCTACAATCATAAGACGCCTAAACATCATCCACCACACAGCCTTATGGTTGTAGACCGACTGCTTCCAAGCGAACAAGGATCGTCAGTAGCTAGCCTAACAGTTCCCCATTGCGAACCAGAGGCGAATGAGTTAGTTACTACCGTTATCTCGAATCCAGCGCCGAGTCCAACCATCGTAAACTGAGCGAGATTGCCAGCTTTACTTACGTAAGCATATCCAATTCCCCTGGTCTTTCTAATGCTCGCATATGCTATGGAGGAACCTTGGGGCATCCATACTGAAGCTCTCCCTGATGTTGTTACACTAAAATCGATAGTTGAAGATCCATAAAAAGAGACCCCGTTTCCTCCTGAATAAGGCACATAACTAGTGAAAGTCCCCCAAATACAGACATTAGTTGTAGTGTACTCATCGCATTCGCCTCCAGAACATGTCCGAAGACTTTTCTTGTCACAATATCCATTTACAAGAGGATTAACCCTTACGGACACAAATCCTGTGGAGTAAAGGATTTTTCTGTCATACTCCTTCAGATGAGATTTGATTAGACCCTCCAACTTAAGAATTAGATCATTAAGCATACTATATGATGTTGCAATGTTTTGATTTATCGGATCATCACTCGATCTATATCTCGATATAAGTTCGCCCATGACCTTTCCTAAGTTATCATAGTGACCAGTCAAGTTTTGTTCAAAAGGCTGGAAAATGATTTCTTGGGTCGATCTAACTCCTCTATTCGATTTAAATTCACAGTTGCAATCATCATAATGAGATATGAGCACTATGTCTGTCTCTGCTAGACGATATGAATGTATCCTATTAGGAATTAGAATTGTAGTTACGAATACCGCAGATCCATCTTGAATAAAATAAGAAAAGAGCACATATCCCCTAACCGATCTTTTATATGACTTTATTGCAAACTCATAAAACACAATCCGAGCGTCTTCAACTACTTCAGAAAGTATAAGATTAAGGTTTTCAATAACGTAATTTCTAGGAATGCCAATTAATATTCCAGGAGCATAGTCTATAGATTGTGATCCGAGGATCCTAATTCCCTCTCTAGACTGAATTATTCTGTGAACAATTGGTTCACGAGAGGGAGCAGATAATGTCATTAATGGAGTGAACACAACTGTCAATAGGATTATCCAACCTTAAAAACTCTGGTTTAGAAAGCGATGAAAGGGTTGAAAACTTAAGAAAAGAGAGTAAAATGGGAATAAAGACCTTTCATCCAGAGAAAAATCTTTTTGCAATGTTCCAATTATTTAAGCGAACTAACGAATGTGCAATGGATCAAAAAGTTCTCTCAATGAACTTCTCGAAGTCCTTGTCATTGGACACTATTCTCTTGCATTTGAGCCTCTTTGCGACGCTGAGATGAATTGAGTCCTCCAAATCAAGCCCTTGAGAGACGAAGGATAAGGCAGATAGGAAGTCCTCAACTTTTAGATTTGCTATCCTTATCCCCGTCTCAATGACAGCCCTAACAATCTCGTTGACGAAGTCGTAATCCCTAAGGTTTCTTCCAGCAAGCCCTGAAGCTATTACAAGGACTTCCCATACGGTCAAGGAGCAAGTGATGAATTTATCTGGCTTTTCCTCAACCATTCTTATCCAATCAAGCGCCTTTGACCCAAATTTTGGATCTCCTGCCAGCCAGTAGACGAAAACATTCACGTCTAAGTAGTCCTCTCCTTCCACCACTTTGCCATCGCCTCAATTACCACGCTATCTAAGTCCTCAGGGACTTCTGCCCTTAGAATCCCGTAATATCTCGTTGAGACTGGTTCTAAGGATTCTATCACAAGCTTTCTTCCCTCAACTCTCATCCTAACCCTCTTTCCTATCTTAAGGGCCTTCCTTACCCTCTTTGGAATTGTCACCCTCCCCTTCTCATCCACGTTTGCAATTAGCTCCATTGGCCCACCATTTTGATTAATCCCACTTTTTGTATTTTAATATATTGTGGGCGAAAGCAGTTAGCATCTCATAATGAAAAAAGATCGATATAACTTACCTCTAGGACTTAGTAGGGCGCTTTGCGAGGTCTTCCTTTTCTTGAACAGACCTTAAGCGTGCTCCAATGAACATTTATTACTCGTATTAGCGTTACCTCCAGTCACAAACATTAATTTGGCCAAGGGGGTTCAGGAGTAGGATGGCCTTACAAGGAAGTTCTGATTTTGAAGGGAAGCTTGAAAGGGTATTTGGCAGAGATGCGGTTGTTGAGAAGGGCATACACTTGAGCTTGGGACCTTGGGGAGTTCCAAGGTTCATAGAGGAATATTTGATCATGAGGGAGTGCGCTGGCCTTTCTGCAACTAGCTGTACGAAGCGGGTTTCAAGCATCCTCAGGAGGTTCCGTCCAGAGCCATCGGAGAAGAACCTTAAGCTTGATCAGTTAATGAGCGACGGCGAGCTAACGTTGATGGACTTCTTTACCGTAACGACTGACATAAAGAAAGGAGTTCACAGGCTTTCCATACCCTGTTTGGACTTGAAGAAGGGGATGGTCCATCCAAGGGTGCTTAGAGAGCACGAAAACTTGCTAAGAAATGGAGTTTGGGGCATGGGAAGGCTCCTTTACGATCCAAAGCTCTCATTTGGAGCTAAGGATTCTGATCCTGTCTCCTTGGTGGAGCTCGTCCCTTACCAGATTTCTTCCCTAGACATATCGGAGTTTCAGGAGGCTAGAAGCAAGTTTTCAGATGAGGAATGGTTAGACCTACTCATAAAAAGCCTTGGCCTGAATCCTGAAGCCTATGAAGAGGACCAGAAGCTTTACTTTTTGGCTAGGCTCATTCCTCTTGCGGAGCCCAACACTAACATGATGGAGTTTGGACCCAGAGCCACTGGAAAGACTTTCCTATACAGGAACATCTCGCCTCTCGTTAGGATAGTATCTGGAGGAGTGATAAGCCCTGCCCAGCTGTTCTACCACAAGGTTCACGGCACGGTAGGGCTTATAGGAGTTATGGACGTCGTTGTCTTCGACGAGATTCAGTACCTCAAGTTCTCTGGTGCTGAGGAGATATTGGGTAAGCTGAAAGACTACATGGCAAGCGGACACTTTGAGAGAGGAGCTAAGCAGGCTGCAAGCGGCTGTTCCTTGGTGTTCATGGGGAACATTGACTGGGACGTTAAAGAAGGTTTGGACATTGACAGGACGATACCTAGGTTTGCTAGGGATCCAGCCTTTATGGATAGGATCCATGGCCTAATACCGGGTTGGAGGCTTCCTAAAATTACGGAGGAAGAGCATTTGGCCAAGGGGAAGGGACTTGCTCTTGACTATCTAGGATCAGTGCTCCACGAGCTTAGGATGATGAACTTCAGGGAGGAGGTAAAAGGGCTGGTTGACATAGTAGGGAATCCGAGCATTAGGGACCAGCAGGCTGTAATTCGCCTCCTTTCAGGATTTCTGAAGATATTGTACCCTGACATGAACTTTGACGGTTCGCTCTTGCCAAAGATCGTTCAGATAGTTGAAGAAATGAGGGGAATAGTCAGGAAATGGCTGGCAGCCAAGCTCCCCCATGAATACGGAGAGGACTTCGAGGTGGTGCTCCTCAGTTGAGAAAATCCAGTTATAACTACATACTGACAAGGAGAACTTTAGAAGATGTCATGGAAAGGTTTAGGAGAAGAGTGGAAGAAGAGGGAGAGCCTCCCGAGGATGCCAAAGCCAGCGTGGTTCTAGAGGCAACTCCTGCGCTAGTTGCTGCTTGGAAGGGCCTGTACAAGAAGATAGCAGGGGAAAAGCACATATTAAGGGCTGCCAGCGGGATCCATGTCCTTTTCCCGGAGGAAGACTCTATCAGGATAAGGCCTTTCAGCGAATACCTTCTTCAAGGCGTCATAATGCAGTCTGAAGAGGGTTTCGACCTCAGCCTCTTGAGAAAGAGGATAAGCAAGGGAGCTGCGGCTAAAGCCCTGAAAGAGTTTGTAAAGGAATCTACGGGCGTTCCAAAGGCGAGGGTGGAGTTTGAAGGATGGAAGGAAGTCCTCTTAGGAGTGAGGTGGAAGGTCAGGTTTAGCTTAGAGGAGGGATCTGGCGAGTTCCTGATCTCTGACCTCTCTGAGGAAGAGATCTTGGATTGGCCGCCAATAGGCGATAGAAAAGCTATAGAGATCGCCAAAAGAGAAGCCATAGCTCTCGCTGCAAGGAGTAAGAAGAAAAGGCGCAGAGCTGAGGGAATAAGAATCATTAGGAGTTGGGACTCTTTCTTCGGTGAGAGAAAAGGGATAAGAACCAGAGCTAGCCTCTTAAATGAAGATGAAAGGAGATACCTGCTTCTAGCGAGGGCTGAGGACAAAAGATTCCTTATAGAGCTTAGCAAGCTATCAGGAAGAGTTCTAGGGCACAAAGAGGTTCCGACAGAGGAAGAAATTGAAGAGATCATTAGAGATGAAGGAAAGGCCTTAGGAATCGACATAAGGATAGAGAAGGAGCTGTATAAAGGAGAAAAATTGCAGATAAGGGCTTCAGATGAGAAGGGGTGGTATTCTCTCCTTTTTGTTTGCAATTCAGAGGAGATTAGACTCTCTGAGATAAGAGTAACTCCTACAGGTGTTGAGGAAATGCTTAGGCTTTTCTCAGAGGATCCCAGGGCTAAAGTAATTTCACACGCCTACTCTAAAGGTCTATTGAAGATAAGCGGTGAAGGGATCAAAGGCAAGTACTCCTTGCTAATCGACGTTAGCAAGCTTGGAGAACCAAAGTTATTGGACTTCAGGGTAAGAAAAGGGTTGCTTGATAGGATAAAAAGGCTTTTCCACGGCTAATTTTGCCTAATTATGTCAAGATCGATTTAAATTAGGAGAAAGCATCTGTTTCTATGGTTTGGCCAAAAAAAGCTAAAGTGTCGTTTCTTTTGTAAGGTTGGCTGGAAGAACACGACGTTGATGAAATTAGGACTTCAATCGAATGGAATTGGAAAAGAATATATGAACTAAGGGATTTAGCTTTTCAGAATGGATGAAGATAGATTAAACAGATTACTCACTGAAATCGAGGATTTAAACAAAAAGGCAGAAGATCTGCTTTCAATACCTTTAGAGAACTTTCTTAGGGATTTCAAAGCCATATATGCCCTTAAAATGATTTTAGTTGAGATGACTGAAATAATTCTGAGCATAGGACTCCTAATATTGAGGGAAGGCTTCAAGATAAGAGAGATAGAAGGATATGTCTGGATTTTAAGGGAATTGGTAAAGAGGGGGGTCTTGTCTAACGAGATTGGAGAGAATTTAGAGGCGCTTGTCAGGTTAAGAAACATGATAATTCACAGATATTGGGAAGTAGACGAGAGAAGACTATATAGGGAGTCTAAGGAAAGCATTGGTCTGATTAAGAAGTTTATCGAGGAGGTTAAGAACTATGCTTCAAAGGATTGAAGAGAAGGAAAAGCTCAGACTTTATCGACTCTCCAAAGATGAGAAAAGGGAGTTAATCAAGAGGATAAAGGATATTCTAAACGAAAAGGATGAAATAATTGTTGCTATCATTTACGGCTCTTTTTTGGAAGGTCTTAACTTTAGGGATATAGATGTTGCTGTCTACGTTGGGAAAAGGATCAATCCACTGAAATATGGGGCTAAACTTGAGAAACAGTTAGGAGAGTTGGGTTTCCCGTTTGATGTAAGGCTGCTTAACTTTGCCCCGCCTTGGTTCATAAAAAAGGTTGTAGAGAAGGGGTTATTGCTCCTCGACAAGGAAAAAATCATTGATGCACTCCATCTAGCTGCTTTAGAGGAACTTGGACTTGATTTTAGGTAGTTCTTAGCTTAATTGTGATAACACATGCAATTTGAGGTTATAGATGAAACTCCTCTCCCAAGAAAAGGAAATAGGATTTTAGAAGGGAGGTCATAACAGGTTGAAATTAGTGCTGGATGATCCCAGGAGTTTGTCTTGTTTAAGAGCTTTAGCTTTGCCTCACGTCGTGCTTAACAAATTTATCTGATGATACCGGCCTTTTTCAAAGCCTCCTCCACTTCTCTCATTTCCTCCTTTCCCAACGGTAGCGTTGGCCTTCTAGGATACCCAGCTGGCACTCCTTGAATGCTAACCGCATACTTAACTGCGGCAAGCTGGTTCAGCTTTCTAACAACTATGCTATTCAGGAAGGAGATAGTTGCCTGTAACTTAGCAGCTATTTCGTAATTTCCAGCCTTGAACTCCTCATACAGGTCCCTACAAAGCTTAGGTGCGAAAATTGCAACTGCTATAATCGCCCCCTTACCTCCAAGCATCAGGGTTGATAGGAATGCGTCGGCAGATCCTGCAAGGACAGAGATCTTATCGCCAACAAGCCTAATTATCTCTGATACTAGAGCCACGCTTCCGCTGCTGTCCTTTATACCTATCACGTTATCGCATTCCTCAACTACCTGGTGCACGACCTTGGGATCAAGGGAGATGCCTGTGAACTTTGGCACGTTGTAAAGTATTAGTGGAAGGTCTACGGCTTCTGCTACAGTCTTATAGTGTTGATACATCTCCTCGTTTGAATGTTTGAAGTAGAAGGGCGTTACAACGAGCGCTGCATCTGCACCCAGATCTTCAGCGTCCTTAGTCAATTGTATGGTCTCCCTAGTGCTTATACCTCCAGTTCCGGCTATGACAGGAACCCTACCGTTTACTTGATCTATTACTGTTTCGATGACCTTCTTCCTCTCATCTCTAGAAAGATATGGAGCCTCTCCGTTGCTTCCACAAGTTACTAAGCCAGAAACCCCTCCTTCTATCCAGAATTCCACGCACCTCCTTAACGCTTCAAGGTCTAGGTCCCCATTTTTCGTAAATGGAGTAACATGAGGAGGAAATACGCCCTGCAAATCCTCTTTTCTCACAAAAATCACCTAAAAAAGGCTTTGTGTTCGTTCCTCCTGAATTAATTAAAATTTAATCGACGATGGGAACAGGCTTTACGAATATCAAATTAATGCCTTGAAATTAAAAAGAAAGGGAGTTGGGAGGATCAGTACCCGCCCATTATCAGGGCCATAATTGCTTTTTGAACGTGAAGCCTGTTCTCAGCCTCATCGAAGACGACACTGTGCGGACCATCAATAACGTCGTCTGTTACTTCCATCCCCCTGTCAGCAGGCAAGCAGTGCATGTAGATGACGTTGCTGCTTGCCCTATCAAGCTTTTCCTGATCGCAAATCCAGTCCTTGTACTTGTTCATAAGCTCGATCATCCCCTTCTCGTCGACAGTTGGGACGTTTGGAGGCATAAACTTCAGGGACCCCCAAGACTTGGGATAGACAACATCTGCCCCTTCGAAAGCCTCTTCCATGTTATAGCTTATCTCAAATGTCCCTCCAAACTCATCAGCGTTCTTCTTAGCTTGCTCTACTATCTTTGGATCTAGCTCCAGCCCCTTGGGATGTGCTAACACCACTTCGCCTCCAAACCTGGTGAAGGCGAGTATAGCACTCTGAGGAACGGCAACCGGCTTTATTCCACCGCTGTAGGCCCAGCTCATGACTATCTTCTTTCCTTCAAGCCTTCCATGCTTCTCCAGTATCGTCATAACGTCTGCCATGGCTTGGCACGGGTGATATATGTCGTCCTCCATGTTTATCAGCGGTATGTCTGCCCAATAAGCAAATTCCCTTATTATCTGATTTCCCTTTCCGTATATCCAGTTAACTGCTTCTCCATATATCCTTATAGCAATTGCATGCCCATATCTGCTTAATACCCTTGCAACGTCGCATATCCTCTCAGTCTTGTAAGGGATTTCCTCCCCTGCCAGAGCTGGCCTATAGACCGCTGTTGGAGATAGATATATGCCTTGCCCTCCTAGCTGAAAGATGCCCGTCTGAAAGCTGTTTCTTGTCCTAAGCGATGGATTGTAAAAGAGCATGTAGAGGGTCTTGCCTTCTAGTAGCCTGTGAGGTGCACCCTTCCTTTGCTTTTCCTTAAGCTCGAATGCTAGCTTAAGGACTTGCTCAAGCTCCTCCCTGCTCCATTCTTGGGTTGATATGAAATCCCTCCCTCTCAAACTAAGGGTCATCCAAATACACCCGTTACTTTTCACTTGTACCTTTAATTTGAACTTTACGAAAGATTGTTAGGATCCATGGCAGAGGTAAATTGATGAAATTGGCATAAAAATACGTGTTTTGACTTGACTATGAGAAGATAGAGAAGCTATATCAAACATAGCTTCTCTATATATCAAAGGCTTAAGGCTATTTTTTGTTAGGCTATTTTTTGTTAGAAAATTATATATTAAAATATATCATTTGGTTTACTTTGGTACAGATGAAGCTAGTGGATGAGCACTCCTTTAAGGTCCTTTCCAGAGTCGATGAACTCGGAACCTCAAGATTCAGCGATTTGATGAAGGAGATAAGAAATCCAAGAACTCTTAGTAGGAGGCTTAAGGAACTGACGTCGATGGGATTGCTTTCCCGTTCAAATGAAGGATATAGGCTAACAGCCAAGGGAAGAAGGGTCCTTAAGCTAATGAAAAACCTTCTAATGGAGCTGTCAAGAAGAGATCTTGTTAAGAATCTTGATAGAATTCCCCACAGGATGTATTCCTCGCTTTTAAGAAGGTATTGCGAGATACTTAGGGAAAAATTTGGGGAGAGGCTTATTGGAATTCTCCTTTTTGGATCCATTGCAAGAGGAGACTGGAAAAAGGACAGTGACATAGATCTCCTCCTTGTCATAAGGGGATGGAAGGACAAAAAGGTTTGGGAAAGGTTAAGGGAGCTATCGATAGCAAAGGAGATTTTAAGAGAAAGCAGGGAGTTTCATGAGGCGCTATCTAAGGGCTACTTCCCTTCCATTCAGCACTATGCTCTTGATCCCGAAGAAGTACAAATGTTTCATAGCATATATCCTGATGTAGCAGCTGATGGGATAATTCTGTACGATGAAGAAGGCTTCATGGATAGGCTCGTATCCTCTATAAGGGAGAAGTTGAAGAGAAATGGTGCTTTAAGGATCTCTACACCTGATGGAAGGTACTATTGGATTCTGAAAGATGTCAGGGCTGGGGAGGTCTTTGAGCTTTGACTACGAACTTAGATCTAGCTAGAAAGGGAATAAGGAGGGCTTCCAGATGGCTTCAGGGTGCAAAGAGGGCTCTTGAGGACAAAAGATGGGATGATGTCGTCTACTGTTCCCAAATGGCAGTCGAGCAGTCCTCAAAGGCTATCCTTATTCTATTTGGAATAGATTACCCTAAAGAACACGATATAAGCGATGTTTTCATTAGGCTCTCATCAAGAGAAGATATACCGCATTGGTTCAGAGAAAAAGTTCGCAATATGTGCTCAATAATATCAGAACTTGCAGAACTAAGAGGATTGGCTGCTTATGGATATGAAATGGGTGTTGATGAAGATTACTTCACAGAATATGCCCCGGATGCCTATAATTTGGCAGTTGATCACTATAATGCATGTAAAAGGCTTATTATGGAGTTATATGGAGAGAACTAATTGGATTTGGATTTCTATTGATCCTTCATCGTAAGTCTTTTTGTTCGTTTGAAAAGCGGGCAGATGGCTTAGGTCTTATGGGACTCCTCTTCATATAATCTTTCAACGCTTTCCCTCGCCCTTGCTACAACTAATTTGCCCTCAGACGTCCTGAAGATTATTGGAGGCTTCGTCTTACAGTTGAAAGGAAGGTTAAAGACGTTAGTATAGGCTCCAACCATCTCAAAAACAACGAGATCTCCCACTTCAAGGGCTGGCAGCCTTATTCCCTTTCCTTTTCCCAGAGGGGGGAGCAATACGTCGAAGGAGTCGCATAGGTTTCCAGCTAACTTAACCTCTGTCTTAAACGAGAGACTTTTACGCCTTTTTAGGACTCTCACAGGGTACATTTGCTTCAAAAGCACGGCATCAAGCAGCAAATTGTAACCTGCATCGAGTATAGCTAGCTGCACATTCCCAGCCCTTTTTATGTTTACGACAGATGTTATAAGCAACCCTGCGCTTGCCATCAGAAACCTGCCGCTCTCTACTATTAGATCAAGCTTGATTCCTTCCCTATTAGCCCAGTTATTTATTTTTTCCGTTATAAGAGAGGAGAAACGCTCGATTGGAGGGACTTCTAAGAAGTACTTGACTGGATAGCCTCCACCTACATCTATAACCCTAATGTCAAGTCCCAAATCCCTTCTTGCTGAGGATAAAAACTCAAGGACCATATCCAAAGCAGAGGAAAACCAGATTGGATCTAGAACTTGACTTCCCAGGTGAAAGTGAACGCCTATAGGATCTATGAAGGAGCTTTCTTTAGCTTTTTTCAACAGCCAACTTGCAGAATCCTCTGAGGAGTTATTTAGAGTGACACCAAACTTGCTCCACTTTCCTGAAGCTGGTATCGTTGCCTCAACCTCTAAGTCAGGATTTATCCTTATCAAAACATCTTGCTTAGCCCCTTTATCCCTCAACACGTTAATTAGCCTAAAAAGACCTGTTTTTGAGCCCAGGGATATGAGCTGAACTCCAGATGAGATGGCAAACCTAAACTCGTCTTCTGTCTCTGAAACGCTTGAATATACAACATTTGACGCGCTTATACCCGTTTTCTTTAGGAAAAATAGTTCTTCCTTTGAAGCTATGTCGAAAAAAGTTCCCTTGGAGGCAAAGGTTCTTAGGACAAGCGGGTTGAAGTTGGCTTTAACTGAGTAGGCTATCTTAACGGCACCATCAAAACCAGAAAAGGCATTTCTAAGTTTGTTGAGGTTTTCAAGCATAATTTTCTCATCTATAAGGTAGAAGGGCGTTCTAAACTCCTCAGCAGCTGAAAAGATAAGGTTCTCATCTATCAAGCAGATTACCCTCATCAAAAGATAAAGGAGCATTAAAGCCTTTCCCAAAGGGCTTTAGCTAGTTCTTTTGCCTTTTCAAAGATCTCATCTTCGTCCACCGTTAACAGTTCCCTGTCCTTCATCAAGATCTTCCCATCAACGACGACAGTCCTAACTTGAGATGAATCCATTCCAAATATGAAGTGCCATGGAAAGTTTCCATCATGCATGGGCGTGTATGGAACATAATCTAGAACTATGAGGTCTGCATATGCTCCTTTAACCAGCTTTCCTATGGGCTTCGGATAGAACTTGGCTAAGAGCTCCCTGTTATTCTTGAAAAGCATTTCAAGAACCTTTTCTGCCCCCATCACCCTTGGATCTGAGGTGTGGAGTTTGTGAAGCACGAACGTCACCTTTGCCTCCCTAAACATGTCCATCGTGAAGCCATCAGTTCCTAGTGCAGGCTTTATTCCCAATTCCAACATTCTAACTACTGGTGCAACACCAACTGCGTTGTTCATGTTAGACTCTGGATTGTGGATCACGTTAGTTTTTGTTTCCTTCAAAATCCTCATCTCTCGCTCGTTAACGTGGACACAGTGAGCTGCTATCGTCTTTGGTCCCAAAATGCCGTGATCCCATAGCCTTTCAACAACCCTCTTCCCTGACTTCGAAAGGGAATCGAAGACATCCTCTACCCCCTCAGCAGCGTGGATGTGAAAACCTGTATCAAGTCCTTTTGCAGCTTCAACGCAAGCTTCAAGCGTTTCATCCGATAGAGTTAGTTGAGCATGTAGCCCGAAGCTTCCAGTTATGAACTCGTCCCCTTTGTGCTTCTCTATGAAATTAACGTTCTCATGAATGCCTTCTTTGGCTTTATCCAACCCATCTCTATCTGAGACCTCGTAAGCAATGTTTGCTCTAACTCCTACTTCCCTATACGCCTTCTCAAGCGTTTCTAAGCTTCCTCTTATGGAGTAGGGGCTTGCATGATGGTCCATCATGAACGTTGTCCCGTGCTTAATCGCTTCAATTGCTGTAACAAGGCCGCTGTAATATACATCTTCTAAAGTCAGCCTCTTGTCCAGGCGCCACCAAATTCTCTCCAAAATCTCCCCAAATCTTGTTGGAGGCTCAACTTTTAGGGGCATTCCCCTTGCAAAGGCTCCATACGCGTGGCAGTGGGCGCATATCAGACCTGGCATCACGACGGACCTTGGATAATCGAGGACCTCTTCCCTAGGATTTTCCAGCAATATCCTTTCTTTTTCTCCAACATCTCTTATTACAGAGCCCTCTATGAGGATAGCTCCATCTTTTATCAATCCAATGCCATCGTCAAAGGTTGCCACCCACTTACCAGTGATTATCAATGCTTAACACCCCTAACCTTCTTCGATTTCATTCATATAAGGATGAATTGCACCAAAGCTCTCCCCTTAAATTATGCCTATTCGATTGATTCCAAATTAATGTGGCTTATAACAGTTATTTGATCCTTAATCTGACTTATCTTCTTCCAAAAGCCTATATTAAAGGAGAAACGAAGCTTTTTCTCTAAACCTTTATTTAATATTTGATAAATAGAGTGATCATAAACTGACGTTAGTTATGGTGTGAAAAGATGTCAGAAGCTCATGGGAAAACAGCGCTTGGAGAAGAGAGGGAAATAGAGCCGATAGTTGAAATGAGAGGAATAGTGAAGACTTTCCCTGGGGTAGTGGCCAATGACCACATAAACTTTGAGGTTAGAGCTGGGGAGATCCACGCACTCCTTGGGGAGAACGGAGCTGGGAAGACCACGCTTATGAACATATTATACGGCATTTACCAACCCAATGAAGGGGAGATCTACATAAGGGGGAAAAGAGTTGAGATAAGGAGCCCAAGAGATGCGATGCACCTTGGAATAGGGATGGTGCACCAACACTTCATGCTCATAGAGAAACATACGGTAGTAGAGAACATTGCCCTAGGCTTCGCAACGAAGTTTCTCTTCCCAACTAAGGAAATTTCTAGAAAAATCAGGGAGTTCTCCGAGAAATATGGGCTTACAGTCGATCCAAATGCGTACATCTGGCAGCTCTCAGCTGGAGAGCAGCAAAGGGTTGAGATAATAAAGGCACTGTATAGAGGAGCTGATATCCTGATCTTAGATGAACCTACTTCAGTTCTCACTCCAAAAGAGATTGATGAGCTATTTTCAATACTTAAGAGGATGAAAGAAGAGGGAAAGGCCATAATTTTCATAACTCACAAGCTAGATGAGGTATTCGCAATAAGCGACAGGGTTACCGTGCTAAGAAGGGGTAAAGTCATTGGAAAGCTTAAGACAGCTGAGACAAACAAGAAGGAGCTTGCAAGGCTCATGGTAGGGAGAGAAGTTCTCTTCAGATTGGAAAGAGAGGCTGTAAAGAAAGGAAAGACTGTTTTGGAGGTTATCGACCTTTATGCACTTAACGATAAAGGTCTGCCCGCACTTAAGGGCGTCTCTTTTACCATAGCCGAGGGAGAAATACTTGGTCTGGCCGGAGTAGCTGGAAATGGGCAGAAAGAACTTGTAGAGGTTCTAACAGGCTTAAGGAAGGCTGAAAAGGGGAAGGTGCTGATAAGGGGCGTAGACGTTACGAATGCATCCCCAAGAAGGATAGCTGAGTTAGGAGTTGCTCACATCCCAGAAGAGAGGCTGAAGCACGGTCTTGTGCCTAACATGAGCGTAGCTGAGAACCTGATACTAAAGCAGTATTATAAGCAGCCTTACTGCGACAAGTTCTTCATAGACAGGAAAAAGGTCCTTGAGAACGCAAATAAGTTGATTGAAGAATTCAATATAATGACTCCAAGCCCAATAACGCCAGCAAAGTTGCTATCTGGTGGAAACATTCAGAGACTGATCCTTGCTAGGGAGCTTGCAGGGAGCCCTGATGTGATAATTGCTGCCCATCCAACGTACGGTCTTGATGTAGGTGCAACTGAGTACATCAGGAAGATTCTTTTGAGGGAAAGGAAGAGAGGTTCTGCAATCCTCCTAGTGTCTGAGGATCTAGAGGAGATCATGGCATTAAGCGATAGGATAGCAGTAATGTTTGAAGGGGAAATTATGGGCATCCTCCCAGCAGAAAAGGCAAGTTTGGAGGACATAGGGCTGATGATGGCAGGGGCTAAGAGGATGGGGGTGGTAGCATGAGGATCGTTGTCACAAGGAGAATAGCCCCTCCAAGATGGTTTGAGATAGCTGTAAGGTTCATGGCAATCATAATAGCCCTACTAGTCATGGCTATAGTATTTTGGGCGTATGGGATTAGTCCAACCGTTGCTTATAAGAAGCTTTTGCTTGACTCATTTACTACAGCACACGGATTTTCCGAGACTATAGTGACGATGATACCCTTATTGTTGAGCGGAATAGGGCTTTCTATAGCATTTAAAGCTCAATTGTGGAATATAGGGGCAGAGGGACAGCTCCTAGTTGGGGCCATAGCAGCAACGGGGCTGGCTCTCAGTTTCCCAGATACCTCAGCATACCTAATGATCCCTCTGATGTTCCTCGTTGGGTTCTTGGCGGGCGCTCTCTGGGGACTCATTCCTGCCATTCTTAGGGCAAAGCTTCAGGTTAACGAGGTAATATCAACGTTGATGATGAACTACATTGCAGATAGGTTATTACTTTACCTAGTTTCAGGTCCCTGGAGCGTGGCTGAGGTCATAGGACAGGTTGCATATGCAGGCTTCTATCAGACAAACCTCCTTCCAGAGCACCTATGGCTGCCAGTTTTAGGAGGAACCAGAATACACTGGCCAACTTTACTTATAGCACTTGCAAGCTTGGTAGGGGCTTACTTGATCATAACAAAGACCCCGCTTGGATACGAGATAGTCGTAGTTGGGGAGAACCTTGAAGCAGCCAAGTTTGCTGGGATAAAGTACCTCAAGGTGGCTTTGTTGGTTATGATCATTAGCGGAGGGCTCGCAGGAATGGCAGGAGTTGGAGAGGTTGCTGGAATACACCACAGGCTTAGATCTGGATTTTCTGCAGGATATGGGTACACTGCAATCATAGTAGCTTGGCTTGGCGGCCTCAACCCGATACTTATATTAATCTCATCCCTTCTCTTCGGAGGCCTGCTTAGAGGAGGCTACCTTCTGAGGACCATGGGAATAAGGATAGGCATAGTCAACATGTTCAATGGGATAATCCTTTTCTTCATCCTGGCAAGCGAGTTCTTCTCCAACTACAGGATTGAGATAAGGAGGTGATATCTTGAATTCTACGCTTATAATATCCGTTTTGCGCTCTGCAATAAGAGCTGGCACTCCCTTACTTTATGCAACGGTGGGGGAGATCTATGCTGAGAGATCTGGTGTTATGAACCTAGGCGTTGAGGGAATGATGATAATGGGGGCTGTCTCAGGCTATGCTATGGGAATAATTACTGGAAATCCATGGATAGCCATATTCCTTGCAGGAGTTGTTGGCGCTTTGATGGCCCTAGTTCACTCCGTTCTCAGCATAAACTTCAGGGTAAACCAGGTCGTATCAGGTCTTGCCCTAACGATGTTCGGGTTGGGTTTAAGCTCGCTTGCCGGAGCTAAGTACATAGGAGTGCCAAAGAGGGCCTCCCTTACGACCGTCAAAATCCCTGTGTTGAGCAAAATTCCCTTAATAGGCGAAGTCTTCTTCAATCAGGATCCTATGGTTTACGTTTCCTTCATACTTATCCCAGTTCTCTGGTTTATCCTTTTCAAAACGAAAGTGGGCATCATAATAAGGTCTGTTGGAGAGAATCCAGCAGCTGCGGATGCTTTAGGAGTCAAAATCTACCTTGTTAGGCATCTTTGTACCATTTTTGGAGGCTTCATGGCAGGTTTGGCAGGAGCCTATCTCTCCGTAGTTTACACCCCCGCATGGGTTGAGAACATGACCGCTGGAAGGGGCTGGATAGCTGTCGCTCTAACAATATTCTCCCTCTGGAGCCCCATCAGGGCAATGTTAGGGGCATATCTCTTCGGAGGAGTTGAGGCAGTTCAGTTTAACTTGCAAGCTTACGGTATACCACCAGATGTGCTAGGTATGATGCCCTATTTGCTCACAATACTTGTTATGGTGTTTGGTGCTGAGGAAAGAATTAGGAAGAGACTTGGTGCCCCCTCAGCCCTTGGGATTCCGTATGTAAGAGGAGAAAAGTGAGAGAAAAATCCTCAGAGAAGGAAATCTTTATCTTGATTGAGTCCTCAAAATAATACTACGGGTGAATAAGTTATATGACAACCGCTCAATGGATTGCTGTCATCGTTGTTGTTGCGATCGTGGCTTCTGGCCTAACCTATTTCCTCGTTCCTGCGAAGACAGTGACTCAAATAGTTGAAAAGGAGGTTACTCCGAAGATAAAGGCCGGTTGGATATATGTTGGGCCAATAGGAGATTACGGCTGGACGAAGGCCCATGACGAAGGCAGGCTTTTCTGTGAAAAAGTATTTCCATGGTTAGAGACGACTTATGTGGAATCGGTTGCTGAAGGAGATTGTCCAAGGGTGATTGAGGACCTAATCGCAGATGGATGCACTGTAATCTTCACCACAAGCTTCGGGTTCATGGACCCAACCCTCGAGATGGCGAAGAAACATCCAGACATAATATTCTGGCACTGTTCCGGCTACAAGAGATATAAGAACATGGGAACGTACTTCAGTGAGTTCTACCAGCTTTACTACCTAAATGGTTTGATGGCAGGCGCCTTGACTAAGACAAATAAGATAGGCTATGTCGCAGCCCACACGATACCAGAGGTAGTTAGGCACATAAATGCCTTTGCAATAGGGGTTAAGGAAGTAAATCCGGATGCAAAGGTATATGTAAGGGTAATTCATGCATGGTATGACCCAACAAAGGCTAGAGAAGCAGCTGAAGCCCTTATTGCTGAGGGATGCGACGTCCTTGCCTTCACAGAGGATTCTCCAACCGTGATAGAGGTTGGACAGGAGTATACGGAGAAAGGGCAGCAGATATACACTTTCAGCCATTACAGCCCAATGGAAGACTATGGACCGGACTCATGTGTAAGCGGGCAAATTGCGCACTGGGAAGTTATTTACGCCGACATCCTTGCAAAGGTATATTCCGGCTATTACACGACCACTAACCTGGAGAACATAGACTACTGGTGGATGCTAAGGCAAGGTGCTTGCGAACTTGGAGGAAAGGAAGGAGAGCTAATTAATCCGAAGTTTGTCGACGAGCTGAAAGCAGTCAAGGTAACTGATAAGATAACAGGGGAAGAGATGAGCGTCTACGATCTGGTCATGCTCAGGCTGAAACAGATGAGCGAGGACGTTCCTACATTCGATCCTTTCACCGGACCGCTTTATGACAACAAGGGTGTCTTAAGGGCAAGACCAGGCGAGAGATTAGGGCACGACGAGCTTTGGACAATGCAGTGGTGGTTCGAGAGCGTAGTGGGTCCAGAACTTGGAGGATAGAATAGGAGCCATCCCCCTCTTTTTTATTTTTTAAATTCCCTTCCAGCTCTCGTCCTTATTTGAAACTGTATGTTTGTTAAGGAGATACAGTTTTGTATTTCATCGATTTTGATAAAACCTTTAAGTGAACCGCAGCAAGATCAAGTCAATGACGGCGCAGAAGTTCCTTGTGATCAATCCTGAGAACTGCACAGGCTGTAGGATTTGTGAAATTGCATGCTCATTCGAGCACTACAAGTCCTTTAACCCTAGGAAGTCGAGAGTGCGGGTCTTAAAGGTCGAGAAGATGGGAGTCTACATCCCAAACATATGCAGACATTGTGGAGATGCCCCTTGCATGGCCTCCTGCCCAACAGGTGCAATTTACAGGGACAAGGACACAAATGGCGTTGTGATAAACCATGAATTATGCATAAGATGCCACCAGTGCGTAATAGCATGTCCTTTTGGGGCTATAACCATAGATCCTGATACTTTAGATCCGATAAAGTGCGATCTATGCGGAGGGGATCCACAGTGCGCAGCAAGATGTCCTAGAGAAGCAATACTTTACATAAGAGGGGACAGAGTTGGCTTTGATAAGCGCAGAAGGAGATCAGAGGCCTTCCTTGAGGTCCTTTCAAGCATAGCTGGGGGAGGTGTCTAAGTGACCAGGTATAAGGGATATGCTGGAAAGTACCTGAGGGTTGATCTAACCTCAGGGAAGATAAAGGTAGAGGACCTAGAGGATTCTCTTTGTGAGAATTACGTTGGAGGACTTGGTTTTGCGACCAGGATATTGTGGGATGAGGTTAATGAGAGGACCGATCCCCTAGGACCGGAAAACAGGATCGTATTCTCCACTGGTCCAGTAACTGGAACCCTATTTCCAGCTGCTGGAAGGTATCAGGTTAACTCTAAGTCCCCTCTCACAGGCATATGGGGACATGCTAATTCAGGGGGATCCTTCGGACCTGAGCTTAAGTATGCAGGCTATGACATGATAATAATAAGCGGAAGGAGCGATAAGCCGGTATACTTGTGGATAGACGATGATTACGTTGAGCTAAAGGATGCATCTCACCTTTGGGGAAAGACAACCCACGAGACTACAGATGCTATTAGGGAGGAGCTTGAAGATGAAACATATAAGGTCGCATGCATAGGGCCAGCAGGAGAGAACCTAGTGAGGTTTGCATGCATAATAAACGACTACGGAGATGCTGCAGGAAGGACAGGAATGGGAGCAGTAATGGGGAGCAAGAGGCTAAAGGCAATAGCTGTTAGGGGGAGCAAGGAGATCCAAGTTCATGATCCAGATGCCTTCCTCGAAGTGGTTGATGAAGCATACAGGAAGCTCTTGGTTGAATGGGGATATCATCTCTCCGTTACCTTGACGAGGTATGGAACCCCCAACTTAGTTGAAGCCATAAACTCCATCGGCAGGATGCCGGTAAAGAACCACTGGACTGGGTATTGGGAGAAGGCTGATAAAATAGGAGGGGTTAGGATAAGAAGGGAGTATAGGTCTAAGCAAGGAAGCTGCTTTGGATGTCTTGTTCAATGCAAGTACATGGTAAGAGTCCCTTCAGGGAAGTACGCTGGAGCTTATAAGGGTCCTGAGTATGAGGCCATAGTCTCTCTAGGTTCCTGCTGCTTAGTGGATGATCTAGAAGCGATATTTGAGGCAAATCATCTTTGTGATCTTTATGGGATGGATTCGATATCGATGGGTATGACAATAGCATGGGCAATGGAGTGCTACGAAAAGGGGTTGATAACAGAGGAAGATACCGGAGGAATCCCAATAAAATGGGGAGATGGGGAACTTGTAGTAGATCTAGTTAAGAAAACCGCATTTAGGGATGGATTTGGAAATATCCTGGCTGAAGGAACACGTAGGGCTTCTGAAATCATAGGAAGAGGGACTGAAAAATATGCAATGCAGGTAAAGGGCCTTGAGATCTCGGCTCAAGATGGAAGAGCCCATCAATCATCTGGCCTTACCCATGCAACAGCAGCCAGAGGAGCAGATCACCTTACCTCCCTCTCCTGCTTAGAAGAGAGAGGATATGAGAAGGTTGCAGCTTCTAGATATGGAGAAGATAAGGTTCAGCACTTGATAGATCCTCTATCAACAAAGTATAAGGGAATTCTGGTCAAGGACCTCGAGGACCTTTATGCGATTGGAAACTCCCTTATAATATGTTGGTACGAAGTAGGATGGCCTCCTGTTTTCTACTTCGATGACATGGCAAGGCTTATACATACGCTAACGGGAATGGAGCAATACAAGGAAGTTCGAACTCTCAGATTAGCTGCTGAGAGGATATGCACCCTGCGCAGGATGTTTAACGTAAGAGAGGGGATAAGGAGGAAGGACGACACCTTGCCAGAGAGATTTACGAAGGAGCCAATGCCATCAGGACCAGCAAAGGGCAACGTATGTCGTTTAGACGAGATGCTTGATGAATACTACGAGGCAAGAGGATGCGACAAGAGAACAGGAATTCCTACCGATGAAACTTTGAGAAGACTCGGATTGGGCGATTTAGCCGGGAAGTATAGGTAGCTTTATCTTAGCCTCGATGAGAGCTTAGCGGCAAAGTCAAATGATTTATGTGAGAAATAAGCTGCTTTAGAAGAATTGCTCAAGAAATGAGCTTAGTAAATAGGAAGCAAGGGGCCCAAAGGGCTACTGGTATCGTAACTCCAGGAAAGGGAGATCTCCTTCTGAGAAGCATGTTCAAAGTTATCAGGATGCCAGAGTTCAGGGAAGTTAGAGGCAGCAAAGCTAAGGGAAAACCTACAGTTCTAATGGAAAATGATGTTGCAAGGGAATAAATTAGAAGATCTCCTATACCTAATCCAATTTCTTGCTGAGTTACGAAGAAAGGGCTCAGAACCTCTATTTTAAGTTCAAGGGTGTCGAGTATCTTTCTTAGAGGCCCTTTAAACACTGAATAGGCATCATAAGCGGCCAAAAAGATGAGCAAAAACCCTATAAAGGCCTCAGGGAAAGTAGACACTATTATATGTGAAATTGATGCAGAAAGAAACACCTTGACAAAATTTCCAACTACGCCTGGCCTTTTCCACAATGAGACAAGGATTATGGAGACAAGAAAGGAGATCAAGCTGTTGTATTTTAGCCAATAAAGAACTTGATTTAGGGATAACATTGAACTTGCGAAGAGAGATGCTAGAAAGATCGCTTGAAGGAACTTTATTAGATTCTTCCTCAATAAATAGAGGATTAAATAGGCACCAGCTAGCACAGAGGCGACATAAATTAAAGATAGGCCTGCAGACTCTTTAGTTGTGAGCTGTAATATGGGAGAGGGTTTTGTGACCAGCACTAAGATAGCTCCATATGCCTGAGCTAGAAATGGCCATATTAAGATCAATTTTCCTTTACTTCGAATGTCATCAGTCATTTGGTCCTCTTCTGTCCCCATAACAGGCTCAACTTATCCAATGTTGGAGAAATATTAGTATCGCGTGTTTCATTAGTTTCAAGTAGGGATCGATTTGGTTTCTGCTGACATAGAAGTAGAGAGTTGAGGGAATACGCAGGCATTTAGTTCAATTAAAGCATTGTATTCATCTTATTTTCCTAAATCCCACTTATATCACTTGCAAACAGGTCTATAGCAGTAAATTTCCTTTCGACACCTAGGGAAAGAAACTTAAGTCAGATTACCAACGTGAAGAGAGAAAGGAAGTAATGTATGAAAGATAAAAAGAAATCATGAAACCTATTGTAAGGAGACAACTAAGGCTTCAGATTAAATCCTTAGATATTTATGGTGGTTAAAAGGTGTCCTTATGACCTTTCCGGATCTATCTGTTGAGGTTGCTGGAATAAAATTCAGAAACCCCGTTCTTACCGCAGCAGGTCCTCCAAGCAGAGATGGGGAGGCTCTAAAGGCAGCTGCAAGGGGAGGAGCTGGCGGGCTTGTAGCGAAGACCATTAGTGTGAAGCCAGCTAAGGTTCCAAGGCCCTGTATGATCGTCGTAGACAGAGGAAAGACTCAATTCTACGCAAGGCTGGTGCTTGAGAACAGGGTAGTCACGACGGCTACTAGCTACGTCATCATACCAAGAGGCATGTTAAACGCTGAACTTTGGTCCGATCTTCCATACGAAAGGTGGTTGGAGAGGGAATACGCAATAGCAAAGGAAACAGGTCTTCCTCTCATAGCAAGCATAGGTTATACCGCTGAAGACCTGTCCTTCCTTGGCCCGAAGGTTGAGAAAGCTGGAGTTGATGGAATAGAGTTCTCCCTTCACTATGTGGGAGTTGACTACAGACCCATACTAGAGATAGCTAAGGCCTTAAGGGAGGCCGTTGATATCCCCATATTTCCGAAGTTAAGCCCTCACATCATAAACCTTCAGGAATTTGCTAAAGAGCTTGAGAAGATTGGAGTTGATGGAATAGTAGCCGTTAACTCGTTAGGACCATGCCTTTCCATAGATGTAGAGACTGGTAAGCCGCTATTAGGAGGGAAAGGGGGTTTTGGATGGCTCTCTGGACCTGCCATCAAGCCTTTAGGCATAAGGGTCGTTGCTGAGGTAGCAAAGGTCGTTAAAATCCCTGTTATAGGGGTAGGCGGGGTCATGAACGGCTTGGACGCAATAGAGTACTTCATGGCTGGAGCATCGGCCGTACAAATTTGCACAGGTGCCATCTTAGAAGGACCTACCATATATGGCAGGGTTGCGAGGGAGATAGGAGAATGGCTGAAATCTCATGGATATGATTCCGTTGAGGACATCAGAGGAATTGCCCTGAAGCATCTCCCAGAAGAGCCTCTCAGGTTCCACAGCGTTCCTCCAAAGGTTGATGAGAAGCTATGCAAACTTTGCGGCCTTTGCGAGAAATCCTGCATATATAATGCTATAAAACTCCCTAAAGACACTAGTGGCATGAAAAGGCCTCCCGTAGTGGATACGGAGAAGTGTTACGGGTGTGGTACTTGTGTTTCGATATGCCCAACAAGGGCTTTGAGTTTTGAGGAGGTGTAATGTGAGAATGGGAAAGTTAATCCTTGTGAACCCTGATTTGTGTACTGGTTGTAGACTGTGCGAATTGGCTTGTTCTCTTCATCATTACAAAGAGATTGCTCCAAGCAGGTCGAGAATCAATGTAATTAAGTGGGATGCAAGGGCGATAGATGTTCCAGTCCTATGTTTGCAATGTTACAACCCTGTCTGCGCGACAGCTTGTCCTACAAAAGCAATTTATAGGGACAACGAGCAAGATCTAGTGGTAATTGACAAAGATAAGTGCATAGAGTGCAAATCATGCATGTATGCGTGTCCTATTGGTGGAATAACCGTGGATCCTGTCGGAGGGGAGGTCATAAAGTGCGATCTATGCGGAGGAGATCCTCAGTGCGTTGCTTTTTGTCCAACTGGAGCCCTAGAGTTCGTTGAAGCTGGCAGAATGGCTTTGCGCAAGAGGAGGGTTGCTGCAACCAAGATGTCTAAGGTAATAGATGTCCTGATGGGAGGAAGGTAGCCCTTGGCCTTTCCTCTAAAGGGATACGTAGGGAAGATGCTTTGGGTTGACTTAACACAGAAGAAGGTGAGAGATGTCCCACTTCCGAAGAGATATGTATTGGATTACATAGGAGGAACTGCTCTAGGAGGCCGCATATTGTGGGATCACGTTGGCCCTCAGACCGATCCTCTATCACCTGAAAATCTGCTGCTTGTAGTAACTGGACCGGTAACAGGGACCATATGGCACACAAGTGGAAGAGGAGCCCTCGTGTCTAAGTCCCCTCTAACTGGGATATGGGCCGAGTCTCACTTCGGCGGGCATTTTGCCCCAGAACTCAAGTATGCAGGCTATGATATGATAATAATAAGTGGAAGGAGCGATAAGCCGGTATATCTTAAGGTTGAGGATGGGTGTGCTGAGATAAAGAGCGCAGAGAAGATGTGGGGCAAAGGCGTCTATAAAACGACTGAGTTAGTTAGAGAGGAGTTTGGAGATGAGGATGCAAAAATCCTCGCCATAGGGCAGGCAGGGGAGAACTTAGTTAGATATGCTGCAGTCATGTCGGCACCTTATGATGCTGCGGGAAGGACAGGAATGGGAGCAGTAATGGGGAGCAAGAGGCTGAAGGCAATTGCTGTCAGAGGTTTTGGATCCGTTAAAGTGGCAGACTCAGATGGGTTGATGGAATTCGCTAAGGAGGCAAAGAGGAGGATACTTGAAAGTGAGCACGCCATGCAGCAGAGGAAATATGGCACCCCGATGCTCGTTGAGGTAAAACAGCAGATAGGAGAGTTACCCACAAAGAACCACTGGAACGGAGTTTTCGACAAGTACGAAGAGATAGGCTCAGTTAGGCTTAGAGAAAGGTACTGGAAGGCAACAAAGGCTTGTAGTGCATGCTTCATAGCTTGCAAGAAGTTCTTCGGAGTTGAATCTGGCAGATTTGCAGGCATCATTGCTGGTCATTTGGAATACGAGACTTTATACGCGTTTGGATCTAACCTCATGAATGGGGATGTCGAGTCCATAATCTACATAGATAGGCTATGCGATGATTACGGCCTGGACACAATTTCAGCAGGGGCATCCATAGCCTTCTTGATGGAGTGCTATGAGAAGGGATTAGTTTCTAAAGAGCAAGTGGATGGCTTAGACCTTAGCTGGGGTAACGTCGATGCTATTATCGAGCTGATCCATAAGATTGTAAGAAGAGAGGGCATTGGAAACCTTTTGGCTGAAGGAGTTAAGAGAGCGGCAGTTAGAATAGGGAAAGGAGCTGAGAAGTACGCAATTCATGTTAAGGGTCTTGAAGTCTCCGGGCAAGATGGCAGGGCACATAGGTCTGCAGGACTTACTCATGCAACTGCTGCAAGAGGCGCTGATCATCTTAGATCCCTCGTAACAGTAGACCAGCTAGGATATGAGGATGTTGCTGCGGAGAGATTTGGTCCAGATAAACTTCCTGGAATCTGCGATGGACAGAGCGAGGAGTACAAGGCTCTTGCTGTAAAAGTAATTGAGGACGTCTACGCGGTGAGGGATGCAATGATAGTTTGCTGGTACTCGGTTTCTTGGCCTCCAGTCTTCTGGATAGATGATTTCGCTAAGGTGCTAAAGCTCGTAACAGGTTACGAGGGGTTTGCTGATCCAAGGAAGCTAATGATCATGGGGGAGAGAATGGTAAATCTGAAGAGGGCCTTCAACGTCAGGGAGGGAATAAGGAGGAAGGACGACACCCTGCCAGAGAGATTTACGAAGGAGCCAATGCCATCAGGACCAGCAAAGGGTCAGGTAGTAGATCTGGAGAGAATGCTTAACGAGTACTACCAGCTAAGGAACTGGGATCTAGAGACAGGAATCCCAAAGAGGGAGACCTTCGAGAGGCTTGATATGTTGGACATAGCTGAGGAGCTGGAGAGGTCCGGAGTTAAGCTCCCCTGAAGGGTGTTTTGATGGCAGCTGACCTTGTGGTGAAGGGAGGCAAGCTTGTAACCCCAGAAGGGATCATAGAGGCTGGAATTGCGATAAAAGACGGGAAAATAATGAATATAGCGAAGGAGACAGGGCTTCCTGAAGCTCAAAGGCTCATAAGGGTCGATGGGAGACTGGTGATGCCAGGAGTAATAGATGCCCATTCCCACATCCACGATCCCGATTACACGTACAGGGAGGATTTTGAATCTGGGAGCAAGGCAGCCGCTGCCGGAGGGGTTACCATGCTCATAGACATGCCACTAGTCCTTACAGTTCTCTCCGACATGATAGAGAGGAAGAAAGAGGAGGGAGAAAGGCTTTCCGTCGTTGATTTCAGCTTCCACGCCGGGATGATGAGGCCTGAGTACATTGGCGAGATCCCTAAGGTTGTCGCCTTGGGGGTCAAGTCATTCAAGCTCTTCACGACACAACCCTTCAAGGTAGGCTGGAAAGGGGTTAAGGAGATCGTTCAGGCCGTTACTAAGTCTCGGGGGATAACGGTAGTTCATGCTGAAGATGATTCCATAGTATCTGAGTGGGTGAAGAAGGTTAGGGACGAAGAGGGAAGGAAGGATGTGCTTGCACACTTCGATTCCCGTCCCGCTGAGGCAGAGGGAGAAGCCATTAGGAGGCTCATACACATAAGCGAGGAAACCGGAGGGCACATACACATAGCACACATGACCACAACCGTAGGAACAGTTTTGGTCAGGGACGCGAAGGAAAGGGGTATAAGCATAACAGCTGAGACTTGCCCTCAGTACTTGGTATTCACCAGAGATGATGCTGAGAAACAGGGACCTTATTTGAAGATGACCCCTCCCCTCAGAACGAGGGACGACGTGATTTCACTTTGGAGGGGGCTTGCTGATGGAACGATAGACATGGTGGTAACTGATCACGCTCCCGGAACTAGGGAGGAGAAGGAGGTTGGTTGGGAGGACATTTGGAAGGCTTGGGGAGGCATACCAGGGGTCGAAACCCTTCTTCCCATCATGTTGAGTGAAGGAGTGAATAAGGGCAGGATAACTCCCATGAGATTGGTGGAGGCGATGTGCCGGAGACCTGCGGAGGTCTTCGGTCTCTATCCGAGGAAGGGAGCGTTGAAGGAGGGGTCTGATGGAGATCTAGTCATAGTGGACATGAAAAGGGAAGTTACAATTAGGGCAGAGAACCTTCACTACAAGGTCGGATGGACACCCTATGAAGGCATGAAGGTAGTAGGTTTCCCCGAGATAACAGTTATAAGGGGAGAGGTTGTGGCCGAAGGCGGAGCAATCCTCAAAAAACCTGGATATGGGAAATTTGTCGAGATGACCTGAATCCTTATAGTTAACGCTTTTCTCCAGGTCCAACGGTTATGGTTCTCACCTCAAGATTAATCTATCTTTTCGTTCCTCCTCGCTGATCAGATTTATGGACGTTTTATAGTGCAATTATAACCTTATTGGAACGAATCCCCCACCAATCGTTTCCAGACCTGCAGATATAACTCCTTGAAGACATCGATGAAGTCAAGGACCGTAAAGGAACTCTTAGGTATGCCTTTGATCGTCTCCTCGATCTTCTCTTCTTCTAGAAGCGTCATAGGTTTCCATCCTTTTTGCATCCCTTTGATGCTGCTCAAATGGTTTTTGACGCATTTTATATTAGCATAACCCTCCAGAGCGTTATTGTTGCGAAATTTAGGAGGGATTGCCTTCATAATTTGACACCAGACGCCATTATTAAAAGCCACGCTAGAAAAGACATTAGCTTCTCGTAAGCCCGATATTATCCCTGTGTATCAATTCCCACCGATTATTAAAGGATAAAGGGGAATAAAGGTATCCAAAGCTACGCTGGCTGAGTTGGAGGCATTTAAAGAAGCCATGAATGCAAAGAGCCTAGAAGAAGTGATAAGGTGGTTCCTAAAAGAAAGGCGCAAAAGATTGCTTGAGGAGGTTTTTGGAGTTGATAGGAACAGGGAAAAGCCGTTCATGGAGGAAAACCGTGGTGAAGATCGTGGTTGACTCCTGTGCTTGGGTAGAGCTCTTTATAGGAAG
The DNA here is from genome assembly GCA_964618805.1 of uncultured Nitrososphaerota archaeon. GTDB lineage: Archaea > Korarchaeota > Korarchaeia > Korarchaeales > Korarchaeaceae > QMVU01. The sequence goes on from CAZUBM010000016.1 coordinate 36,466, forward strand.
CGATAAGGGGGCTGTCATCAAGGAGAAGCTCAGCGATGTCGAGGAAATCCTTACCCCCGACATAGTCCTAGCGGAATTGGCTAGAAAGTATAGAAGGGAGGGAGTTAACGACTAGATCGTTGCAGAGAGACTTTCAAGGATAGTCGACCTTTACGAGGAAAGAGAGGATTTTTCTGGCTTGGGGAGATAGCTGGACCTTCCAGCTTGGATTTTAGTGAAAAGGCTTCGTTGATGCGTTCAGGCATCGAAGTCCGTTAATCCCTTAAAAAGGTCCCATAGAGCTTCCTTTTACTTAGCTTAGAATCTAGACGGTAACACGCCTCAGGTTTCAGTTTATTGCGTAACGATTGATGAGGCGTTCCTTAAATCGGCTAACCTCTCTATTTATACAAATTCTTCATAAGTGGTCTTTCGTTGCGTCTGAAGAATTGAAAGAAGGAAGGGTGGTCGGGGTTTTGAGTAAAGGGGTTTTGGCAGCAATCGCAATCATCGGAATATTAGCTTCTGGCTTGCTTGTAACAACAAGGCTCCTGAAGGAAGGGGTTGGAGTGGATCTCTCCAAAATAAAGGTTGCGGTCGTGTATGAGAGGGTTACTGACGGAATGGTTATGAACAGAAGCGTCGAAGATGTCATTTCCCTGCTGAAGGAGATGGGAGTGGACTTCGTGTTCAGAGGTTGGTGGAGGTGGACGCCTTGCCCAAACAGGTGCGAGGATCTGCCTTCTTCAAAGGCGAAGATGAGGTGCGAGTTCAGCGGATATAGCTACAAGCACCTAGAAGATGCCATTTTCGTGATAAAGCAGGAGATCCCAGAGATAATCTTCTGCGGAGCTATTCCAGCACAAATAATTCCGAAAGAGGTTATTTGGAATCCAAAAACCGGTGAGATCATAAGGTACCCAGAAACATGGGACCTTGCTTTGGATCCAGGAAAATGGGACCTTGACATGTCTAAAGAGGAGTTCCAGTGTCTGTTCGGGAAGACCCATCTATGGGTGCCCGAGGGGCTGGACTGCAGTCTCTACAATCCGGAGGATGTTTCAGCTTACTTCCCAGACATAACAAACCCCAAGTTTCAGGAGCTCATCCTAAGCTGGGCTGAGAGACAGATAGATGCTGGCGTCGACGCCATCTGGATTGACATGCTTTTCAAACAAGCAGGCTTGCTCTACAGGCTCACGAACGACTTCAATCACCCCGCGGTTAGGGAAAGCTATGACGCAGCTTGCGCAATAGTCGACAAGGTACATAAATACGGCAAGGAGAGAGGGAAGCATATATTTGTGGGGAGTTGGGCAAGCGCGATTCACTTCCCATATCCTCCTCCAGATCTAGACTTCGTCACCCTATCTCCCTCAGCAAGAGAGGTGAGAGAAATTAGGCTCAATGAGGAGAAATGGGATGAGATTATAGTGAGGATAAGGGAGAAGTTTGGAGAAATCCTTATAATAGCCTTCATAGACTGGGCTTCTACCACAGAGACGCCTTTAGGCCAGTTCAGCCAAGTTCTGAGTAAGGAGGAGCAGAGAGAGTTCCTGATGGCTGCCGATTCCTTCTTCCAAAATAGAGGGATCGTCTTCGCATATCCCTTGCACGGGGGTTGGATGGGAAACGACGCTGAGATACTTTCCTTTGGGATAAGGAGAACTTACGACGCTTTGGCTCCTGAGTTTCAGACCTATGAAACAATAAGGGAGCTGGCCCGAAACAAGAAACGTGGAAGCTGAAGTCTAGTCTTTTACTGAACCATAATCTGTTTTCACGATTGCAAATTATCAGGAAGCTTGTTTTGTTACTAAGATTTTATAATCAAGTTCCTCAGGAATATATTCCTGAGGAATATGTTCATAAATAGGTGCAATGAACTCTCCTTCCTAGAGAAAAGGTGGAAAGGGGGAAGGGCAGAGCTGATAATTTTGTACGGGAGGAGGAGGGTTGGCAAGACTTACCTGATCAGGAGGTTCATGAAGGGAAAGAGGGGCGTTTACCTCTTCGTCTCAAAGTTAGGTCAGCCCTTGCTGGATGAGTTCTCCAACTCCATCATGGAACAGCTTGGCCTGAACTTCAGACCATCGATCAGAACCTTTAGGGATCTCTTCCTCCTGCTAGAGAAGTTGACCTCAGATGAGAGGCTCTTGGTGGCGATCGACGAGTTCCAAAGGATGGCAGAAGCAGAGCCCTCCTCCCTCATGGAGCTTCAGAGGTGTTGGGACGAGTTTCTATCGAAGAGCAGGATAATGCTCGTGCTAATGGGCTCTGCGGTGGGGGTAATTGAGAGGTTGGGACTTAGCCAAGCCTCCCCAATTTTCGGAAGGAGAACCGGGCAGATAAAGCTCAAGCCATTTGACTTCTCCTGCTCGAAGGAGTTCTTCAGAAGATACGAGCCTGAGGACAAGGTAAGGGCTTACTCCGTTTTTGGGGGAGTTCCTGCCTACCTATCGATGGTCGATGACAGCAAAGGCCTGATGGAAAACATCTCCTCCCTTATCTTGGATAACAAGGGGCCTCTCTATGAGGAGCCCTACTTCTTGCTCTCCCAGGAGACCAGGGAACCCATTCGGTACATGTCCATATTGGAGGCGATGAGCCAGGGCGCCACTAAGCTAGGAGAGATCGCTTCAAAGGCTGGAATGAGTTCGAGCGACCTGCCTAGGTATCTAAAGGTATTAGAAGCTGACCTGGACCTAGTGGAGAGGAGGTACCCCCTTACTGAGAGGAGGCGGGGGAAGACGAGGTACCACCTGAAGGATAACTTCATAAGGTTCTGGTTCAAATTCGTCAGGCCTCACCTCACTCTACTTGAGATGGGGAAAAAGAAGAGGGTTTTGGAGGTTGTCAGAATGCAGATTGACGAGCATGCCTCCTTAGCGTTTGAGGAGGTCGCAATGGAACACTTCTCAAGGGAAGTCGTTAGACTTGGAGCCTCTCGGGTTGGGAGGTGGTGGAGCAGGGACGTAGAGCTCGACGGGATAGCTATAGACGAGGTTAGAGGAAGAGCCTACTTCATGGAGGCCAAGTGGACAAATAAGCCGTTGAAAAGAAGTGTTTTAAATGATCTAATTAGGAAAGCAAGCGAGTTCAGGTGGAGAATCGGGAGCAGAGAGGAGTTCTACTTTATCTACTCTAGGTCAGGCTTTGAGTTCGAGGAAGACAGCAGGATAAGGCTGGTGGATCTGAATGAACTCGTGAAAGAGCTAGGTTGTCCTCCTCCACCAAAATCGTAGCTCCCTTCGGAAGCCGTGCTCTTAAGACTATTAATTACGCCCTGCTTTCTGCTTTTTGAAGAAAAACTCGGATAAAAAGAAGTGGTAAAAAGAAAAATGGTTTATTCTGCATCTAAACTCTCGCTTTTCCCAAAGAAGTCGCAACCTTTCTGAACTAGCTGAGTCGTGTCCACAGATGGCAAGCTACTGTATGAGAGTCGTAAAATGATAGGCTGAATGACACAAATTAATGCTGTGGGCTACGCCCTCTCTTCCATTCATCCTTGTTCCAAATCATTGCGTAATGGTTCCGTAAAAGTTCCTTAAGAGCCTACAAAGTCTAAAGATTTGGATAAGAACTCGATTAGTTGAATCATAGGGAGTGTCAGGCTTTGGAGAAGAAGTCATTAGTTGCGGTTTGCCTTGTCTGCTTAGTAATCGCCTCACTCGTTGGATTTTTCATCTTAAGAAGGCGGGCATTAAAGAGGAGTTTCCCTCAGAAATTCTCAGAGTTCAGGGCAAGGTATCAGGAGAAGAGAGCTCAGGGATATAACCTATCTGAGGCGGAGTACTGGGCGAAAAAGGCCTTGGAAGCATATAGCAGGAAAGATTATGAATCAGCAATCGTTTTTCTGGATAAAGCACTGGAATCCTTGGAAAAAGCTGAGAAAATCCCCCTTCCATCCTTTGATGTTGTTAGAAGCAACTCTTGGATGACCGATGTAGTGACTATCCACGACTTCGTCCCCTTCGGAGTGGCCATCGAAAGGCTACCTGACAATAGGATAGTGCTCCCCAGACACCAAGGATGGACGGCGAGCAACTTCGTTGTTTTCGGCATGTGCTTTAACGAGAACAACACCCTGATATTCCACTGCTCAGTTAACATAGGAGGAGGGTTCCTTCGTTTAGTATTCAATGGTAAAAGGATGTTCGAAAGGATAGAGGGTCCATCTTATTACGATGATGGCGGAAAGTTCTTCCCCTATCCAACGGTCTACACGAACCCTGAAGAGGATTACGTCATCGCGATAGCTTACGATGAGGGAACTAGAACATGGTATCACAAGGTAGTTTACACAAAGACGTCGCCCCCCAAGGAGATCCTTTACGTTGAAGGAAGGGGAAGGCTTACGCCCCTGTGGGTAGGGAAGCCAGAGGGACCATTCGTGGTCCATGGAATTGCTGGCATCATGGCTGGTCAGCTTTGCCTCGATACATGGGGAGGCTACTTGGACTTCGAGGAGCTGACAAGATGCACTTATCATGACCTAACGGCCGAAAAGACCTACAATTTCTCGACCGGCTTCACATTCATGGACAGGGAGTACCACAGGAACCTGCCTATCGGTCCCATAAGAGTGGAAGGAGGGAAAGTCGTTGACGGAGTTGAATTCGACGCAATGTCCTTCCACAAGCTGGAGGGAGAGCAGATAGAGTTCATATTCATCCTAGCCAAGAACCCGCTTCCAGAAGAACTCAAGAGCAAGTTCAACTTCCCTGAATTCGAAAGAATAGGAAGGATAAACTTCGTAAGCAGGGGAGAGAGCTACAGGTTTGATAACTATGAGTTCAGCACGGACGGCAAGCTTCAACCAGACTTTTACTACCTAGTTGGTAACTTCACCGATGAGACGGGGAACGTAGTTGGAAGAGTGAACTTAACTGCCAGAGCCTTTGCATTCTGGGGTAAAGGAGGAACTGAAGACTGGCATAGGCACAAAGTTTGGTGGGACACAGATGGCGTAGCTGCTTGGGGGCGCTCCTTCGTGAAGTGGGAGGGGACTATCACCATAGGCAACCAGACAATAGTAGTTGAGGGAGTTCCTGGCTTCGGGGAGTTCTACAGGTATGTCCGAGGGAACTCTTCCTTGGGGAATTCGGAAGGAGAGATGTCTCAGGTTTATCAGCGCTTGAAGGGAAGAGAGCATGATCCAACGGCTGGGGGGAAGCTCAAATTCAAATCCTACCGAAGGTCTTTAACGGTACATTTTGATCACAAGCTTGAGCTTAGGACTCATCATCTGATAATTGGAAAACTCGATCCAGGTGCGGTTGATTGAGGAAGTTACTCCTTTGCCTTTTGATTGGAATATCTCTGGTCGATGTCTCCTCATTCTCAGCTCCCGAAAGGTTCGTAGATGTCGTTGACCTAAGAGGAACAGATCTTAAGACTAGACTGCTTGTGCTAAGTCTACAAGGAATCGTAAACAGACAGGAACCTTCCCTTTACATCCTTTGGGAGAGCAAACGAATTAATCCAACAGCTTCGGAGAGGTGGCTGAAGTACTATCGAGAAAAGGGGTGGATCGATGGCTATGGGCTCATTAGCGTGGAGGAAGCTCTCGAAAAGCACAAGGAAAGCCTAGAAGGGGCCGTGATCTACGATCCAGGGCTTCCGGCAACGATAAACATTGCTGTCTCCCTGGCAGGAATAGAAAACCTCATCGTAGCCCACCCAGACTTCATTCCCCTGCTGAAAAAGCTCGGAATAGAGGTTAAGCGCGACCTAAGGGGCAAGTTCAAGGATGAAGTTGAAGCCCACCTCTGGCAGCTTGAGAACGTGCTTCCGAGGTGCAACAGGAGCCTGATAAACCTGTTTCCAACGGAGGGAGATGTGGCGATATACAGGGTTTCGGTAGTTGATTACGTGATTGTAAATAAGGGATGCTCAATTGGATTGAGCGTCGAGGAGCATTCTTCCCTGATAAGCGAGTACTACGAGCGAATGGATAAATTTTCAATCGTCCTTGGCTACCCTGAGGACTCAAGACTCGAGAGACCATGGGTCTCGCTCACCTCTAAGCATGGGCTTCTAAACGTCTTGGCTACCGCCTTTTCCCCCAACTTTTCCTTTCACTCGAAGATGCCAGCGAGAAGGGAATATGTGCAGGAACACGAGTTCGATGTCGACTTGGCTCCTGACAAGATATACATAGCCTTCGCCGCGTCTGACTTGGGATTGAACAACATGCAGGACTTCTACTACGAGATGTGGCTGGACAAAAGGAGAGGAGAAGTCCCGATAAGCTGGTGGTTGGATCCTATTGTGGCAGATTTCTGCCCTGGCATCGTTGAGTACTACTATAAGACCAAGACCCCAAATGATTACTTCTACTCAGCCCATGTCGGCGGGAGGATAAGGCCGTCCGACTTCCCTTATCTTGAGGAGTACCTGAAAAGGGGGCAAAAATATTTGGATATGTGTTCGTTGAAGGTCGTGGCTTTCAGCAATCACAACAAGAAGGACGAGGCGGTCTTCGAGCTTTACTCTAGGCTATTGGATGTCGAGGGATTTTCATTCGGATTTGGCCCTGAATTCATCGAGGAATTCTGGTACGTGGATGATAAGGTGTGGATCGTCCCCAGATTTATGGGAGATCCAAAGGAGGCTTACGAAGCGATTAGCGAGTACATCGAATCATCTAAGAGGAGGCCTCTCTTCATCATAATAGGGGTGGGGCTCTGGCACTTCCCCAGAGTTGAGGACTTATTAGAGATAAAGGAGGAGCTGAAAAGGAAATACGGGGATGAAATAGTTTTCTGTAGGGCGGATGAGCTGATGGGCGCGGCCAAGGCGTATAGATCTTTGGAAGGGAGGGCTGGAGGCAAGTATAGGGATATCCTGATCATAGCCCTCCCAACATTGATCCTTACACTGATACTGATCTTGCTTCTATATTTCCTTAAAGCTCTGCGCTAAACCTGGCAACTAGGGATTTTTACGCTCATGGGCTTACATCCAAATTTAATCGCAAGAAGCAAGGTGCTGAGTTAAGATGTTCTGATGGAATCATAATCCGCCCTGATTTGAACGACTCCAGAATTGTGGATGGCATGACTGAAATCGGTCTTGATATCGGAACAACGAGTCAGGTACTAGAGGCCAAGGACAATGTTCACAGTCCTCGCACCAACAGAGGAAAGATCGCAAATGTAGCTAGATATAAGCCTTTGGACAAGCTAAGCAATTGTTTCCTCTTCCGCTCTACATACCCGGAAGACTAACGGAAGGGCTAGTGTTAGATAGATAAAGTGGCCAAAAGTCTTCCCCACTCCGCCTTCACGGTGTATCTGAATATTACAGCGAATACTGAACCTATCACTCCTTTGTGATGGAACGGTCTGCTCTTCTCTATATTAAGAGCGTGGGCTGGTTCTGCAAACCAACCCAGATCTACATCTCTTCCCTATTAATTTCTCCTTATTATAAAGAGTTCTTGTTAAGCGCGTACATCTTCTTTTTTGTCGGCCATAGGAATAGCTTCAGCTAGATTCAACGCCAGTTGCCCAGTAACTTGAGAAAAGCTATTATTGACCTGGGTTATATTTATATATAACCATGGTCAACAAAAACTGATATGGGTATTTACAGGAAAATTCCTCTAGCAAGGATACTTAAGGGCAGACTACTAAAAATAGCCGAATTACAAGATATGGTTTTGCTAGAGCTTTCGAGGAGGTTTGACTTCGTCGTTCACGACGGTACAGCGGTTTGGAGGATATACGGTGGAAAGAGGTTCTCCGTAGATGTGGACATCTACCATCCAGATCCAAAGAAAATAGATGAGCATTTCTCCAAGGTCTTTAAAGTTGTGAGAAGCAGGGTAACGCCTTCTAAGTGCTCTACCTCAGGATAGTTGACCAAGCAGTTGTTGAGCTCGAAGCCTCTCCAGCTTTTGGGGAAATACATGTCATAGAATCCGATTTCTGGCTCGTAGATGGGAGCAGCATAGTGGTAAAAACGCTTACGCCAGAGGACTTGGTGAGGGAGAAGATAAGGGCCTTTCTGAACAGGAAGAAGGCGAGAGATCTTTACGACATCTACTATCTGCTCGATTTCTGCAAAGAGAGTGTTAGGTCTGAGCTGAAAAAAGTTCTTCCAGAGCTGGAGGAAGCTCCAAAGGATTTCCCTAGACTAAAGGAACTCATACTCATCGGCAGGGCTCCCAGCTTTGAAACCATAGTTGGGAAGGTGAGGAGGTTTGCCCAAAGTTAAGTACAGGGAATTCGTTGAAAAGCTTAGAGGCGCCAGCATATTCACCTTCAAGTTGGTCGAAAGCGTTGTAGGCAGGAGTTATGCTAAGCTGCTTATACACAACCTGAGGAAAGAGGGCAAGATAATAGAGCTAATCAAGGGAGTTTACACGTTCAAGAAATCCCCTTACATGATTGTAAAGGCAATTCCAAAGTCTTACATAGGATTAGGGAGCGCCGCATTTCTCCACGGGGCTTGGGGGCAGGTGACGAGAATAGCCGTGCTATCCCCCTACATTTCAGTCAAGGTGAAAGGAGGGGAGAGGGAGATCTCAGGCCATAAAGTTATCTTGAGGAAGATATCGGAGAAGATGTATTTCGGATACGAATTCATATTCTTAGAGGAGATAGGAGAGTGGGTAAGGGTCTCGGACAAGGAGAAAACCTTGCTTGACATGATATATTACGATTACCCGTTCAAGGACGAGATAATCCCGAACTTGCTTGGTTTCGTGAGCCCCAAGAAGCTGAAGAGGTACCTTCTTATAATCAGGAGGAGGAAGGTCAGGGGCTTTAGGAGGATTCAGGAAGAACTCGAGAGAATAGGAGTTTAACAACCAGCAAGATTGGAAAAGAGGGCTGAGTAATTTGGATAAGGGATAACTGTGAAAAGCGAAGAACCATTGGTAAGGAGGCAGCAGTAGTTACAGGAATTCAGCATCTATCTTTGGAGAGGTGACCGAATTAGCCCTATGCCAGAAGAATGTAGGCGACGGTGTTTGACAAAATAAGATGGATGGATTCTTGTTCTTTCAGTCTTCCCCCACAAGAAGGGAGGGAGGTTGTATTCACCTGAACTCCTTATGCCAAGCTAAAATTTGCCTGCTTTGCCAGGTTTTAGACTCTTAAGTTGAGGACTTTATCTCATTTTGATCTCTATGAAGGATTTCGGTGAAAAAGAAGTAATGTCACAGCCTAAACATGTCTTCTAACGCCACGCTCCATCGATAGCCGTGAACCTAGAGTTCTATCCCTTCGGAAAGAGCAAACGATAATGTTCCTAGCTCTTTCTTCTTCCTTTTAAACTCTTCAGGCGTATAGCAAAGTAGTTCGAAGCTTCCTCTTGCTCCCTGTTTATAGATCTTTTTCGTTAGCATGACCATCCTCTTGGTGAAGGGTACTCCTTCAAACTTGGAGGAAACTACAATCAAATCGTAATCAGAATCCTTAAGGTGATCCCCCCTCGCCCTTGATCCGAAAAGAATGATCCTTGAATTGGGATCCCATCTTCTGATGGCTAGAATTGCGTTTCTTAAAGTCCTATCAACTCTCTGCATTTGTTAACCACCCTTTCAGCTCTTTTTAGATGCCTTTCGGCTATTGCTTCGTTATACATGTGTGCGGGAACTCCATTAGCGGCATTCGGATATCTCGATACAATGTATTCAGGGTTCAACTCCATTAGGTCGTCCATCAAATCGCCTAAACCTAGACCCGAGCCTAGCTCCACTATATTATAGGTTCTAGGAGCGGCTTCCTTCTTAACTTCTATGTGTGCAGCTTTAAGAGCTTTCTCAGCTGCTTGGTGGGAGTAAAAAGCAACTGCATAATATCTGCTATTTCTAAGCAAAACTCTTGCCGTCTCAAGGTCTTCAAGAGCCTGTATCCATAACCTCCGGGCTTCTTCTCTCACAGGAAAAGTTAGTAAAAAAGGAGTTAAAAAGGTGCTGCTGGCAGAGTAGCATGCAGGAAACCTTTAGGCTATTTGCAAACATCACGCAATAAGATCTCTACTGCAAGTTTAGCTTTCATAAGCTAGTATGCTTTCCTTGATCTTTAGCCTAACAAAATCTCCATACTTCGAGTTCGCTAGGGGCATTTGCAAATGTTAACTTTCTTTTAAAATCGGACTTAGAGGAATCTTGAGAATTTTCGCACCTAAAAGCCTTGAAAAGGGATTATGATGCTTTAATCATAGGAAACTGAGATTATTAGGAAGCTACGACATTACGCACTTGTCTTCACAAGGTGGGACCATGGGATTCAAGTACGGAGCATACGGAGGAAATCCTTTACGTTGATCTAACTAGAGAGAAGTTCGTACCCATGAGGTGATATCTTCCTCCAAATATGCTGTACTATGATCATGAGCTTCTCAGGTAGCCCTATTTTAGCATTTTTCCTTAGCTGGCTTGCTCCCAGCCTTTCTATGGCATTTCACAAGATCTCCACCATTTAACTAAATAGTTGATAGCTTTGCAGATCCTAACTTCTTTCCAACTCCCAGTCCATCGTAGAGAATAATGCAGGGATCCAGCATCTTCCTGAATATTTGGTCATGAAGTTCCTCTAAGGAAAGGGCAACAATATCGACAGGTAGTCCTTCTGGCCTGATCCTTATGAGTTCGTAGAGTAAAGCCAGTTTATCTTCTATTTCTGGTAGTATGACAGCTACATCGAAATCACTCGACTCTCTGGCCTTTCCTGAAGCCCTACTTCCAAAGAGAAGGATTGTAGATTTGCGTCCGAGCTTAGCCTTTAGCTTCTCAACGTAAGCGCTGAATTTTTCCTCATACTCCATGATTGAAGCCCTTCTCCTCAAGAGGTAAGTCTTCTTGCCCAACCAAGGATCACCTCTGCGTGCTTTAAGCATAGCTCGGCTCTCCTTTCATTGTATTCAATGGCTCTTCTCCCTGGATATCGGGAGGTTAAGTAATGAGGTGTAAGCAACTCCGCTGACTCATAGATTTCTGAAGGAACTTCCTCACCTATGCCCTTTATCTCCTCTAGGAGTTCCACTAGGTCATGGGTAAAAGGAAAGAAACCCACTTTGTCTGCTAGTATGCCTTTAAGGTAGAATTCTACTGCTTGATGGGAAAGAAAGCATGCTAGCCAATAAACCCCTTTTCCTATGAGATTCCTGGCCTCTGAGATGAGGTCTTCTGCCCTAGAAACCCACGAATCCTTCAATATTTCCCACCGTCTTCTTTAGCCCTCCGTTAAGAATCCATTTAACCTTTTTAAGGATGTACCAAATATCTTCTGCTCTCTTTATGGAATTTAGAGTAGATTGTCAAAGGACGATCTCTCGTACTCTTGGAGACATTTATGATAGCCCAAGGAAAATCGGTAATCGAATCCTTTAAGCAAACCTCTTGATTTTGCTTTTGGTCTTGCATTACTCATTCTGTTGTTTTTGTTTTTGGAATATTTCTTAACCGTACTCTAAAACGATAAGATGAAGAGGTTTGCTTCTTCAACTTGTCTCAAAAAGGATATGGACTTATGGTGAGTTCGTTTGATCGTATGCAATTTATCAGAACAAACTTTTCTATTTTTTATCTTTTCTTAAGTCTCTTTTTGATTTTCTCAGCTACTCTGACATACCCCTTTTCTTTAAATCCTCAACTGCTGTCAATGGATAACCAAGCTTCCATTTTAGCTTTGTACAGGGTATGATAGCCATAACCTCAAATAGCAGAAGTTGCAGTTCACTAAAGAGTTTTTTGGGGACATAAGCAACCAGAACGTCCCTGATCTCTACAAGAACCTTTCTCATAAGGCTTACGCTGCTCTCGCTTGAGAACATCGAGATGCTAGATGTAATTTTGAGTGACCACCTCACTACAGTAGAACTAGGGAGAGAGCTTGGGCTTGACCCTAATGATGCCCTTGAGGTCCTTATGGTGAGAAGGCATGGCGTTGACAAGATATAAGCTTTGACAGGGGCTTCGACCATGTAAAGGGGGTAGAGAGGAGCCTATCCTGCGGGTTTATGATGTAGATATCCAATCTGTCTT
>CAZUBM010000016.1:48545-50510 GCA_964618805.1 uncultured Nitrososphaerota archaeon
GGGGTAGAGAGGAGCCTATCCTGCGGGTTTATGATGTAGATATCCAATCTGTCTTTCACCCTTATGTGGAGCCGAAGTTATTAGAAAGCTAGGACGTTATCACCCAGTCCCATCAAGGTGAGAAAAATGGAACTGAAGTACAAGGCCTACGGAGGAAAAATTCTCTACGTAGACCTCTCGAGTGGAAAGATCGATGAAAAACCGATGACAAACGAGCTTGCCGAGAAATACCTTGGAGGAACCGGCCTTTGTGCAAGGCTTTTATACGACATGATAAAGCCCGGAATCGATCCTTTGGGACCTGAAAACGTCTTGATATTTGCGATAGGTCCTCTTACTGGAACTATGTTTCCTCAGGCTTCAAGACATGTGTTCGCTGCAAAATCTCCACTGACTGAGATATGGGGAGAATCTCATGCAGCTGGATTCGTTGGACCTGAGCTTAAGTTTACTGGATACGATGCTGTTGTGTTCTTAGGCAGAAGTGAGAGGCCAGTCTACTTATTGATATACGATGGAAGACCTGAGCTTAAAGACGCTAGCAAGATATGGGGAGAGAGCACGTACAAAACTGAGGATCTGATAAGGGATGAAGTAGGGGATCCAGAGGTAAGGGTTGCAAGCATAGGGCCAGCTGGCGAGAAGCTGGTTAGGTTTGCTGCCATAGTCAACGACCACGGAAGGGTTGCAGCAAGATCAGGAATGGGAGCAGTAATGGGGAGCAAGAAGCTGAAGGCAATTGCTGTTAGAGGATTCAAGCCGATTGAAGTAGCAGATCCGGATCGTTACTTGGAGGTTATGAGAGAAATACATAGGAAGATGAGAGAACATCCCTATACACCGATAAGAGCCAAATACGGGACGACGAACCTCATAGAGCTTATGCATCACATTGGAAGGCTGCCAACCTACAACCTTAGGCAGGGAGTGTTCGAGGAGTACGAAAAGATTTCTGGAGAGACATTAAGAAGGCTTTACCTCGTTAAGCCAAAGGCAGATTATGCTTGCGTGCAAAGATGTGGACGCATAGTTAGGGTTCCAAGCGGTCCATTTGCCTGCGACTATTGTAAGGGGCCAGAATACGAGACTTTGGATTCTTTCGGAGCTAGGTGCGGTAACTCCAACTTGGAAGCCATCATACACATGAACAACTTGGCAAATGAGTACGGCCTAGATACGGTGTCAACTGGCGCGACTATTTCTTGGGTTATGGAGTGCTACGATGAGGGACTGCTAACGAAGGAGGATCTTGATGGAATTGAGGCGACTTGGGGAAATGTAGATGCGATGATAGAGCTCATTCATAAGATCGCTAAGAGAGAAGGTGTTGGAGACATCTTAGCGGAGGGAAGTTGGAGAGCAGCGAGGAAATTTGGCAGAGGTACTGAAAAATTTGTAATGACAGTTAAAAGGCAGGAAATAGCTGCTCAGGAGCCTCGTGCTCAGAAAAGTATGGGTCTGGGAATTGCTGTGGCTGAAAGGGGAGCCGACCATCTCTATTCTTTTCCAGTGTTGGATGAGGTCGGTTTTGAGAAGGAAATAAAGGAGCGCTATGGAGAACAGTACCTCCCGGAGATCGCAGAGAAGCAAAGTCCTATCTATAAGTGGGTGATGGTCAAACTCAACGAAGATTTCGCCGTTTTGGTAGATTCCGTAGGAATATGCAAATATGGCACAATGATACCTCCTGCGCTTTTCTACGAAGAAATAAAGGAAGCTCTTGAAGTAACTAACGGATTTAACTTCTCTACTGAGGAATTGAAGTTGATAGGTGAAAGGATCGTGAACCTGCACAGAGCCTTCAACGTGCGCGAAGGCGTCAGAAGAAAGGACGATTCGCTTCCAGAGAGGCTAACGAAGGTTCCAGCACCAATAGGGCCAGCTAAGGGCCAAGTAGTAGAACTTGATATGATGCTCGACCATTATTATGAGCTTAGGGGATGGGACAAGGAGACAGGGCTTCCT
>CAZUBM010000017.1:0-46373 GCA_964618805.1 uncultured Nitrososphaerota archaeon
CTACATGAGCAGTCTCCCCAGTTAGGACATTGAAAAGCGTGCTCTTTCCAACATTTGGGTTATCCGATAGTGCAAGTATGACTGCTTTAGAATCACAGTTCTACGAGACTGTTGGGAGTTTTGGGAACTCCTATTTTTGGGCACATAACTAGAATGAAGATTAATCAGCTTATTGGCTCCACTAGAATTCTTGATGCTAATCCTCTCCCTAAAGCTAGCCTTACTCCTCTCACTTCTATTATCAAAGGACCAAGTGAGTTCCTGATGACAATGATTTCAGATCCTGGTGACAGTCCCATCTTCATGAGCCTTCTAACCATTCCTCGCCCTCCGAATATGTCAATAATTCTTGCTTTCTTTCCTTCTCCTATGAACGCCAAAGACAAGTGATTTCTAACATTTGTATTGTGTCTAGTTTTAGATCTCCCTCCCATTATTGCTGCACGGTTTGTTATTAATTTTAGGTAAAACCTAATTTTTAATCTTGTCTATCCGGTAATGAAGATCGCACTTTGGGTAGTAAAAACAAACATAGCCAAACGTAGTGTGGAGAATAAGAGGATTATTCTGAAATCATGAATAAAACCTAATTAAATTCTCTTTTCATGGAAATGAAGCCTCCTAGAAGGTAGTGAATAGAGTTTTGCTGGAAGTTTCTACGTTCTACTTTAACAGTTACGCCATAATACTCGTAAAGCTTTTAGTATCAGTTGTGTAAATCAGCATGAGATGTCATTTCCGAAGGTCTTGCTTTCCTTCCTGCTGATTTCCTTAATGGTCATTCCGATAACCTATACCTTTTCCCTACCAGGTGTTGTTGTTATAGTTTCCAATTCAATAGATATCGATGCTGCTCGTCAACTTAACAGAGCCCTTTTAAACAGAGGAGTTTCTTGCTTTATCCTAAGACCTCACGAACTTTGGAAGGTTAAGCACTATCATGTGGATGCGATGATACTCTTAGGGGGACCTCAAGCATATGAGGGGGTTGGGGAGATTGTGGCTAGCTATCTAACCGATGAAGAGGAAGCAAGTTTGATGGAAGAAGGAGCTATGGGGTTCTTCGTGAAGTTTAAGGAGGGAATGAAGATCATAATTCTTGCAGGCAACACGAGGAATGAGACCAAGGAAGCTGTAACCTATTTCTTTGAGAAAGTCCTAGGCGTTATCAGGACTCCCATAACCAAGGGAATAAAGGCGAACGTTGTAATGGTTGTAGTAGGTACAAAGCCATCCTCTACACCCGTTGGGGGCTAGTTCCTTTCAACCAAAACCTGAAGATCACCATAATCGCTAGAATTTCTATCATAATTGGAAGAACCCCACCTTCGGGACCAAAATCTCCACCAGTAATCCAATTAGGACCCAAAAGTTTGACTGTAAAGATCCAACTTCTTGGCTTTAATCCACTTAGAGGCATTCCGAATATTTTCTCTTCAGAGAAGTTCCACATGAAATGTAGCCCAATTGGGACCCAAATTTCATCGTAAACCAGAAAACTTATGGCTAGCAAAAAACCAGCTACAGTCAGCCCCAAAACAGCCAATATACTCACATTCGGATTGTTTATATGGGCAATTCCAAAAGTCACTGAACTAACGATAAGTGATGGCCATAAACCCGCCTTTCTGGCAGTGTTAAATACATAACCCCTAAAGATCAGTTCTTCATTATAGACTATGATAAGAGATGCCAGGACTTCTTGTAGAAGAACCGACATTTCAGGCCTAGTTGCGCTTCTTGACACAATGAGATATCCAAAACGGTAAAGAGATAGGAAAAATGAAAAAATAAGACAGAATCCCATTATAGCGCCTATAATGAACCTTTTTAGTGCATTTTCAGAGTTCCTAAAGCCAAGATCAGCAAAACTCATTCCATTCCAGGTCTTCATGAAAAAGTAAGTGAATGCTGATGGAAATCCAAAGAGATAGCATATTAAAAGCAAATCTCCGTAAGCTTTGTCGATTCTGAGAAGAAGGGCTGATACAGACCGAATTAAAACCATGAAAAGGGCAAAGAACGTCAAAGCTTTTATTAAGGGGATGATTCCTTCCTCAGTCCACAGGCAACTGCCTGCTCTTTGTTGTTTGTTCCTTTCATATGCAAGCAAATCGATCCTCTCACAATAGTTCTTTGTTCAAAATGAACTCCTTGCTTAACTTATAGCCATAAACATAATAGTATTTGAATACTCATTATGAGAAAAAGTCATAATTTCAATTAAAATGGCATTAACGCTCTTATAGATCCCTTTAGACATCGGTTAGATATTTTAATGACAAAATCTCATTCAATAGGACATCATATACTCTAACTAGTCGATATGCTCGACCATCGGGGGGAATACTATGGACATGGATATCATTGAGGAAATATTTGATAGAGCTGCCTTTGAGGCTCTAAAAAGTGGAGAGAGGAGAATGCTTGTCGTTGCGGGAGAAGGAAGTCTTGACATCCTCTCACTTTTAGTTAACCGATACGCTAAACTCAGAGAAGGAAAAACGCAGTTGTTATATTCGAATACTAGCGTAGGCGGCGAACTCCTAGGTCTTGATATCGTTCTTAGCAATTTAGGGAAGAAGATAGAACCCACGATCTTGGATTTCGATGACAGCGAAGAAGCTATGGGAGAAACGTGGGATGTATTGCTTGCAGACTTCTCAGTTCAGATGAGGGCAAATGACATTGGAAGGCTCGTGGAAACAATAAGAGGAGGTGGTCTTGTTCTTTTCGCAATACCAAGTCTAAAGGTATGGCTCAATACCTTAACCCTTTTCCAGAGGAAGTTAGTGTCCCCTCCATTTAGCGAGAGGGATGTAAAGCAAGCTTTCAAGAGGAGGTTTATCTCAAAGCTGAGAGGTAGGCCGGGAGTTTGGTTCGTAGATATAGATTCTGGGGATATTGAAGGAATTCCTAGGAACTTAGCTCCTAGGCCTATGCCTAAACCAAACGGAAAAGGCCCTGTGAAATCGCTTGCCTTGACAGAAGAACAGCTTAGGGTAATTGACGGTATTGCGGATTTAGCAGAAGCTAGAGGAAAGAGCGCAATGGTGATAATAGCGGATAGAGGTAGAGGAAAATCTGCAGCCCTTGGACTGGGCTTATCTCAACTTGTGGCTCAAGGGATTTGGAGGAGGATAGTGGTTACAGCGCCGACCCTAAGGGGAGCTAAGACCTTGTTCCACTTCCTAAAACTAGGACTCAAGGCCCAAGGATTGAAGTTTAGGGAAAGCGTTAGAGATGATGTAACTACTAGAATATCCTCTGGAAGATGTTCAGTGGTATACATGAGCCCTGTGCGAGCTGCTGAAGTCAAATCTAGAGTGAAGGTGGTAGACGAAGCTGCCAGCATTCCAACCTACATTTTGTTCTCAATTTTGAGATCATCAAAGCTCGCCATATTTTCAACCACAGTACATGGTTACGAAGGTGCCGGAAGAAGCTTTTCACTCAGGTTTCTGGAAAGACTGAGAAAGATGAGAGGACTTGACCTTATGGAAATAAGGATGAAAACACCGATACGATACCCTGAAGGCGATCCTGTAGAAAAATGGCTCTATGAATTCCTGTTATTGGATGCAGAACCGGCAGATATTGAAAGAGAGGAATTTGAACCCAAGGAACTGGAATTTTCTAAATTAGATGTTGAAAATGCCTCTGAAGAAGTTCTAAAGCAGTTCTATGGGATATATGTCCTCGCACATTATAGAAATAGGCCGAATGATCTTGCTTTACTCTTAGACGCCCCTCATCACACAGCTTGGGCTTTAACCCAGGATAATAAAGTCCTAGTATCTGTCCAACTTGCAGAAGAGGGAAAACTGCTTCCTGAAATGGCTGAAGAAATGCTCAAAGGGTGGGAGCCTCCTGGCCACATGATACCTAACAGAATGGTACTTCATTATGGTTTCAAGGACTTTGCTAGGCTTTGGGGATGGAGGATCGTTAGAATAGCAACTCATCCATCTCTTCAAGGCAAGGGTTTAGGTTCTCTCGTCTTAAAGGAGCTAGAACAAAAAGCAACAGATAGAGGTATGGACTGGATTGGAGCTGGCTTTGGAGCATCACCAAGGCTTCTCAACTTCTGGCTAAAGAACGGATTCATTCCAGTACACATTAGCCCTAGCAGGAATCCAACCTCAGGGGAATTTAGCGTCTTCGTTTTGAAGCCATTGAACAAGCGGACAAGGAAGATGATTGACGCAATGTCCTATGAGTTCAAGAGCAGGCTCCTTGGATCCTTACATGACGTATACTTTACCCTCTCTCCTTCTGTAGCCAGACTTCTATTAACTTCAGGATCCTTCAAAGTAAAGCTAAAACTCAGTATGTCCCAGAGAAGGAGGCTAAAGGGCTATCTGCTTGGAACTCACACATACGAGATGACAGCTGATGCAATAAAGGCCATAGTCCAGCACTACTTCATTAAAGGTTGTGATATAAGACCTCTAAAACCTTGGGAAGAGGACTTAGTTGTAGCAAAAACCTTACAAGGGAGGGGATGGGATCTAATTAAGAGAATCTTCAAAATGGATAAACCCTTGGATGCTTACAGAGAAATTATCGGGAGGCTAGTGAGACACTATGTCCAAAAGGAAGGTCTTACGCTTTAAGAAGAAATATGAAAAGAGCATTCTATCAAGAAAGAAGAAAACGACTATTAGACTTAGGACAGAACTGAAAGTTGGAGATGATGTGATAATTAGGGCTGGAAGAGAGGACATCGCAGATGCAAGGATAACTTCCGTAAGAACTGCCAAGATTAAAGATCTAACAGATGAGCACGCTATGCAAGATGGTTTTGGAAGCAGAGAAGAGCTAATAAACGAGTTAGAATCTATTTATGGGAAGCTAGATGAAGATACAGAGATAAAGATATTGGAATTTCGTCTGACACGCAAAAGATTAAAAAAAGAGTAGCTATTTTCATGTGATTTTGGTCTAATTTGTCTGTTTCAAATGGTTTCAACTCATTTCTGAAATATTCCTTAAATCTTAACGGGTCGTCAGGTTAATACGATGAACTTAAAAGCTCTTACAAAAAGGACCTCCTTTATTTTGGTCCTAATCTTATGCTTTTCTCCTGTTTCACATTTAGTAGCCGAAGAAAACATAAATAATCAATCTGAAGTCTCACAACAGCTATTATCAATTTATTTTAGAGCCTATTCTTTCGTTTTGGGCAAAATTGAGGTTTCTAACATAAGCCTTGAGACAAATCTATCTATCTCTGGCGTTTGTTGCTTAGATATTAATTTAAGCAGAGAAATGAGCATAAAGGAACTGTTAAACCTGAGCTATTCTTTAGCAATAGAGGCCAACATGCTGGTCGATGAAGGAAATTACTCAGATGCTTGTTTATTGGTGAAAAAAGCGTTAAACCTACTGAGGTCTATACTCACAGAGATCCATAAGATCCAAGTAGCTTCAAATTTGACTATTACTCCGGTTGGAACAATAGCAAGGCTTCAAGTGGCATTTGAAAGGCACAAAAGGCTGCTATCTAGATTAAATCTCAGCATACAGAAGATGCAGAACATTACAGAGATCAATACAACCCTGATAAACCAGTTGTATCTCAATATATCTAATATTCTAGAAAAAGGACCTGAGATTGCAATGCATAACTTAACTCAAGCCGTTAAGATGTTATCAGAAGCTAACAAGGCAATGACAGAGATTAAGAAAGAGGTCGTTAAGTCCTCTCAGATAGCTAAAGCTGAAGAAATGTTTAACAGGACTCTTTCTAAGCTAAACTTAACAGCAGTGCCAGAGGACATCTCATCAGTAATTTCAAATCTTACGAAGGAATTCAACGAAGCTAAAGCCCGAGGAGATGTGAAGAAGGCAAAGGAAGTCCTTAAAGAGATAAAAACAACAATTGCTCAAATAGAGCGAAAAGTTAAGGCAGAAATTAAGCAGAAGGGTGTGAAGGAAGTAAAACCTCCTCATACGAAGCCTCCGGCTGAAGAGAAGCCTCCAGAGGAAAAGGGTAAAGGTAAAGGTGAAAGCAAAGGAAAGGGTAAAGGTAAAGGCTGAAAGATTATTTCAAATTAGATAACAAAATTTTTTTTACAAGATGATTCAAAACTTCTTACAGAATGAAAAAGCCATCCGTCATATTACTATTACTACTCATCACACCTCATTGCTTGCTATGTAGGTCTCAAGAAATTGAAATAGAGGATCTTGTTCTTCTTGTCTTTGAAGATGGGTATGTAGAAGTTTCTTATTTGGTGAGACTCACTGGAGAGGAAGTAGAAGTAGAACTTCCCTTGATAGGAGAACCTGAAGAAGGATTTATGGTAATTACCGATGAAAAAAGTCTCCTTCTCAACTATGAAATCAAAGATGAAAAGGTGATCGTCGAATCCCTTGGTGCTGAATTAGTTAACGTAACATATCACACCAAGATGATCACAAAGATGGAAGCAGGGGTGTGGACAATAAATATAACATCTCCATCCAACAGAACGACCATAAGACTGCCTAAGAATTCGATAATTATGGGTTTGAGCAGTATACCTGTCTCTATCTCTAAGGAAGATGGAAGAACAGTTTTAGTCTTTGATGTTAAAGGGCTTATTTGGACAAGTTATGTTATTGAGCTAGAAACTCCAACCCCTTCTCCAACTTCTTCTTCTGGAGAGCCTTCTCCTACCCCACCAAAGACAGAGATTAGAGAAGAAAGCTTCTATACTTGGTTTGTGCCCGTTTTAGCAGGCTTTGTATTTATCCTCTTTCTACTAATTATTAGCCTAAAGAGACCAAGAAAAGTAGTCGTAAAGATAGAAGAACTTCCTTACGTTGATAGACTCATAATTGAGGAGCTAAAAGCAAGAGGCGGAAGTGCTTTTCAATCTGAGTTAATTAGGGTACTTGAATTACCAAAAACGACGGTTTGGCGGCATTTAAAGGGCCTGGAGGAAGAAGGATTAATTGAAATAAAGAAAATTAGGGGTATGAATCATATTAGGCTAAGGGAACTCAAGTAAAAATCTAAGATGAGCCCAATTTTAGCAAAGTGTAAATTCTCTATGGATATGAGCAACGGTCAAGGGCTCTTGACAAGTTATGATTGTGGCAAATATCATAATTTTAGGTTTTCTGTAATTCCACTTATTTAAGCTCTTTTGCAATAGAGAGAATATCCCCTGGTTTTAAGAGAGAGATACCCGTTAAAGGTCCTACTATCTCGATCAGAATGATCCTATCTGGATTGTCTAAGTTTACCTTTCTATCTATCTTGGAAGCAGCTGCTTTTATGACTTCCATAGTTTTTAGTTCGGTGTGTCTTTTCTCTACAGTTATCCTGAAGGTCTCATCTTCCCCTATCAGACTACCAAATTCTTTAGCAACTTTTTCTATCTCCTCTAGACTCGTTTTAACGATTTTTTGTATAGGAATAGCTCTTTTAATGTATAGAAAAGATACAGGCCTCTTCTTTAAGAGTTCTCTCATTTTCTGAATAGCCTCTAGAGGATCTATGCTTGTCTTTGCGGTAAGAAGACCTCTTATGTGAGTTTTCTCCACGATTGGGTTTAGATCTCCTATTTGTTTCAAAACAGCTAATGTTTCTATTCTAGCATCTTCTTCTTGTCCTCTTGCACAGGTAATTAGGAGGTTAAAATCCTCCAGCAATTAGATACACCTAACAGAAGGATTATGTGCCCTCCTCCAATGCTTCTCTAGCTAGTTCAATCATTCTCTGAGCAGCTCTTATATTAGCTTTTACCTTAACTCTCTTTCCTGTTGAAAGGAATTCTTCAGCCTCTTCTAGTAATTTCTCAGCTCTTTTCAACCTGCCTTCGGCTTTACTTATTCTTTTTCCCTCGCTTCTAGCGAGGTCAATTTCTTCCTTGAGAACAGTTAGATCAGTATAGACTTCCTCGAGCTGACTCTCAAGTTCCCTTACGACCTCCCTCCTTGCACCTATAGCCGCCTCCTTTCCTCTTTTAATTCCTCTTAGTTCGCTCTCTACTGCTTGAATGGTCTCTGCTAACATCCTTGAGAATTCAGTAGCCTCATTCATCGCTGTGTTGAAGCCATCGTATACTCCGCTTGCTCCACCAGCAGCCAGCCCTCCAACTAAACTTAGCAGCCTATCCTTGTTGCTCTCTTCAAAGAGGCTGCTGACTATTGTGCTGAGTCCTCCACCAGTTATAGCTCCCCAAATTCCCTTTCTAAGGATACCGCCGCCACTCACCTGATAAACCGCTTTAATGTCCTTCCCTAACGGCATTACGATGAGATCACCCCTTTCGTCCATATACTTCACTTTAAACTTCGCTAGATCGGATTCCACATGCTGCTCGAGAATGGCTGTACCTCTAAGAGCTAATTGAGACATTAGCCTTTCTACGAAGTCATCAAAGTATTCCGAGAGATCTTGTACAAAATAGACAAAGGATGAGACCGAGTAAGGCATAAGTACCTTTCTTCATCTACTATTAAAAGAGTTTTGTTTAGTTGGATTAAGTAAATAACTGATTCCGGACTACACGCTTTCTATCACGCATAAGCCTCAGCAATAACCTTGTTTCTGAGTTTTCCGATTCCTTCTATTTCAATTTCGACAAGATCTCCAGGTTTTAAGAACTTTGGTTCTGGCTTCATGAATACCCCTACTCCTGCAGGTGTACCGGTCGCTATGACGTCACAGGGCTCCAACGTCATGACCCGACTCAAGTGATGGACTACCTCATAAACGCTGAACACCATGTTGCTTGTCGACGAGTCCTGACGTAGCTCTCCATTAACCCAAGTACGGATCCTAAGATTTTCAGGGTTCTTAATCTGATCTTTAGTTGCTATGCATGGACCCATAGGTGCAAATGTATCAAAACTCTTCCCTCTAGTCCACTGTCTGTCTTTGAACTGAATGTCTCTGGCCGTAACATCATTAAAAATGGTATAGCCAAATATGTACTCCCTTGCCTCTGATATGGGTATGTACTTCCCCTTCTTACCTATTATTACTGCTAGTTCTCCTTCATAATCGAGCTTTTTGACGAAATCAGGCTTTACTATGGGCTGATTTGGCCCTACGATTGAAGTCCTTGGCTTCATAAATATTATGGGCTCGTCTGGTATCCTTGCTCCTTGCTCAGCCGCATGATCCCAATAGTTTAGCCCCAAACATATTATTTTAGGAGGATTAAGTATTGGAGCGAGGAGCTTTACTTCATTTAGGTCGATCGAGAACTCCTTCCTATCCCTTTCAGAGACTTCATTTACTAGCCTTTCTACATCTAAAACAGCTTTAGTTCCCATATTTATGAAATCCTCAACTCTTTTTGGTAGCCAATCAAATAGAAAGGGTAGAATTAAGATCCTGCCTCCATCTAGCAGGCCATAGAGGTCCTCTTCGTTGTATAGAAAGCGAATTAATTTCATCAGTAAACCCTCTCTAAACCATATCTTAAATCAATAAATTGTGATGATTTGAAAACGAAGGCAAGCTAAGTTCGATTAATGCATGAAACACGGCATAATACCGCCCTTTTAATCTTTTCCAAGTTTTTTCATCATATAACGTCCTGAGAGGAAGGCCAAGAGAGAAAACAAGAAGCCCATTGACATTCCTATAACAAAATCAGTCGGGTCTCTTAAGACGCTGCCCAAGCCTTCATTTCCCGTTTCTAGAGGATACGCTATCTTCAGATCTTTTCTCAACTGATTCATGTTTCCTTCATAGAAAACGGCTGTGAACCAGGCCTCTTCATCAAACAGCTCAGTTAACCTAAGATCTATCCTAGATATCTCTCCTAAAGATATCTTAAATTGAATTGGCTCTCTCTCCTTTCCTATCTTATAATATGCCATCTTCATTGAGGATTCGTGCAATAGCTTCTCGCTTACTTTCTCAGTAGTTATTAGAAACAGAGAAATCTTAGTATCTCCAGGAATAATGCTGGATATCTTCAATGGATAGTAGAGAAACGGTGTTTTGAATTCATAAAGGATAGGCTCTACGCTTTTCTCATCTGAAACCTCTATTATGTCTAGAACGAAGAATCTGAACCCCAAAGAAGTGTACTCATCTATTACTTTCTCAGCGGAGCCAAGATTCAGTACTATGTCTAAACCATTTTTCCTCAGGAAATCTTGAATCCAATAAGCTAATTCTTCAGAATCTTTTGTTTTAACGACCGTTATATCATGAACACCTATCTTTGCCTTGAATAATATGGTTACGCTTTCGTTACTCAAAGCAACTATGTCCTTCTGCCTATAACCCTGAATCTTTGGGGCGTGCTCAAATATGAGTTCGTTAACCGCTTCAAAGGACTCAAAACTTCCTTTCTCGATTCTTTCAGGATTTGAGGGCAAGGGTAAGATCTCCAAGACTTTAGTTTTTTGTGAAGAATACACATCAGTTGACAGAATAAGGACTTCTGTCTTTCCATTCCAAGCTATAATCGCCTTCTGACTTGGCTCGTATATCAATACACTTGGCATTATTGGGATCATGCCTCTATCCGCCTTTAACTGGAGGGGGCTAAGCAACGAAACAATCCCCAAAATAACTAGTAGAAAAAGCCTGGCCTCTCTTCTCAAGGATAACATCTTCAAAGTAAAGAGGAACGTACCTCCTTTTAAAACAAATCCATTTACTTCGACAGATATTGAAGTACTCCTTGGACTAGCAGGATTTATTTATGTAGAACTATTTTTGAGCGAATGTCTTACCCAAGATACGTTACTCCCAACTTCAAACCATTTGACCCGTTAGACCTAGCTAAGAGAACTGAAAGGATAATAGGAAAGCAGAAAGATGGGAGATGGTTAAGAAAATACGATAAATTCTCTGTTGCTGGGGTATACAGGGGAATATCAACTGGATATGCAGTTGGTTGCTGTTTAAGATGCATCTTTTGTTGGGTAAGCTTTTCTAGAGACTTTCCTGAAAAGTATGGAAGGTTCTATTCGGCTGAAGAAGCCTTCAAGAAAATGAGCGATAATGCTAGGAGTAGAGGAATCAGAAAACTTAGAATCTCTGGAGGAGAGCCCACGTTAGTTCGAGTCACCTTTTACAAGTTCTGGAGCTAGTTGAGGAATCTGAGTTCCCCCTATTCATATTGGAGACAAATGGGATATTGTTCGGTGCCGATAAGGGCTATGTACGGCAAATTTCCAAATATAAGAAAGTTCATGTAAGAATCTCCCTCAAAGCTGGCACTCCAGAAGATTTTACAAGAAAAACTGGAGCAAAACCTGAAGCATTTGATCTCCCTTTTAAATCTATACAAAATCTCCTTGATTACGGAGTTTCCTTTCATGTGGCAGCTATGATAGGAGATCCAAGGATAGTTACAAAGAGGGAAAGACTAGCGTTCATGGAAAAGTTGGCAGAAATAGATCCAAAGCTACTCATAGAGCTCGAAGAGGAAGTAGTTGATCCCTATTCAACTACGCTGAGAAGACTTGAACTAGCCGGTTACAAGCTAGAGTGGCCCCTTAGAAAGATTTATGCGCCGATAAGCAGATTGATAAGAGAAAGAAAGTTTTAGCTTATGTTATTTGAAATTAATCTCCTAGATCAAGTAAGAAGACTCTTTTTCCTAGCCTATTTTTGTGTCATTTCTTCTCCTTTGAACAGGATATAAAAAGTTACTACGTATATAGTGTAAAGCGCAGAGGTTATGAAGACGGGAAGATCTAAGCTCACATAGTCCATTAAAAATCCCCCAATTCTATTGGATATAGCATTTGGTAAGTTCCAAGCCATCTGGGATAGGGAAGAAACCGAGCCCCTCTCTTCTTCTGGGGTCAATTTCATCATTAATGCCTGAATAAGGGGATTTGACATGTTCATAAGCAAAGTTCTGGGAATGTATAGTGCCGCTGCCAGATTAAAGCTCGGAGAAAATGGGATCAAGGCGAGCAAAGGTATAGAGATGAGCTGCGGTATTATTACTCCCTTGACTGTGCCTATTGCAGAGGAGAGGGGAGCACTTGCTAAATAGGCAGGAGCGCCAAGAATGTTGGAAAGTGCATAAAGAGTGCCTATAGGTCCCGATTCAACATTAAACTTCATGCTTAGATAGTACCCAAATAATTGAATGGAAAAACCAGCTCCAAGACCTACAAGGGCATTAGTTATGATAAACTTAAGGGCCACCTTTCCAGCTCTAAACCTTAGCTCTCTAGAAGTAGGCTCAAATCTTTCCTTTACAAGAATCAATGGGATATTTGACAGTAGCTGTGCAGCTATGGGTACGTAAAGGAAGATCCTGTAAGCATTGAAGTAAGTCAGGCCAACCTTTGAGACTAGGAACTCTGGTATCCATCCTAGGATATTTCCAGTAGCAAAACAGATGTTTCCAAGGAATGCACCCAAACCATATCCAGCTTCCATACCAGATTCTTCAACAGTTTCGGCAAAGAGGGCATTCCACGAGGGCCCTGAGATAGCCCAAGAAATCCCTCCAATTAACGCTGAAATAAGGAGAGAAGTCATTGAAACAGATAACAAGATGATAAGAGTTGAAATTACTCCTAAAAATCCTCCTAATACTAGCAGGCCTCTCCTCTTAACCCTATCAGCGATAAAACCACATGGAATGATTAGGAGGGTCATAGAAATGCTTTGTACTAAAGAATATGTTCCAATCTCCAACCCTCCGTAGCCAGCAGATTTCAAATAGAGTTGCCAAATAACTGCATAGATTCCAAAAGATATGTTCCATATGCTCGAACTAGTCAAGAGTAGTTTTGCATCTTTGCCAATCGAATAGTACTCTGACAAGAACTTTTTAATGCTCTCTGTCATTGGAAGCCCTCTTTTTAAGAGTAGGTCCTTATTTTAATTCCGACACACATAGATTAATCACAAGACGTGAGTATTCTTCTAGATCAAGTTTTAGTATAAAAACAAAGACTTGCAATCAGTTAAAGTCTCTATGATTCATTAGGCCTAAATTCGAGTGAAAGTTTGGCTTTGATGCATTTTTGTAGGGATGGAAGCAGCGATGCTGCGGGATATCAAGATAGTTATTACGTAAAACTTAATCTTCTACGTCCTTTCTCCCTTACTTATGGTTATTATTAGGGAGGCTAGGCCATCAGACAGAAGACAGGTAGCTGAATTTACCTCGCATACATGGAGATGGGGAGATTACATCATGTCAGTTTGGGAGAATTGGATAAGCGATACAAAAGGCAAACTACTAGTTGCAGAGGAAGATAACAAGGTTATTGGACTAATGCGCCTTTCCCTAAGACCTGAAGGCGAAGCCTATCTTGCAGGAGCTAGAGTTCATCCTAAGTTTAGAAGGAAGGGTGTAGCTACTGCCTTGACAAAAAGCTGTATAGATTATGCCAGAGCTTCCGGAGCAAGATTTGTTAGCTTAGCCACAAGTTCTAAGAACATTCCAGCAATCTCTCTCGTTGAGAAGTTGGGCTTCACTCTAGCCCAGGAGTTGGTCGAAGTTGAGGCTTGGCCTAAGAAATCAGCGCAACCAAGCGGAATCAGGAGAATGAAAGTGGAAGAGATAGAAGATGTGATGGGATGGATCAGAAACAGGATTAATTGCCGCCCAGTTAAGTTCAAGTTCTTCGAATGGTCCACTCTAAGGTTAGATGATCTGAGGAATTATTCTGAGGAGGGGTTTGCAGTTATTCATGGTGAGATGAACGGAATAGCCCTCTATCAACCTTATAGCACTCAATTTCCGTTCATTATGATAGACTTTTTCCTTGGAGACAAAAAGGCTTCAGAGGAGCTAGGCCTTTTCCTTAGAAAAGAAGCAAGCGTTTTTGGATGTAAACAAGTTTGGGGAGCCATAAAACATGATAAAGAAGCTATTTCTGGCCTTAAAAAGGCTGGATTTAGGGTGAAGAAGGGAGGGATGAGAATATACGAAATGAAACTTTAACTTCTAACTGCTTTCTTCTCTATCCGTACATCTCTCTTAAGAGCTGAGAAGCTGTCTTCATGGCCTTTCTAGGATATTGCCATAATTCTGTCTCACAGAATACAGGGAACCAGAAGGGAGATGCGGCTCCCATCAAAAAGCCCACATGAGTCTCGAGGTTTGGTAATATCTCCCTTAGCCTCCATATGGAATAACCTGTAACCCCGCTAACTTGGTCATGATCAGCACTACTCATTAATCTAAAGCATATGTGGGTGTTGCACTGTGCTAGGACAGCTTTGGCTACATAAGCAGGCCTTTGGGTCATTATTATGAATCCAACATTGTATCCGCCTAGCTGAGACACTCCCATCGATAAGGCGGTGAGAGAACCGTTTCCCCATGGATCCCCATATGTAGGCATCCCTTTTTCCGGAGCGAAGAACTGTGCTTCTTCAATAACGTTTATGCAGGTGAAATCCTCCCCTCTTGTTGCAACAGCTCTTGAGAATAGTCTACCTACAATGTGCGAGAAAGCTATCTGCTGCCTCCCTATGTCTGCATCTATGCTGAAATCGATTATAACGACAGGATTCTCCTTTATAAGTTGGATTAGGTCAATCTCTCCCTTCCCGCTCTGGGATAGGATTTCCAACTCTTTCTTAGCTTTAGGAGACTTCAAAATGTACTCAACTCTTCCCTTAACATCTGCTCTCATCTTCAGAGCTTCAAGTTCTTCGAGAATCGCCTCGGGCGTGATCGTGCTACCTTTCTCCATTAAAATCTCAATTGCTGTCTTAACATCTCTAAATGCTGAAGATTTGGGGTTCAGTCCTAATCTTAACGTAATCTCGTCAGGACTAACAGCCCCAGAGAGAAAGGAGTTATATCCAAATCTAACTCCATATCCAGCATCTATTAGCGGAGAATATTCTCCATACCTATCATATATCACAAATCTGGCGGGTGGATCATTGTCAACTGCTGATTTTATCAGCCTAAGAACAAAACTTGTTTTTCCACTCCTAGTTTGGCCATAAACTCCAAGATGCCCTTTTGTAATCCAATCAAGGCTTAGGGAGATTGGAAGGTTTGAAAAAGGGTCCTTTCCAACGAAAATCTGGATACCTTCCTGTGCTTGAAGGAATGGCTTAATCCAATCCTCAGTACACTTGTAAACCTTCGAATTTGGGGCGATAGGGAAGTCTGGGGGCCTAAATCTCCCCTCTTTGATGTAACCTAGAACTTCTGCTTTCATAAGAGCTACTTCCTGCTCTCTTCCTATCTCAAAACCGCTCTTGGCGATTACGGCTCCTATTCCCTTCGGACTAACTGTTGGGTTCTGAACAGAGCCGGTTATCACCCTACAGAGGCAAAAAACATCCTCAAGTGGATGTTTTACAAGGCAGTACTCCTTCGCCCTTATCTCCTTATTTTCGTTTAATGCAAATGTGAACTCATCTACTTGAGAAGGGCTTACAACTCTGCCCACTTCTTCTAATTCGCTACTATAGCTCAAATTCCTCACCTCTCATAGGTCTCATAGCTCCAACAAGTCTCGGATTCTCTTTAATGAGCCTTGCTAGCATTTCTCCATATATTATTTTCAGTAAATCTGACCCCACACCAGCTAATTCATCAGCCTTGAATATATGGACTGGCACTCCGTCTACAGGATTTGCCTTAGAAGTCTCCAGTACAACGCTTGCGATCTCAATTGGATCAACCCAATATGGGATTTCTAGTCTTAGGGGACCTCTGGCTGCTGTAGTTTTCAGATAAGCCACTCTTATGAAGCCTTCGGTTGTTGGACCCTCTATGGAAAAGTTTCCCAATTCCCTATATCTTGACGCATAATAAAGGAGAGCAGGATGGCCTACTCCAGCTTTTGGAGCGCCCCAAAGCCTTTTTGGAAGCATTGGACCGATCATGTCTCCTACGTTCATTAGATGATCTAAGATAGCGGCATCCCTCTTTGAAGGAGAGATCAGTTGAGCAGCAGGTCTCTTCACAACTCCAGCCACAGCTATTTCCCTCTTATAACACTCGTCTAGGAGGTAAAGCAAGGCATCTATGCATGCATCCCTGTCGTTTATGTAGTTTGTACCTCTGTCGAGATCAACCTCACCTTCTTCCCGGCCCTCACTTAAATAAGGAGGCCTTAACAGTAAGTTTCCGTCGAGCAAAAGGACATCCGGATTTCTTTTCTCAACAACAGAAATCGCTATCTGATATACTAAGCGTTGTTCTAACAAGGATAGCCAAGTTGGCCCCCTAAACGATAGAAGTCTAAAAACATGCCCATCGCTCAAGGGGGAGGGATCTACAACGTTATAGATCCTTCCAGTGTAGGCAACCGCAGTAGCTATACCAAAATAAAAACCCTCGAGTTCCTTTCCATTGTGACCCCCATCAACTGCGCTAACAACAAGTTCTGGATCCGGTTTCTTCTCTATTCTTTTAAAGGAGAGATGCTCTAAAGCCAAACAAGGTGTAGTATCTTCTCTCATTTGAGCTGGAGGGAGAGAAGACAATTGCTTCAAGAGTTTTTCGAAGAGCATCGGGAAAGGTTGACTGGAAATCTTTTCTCTTTCAAAGACGCTTGAAAGCACAGAAGGTAATTCTTCTTCTTTGCCCATTAAGAGATTTGAGAGCAGTGAGCCCTTATAAAAGCATATACTCAGCCCGAAAATATAGTTTAATAAAGCTGACCTCTTTTGAACGAGGCTTCAAAAACTACCGTCCTCAAATGCTACATACTTTAGCATTATCACCATAGCTTAACAGATGTGAGATTACCAAAAATTAGGACTTTTTAGAATCTTAATGGTTTGACCTGGACATAAGCTTGATCCCTTCGAATATATCCTTATACCCCAATTCTATTAGGCTAAGCTCTTTTGCGGAGGCCTTCTCATCCGACTCAAAGCTATAACCTCGGATTATGGCTACTGGAATCTTCTCTGTGGTCTGCCCTATTACAAGCTCGGCAGCGCCAGCTATCTCATCTGCAACAGCTTGCATCTTAAACCTAAGCCTATATCCATATGCATCCATCTTTCTCTTGTAATCTTTCACTGGCTTCATGCCAGAAACTCCTATAGCCATATCGATTTGGGCGTACCTGTGAGGTCTGCTGTACGTGTCGCTTATCACAACCGCAAGCTTTTTTCCCGTAAGCCTCTCCAAGTCCTCTCTTAATCTCTTAGCCTCTTTGTCCGGATCTCTAGGAAGAGCCGCGCATATCCTAGGGTTTCCACATACGTTGGATCTGTCAATGCCTGCATTGAGGCAGATGTGGCCAAAACGCGTTTCAGTAATTATGTAAGGAGGTCTGACCTTAACTATCCTCCTTGCTTCCCTTAATATGAGCTCAACGAATTCCGGATCTTTTCTTGTCTTTCGGGCAATTTCTTTTGCTTTTTCCGATGGCTTAATTTCATTTAGATTAAACACCAAGCCCAGAGATTTACTCACGATCTTGTGAGTTATCACGATGATATCGCCGTCTTCTATGCCAACTCCTTCTCTCATGGCTGCATCTACTATGATCTTTGCCAAGTCATCTCCGGCTTTAATGTCCGGAATCGTTTCAAGCCCTATCACTTGCACCTTCTTTGCCATCTTGCGATGCCCTCCAATGGAATCTAAAAATGTGAGCCACCCCGTTTTCAAGCAAAAATCAATCTTAAGAACCTAGGTTCTTCTTGACGTTTTTGTTAAGAACTTAGGTAGATTTTGAGGTCCAACCGGCCTTCTCTAAGTCTTCCGCTATCGACATGAAGTCCTCCCATTTGCAACCCTTCACTTCTGATGCTACTAGCCTCCAAGCATCAGAAAGATCTCTTTTCCCATCTAAGACAAAGTAGAGGATATCTGCTATTTCTGCAAGATCTCCTCTCAAGAGGTATTGCCTAGCTCTGTCCTTTGGGAGGGCAGCTATGAACCTACGCCGATGCAAGGGACAAGCCTTATTTCTGGAGTAGATCAACCCAACCTTCTTCTTTGCCTCTGGTTTTGGTATCCCCGATTCTCTGACTCCGTCCATCAGTTTGCTAAAAACAGACTCAGCAGCCTTAGCCATATAATCACCAAACTCGCTTCCAAGGATCTTACTCAAACTGAGTACCGCTCTTTTATAAGCATCTGGTAGGATCCAAGCTCTATTTGAGCTATACTGCCTATTTTCTCCTAAAAGATCGGAAATCTCCCTGAAACCCTGTCTTACAGCCATAATGTTGATGTATTTAATTAAGAACTCAGAGTCAATCTTGTTAGAAACAAAGCTGGAGAGAAGAGCAACTGTAGCGACGGAAGCTGAGCTCACAACCGAAAGCGCAACGAGGTCTAAGTTGTCAGCGAAGTCCATGTCTGTGTGGTAGAACTTGTCAACCCACTCTCCAATGGCTGTTTGTGGTACTCCTACCTCAGGATCGGTAAAAACATGATGATCACTTCCATCAGCATACTTCTCCATGAAGAGTTTCAAGCCCTTTGGAGCAAGCGATGCCATAACCCGCTCCATCATTCCAAAAGTTAACAAGGGCATGAAGGATGGAGAGAAAAATGGGAAGCCTATTACAGCAAGATGTCCACCTGTCTTCTCTTGGCTTGCTCCTACCATGTCAAGATTTAGGAGAGCAACAAGCTGATTTACCAATTCATTATGGGATGAGAGGTGAGCTATTGTCCCGTAGAACTCTGGAACCCACCAAAATCTAAAGCCAAATTTCGGAGTTATTCTGCCATCTTCTACCAATTTCTTCAGCGCAATGGCTATTTCCATGAGACATGCGCTTCCAGACGCGTTATCATGGCCTCCTGGCTTGGGATGACAGAGATGGCCAACGAGAAGAATGTCTCTATCAGACTCTCCTGGAATTCTAGCTTCAAGCACCTCTAGATTTCCATTGAAGAACTCAGAATCAACATTGTATCTTAAAACTACTTTAGAAGACCTCATTTCTAACTTCAGCTTGTTTGCCCATTTCCTTGATATGGAAAAAGCTACTCCTAGGTTCTTGATTTCCTTCTTCAGTGGCCACAGACCAGTATAAGGGTAGGCATCTGCTGGCGAAGTTTCATTGTAGTAAATCAAGCCCTTTGCTCCTCTTTCAGCTACAGCCATTCTGTGAACCCATCCAACCCTTCCAGTTGCGAGTACAAGCTTTCCTTCGACATCAACAGGGTACTCTTCATCAAGGATCCCTGAACCTACATTTACTACCTCTGCTTCTTCCCAACCATTCGTTGGTCTACAATGAGCTATCACCATCGTCGGATGATCGATGAACTTAGAAATCAGCTCCTCCTTCGGTTCCTTTAACCAAAGTTCTGCGTCTTTAACGTCCCATCCTATAGGAGCTGGCCATCCACCTCCGTATAGCGTTTCTCCGTCTGCTGGATATGCATAAACTTTGGTTTCTATTCCAAGCTCATCTAAAACTCCCTTAACATACTCCAATGCTTCATGATATCCTGAGGAGGCTTGTATTCTGTGAAATTTCGATATACTTTGGGCAAACTCCTTTACACGCCGTCCTGAGACGGCTTTAATTGAGCTTTTAATAAGCTCTGATAAAGCTGGAAAGGGGAACATTGAGAAATATTGCTTGGATATCCTTTAATTCTAACATTTGCCCATGGCCTAAATTGGAGCATATTTACAAAAGGATCATGTATATTCTAAAACAGAACTAGTAAATGCCTCAATGGAGCGGTGGAATTCTATGCAAACCTTTCATTCCATAGAAGCTTGCACATCCTCGAAGAATTCACGGATAAATTTCTCAGCAATTTCGTAAACAAACGTGGCCTGCATCAATGCATTTTCGCCGTCTTTCCTATCAAAAAGTTCGCTAGCTGGCTTTCCAGCAGCCTCTATCCCATACATGCTTGGACTCCTTTTTTCGGCTAGATTTCTAGATATGCTTGATATCTCATCCATATGCATCCTCATCCATTCTGGGAACTTGCTTGAACATGCTTTGAGGATGTCTCCTACGTCATGAACTTTAGGATATTCGATTCCAACAGCTCTCAAGCAAGCTTTTAAGGATAGTTCAACGCATTCTTGAGAATATCTAACGACCTCAGGATAATCACCCCTACTCAACGCTGATCTAGCATCTATTAGCCTCGATCTAGCCCTTCTTAGACAGTCTTTCGACATCACGTCGGTTCTCAAAGTTCTATTACCTCACCTTTGCTTATTTCTGGCTTAAGCTCCCAGTACCACTTTCCATCTGCTAACAAGATTTTCCTAGCCTTAAGCCTATTTAGCTTTTCTTTCAACTGTTCAAGCTTTCTTTCCATGAACCTTTCCCTATCGAAAATCAGTATGGAGCCCTCCACCATATCAAGATAGAACGGGTGATTTATAGATGCATCTTCAGGAGTTAGGATTATGGGATCTATCAAGGGATATATTCCTTTTTTCTCCCAAAGCCTTAACCTCAACGCTTCAATTCCTCTTAGTGCTTTGTTGAAAAGTTCAAGCCTATCAGAATATCTCTCAGGAAGATCTTTGATTACTACAAGGAGGTCAAGGTCACTTTCACTTTTCCCCTCTCCCCTAGCTATTGAGCCGAAGAGGACAATCGAAACCAATTTATCTTGGAAGTTCTCGATTAATCTAGCTACTATGAATTCCATTAGGCCTCGATACTCTTTTTGGAGGATTTTCTCTCTCCAATCGATTCCAGCCCATTGAAGTGCTAAGATGATTGGATGAATTGCTCTGAAGGCCCCTCTAGATAACCTCTCTAAGAGCCCTTTTTCACACATTCTATGGAGAAGAAGGCTTAGATTCGATGTATCTATTATTTTTCTTGCCTCATCTATGTTAAACTCCCTTAGCCAGAGTTCAGCGATTATTCTTCCATATGCCTCGAAATATTTCATATATTGAAATAAATTCATGATATGATATTTAAGATGATCGCCGAAGCTACTTCTTCAAGGCAGTTATGTTGTGCAAAGCCTATGAGAAAAGCGTGGTCGTGTGTCTCGACATCTTTTAATTTCTAACACCTCTTCATAGCTTGTGCCAGACTGGGAGAATGTTACTGGTGAAGTTGCAGAACTCCTGTCTAAATTGATTAAAATCGATACAACGAATCCTCCTGGAAACGAAACTCAAGCAGCTGAATTCCTTAGGAACTTCCTCTCAAGAGAGGGCTTTGATCCGTTATTGCTCGAGTCTTCAGAAGGAAGAGGTAACGTAATAGCAAAGCTCTCAGGAGATGGAAGGAAGAGGCTGCTCTTGCTTTCTCACTTGGATGTAGTTCCAGCAGACCCAAGAAAGTGGAAAGTACACCCTTTCTCCGGGGAGATAAAAGATGGGTTTATCTGGGGGAGAGGGGCTCTTGATTGCAAGGGGCTTGTGGCAGCAGAAGCCATGGTCATGGTTCTGCTTAAGAGAGAAGGGTTTAGACCAAATGGCGAGATAATATTCGCCTCCACTGCTGACGAGGAGATGGGAGGAAAGGCTGGAGCTGGCTGGCTTGTTAAGAACCATCCCGAGCTTGTAAAGGCTGAGTTACTGATAAACGAGGGAGGAGGAATTGGCATTCCCATAGGCAATAAGACGCATTACTTGGTTCAAGTTGCTGAGAAAGGGGTTTATTGGCTGAGGCTAAGGACCAAAGGAATAAGTGCCCATGCATCCATGCCTGGAGTTGGAGAAAATGCTTTGCTGAAGATGACAAAGATATTGGAAAAAATAGGGAGATACCAAGCTCCAGCAGTTATGCTCGATGTTACAAAAGAACTTCTTAAGAAGCTTGCCGGAGGAGGTCTTAAATCCTGGATGCTAACGAATCCCTTACTCATAGATAAAGCAATAGATTATCTAAAGAGAAAAAATCCCCAACTTGCTGAGGCCTTGAGGGCCATGATTAGGGCTACTATGGCTCCAACGATGATGAGAGCCGGGGTGAAGGAGAACATAATTCCAGACGAGTGCGAAGCTGTGATAGACTGTAGGTTGCTTCCTGGACAAGACATGGACTACTTGTTAGAACAGTTGAAGAGAGCAGTTGGCACGCTAGAAGGGCTCCATATCGAGACTATTCAACAGTCCAAAGGGACCAAATCTCCCTACAAGACAGAATTCTTTGAAACGATTGAAAAGGTCATGAGAGAACTTGATCCTGGCTCCACATGCGTCCCATACATGATAACTGGTGGAACGGATAGCAGGTTCTTTAGGGAGAAATTCGGGACGATTGCATACGGATTCCAACCCATAAGGCTTGACATGCCTATAGATGAACTTCTAAGGCTTGCTCATGGCGTGAATGAACGTATTAGCGTGAAAAACTTGGTTTTCGGTGTTAAAGCACTTTATGGAGTGGTAAAAGAGACGATGAAATAAAATAGGAAGAGAACTATAGTTACCAGAATTGGAAATCCGAATAGTTGATATCGATAGGAGAAACATCGACGATCTAGTCCTTATTTGCTCAGGAAAATACCTCTCTGACCCAAAGTATGCAACTGGAATTGAATTAAAGAAGAAGTGGCTTCTTAAAATGTTAGAAAAAGTTGGAGTTTGCGCTAAGATAGCTTATTTAAACGACAAACCAGTAGGGCAAATCCTATTCCAGCCAGAGAATTCCAATCCAGCAGATCCTTATCCAAGAGAAGGAGTCCTTTACTTGCACTGCATCTTCGTCCCAGTTCAAGAGGCTCAGAGAAAGGGAGTTGCTACAGCGCTTCTTGAATCTCTAATTGAGGACTGTAAGGAGTGTCCAGAAAAGCTTGGAATGAAGGAGTGCAGGTTTATAGTGACTCATGCCTTTGACACTGGGCTTTTTCTGAGCCAAGCGGATTTCTACAGGAAAAGAGGCTTCAAGAATTGCCCCGAGGGGGTCCCAATGATCTATACCTTCCGATATTTGGTGAGTACGAACCCAAGCCAAAAATAGAATACAAGCCACTGAAAGAGGATCTTAACAGAGCAGTCATAATATTCGGGGAGTCTTGCCAATTTGGCCATGTATTCGCAATAAGAGCCTTTGAGCTGATTAAAGAAGTAGCGCCAGATCTACCCATAACTCTAATCGATGAGGATGAACAACCAGAAGAATCAAAGAAAAGGGCTGGAGAGTGGCTAATCGTTAACGCGAGACCCATAAGGGCATGGGTTGGGGACACAGATGCCTTCAAAAATGCTGTTTTAGAAGCCCTTAAAGGCGACAATAAGGACTAATTAACGATGATGTCAAAGGTAGCATCTCAAATAGTGAAATGCCTGAGAATAAAGGAAGGAGACGTAGTTTTAATTCATTCATGGCAGCATACCATTAATCTTGCTGAAAGAATAGCTGTAGAGTGCTATAGGTTGGGGGCAGATCCTCTCATCGCCTTACAAACAGATTATCTTCTCCAACGAATGGCTCAAGAGGTTCCAGAAGATAAACTAAGAGATGCGCCTAAGAGTCTCCTAGCTCTTTCCAAAACCATAACTGTCTGTATAGTCATGGCTGGACCTGAAGATCCAGAGACTATGCTTAAAATTCCTTCAGAAAAGCTAAAGGCCCTTAGAATTTCTTCTAACAAGTTGGTTGAGATCGAATCAGAAAGAAAGGTTCGCCAAGCTGAAATACTGATCGGGAAGGTCTCCCTGAGGAGAGCCAAATCCTATGGTTTAGACTTTGCTGAATGGATGAAAGTAATGATGGAAGCCCTAGCAGTTGATTATGAAAGGATACGGGAAATTGGGAAGAAATTAGCAAGAGATTTCGAAGAAGCTAGCGAAGTTCGAATATCATCCAGCTCAGGGACAGATCTCAGATTTAGAATAGATGAGAGACCCATAATAATCGAAGACGGAGTAATTGACGAAGAAGATATCGAAAAAGGGATAATTTCAACATATTTGCCAGCTGGATGCTTAATAGTAGCTCCAATCGAGGATAGCGCTGAAGGAAATGTTGTATTCGATCTCCCAAATCATATATGGGGAGGAACTGTGGGGGGATTGGAATGGTTTTTCGAAAGGGGTAAACTCAAATCTTGGAAGGCTTCAAAAGGCGCTGAATTATTCAAAAAGAGTCTAGAAGGTATGAGCGGGGACAGGGATAGAATAGGTCTCTTTATGATAGGTCTCAATCCAGTCTATAAAGCAGGATACCCTTTAAGCGAAATAGCTCTAGGTACCGTCTCGATAGGCATAGGCAAAAACGAGGAGTATGGAGGGAAGAACAAAGGTGTTGGAGTGTTTACAGCGTGTATGTCTGGTGCAACGGTCGAAGTTAACGGTAAGATGATAATGAAAGACGGTGAGTTGATATACAAATTTTAGCCCTAGTTCTCAGATATTACAAGCTGAATCAAGAATGTAAAGTTAAATTAAGGTTTTTATCCCTTTATCACAATATTGGTAGGGATAGGCATGCCGTGTAAGAGAAGAAGGAAGACAGCAACGAGCTCGGAACTGGATGAAGTTGGAATGAAGATCTTAAAGGCTTTGGCAGAAATAAACGCTCCTGCTAGTTGTGGGGATATTGCTAAGAAAGCTGGGATTCCAACTCGCAGGGTAACCGGAAAGCTCAGATCTCTTGCCAACAAAGGTTTTGTAGAGAGACCAGAGAAGGGAAAGTATCTAATATCCGAATCGGGTATGAAGCTCATAAAGTAAAGAGGCTTGATATGCGCGAAGAGACTAGGAGAAAGGAGATAATAAAGCTCTTGTCGGAAGTAGCTGAGCCAATAAGTGCTAAAGAAATTGCGCAGGACTTAGGAATGAAAGCAAGAGATATGAGGACAATATATAATCACCTTGATCATATTGCTAAGAGCGTAAGATCAAATGGAAAAAGGCTTCTTATGGTTCCTCCAAGATGTAAGGAGTGTGGATATGTGTTTAATAATATGAAGAGAGCTAGACTACCTCATCGATGCCCTAAATGCAAGAGCGAAAGAATAGAGCCTCCAAAGTTCATCATAAAATGACCATTTCCACGTTAGCTAACGATTAAGGTATTAATCCATTGAAGATAGGGTGTATGGTTCCATGAAATCGAGATTAAGATTAGGAATAATTCTTCTGATAACGCTCTCCTTAACAGTAGCTATGAAAGCCGCTTGCGAAGAGGAAAAGCTGAGAATCGTCGCAACAATATCCCCTCTAGGGTCAATTGCTAGGGAAATAGGAGAAAAAAGGGTCCATGTAGTAGTCCTAGTTCCAAGTGGGAGCGATCCACATCAATATGCCCCAAAACCAAGCGAGGCAGAGCTTGTGAGAACATGTGAACTGTTCATATCAATAGGAAAGGAACCTTTTCTTGGACAATTTCCTGAGGAAAGACTGGGAACAACCTTGGGTTGGGAAGATTGGATCAAAGCTGGAGCCTATGTGCCAAAAGGAAACCCGCATTACCTCTGGATGTATCCTGAGAACGCTAGACTTGTTGGAAGAGTCGTTGCTAATAGGTTAAGTCTATTAGATCCAGAAAATAGCGAATATTACATGTCAAACTTAGCTATATTTGAGAGAAAAATAGATTCATTGGAGAAATGGATTTCTACGCTCAAGGAAAGGTACAACTTGGAGGGAGAAAGAGTTCTACTTGGAGGCGCCCATTTTGAACCCATTTCAGAAATTTTAGGACTAAATGTAATCGGCGTCATAATAAAAGGAGAGGGGAAACTTCCTAGTCCTTCTGAAATAGTTGAAATGGAGAAGATTGCTTTAGAGAAAAAAGCAAAGGTGATAATAGCTCTTGCAACTCAGAAGGAGGGGGACGAGGGAAGGATAGCAGATCAAATAGCTAAAGAGACCGGAATTCCAATAATTTACGTACATGGTGTGGCTATTGATGAAGAAGACACTTATATCGAGTTCATGAAATACACGCTCTCTCAGATAGCTGCTGGAATTCAAGCTGGAAGAACGGCTGGAGGAGGTCAAAAATCTGAGTCAACAGGACATTTCTGGATAGCGATCATAGTCTTAGGACTCCTAGTAGTCTTTCAGTCTTTCTTGCTTACGAGGTGTTTAAGATGGCCGTCTTAAGTGTTAGAAATCTTACAGTTGCGTATCCAGAGAAGATAGCTCTTCAGAATATAAGCTTTGAGATGGAAAAACCTACAATGATGGCCATCTTGGGCCCAAACGGGGCGGGCAAGACAACCCTTCTTAAGACGATTCTTGGCCTCCTAAGACCTATTTCTGGTACTATTGAGATCCTAGGAATGGATCCATTTGAGGAAGGCTCAAAAGTAAGGAAGATGGTTGGATACGTCCCACAAAGGGAGAAGATAGACCCAACCATGCCGGTTCTAGTTAAAGATGTAGTACTGATGGGAAGAACTCCAAAATTACCTCTTGGTGCTTGGTTTGGAGCTAAAGACATAGAAATAGCTAGAGAAGCGCTAAGTTTGGTTGGAATGGGAGATTACTGGGAGGAACCATACATTCACCTTTCTGGAGGCCAACAACAAAGAGTTCTAATAGCCAGAGCCCTTGCTTCAAACCCAAAGTTCTTATTGCTTGATGAGCCCTTTGCTGGCATAGACTTGACGTCTAGATCAATTATATTAGATGTAATCAGAAATAAGGTAGAGGGAGGTGTTGGGACCATAATAGTCTCCCATAATCCTGAGCCAGCCTTAATAGCTGATCTTGTACTCTTGCTAAATGTTGAAGTTATGGCATTCGGAAGAAAGGAAGATGTTCTCAGGCCAGAACTTATTCAGAGAGTCTATGGCATGCCTGTTATGCTAGGATTACCCAGCTTATCTCGGGATGGTGATGTTCATGTTTGAATTTCTCTCATCTCCCCTAATCTTAAGAGCCCTTCTGGCTCTAATCATATCTTCTGTGATGACAGCTGTCATAGGAACATTTACTGTGCTAAGGGGACTCTCAACCATGGGAGCTGCGATTGCTCATGCATCACTAGCAGGAGCCGTATTAGGCATAATAATAGGCATCGAACCAGTGCTAGGTGCCTTTATCCTCAGCATACTCTTTGCTCTAGCAACAGCATATGTTGGTGAGGAAGGAGGCGGTAGAATGGACATACTTCTTGGGGTTAGCTTTGGTCTTTCTACTTCTATAGCGATCCTGTTCATATCCATGCTAAGCGCCTACACCGTAGCAGCATGGTCTTTCCTACTTGGGGATGTTTTAGGGGTTACCGAAGGAGAGCTGGCAATCCTTTTGGCTTTCACAATAGCTAGCATCTGCCTTGTCGTTGTATTTTACAAGGAATTCAAGTTCATCACTTTTGATGAAGATGGGGCAGAAGCGATGGGTCTTAGAGTTAGGTTCATCCATTATTTCATGATATTGCTAATAGCCGTTGCCACAGTCGTTGCACTAAGAGTCGTTGGGTCTATCCTGACAGTTGTTATGCTTGTAGCTCCTGCAGCAGCCGCATACGAGTTTTCACACAGTTTAGAAAGGATGATCTTTCTCTCGGTTCTAATAGCCGTGAGTTCCTCTCTCTTAGGCTTTTTCATATCAATTAGGGCAAACGTGGCAACAAGCGCTATAATAGGAGTGATAACCTCTCTAACTTTTCTCCTTTCATTGTTGCTGAGTACTAAAAGAAGAAAATGTGCATGTAGGCTTGTATCGCCCGTAAAGCTAGTGAAAGAGAAACAAACTGCCTTCAGAAAACATCTTACCCATCGCAAACGTGCCAGTTAAGCAGCTTCGATAGAAAATCTTGAAGATCTATATCACTGTTGGCCACTATCTAATACCTTTCAGTCTCTTTTACAATTCTTTAACGGAATAATAGAGCTTGAATCCTTGATCTGTTTTCTCTACCTTCTTTAATTCGATTGGACCAACCTCACCAGTATTTGTCACATGAGTTCCCATGCATGGAATCGCATTTATTCCTTCTATGACTACGAGCCTATATTTTTCAGCCCGAGGCAATCTATCAAGGTTCGGGGCCTCTTTAGCAAATTTCAAAAGCTCATTTTGTGCAACATATACAAATCTAACAGCTCTTCTTTCCTCAACTATCTTGTTTGCCTTTTTTGAGATGATCTTAATTTGTTCTGAGTTAGGAGGATCAGCCTTATACTCAGTAAACGCCTCAGGTGGTCCATGGTTAGCCCCCAAGGTATCTACAACCCTACCATAAACGTCTCTAAGGGCATAATCGAGAATATGTCCCGCTGTGTGCAATCTCATAATTAGATGTCGCCTTTGCCAGTCCAAAGAACAATTAACTACCTCACCAGCGCGTGGCAATCTACCATCTAACTTTCCGAAGTGTACAAGAACCCCTCTAGCTTCCAATACCTTCTTCAATCTTACAGCAAATCCTTCACCTCTTATGAAACCTAGATCCGTTGGTTGTCCTCCTCCTTTTGGATGGTATATGCTCCTATCAAGTATAATGTAGATGTTTTTCTTCTCCTGCTTTGAGGCTAATACTTTAGCCTTCGCTTCCCTAAGGTATGGATCCTCCAGATACAGCTTTTTAGTAGGAGAAAAGTCAATAACAAGTTTATTGATATCCAACTCTTTAATGAGCTGATAATTAAAATCATAAAAGGATTTTGGATGTTTCCTCTTTTTAACTGATCAGCGGGTAAAATAGTGACGTTGTCCCTCAAAGATTTCAGGGATAAGAGAGGCTTCTCAAGACCTCCCGAATCACTTGAATCAGAGCTAAATAATTCAAATAGAAGAGATCTAATCTACGTGATTCAGGAGCACCATGCAAGGAGGCTTCACTATGATCTCAGACTTGAAATGGGAGGAGTTCTGAAAAGCTGGGCGATCCCAAAGGAGCCTCCTACCAGGCCAGGGATAAGGAGACTAGCTATACAGACAGAGGATCACCCTCTTGAATATGCATACTTCGAAGGATGCTTAGAGTTTCACACCTTGCTTCTTACGAACAAGGGATTGTTAAGAATAGGAGAGATTGTAGAAAGAAGGTTAAAAGTGAATGTTCTCTCATATAACATAGAGAAGAAAAGGCTGGAGTGGAAACCAGTAATAGGGTGGTACAAGAACGGTATAACAAGCAATTTCATAGAGCTATCGATTTCAAGCAATTTTTTATTTGAAAAGCTTATTTTGACCCCTAATCATATTATTTATACTCCTTTCGGAAAGAGAAAAGCTGGAGAGCTTGAGAAGGGAGATGCTGTGCTTACAGCATGCTCAGCCGAGGATTGGAAACAGCAGAAGATCTCACTAGGAAAAGTTGAATCAGTTAGGAGGATAGATCTAGGTAATTCTCAAAGATATGACATCAGAGTTAAACAAAACCATAATTACTTCGCTAAATCAATTCTAGTGTCTAATTCAATTCCCGAAGGGTTGTATGGGGCTGGATTGGTGAAGATATGGGATAGAGGGACGTACAAACCCATAGAGGTTGGCGAAGATAAGCTAATATTTGAGATAAATGGAACAAAACTCCGAGGAAAATACGCACTTATCAGAGCAAGATTGAAAGGAAGAGAAAATTACTGGCTTTTCTTCAAAATGAAGGAAGATCCTCTCAATGGATCCTTCTGAAGATTATATCTCAGACATTGATGAACATGCTATGGAAAATATTGCTCGTGCAAACTGGAGGCATGTCTTTCTGCGAAAAATGAAGAATAGTTATCACACCTAAACGCATCTCCAGAATCAGAACTTCTTTTTGGATTAGACTATTTGCATAAGGTTCCTGCCCTTTCAAACAGGTTTTGGTTATATCTTTATTCCAGCTTTCTCAAATTCTTCAAGAATGTTTTCTATTAGTTCACTTTTAATTCTGGTTAGATCGTTTGGTCTATCAGTGTAGGCATTTATCTCATATGTAATAGCGTTCTTTCCGAGTTCTGTCGAGTATGAAATGTCCAGAAAGAGGACAAAGGGTTTTTTATCACCTTCCTTTAATATTCCCCTCGTCTTCATCGCGCTCCTTATCAATATTTCCTTTACTACCTCCTTATCTAGATCGTAGCCCAAAGTAATCGGTACATGGACTAAGACTGTGCCAAGAGCACTATAATTTGATAATCCATTTTCAACTACGTGGAGGTTAGGTATACTTATGATCTCATTCTTTGTCGTCTTTATCTTGGTGAAGAAAAAGCCAAAGTCGATGATGTCCCCAGAAGCATTTCCTATCCGAATTCTATCTCCCTTCTTAAACAGATCTACGTGATTTAACGTCCAATATGCTAGAACATTGCCTAGAACACTCGATGTAAATAAACCTATCATGAATGACATTATCAGGACGAAAATGTTTGTTATAAAACTAGCCAGCCAGGGACCAACCTTAGAGTACCAAATTATCATTAAACCAAGCAATGCAAGTATGTAGCCAAAGTAGGTGATGTATCTTTCGAGCTGACTGAGCATTCTCCTCCTAGCTAAAGGTTCCTTAGCGAATCCCCTAACTACGGGTAAGAATAACTTCTTTACGGAAGGTATGAAGAATCTGTTAAATGCCTGCAGCAGAAATAGCACGATAAACGAATAGACAAGCTTTTGCAAGAAATCTTGGACGGTGTTCTGTAAAGTTCCTAAGAAAGATAGCCAATTTCCAAAAACTAACAGCCAAACAAATGCCTGTAATAGTGCTATTGCTAATATTCTGGAAAGAATCCAATATAGCTCCCTTTTCAAAAGGTTTCCCAATTGAGTTTTATTCAGAGCTACCATTCTAGAAATGAAACTATGATCCTTTATAAGCTGAGAACTAAGGGCCTTTTCAACTAAAAAAGAGATAATACCGATACAAG
Organism: uncultured Nitrososphaerota archaeon; assembly: GCA_964618805.1. Lineage (GTDB taxonomy): Archaea > Korarchaeota > Korarchaeia > Korarchaeales > Korarchaeaceae > QMVU01. The sequence goes on from CAZUBM010000017.1 coordinate 30,591, forward strand.
TAAAATTAGCTATCTAAGAAAGACATTCTGCATAATTACTGGCTCCTATAACTAAGGATGGAGAGTTTAGTTTAAATTAGCAAAACTCCACCTAATATGTTATGAAATACAAAATAATTGGAGACAACCTCCAGATGGTAGTAATCGAGCTTAACCCTGGTGAGAAAATAATAGCAGAGGCAGGAGCCTTAAACCACATGTCTGGAAATGTCAGACTAGAGGCTGAGGCAAGAGGAGGTATTACAAAGGGATTCCTCAGGAAAATAGCAGGAGAGAGCTTCTTTATGACCGAATTTACGTCAGTTGGGGGACCTGGCATAGTTTCCTTTAGTGGAGTGGTTCCTGGTAAGATAGCAGCTCTTGAGCTAGATGGTACGAAGGAATATTACCTTCAGAGAGGAGCTTTCCTTGCTGCAACAGAGGGAATTGATATCTCTCCAGGAATAGCAAGGAAACTTGGTGCTGCTCTCTTCGGAGGCGAGGGAATAATCCTAGAGAAAATATCAGGAATAGGTACCGTTTTCATACACGCAGCTGGAGATTTTGTTGAGTACAACCTAAAGGCTGGGCAGGTATTGAAGGTAGATACTGGTCAACTCGTTGGTTTTGAGTCCACAGTAGATTATGATATAGAAAGGGTTGGAGGCATTAAGTCGATGCTCTTTGCCGGTGAGGGCATCTTCTTAGCGACGATGAGAGGACCAGGAAAGGTTATAGTTCAATCAATGAACGTAAGAGCCTTAGCCAGTACTTTAGCTCGCTACACTTCAAGATCTGGAAGAAGCGGTTTTTCGATCACACTAGGAGGGAGCTAAGCTGAACAGAAAGAGCATAGCTGCCCTTCTTCTATTTTTCACTCTACTTGCATGCGTTGGCATCATAGCAGCTGTAATTCTGATCAGATTCCTTCCGATATTCATTGTACTCATACTAGCACTCATTATCATAGTCCTGGTAGCAGGTATGCTCTTAACTCTCATAGGAGCATTTTTAGCCTCCTTTGGATCAATATATTATATTATAAAGAAGAAGCCCGAGGTAATACCGTCTCCGATGAAGATAGAGGATGTTAAGGAGCCAAAGAAAAGGGATAAGGAAGGAAGTTAGGCAATCTCATGGAATTACGGTAAACCTTATTCTAGTTATTCCAGCCCCTTTACTCTTCCTTCCAAGCAACTTTACCTGTCCTATTTCTCCAGTTTTGGAGACATGAGTCCCTCCACATGGATCAGCTCTTATGCCTTCTATCTCGACCAACCTTAACTCCTTTAAACTCAAATATTCTTTACCAAGGCTCAAACCATATCCTTTCATTATTCTTTCTGCTTCTTCTTTATCTACAAACCTTGCTAATACAGGAACATCCATTTTAACAAGAGAATTTATCTCTTCTTCTATTTTTGGTAGATCATCAGATGAAATTCGGGCCTTAAAATCGAGTCTGGCATGATCAACGTTTATACCACTACCCCACACAATAGCAGTGCCTATTACCTTTTCTACGGCTGTTTCTAAGAGATGAGCGGCAGTGTGCAATCTCATGAGCCTGTATCTCCTATCCCAGTCTATAATACCTTTTACAACGCTGCCAGGTGATATTTTACCTTCCATGCTTCCTAAATGAATAATATCTCCTCTCTCTTCCTTAACCCACGAGACTTTGAACCTAAATTTTCTTGCTTCTATAACTCCGGTGTCAGCTGGCTGTCCTCCTCCCTCAGGATAAAACGCAGTCTTATCTAGGACCAGCCCAAGAGCATCTGGGAATTCCAAGAGATCCACAACAACAGCCTCAAACTCTCTCATATATTGGTCTTCATAGTAAAGGCGCCTTGTCATTTCATGCATTTTCCATTCAATCGCTTTTATTCGTTTCTACTATAGGAAAAGAATGTTCCGCTAGTTTCCTTCTAACTCTGTAGGATGAGGCAACATGTTCTGTTTTTTATATTAAGCCGCATAATCTCCACGATGCAACTGCTGGACCGGTTCATAGACAAACTTAGCGACTTACTCTATGGAATAGCCTCTTCAATACAGATACCGGTCTACCAAAGATATCTGGAGAGAAGGGTACGAAGAGGTCCCATACCCAAGCACGTAGCCATTATACTTGATGGAAACAGACGTTTTGCCAAAATCAAGAATCTACCAATCGAGAAGGGCTATATGCTTGGGGCTAATAAGGTTAGGCAGATCCTTGACTGGTGCGAAGAACTTGGTATTCAACACGTAACTCTATACTCCTTCAGTACAGAAAACTTTAGGAGACCAAAAGATCAAGTAGAAACAATTCTAAACGTAATAAAAAGCCAATTAGAGGAAGCTCTAGCTAGTTTGGATGAATTCAAAAGGAGAGGAGTAAGCGTCAGGATTATTGGTAGGCTAGAGCTGTTACCCGATGATCTAAGAAATCTTGCCAGAGAGTTGGAGGAAAGAACAGCTAGCTTCGGATCAAAGACCATAAACCTAGCCATAGCCTATGGTGGGAGAATGGAAATCTTGGATGCAGTCAGGAGGATAGCAGAAAAGGTAAGAGAGGGCAAGTTAAGACCTGAAGATATCGATGAGGAGGCCTTTAGATCCCATTTGTACCTGAAAGATCTTCCTGATCCTGATTTAATCATAAGAACATCAGGAGAGGAGAGAATAAGCAACTTTCTCCTGTGGCATATTGCATATTCAGAATTATACTTCTGCGAAGCTTATTTGCCAGCTTTTAGAAAGATAGATTTCCTTAGAGCTATCAGGGATTATCAGAGAAGGAGTAGAAGGTTTGGAGCTTAGCTACATTTATCGGTCTTCTTAATGAGATCTTCTAAGAAGCTTACAATATCTTCAAGCTTGCCTTTTGCCCTTATAGAGAGATTGAAGATCACTAGATCTCCATAAGGCCCCGCTACAACTGGTAGGTTTTCCAAAACTATATAAAATCTCTTAAGAACAGGAATCCAGAGCAAAACATCTTGCAAATAACCCTCTCTATCAGTTAGATCTTCCTCATCCATTTTCTTTAATAACCCATCGATCTTCAAGAGAATGGCCATAACTGCCTCTAAACGCAGGCCTATTTCACTTTCCATTCTTGCTAGTATGAATGGATTTTTGGTCGATCTTGATATAACAAGAGATAAATACGAAAGAACCTCTTGTATGCTTTCTCTAATCGATTTAATGTCCAAATCTCTACCCTCTTTATGTCTGAAGCTTGTGCTTACCATGTTTAGTACCCTTAACATTCTAATTGCTAACCTTTTTTTGGTCACCCTATGATTGGTCCGAGACCAATATATGAGGAAGACATTAGCACCTCTCCTAGTTATAGTATTGCTCCCTTGCGTTATTCTTTCAGTTAACTCACAAGAGAAAACAAGAAACCCTTTTGCAGTTGGATTTCAATTTGATAAGTTCTATTATGAGCCAAACTCGACCGGTAACGTTAAGATATGGGTAATGTCTTGGATAGATGCCCCCTTATTTATTGGAGCGATCTTTCTTCACTTTGATTGGATGGAAGAGAACGAATCAATTAGTCTTGTGGGATTAAACGTTTCTGTTAATCAATACGAGCCAACGATCGTCGGCAGCCTAAACTTTACCATTCCAGATGTAGAACCTGGATGGCACGGATATGTTGCATTAGTTTACTACTCGGCAAAATTGGGCGGAAGATGGATTGAAGGAGCCGTCAGAGCTCCAGACCCAGTGGATCAAAGGGAGTTTGGCCACGATATGTATCTTATTTCAATCGGATATCCCATAGGAGAAGGCAATGTTCCCGCATTGTATTGGAATGTGTACAATTATACACGAGAAGTTAGGAGAGGAGAGTTCCTGACAGTATGGGTTGATCTGGGAAACGCTGGAGGATACTATGCTCCATCGATACATGCGACGCTAATCAACGATCTTAACGAAGTAGTAGGAGGCATAAGACCTGCAAACATTTTTAGCGGAATAGCTGAACCATATCCTCTTCTCTTCCTTTCTGAAGGTGTTCCATTTGGAATTAGAGCTAGATTATTCTGGAGAATACCAGAAAACTATTCACTTGGATCTCACAATATCACTCTCATAATTGCAAGCGGTGAGATACCTCAGGCTTCGAAATCATTGAACTTTACAGTTCTAAAGTCGTATTCTGAGGAAGCTAGAGAAAAACTAGATATCATAGACAGATTTCTGAGAGAAGTGAACAGTCTGCTAAACCTATCTAAGCAAATTGGTTTTAGCATTAAGAAATTAGACGTTTCATCGATAAGAGACGAATATACCCAAGGTCTAACCCTTTTGCTGATAGGAAACGAGAAATCAGCTCTAGAACATGCTGAAAAGGGGATGCAACTTGTCTATTCAACAAAGGAGCAACTTAAGCCTTTGGTTGAAGAGATTGAAAAGCAGATAGCTAAGATAAGCACTTCGGAAGATCCTACAGTGAAAGAGCACTTGAAAAAAGCCACTAACGCCCTTGAGCAAGCAAAGTTATCGGAAAATCCAGCTAACTGGGCTGCTAATATGACGATAGCTTTGTCAGAGCTACTTCAAGCGAAGAACCTTGTTGGCAATAAATGGATTTCCTTGATTCTTGCAATCTTCTCAGGGATCCTAGGTACCCTAGTTCTTTTCATAATAATAAGGAGGAGAAAGTGATCCTCATCTGCAGGAGGTCATTACATCAATTGCATTGACCCAAGCCTTTGCTGTATCCCTTCTATTATACCCTCCTCCACCTGTAGCCAACAATCGACCTTCACAAAGTTCGTGAGCTAGCTCATGAACTATTTGGACAGCCAAACGATGACCTTTATGGGAATATCTTAGATGGGTTAGAGGATCGCTTAAAAGCCCGTCTGCACCGCATTGAAGTATTATTATTTCAGGTTTGGCTCTCTTTGCAAAAGCTTTTACTTCCTCCATGGCTAGCAGCAGCTTCTCATCTCCATCCCCCGGGTTAAGTGGTATGTTTAGTTTCGTTCCCTTAGCTTCTCCTGCTCCCTCTTCTTCTCTGAAACCAGTTCCAGGATAAAGAAAGCGTCCGCTTTCATGTATATCTGCGATATAGACTCTCGGATCGTCATAGAATCCATATAAAACTCCATCTCCGTCGTGGGCATCAAGATCGACATAGAGCACTCTTTTAACTCCATAATCCTTCAAAGCCTTTGAAATAGCGATAGCGACATCGTTAAAAACGCAGAAACCCCCGGCAGATTTCTTCCTTGCATGATGGAGTCCTCCCATTGGGTTAAAAGCATGTAGAGCCTCTCCTTGCATGATCTTCTCTAAGCCTAGCAAAGTGGAGCCAACGACGTAGCAGGAAGCTTCAAAAACTCCTGAAAAGGCAGGCGTGTCTCCATAGTCTAAGACACCAATTCCACGTTTTGAAGCTTGCTCTACAAATTTCACGTATTCTTCATCATGAAACAGGAGGAGGTCCTCTCTTTTAGCCATTATAGGTGCACATACCTCAATTTCTCTTGCTTTTAATAAACCGCTTTCTTCAAGCTCTTTCCAGAAGAAGGTTAGTCTATCGGATCTCATAGGATGACCAGGTCCAAAGGAATATAGCAGCAGCTCATTACCAAATATTAGACACAGTTTAGGCATCGTTCTGATATTCTGCTAAAAGCTAAAACCATTATGTGAGGGATTAAAGGTATAATCAGGCTTTATGGAAAATCACTTTTTCATTTTGATGCATTATTGAATCCTTTAATCTAGCTATCGGTTATCTTGGATCCACTTGCGTATCATGTCCTCGACTCTGGGCTCCTTTCTCCTATACTTGGTCCCAAATCTAAGATAAGGATACCCTCCATATATTTGAATAGCTTTTTTAACCAACTCATCGGCTTCTCCTAAAGAAAATCGTCTCCAATCTCTATCGTGCTTGAAGGAGTTAGGATCAGACCAAGACGGATCAAAAGAGCAGATATCATCAGGGTTTATACATACTACAGCCGAATCCACACTTCTGTGCAAGCTTAAGGGAACTGATAACAGGTTTTTGGGCTTTATTTCATTATCCACCCTGAGTTCGAATGCATCGTACTTTTCCCTCACATCATGAAGTTTCCCTAGGATCTTCCCTCTGATATACTCGACTATTGCCCAAGCAGCATTAAGTGCACCATATCTCCTAACAATTTCTGGTGAAAGAGACCCCTGATTTAGATTTACATGCATTCCTCTACCAGTCCACATAACATATATGGAATTGCTAATGCCTTCTACCTCTAGGAGGTTCAGAATTTCCTGAACTATTTCAACCGTTGCTCTCCACTTTCTTGGATCGTTATCTATATCCCAGTAAGGGGTATATGATATCACATTGTCCTCGTCTTCAACATCTTCTCTTCCATAGAGATTCAGATAGAGAGCTGATGTCGCATAAAAGGACCTTGGTTCTATAGAGGAAAAGCGTTCCAACATCTCTGTAACTTGAGCTGATTTCCCTATGCTTATGGGAATGCCCCTTTCATCATACCTCACTACCTTCTTGCCAAAAAGAGCAACCCACCTGTTGCGACAAAAATCAGCAACTTCTTTTTTAACCTCTTTTCTGCTGTAATACTTGAGTATTTCATCGTGCGAGAGTGTCATCAAGAATTACACACAATTCAAAAATATAGAGTTACTTGATTGCTCAAAATGCCCATGGGTAGCTTTAAACCCCGGATTACATGACTTCAGGTTAAACTGTCTTTATGGGAACAAAAAATATATTACCAGAAGAACCTTTCCCATTCACCTCCTATTACAAATATCAGGTGATCAGATCTAAATGAAAGACGCTGGAATAAGGCGTTATGCTCCCATAGCTGGCACAGTATTACTAACAGTTATGTGTATAGGTACAGCTACTGGTGTTCAGAGGACCGTAATATCGCTTTATGCAGAGCAACTGTTGAGCTCAAAGTCGACACTAACGTACGTAATCTTATATCTTCCAATTTTTATTTTTGGGATTTTGAAAGGTACTGTAGATCTTCTAGGAGGATGGCTATCTGATAGATTTGGAAGGAAAAACGTTATAATCGCCGGATCCCTCCTTTATATGATCGGAGCGCTCCTTCTCTATCTCGGTAATAACCTCACAGCCTTGGTCATGGCTAACACGATGATAGGAAGCGGGCAAGGCATGCTCCTTGCAGGTGCTATGATTGCTCTATCAGATTTAAGTTCCTCCTCAGAGCAGGCGTTGAGCTTCGGCTTAATGGAAAGCTTTGTTTACGGAGGCTATACAATAGGAGCTGTCTTAGCAGGCTACATTTCAGAGTTAAAAGGCATAAAAGACTCCTTTATAATATCTTTAACCTCTGCTGCCCTTGCTCTGGCCATTTCTACCAGCACTATGAGGGAGACGAGAGAAATACCAAGCAAAAAACAAGATTATGTGAAGGTCAAGGAGATGAACACGATTGACATATACAAAACATGTCTGAAGAGCTGGACACTTAGGGTTGCTTACTTCCTAGGGCATCTCGCTAGCTTTTCAGATGTTCTGATATGGGGCACTTTCCCCTTGTACCTCTATTCTAGGGGGCTTACCCAATCGATGATCGGATTCATTCAGGGAGCATCAACACTGACTTGGGCTATCTCAATGCCGTTCGCGGGCAAAATATCCGATGTCTTGGGCAGAAGAGTTCTTTCCACGGTTGGTCTAATGATTAAAGCATTTGGGATAATCTCTATCCTGAACTCAACCAGCTTCGCGTTAAACCTTGTTGCTGCGTCCCTGATTGGACTAGGTACTGGACTTTATTACCCAATAATGCCCGCCATTTCTACGGACGTCGTTCCATCTAATGTAAAGGGAAGGGCCTTGGGACTCTTCAGAGCTATAAGGGACTACGGGTATTTCACAGGTGCAATCTTTCTTGGAATTGTTACCTCAGCTTTTAGCTATCAACACGCATTCTATGTGACAGTAGCTCTCCTAGGAGTTGGAACTCTTGCCATATTTGCTGGAATAAAGGAGACAAGGCCTTTCTGGCCAGCTTTGGAACTAGTAGAGGAACACGTTCTCAAGGTCATGGAGTGTTGTGAGGCCATGAACGAAATGATTAAGCTACATACATCAGGGAAGAAAGAGGATGTTCTACGTCTTTCAAAGAGGATAAAACAGTTAGAGAGTCAAGCTGATAGCATCAGGTTAAGGATAGATAGAGACCTTTGGTTCAGAGCCTTACACGGGCAAGATAAGGCTGATCTGTCTAGGCTCTCTGAAAAAATAGATAGAATAGCAGCTTACCTCCTAGGGGCTTCAAGAAGGCTTATCCTATTGGATCCGGAGACAATCCCATCTCCGATGAAGGCTAAGTTTAACTCTATGGGAGATAAATGTCTAGAGGTTATGGAAAAGCTTGTTTCAGCAGTAAAAGTAATAAGAGAGGATAGAGAGACGGCACTCCTTCTGGCTGAGGAAGTAGGGGGTCTAGAAACAAATTATGATATGCTTCACTTAGAGGCATCAAGGGAACTTATGGAAATGGCCGATGGTTTGAAACCGTTGACTCTGCTAAACATCAGGGACTTCATAGATCTTATGGAGTATGCTGTAGATGCTGCCGAGGACGCCTCAGATATCATAAGAGTTCTAATATTCAAACACAGCGCTTGGCCTATCTAAAAACGCTAACTTTTTTGGAGGCGAGGATCTCTAATCAGATGAGATGTTAACAACACTGGACGAGCTTCAGAAACGAGTAGCAAAAATTGTAGAAAAATTGACGAGAAGCATAGTAAATATAACCACCACTCGTCTTTTACCAAGCGTATTTCTCCTCCCTGTGCCGGTGAAAGGTATTGGAACGGGATTTATCATAGATGAGGAAGGACATGTGGTCACTAACGCTCACGTTTTGTCCGAAGCTAGGAAGGCAGAGATCTACTTATATAATGGAGACATGGCTGAAGCTAAGTTTGTTGGAAAAGATCCCTGGACAGATGTGGCTGTCATGAAAATAAAGAGGGTAGATCTTGAACCAGTCGAATTGGGTGATTCAGACAAGCTATCAGTTGGGCAATTCGTCATAGCTATAGGTAATTCATTTGGTCTGGCAGGAGGTCCAACGGTCACTTTTGGGGTAATTAGTGCCCTTGGAAGGCATATAAGAACTGAAAGAGGCCCCCTTCTTGCTGGTCTCATTCAAACAGATGCTGCTATAAATCCTGGAAACAGCGGAGGTCCGCTAGTTGATCTAGATGGAAAGGTAGTCGGCATGAATACCGCTATAATCCCGTACGCCCAAGGAATTGGGTTTGCGATTCCGATAAACTTAGTTTCTAGAGTGGCCGGAGATCTGATAAGACTTGGCGCAGTTAGAAGGCCCTGGCTTGGTATAAATGGCATCGATGTAGATCCAAAGATGGCTAAGCATTATGGGTTAAGTGTCAGCAAGGGAGCCTTGGTGGTTAATGTGATAAGGGGAGGGCCAGCGTGGCGTGCTGGCCTAAGAAAGGGCGATGTTATAGTTTCAATTAAAGGGGTTGAGGTCAAAGGTATGGACGACCTAATTGGACAGCTTTGGGAAGAGACTCCTGGCAGCACGGTAGAGATATCCATTGTTAGGAGAAATCAGCTAATGAGGCTTAAGGTAGTATTGGGCACTCCCCCTTCTTAACTATAAAATCATTGACATCACTTCTGTAACCTCGTCTTCATCGAGTATTTCCATATCTCTAAGCCTTGTGATCCCTTTCATGATCAAGTCAGAATATCTCGCGACAAGATCTCTTTCGCTTCCTATTTCTGAGATATAAGAAGAGAATCTCACATTATCTAGAAGTTCTTTGTCTAATAAGTACTTCATTCTCTCGTAAAATTGAGATCTAGTCTCTATCGGGACTACCATGGCTCCAAATGCTTTCCTGAGCTTGCCTCCAATGCCAAGCTTAGAGAGGCTTGATGGAGGTATAACAAGAAATCTTCTACCTTCCTTTCCTGAAAGAGAAGCGATCATAAATGGAACCTCAAATTCAAGGCCTTCAGGGGCATTTTCTTCTAATGCTCTTACGAAGGATTCTCTATTACTCTTAGCCTTTTCAAGTCTCTCTAACAAGGAGTTCAATGCATTCAGGGGTTCTGCAAGGATCTCTTTGAATTTCTCTATTTCATTTTTCATCTCTTCCTTCAACTTCTTGATCTCAAGTTCTGCTTTCGAACCTAAGTAGCGTTTGGCGTCTTCAATCCTAGTTTCATAAATCTTTCTGATCTCTTCTTCTTTTTCCATCGATTCTTTCTCTAAAGAACTCTTAAGTCTAAATAATGAGTCCATGTACGCATTAATTTCTACAACCTCCTTTTTTAATAGGTCAACCAATCCTATGCCTTCCTTAGCTTTTTCTAGAAACTCCTCTTCGCTTATCCTGTCTTGTAGTTTTATCCCCGGTATTCCCTCTCCTTCTATGAGTTCGTGAAGGATATCCTTTGCTACATAAACTGGAACGAGTCCATCTATTTTATGAAAGATCTTGGGCTCCGGAATGAGTCCTTGAGCTCTTTCTAACTTGATTTTTAATTCTTCTGCCGAAAGAGTTGGACCAGAGACCTGCTGCATTGCTTCTCTTATGTTCTGCAAGGGCTCTATCGTTAAAGCTAAACCAAACAATCCAAGTGGGTCAAAGAAGAGAGTTTTACCGTCTGCTGAGATGGTTCTGAGCGGCCACAAAATTTTAATTAGGAAATCTAATCGCTCAACAGGTCTTTTCCTTATAAGACCTGCTTTTCTCCTTTTTGAGGTTATATATGAGAGAGAAGTAGCCAATTCAAACTCTGGCTCTGCCTGAAGGCCACCTATCAACAGATGAGGTACAGACCTCAAACATACACCAGAATAGCATACACACGCTTCTTAAAAAAGAGTTCAACGTTAGCTCCAGCATTAAGTATCGACAAGAAAAGCCCCATCATTTTCAAAGAAAGGGATTTTACGAATTCTTTATAGACTCTTTAAGAGCCAAGAAACGAAAGACACAAAGACTGGGACTGAAAGATTGTCCTCTATTCCATAAACTTCAGCAAAAGAAGCAGAAAGAGCTAGAATAAAGGCTCTACCTACGGGTTCTACGAAGAGAAGTGGACAGAAAAATGAAAAGAAACCAGCAATCACTCCTTCTAATGTGCCGTTTGAGAAGGGAATCTTTCTCTTACCGAAAGCCATCCCTACTAATGAGGAAAAGATATCAGTCGTCGCCATAGCTGCTATCCCATATATAACTTCATAGCCAAACAAAGTATAGGCCGTAAAAACACCAATAGTTCCATAAACTAAGCCTAAATAGCCAGCTCTTCTCTCATATTCTCTTTGCATTGCGTTGATGAGGGAGTCCATGGTCTCCAAGAGTTCCTCGATTTTCTTTCCAAAAGGACCTATCTCACTGGCTTTCTTCCTGAATTCTAGCAGTTTCTCCCTAGGAATTGGGCTTCTTATCCTGAACGCATTTGCTAAAGCTGCTCCTATCACAATCAAGGCATAAATGATGCCTGGTTCTGCAAGAGTTTCAATTCCTGGTGGATATGGCTGAGGCAAGATCATTTTTACTATTCCCTTCGAATACAACGGGATTGCAAGAGCTACAATAAGTAAGAAGTGCACTACCTTCCTTAGAACATCCCCATATGTGAGCATTCTTTCTCCTTGAGATCAAGGGGTTTTATCTTACTTAATAAAAGGGTGCATGCGATAGGACTTTATTCTTCACCGGCTATTCGTCTTGGGTTAAATTGAAGGATGCTCGATCTGGACGAATAATCTTGTTAGCTCATTGTTTGCTAAACCAAAATTCTGTGGTTATGGGACTAGCAAAGAGAAGGGGACCTGTTGACGAGTTAATAGGGATCTTTTTAAGAGAAGGAATAGGCATCGTTCAACTACCTTGCCCTGAGACTTGCTATTATGGGCTAAGGAGGTTTTGGGCAGTAAGGGAGCAGTTCGAAAACCCTGGATTCAGAAATTATTGCAAGAAATTAGCCTCAGAAGTTAGAGACTTGATCTTTGAGTACTTAAGGAATGGATACGATGTAATAGGGGTTATAGGCATAAAAGGGAGTCCTTCGTGCGGGATTACAGAATCAGGATCTTCGGAAAGCTGGATGGGTCCTCCTTATGAAGCTAAAGAGTACGGCAAGGTCAAGAAAGCTGGAATCTTTATGGAAGAGCTAAGGAAAAAGTTAGAGAATCTAAAGTTCGAGGAATGGGATTGGAAAGACGTGGAAGGCTCTTTGTCAAGGATTAAGGATTTGATAAAATAATAAAGAGATGCCGAGCAGGATAGATCCTTTTTATTTTTCTTTTTGCTCATCAAACTGCTGTACTGCAATCTGTGGAAGGAAGGGATGGATTATAAATAGTAAATCTTAGGAAACTAGCCTTTTTTCTCCTCTCTTAACAAGTTCTTCCACATAGCCAAGTCTACGAATCCTATACACTAACTCATAGAAGGTCAGTGATATTATCAGGAGAAGGAAGATGAGTAAAGATTCCGGAATGAATTCGGCGAAGATACCTGCTAGCATAGTTAAGAACAATCTTATGTCTCTTCCAGCCCATATCCTCCTGTACTCGAGACCAGCACTTGCCTTTAGCTTTGCAGCAGAGTAACTTATGTTAAAGGATCCCATTAAAGCTAAGAAGCCCAAAATTATGACCAGAACTCCAAAGTCGATGTCTGGAAAAATATCTCTCCAAAGAGCGGAGTATTTGTAGGCTAGCACAGTTAGACCCGTGATTATGGCCCCGTCTCCGAGTCTATCTAGAATTGAGTCCAATATTTCGCCTTTCTTAGTTATACGATCGGTGAGCCTTGCTATTTCACCATCGCAGCCATCTAAGATGCTAGAAAGCTGAGCAGCAATCCCTCCGAGGAGAGGCTGACTTAAACAGAAGAGAAAAGCACTTAGGATGGAGACAAAGAAGCTTATCACAGTCATGCCGCTTGGAGAGATGTTAACACCAGAATTTACTAAGGAAAGGCTTATCCTAGTAGATATCTTTCTGTTAATATGTTTGGAGATAAATCCGTCTGTATCCTTTATTAGTTCCTGCATTCTACTTCACCTCCAGAAAAAGGGTCTAATTTGGATTCCCTCAAAGGATATAAAAATGTCAGCATTATATGCCTTAAGGTCACTTAAGGGCAAGATCTTGAGAAAGATCGAGTTTCTGATGAAATACTAACCTAGTCTTTATCTGGTATTTCTTCCTCAGCCCTCCTTTTTGCCTCAATTATCCTTCTAGTAACGCTTCTTGGCAAAGCAATATCCTCAACTCTTTCAGAGGTTGGTCTAAGTATCACTAACCCCTTCCCATTGACAATGCTTATCTCATACATCCTCAAGTCATGAGGGGTTTGCCTCATTTTCTCAATTAGGAGGTATCTTCTCAAGATTCCATTCCTAACTGCTCTCCTAAACCTTATTATTCCATCCGCTATGTGCTCTAGCCCAAATCCAAATGCAGAAGCTGTTGTAATTGCATACTGCGTAGTAGCCAGAACTGTAAAGTCCCACTTGTAGAGGACCTTCTTCATGTAATAGCTGTACTTCCTAGCCATTGCTGGCCTGTCCAACCAAAAGGCACTCATGCTGTCAACAACCAGTCTTGCTCTTCCATATCCCAAGGTTCTCTTAGCTTCAATCACTTTCTGAACAAGTTGTTCTGGATCCAAGCTCGTAAGGGTCCATTTGTCAGTGCCCATGAGCGCGTCTATTACTATGGCCTTTCCCTCCGATACTGCAGATCCAAGATCCATCCTAAATTCAGATGCCTGCTTGATAACGGACTCCCTAGATTCCTCAGTTGTAACATAAATGACTTTATCTCCATCTTTAACCCCTTGCCAAGAGAAATGAAGGCCCAACACAGTTTTACCAGTGCCAGGCTCGCCCGCAACAGCTACAAAGAAGCCCTTGGGTACTCCCCCGCTTAGCATCTCATCAAGCTTTTTAATTCCAGTAGAAAGGCGCTCTATTTTTTGCAAGGCAACATCAAATGAATTATCCAGAAAGCTTGATAAAAGTTCTTTTGAAGAGCTAAAATGTTGATGGATTAAGCGAAATGCTTAGCGCTGACAAATAAGAACATCACTCAAGAATTCTCATTCTGGCCATTTAGGCGAGATAAATTTTGCCAAGGCCATAAGAACTCCGTGTTCGTAGAGATCGCTCCTCTTTACAATTCCTCTTGTGAAAAATCCAATAGCTCCCTCCTTTCTCTTGGTATCCCTAATTCCAGTCAACTCATCCATGATATTTCCAAGCTCTTCCCCCTTCAATAATCTATGAATGAAGGCATTTGGACATTCGAACCATCCAGACATTCCTGTTGATATCCTTCCAGATCTTTCAATTATTGCAACAAACCCAGCTAGATAATAAATCTTGGAGAAAGTGAAAAGACCTCCTTCTATTCCTACACCAAATCTGGCTTCAGAAACTAATTTTAATGCCGAAGAGGCTCTATTCAAAGCCCCTATCATTGCTTGCTCCCCAATCGGTTGAGGAGGTACTTTAGAACTTACTTCTACAGGAATTACCTTAACCTTGCCAAATATCCTCCTAAAAGCCCTTTCTGTAGCTTCTTTCTTGACAGGATTGGTAGATCCTAAGGCAATGGTGACGCTTTCTGCTGTTTTATCCATTTAAAACACTTCCTCGATAATCTTTAGGTAACATGGCTATAGAGAATGGATAAAATTTTACTTCCAGAATGCTTGTATAGACACTTTAGAATTCGGTTTGAAGGGCTGATGTACTCAGAGGTAGAAAAGCCCTGACCCTTAAAGGAAAGAGCAATTACATCTACTTTTGCTCAATATTTGCTTCTGTTACAGACAAACATTAATTAGGCCTTGATCACTCTTTACTTTACAAGAATCTGATAATAAGCTTCTAACACCAAACAACATTCGCTTTCATGAATTGAATTACGCATACCCTCAATCCATGACCAACTGCCCTCAAAAACCATTCCTAGAGCGGAAAAATTAAAAATGAACCTCTTCACTACGCTAGAGAGGAGAATGGTCTCACTCTTAAAAGAACTCAAAAATGCTGTCCTGAATTATGATGTTGAAGGAGCAGTTGAAGCCGCTAAGAAGGTCCTGAAAGAGGGTGTAGATCCAATAATGGCCATAGAAGAAGGTTTAGCAAGCGGTATAAGGGAAGTAGGAGATAAATATGGGGCTGGAGAAGTTTTCTTAACAGAGCTCATGATGGCAGCAGAGGCTATGAAGGCAGCTGTGGAAGTCCTTAAGCCGGAGATATTGAAAAGGGGAAGCAGCCTTAAGACATTAGGCAAAGTCTTGATAGGCACCGTAGAGGGTGACATACACGATATAGGCAAAAACCTCGTAGCCACTATGCTGATGGTGAACGGTTTTGAGGTAATAGACTTAGGAGCCGATGTACCAGTGGAAGTATTTGTTCAGAAGGTCAAGGAACTAAAGCCAAATATACTGGGAATGTCTGCTCTTCTGACAACAACAATGCCAAAGCAGAAGGAAGTGATAGAGAAGCTGAGAGAAGAGGGACTTAGGGACAAAGTAAAGGTATTAGTTGGAGGGGCCCCTGTTACGGAGGAATGGGCGAGGGAGATAGGGGCGGATGGATATGCACCTAACGCTATAGAGGCAGTTAAAGTAGCTAAAAGAGTTCTTAACTTGTTCGAATAAACCCGATCTAGAAAAATCGAAGAGTTTAAAGCAGCAGCTAAAGCGATGTTTTAAAATTTTACCTATGAGCCTAACCATTGTGTCCTCAGAATCAAGATTAAAAGG
>CAZUBM010000018.1:0-13705 GCA_964618805.1 uncultured Nitrososphaerota archaeon
CCAGCCAGTATTAATAGCCCTCCAAAGAAGAGACCGTGAGAGAGCAAATCGAAATAAGGCCTGCTCTTTGTTCTAACAGGAGGAACCGAGTATAGCCCCGCTAGAAGGTAGAGGAGAGAGAAAAGCAAGGCGGATCTAATCCCGAAAAATATGTATGAAAGAACCAAACCAGCAACTAAGAAAGCGAGGCTGAACGCAATTGCACTTTCAAATACAAGAAGTCCGCTTGCAACAGGATTCTTGTTGAGATCCTTAACGTCAAGTAGATCAACAACAACATCGAAGCAGTTGTTCACTGAAAAGGCAAAGGCT
Source organism: uncultured Nitrososphaerota archaeon (assembly GCA_964618805.1). Classification (GTDB taxonomy): domain Archaea; phylum Korarchaeota; class Korarchaeia; order Korarchaeales; family Korarchaeaceae; genus QMVU01. Next base: position 313 of record CAZUBM010000018.1, read on the forward strand.
AAATAAAAAGATACGATTAGCATGAAGATCGAAGCATCTAGAGAGTTTGGAGGAACTCGGTTCAGAAACAAGCCCAGAAAGGCCATTCCGAAATATCCTCTCCAATCCCTGACTCTAGATAGTCTGAGAAGATTGGCAGCACCATTTTGGATTATATCCAAAGAAACTCTCAAGAAGCCCACCCTTTAAACTTCCTTGATCTTGTTAATCAAACCAGAGAATTCTGAGATGATCTTATACTTGAGGTAGCAAATCAGATAAGGATCGCTCAGTTTCTCAGCCCAATCCAAGTAATAGGAGACTAAGTTGACGATTTTCGCACTTATAACCTCAACTTCCAACTTCTCAAACTTTGCAAAGTTGTTTGAGCTGAAAACCCTACAGATCTGCAAAACTTGCTCGCTGGCTTTTATTAAGAGTCTTTGCTTATGTCTTAAATCTCTTGTTATGTATAGAAGCCCTAGATCACTTAGCTTCTTGATTTCCTTAATGAGCTTTACTTTAGATACCTTCCCCTTTAGTTTTCTGCTAAGCTGGTTGACTCCGATCCCTTCGGGAAACGAAGCTACAATATCTATGATCAGCCCTTCTAGAGAAGTCAAAGTGTCCTTCATGCAAGCAAGTAAATACGTAAACCGGTATAAAAATTTACCAGTTTAGGAAAAATAGAGGTTATTGTAAATCTATCCCTCAATATATCATAAAATTTAAGCTAATTTTCCATTAAGATTTCAATTTAAATGGAAAAGAAAGTTTTAAATAAAAAAGTGCAATGGAAATCTGCCAAGGAAAATCGATCCAACACAAGGGATACCAATGAAATACTCCAAACCGCTCAGAGAAGTTCTTAGTTTACTATTTCTGGCTCTAGCCTTAGTTTTTGTACTCAGGAGAGTTGATCCAAACCAACTGCTTACATGTATAGGGGAGATCAGACCTATGGATCTGGTTCTGACCTCATTTATGTCGATTTTGGCAGTCTTATCATCAACCTTTAGATGGTATCTATTGCTCTCGAGCCTTCGAAAAATTCCCCTTAAGAGGGTTCTTTCTGCGGTATTATCTGGATATTATCTCCTTCTAATTCTTCCTTACGGAGCCGGACATATTGCAAAAGTCGGATTAATTGGAGGAGATTACTACGACGCTGTTGGAAGCTTAATGCTTGGTATGATGATTGAGACACTACTATTCATCCTTCTTCTAGCACCTGCTCTCCACAACGAGCATCTTTTAGGATTTATTGCGATTTCAATCATTTTTTCTGCCGCAATAATTAAGAAGATCGATAAAAACATATCTGGCGTAGAAAGACTCAAAATTCTGTGCAAAAGAATACCGATAGTTGGCAATTTGCTTCTGACGCTTGAAAAAGACTTAGAAATCGTAAAAGGTGACTTAAAGAGACCCTCGCTGCTTATTCTTCTATCTTTTCTCTCCTTACTCGCTCAGCTATGTGGGATATGGATATTGGTGCGCTCTTTGGATTATAATGCAGAGATTAGTGATCTAGCGATTGCTTTTGCTTCAAGCATATTTGTTGGCTTGATAGGAGGTACTCCAGGAGGAGTAGGTGGCAACGAGCTAGGATTAGCTATAGGGCTTGAACGAGCTGGAATTCCCCTAGAGAGTTCCCTAAGCATAGCTCTTGTCTTTAAGACCCTTTTTCAATACGTTTACGCTCCAGTGGGCGGTATCATCTTTCATCTGAAGATAGGGGGTCAGGGTTGAGGATAGCTTTAGTGAGCGACTGGTACTACCCGAAAACAGGAGGAGTTGCCACTCATATCCGTGATCTGGCCCTCCACCTCAGAAGTCGAGGGCATGAAGTGATGATAGTTACAAACAACCATGGAGTTCACGATGATAAGGAGTTAGATGAGAAAGGAGTGAGTATTTATAGAGTTTCTGGGCTTACAGTCCCACTGCTCAGCACTAACATATCTCCATATGCCAGTAGAGAACTCAGAAACCTTCTCTCTAGAGAAAATCCAGATATTTTCCATGCTCATCATGCCTTTACTCCTTTATCTTTGAGGGGAATGGCTATAGCAAAGGAGGAGAATTTCCCGACAGTTCTAACCACTCACTCCATCTTCTTAGCTTACGATTCCCCTGTTTGGGACATCTTCAATCAAGCCTTTCCTGTGCTGGGTTGGTTCATAGATAGAGCAGATAGGATAATAGCTGTTAGCAATGCAGCAAAAGCCTTCATCTCTCACTTTACTCAGAAACAAGTAGCGGTTATTCCTAATGGGGTAGATAGCAAGAAATTTCACCCCAACTGGAACAAAGAGAGGTTAAGGGAAGACTTGGGTATAGAGGAAGAGCGCATTATCTTGTCCGTGAGCAGGCTCTCTTACAGGAAAGGAATTCATGTACTTCTCAACGCAATGAAAATTTTAACTGAAGAAATGGATGACATTAGGCTAATTATATTAGGAGAAGGAGAAATGTTCTTACCCCTAAGAACACAAGCAAAATTGCTTGATCTCGAGAATAGGGTAAGTTTCATGGGCTATGTTCCAAGCCAGCAGTTACCTAAGTTCTATGGCATGACAGACGTTTTTGTCCTTCCCTCTATAACAGCAGAGGCTTTTGGCATAGTTCTGCTGGAAGCCATGGCATCAGGTAAACCTGTAGTGGCTACTAACGTCGGTGGAATTCCAGAAGTCGTAGAAAGCTCCAATTGCGGAATTCTTGTTGATCCTTGGGATGAATATGCTCTGGCTGAAGCAATTTTTTCATTGTTAGAGGATGAAAGCCTGAGAAACGAACTAGGTAAGAACGGCCGTAAAGCCGTAGAGAACAGGTATTCGTGGGATATTATAGCAGAAAAAATAGAGAGGGTATATCAGGAGATAGTATGAAGTCTAACTGTTGGTAGAGACTTGAAAAACACTCCCCTTTTTAGAATAAGACGCGCTATTCTACAATTAGGTTCCGAACTCTTCTGCATCTTGAGAGCACAAGAAGCCTAGAAGCGCGCGTTGGCTATTTTGGCGACAATATAACACCAGGTCCGGATTGCATTTTGGTTGCCAGAACAACAGAGCTAAAACACTAAGCCATCCTATTGGATATAATCTTTTTTGATTCACGATAATCTCAAATTGAGTGGTCATAATGGAATTTAGTAGCAAGGCAAGAGGGGAATTGCTTAAGAAAATCACGAAGTTAGCTGGGTTCAAACGGCCCGAAGTTATGGTGGAACCAGATCCTTACCTTGATGCGGGTGCCGAGGGCCTTGAAAACGAATTCAGGATATACGCAGTGGATCCCTGTCTGGGGGTCCCTGAACGCCATATAGGTTTCCTTGCCTTTCATTTTCCTGCATCAGATGTTGCAGTCATGGGAGGAGAGCCCTATCTTGCGATACTAGATATGCTATTTCCCCTAAACTACACAGAAGCGCGTATACTATCTATAATGAAGCAGATTCACGAACAAGCTTTGAAGTACAAAGCTTCAATCATAACAGGTCACACAGGCAGGTATGCAGCCATTAAGGAGCCAGTGATCTCCTGTACAATAGTAGGAAAGGCGAAAAAGCTCTTGATTCCAAATAACGTCAGCAAGGGAGACGTAATAATAGCTTCAGGTTGGGTCGGCGGCGAACTTCTATATGCTTTGTCGAATTTTAGACCTGAACTTTTGAGAAAAGAGTTTGGAGATGAGTGTGTGAGTAATTGGATGGACTTTTACGAAAAAATGACCGTGGTAGATGCTGCCTTGGCTTTATCAAAAACAGATCTCGTTAAAGCAATGAAAGATGGAGCCGAAGGAGGTCTTGTGAGAGTAATGAACGACATAGCATCAGCAGCAAAGCTCGGTTTCTTAATAGATTTTGAAGAGATACCAATACCTGATGAAGTTCTAGCTCTCTCCAAGGAACTTAATTTTGATCCGATCTCAACCTCAAGCTCAGGTTTGCTTATAGCGGTTGTTAAAAAGGGTTTAGAGGAAAGCGTCCTAGGTCTGTTAAGCAGTTTGGGGCTTAACCATTCTATAATTGGAGAAATGCTTGATCAACACGAAGGCAGGCGCATCAGAAAGAAAGGAAAAACAACTTCATTTCCTCCATCAGCAGAGGATCCATATTCAAGGCTTATTTCTTAGATCTATCTTGATCTCGATTATAGAGGTAAGCTGTATTAGAATAATAACGAAACCTAAAGTATAGTATGCTTTACAAAGAACTTAATTTCGAACGCTTTTTATTTAATCGTTAACTTAATCTCATGAGGAAACTATGATGCTTCTGGACTTGCCCAGCCTCTTCGTGTTAATAGCAGCGGTTTTGATAGGCATATTGATAATAATGCTAGTTCTGAAGATAGTAACTTTTTTGATCCCTCCGGCAGTGATTGGGGCCGCAGTTTACTTCCTAACAGAGGACATCAAACTGGGAGGATTGGCATTTTTAGCTATAGCAATACTGGAAACTTTCCTTAGGTCTAAGTAGTGGAAGATTACATTAAAATTATGAGAGAGGATCTCTGAAAAGAATAAAGTGCTACCTCATGAGATCTCTATTTTTTCTCCTATGACTGCGCTAAAGAGCTAGGACTCGCCATAAATTGGGTAAGAGGAGGATAAGGAGGACAATAAATACCAGAAATATTGCTATTACAATCAGAACCTTAAGAGAACCCATGTCAGTTCCAAACAGTATTGGAAGGGGGCCAATCAATACAATGCCTCCGCCTTTCACTTCCGCTTCTCCTTCTCTCTCTTTAATCTCTTCTGGCTTTATCGCATGTTTCCAAGCATGATAGAAAATACATAGCATTCCAGCTATTATAAGAATGAATCCTAAGAACATAAGAGCCAATCCCAGAGAAATACAACTCCACTCCATCCTACTCTTTCTCTATTTAGAAAAGCGATTTATAAGAATAACGTGCTACATGAGGAGCGATTAAGGACAGCTTCTCTGTCTGAGGAGGGTGGATATTGTTCATTAACTTAATTAGCTATCAAAAATCCGTAATCCTGTTATTTAAGGATAAATAGTTAATGATCAGGTGATAAAATGGCTTTAAAGAAGGTTTTTGTCAGTTCACATGATCATAAGGGCACTAAGGTCTAATAGGTTTTTACATAGCTGTGAATGTTGTAGCATCGGTCCTCTGGCTCCTGGTAGGCGCCAGGGAAAGCCTTGCCTTAAGAAAATGGACACAGAGGTTTAAGAGATATATGGAAATAAGAGAAAAAGTAGACAAGGAGATAGAGAGAGAATTAGGAGGCGTATAACTACTTTCTAATAAAAAACGACATTATAATTCGAAATTGGGGATCAATATGAAGCTTCCAAGAAGTTTTTATGAGAAAGACGCAATTACTGTTGCAAAAGAGCTTTTAGGCAAACTTTTAGTCCATAATTCAAGACAGGGGAGGACCTCAGGTATTATAGTTGAGACAGAGGCGTATATGGGAACCGAAGACAAGGCTTCGCACAGCTATGGAGGAAGAAGAACTAAGAGAACCTCTACCCTATATGATAAGCCTGGAACAGCGTACATATACTTGGTTTATGGCATTCATTGTTTACTTAACGTTGTTACAGGCCCCGAGGGAGTACCAATGGCTGTTCTAATAAGGGCTCTCGAACCAAAAGAAGGCATAGAGCTTATGAGAGCAAGGAGAGGCCTTGAAAATGTAAAAAGGCTTTGTAAAGGTCCTGGAAGCTTAACTAAGGCAATGGGAATTGATATGAGACTGAACGGAATAGATATGACTGGAAATATCTTGTTTATCGAAGATATTGGATATAATCCAGAAGAAATTGTGCAGACAACTAGAATTGGGGTGGAGTACGCCGAAGAAGATGCCCTAAAACCATGGAGGTTTTATATAAAGGGAAACAAGTACGTATCAAGAAAATGAAAACTCCTTTTCTATGCTCTTGGGACTAATCGCTCATTCTTTGATCCCTGCTTATTAGAAATCCATCAACTAATCGTTAAGTGATCAAAATGAACTTTCAACAATATGCTTGTAGGCAATTAAGCACCTATTCCTCCACATATTCGAACTGATCTTTTGAGGCCCCACAAACTGGACATACCCAGTCATCTGGCAAATCTTCAAAAAGCGTCCCGGGAGGAATATCTCCTTCAGGATCTCCTACATCTTCATCGTATATGTATCCACAGACGAGGCATTTCCATTTTGCCATATCTCTATACAAGCCCTCTTACTTCTTAAGTGTACTTTAAGATATTCTTTGACTTATTGCTTTGTTGAACCTGTGTTCAAATTATTTCTGGAAAACTTAAGCTCAAAAAGGGAGAGGCCGAGAAGTCAATGCTTCTAGCGCGCTAATACAGTTATTTTTATTCTAACATCTGGGCATAAAGAGAGAGATGTACGTCGTAAAAGCCTCTGGAGAAAAGGATAAATTCAGACCAGAGAAACTCATTAGAAGCCTTGTTAGGGCAGGGGCATCAAAGGAGCTTGCTGTTCAAATAACAAACGAAGTAAAACAGGACATATGGGATGGCATAACTACCTATGAAATCCTTGAGCTGGCGTTAGAAAAGCTTAAGGAAAGAAAAGAGAAAGTTCTAATGCTCAAATATGATTTGAAAAGAGCTCTCATGAAATTAGGCCCAACTGGATACCCATTCGAGAGATTCATAGCTATTCTCTTGAATAAATATGGCTATAGGACAAGAAACAACGTTGTGCTGGAGGGAAAATGTGTTAGGCATGAAGTTGATGTTATTGCAGAGAAAGACGGCATAAAATATATGGTTGAGTGTAAATATCACAACAAGAGGGGGATTAAAACCGATCTTAAGGTTGCTATGTATACGTATGCAAGATTCTTAGACTTAGAGAAATACTTCAACGGTGCATGGCTGATTTGTAATACTAAATGTACGGCAGAGACCATAAGGTACTGCAAGTGCATGGGAGTTAGGAACACTAGCTGGGCCTATCCTCCAGGCGAATGGAGCCTTGAAAGTATGATAGAAAAGAAGGTGCTATACCCTGTTACGATACTGAGCTCATTGAATGAGGAGGCTAGAAGGCTAGCACTCCAACTAAACATAATAACAGTGGAAGATTTTTTAGATAAAGGAGTTGAAGCTCTCATCTCAGCAGGAATAGACGAAAAGATGGTGCTTGCTGCTCAAAAAGAAGGCAAAATCCTTTTACAGACCAAGATACTGGGCTGATTCATACTACTCATCTTATTGCATAGAACCCTCATGGCTACTGGATCTCGCAGATAATTTATTTTACTCATCCTCTCTGTTTTGTGCTTGAATATGATGATAGGGCTTTTTCGCAGTTAGCTTATTCAAAAACAACAACATCAATCTATCAAGCGGTCAAACTTTATTTTTCCCTCTTATTACCTCAGCATGTACTTGACTCTTACGGAATTAACAATAGACTAGGAGTCGGGTGGAATGAAGAAGGGGCTAATAGTCGTTCTTATAGCCTTAATCTCAGCACCAAACCTCTTAATTGAATCTAGCTCAGGAAGAATCGCTTATGTAATCTCTAATCAAATAGATTGGAAGCTTAATTACCAACTGTTTCTGGAAGCCACAACCAAGTATGGAATTATATTGAGGAGGATAACTAACCTTTCTTTAGCCAAAAATGCAAATATTCTGATTCTTGGAGGGCATTTAGCCCCTACAGATGAATGGATGCCGAAAAATTACGCTGAAGAACTGTTAAATGAGGAGGAGAAGAAGGAACTAGAATTAGGCCAAAGGAGAGCTTTGATTAAGATCATCGAGAAGGATGACAACAAGATTATGATAATAGCGGGGTCAAATAGGTATAACACTTCTTTAGCTGCACAGTCAAGCAATGATTGGGACTCTTTACCAAATGCAATTGAGGCAATGTTAGGAACTAACCCTAGACAAGGTGATACGGACAACGACATGTTACCAGATGACAAAGAAGTGCTTGTGTACCTAACAGATCCTGTATTAGCTGATACTGATTCGGATGGAGAATCAGATTCTGTTGAAATCCTTGTTTATGGAACGGATCCCAAACATGCAGAAAAATGGCAGGATTTTAACACCGTGGTGAAGATATTGGACAGTCCTAAGAAAATAAGCAGGTACATGAAAGATCACTTCACTTACTATCCTGACCCTGAGAGTGAAGATATATGGCAAAAAGCGAGCGAAACCTTTTACAGAAAAGGAGGAGATTGCGAGGATTATGCTATTTTCGCTCTTTACTGTCTAAGAACTCATGGATGGGCGTATGATGCTTTTGATGTTATAAAAAACCATAGTGCGGCTGTTATTGGGATCATTTGGTCAGGCATTGAGGTGGGACATGCAGTTCTGGTTTATGTTGAAGATGGAAAGTTCTATCTTATTCATAGTGGAATAATCCCAACAGAAGGTCCCTTTTTAGATCTTGAAAGCTTAATAGATAAAGTAGCCGAAAGACTCTTCTTCTTTTCACCGCCATGGGAGAGATACTTCTTCATCAACGAACAGGGAAAAATAACTAAGATAGTGGAGAGAGAAGATTGACACTTGGCTGGAAGATAAATTAACAAGAGAAAGTGAAATAAAACCCTGAAATTTCATCCAACTATGATCAATAGACACATACCTCTAATAGGGCCTCCTCATATCAAACAAAGGTTAACTCATTTTTCTTCACACATACCTCAAACGATTTTATTATAGTGCATCGAAGACTAGTCCCACCAAGTGCGAATGGGTGTTTTTGATGGAAAACACGATAAAAGTCATATGTTATGGAGTAGGAGTTATCGGAGGTAGGATAGCTAAAGCGATCCTGAAAAAGAAAGGAATTACCATCGTTGGAGCTGTAGATATAGCCAAAGATAAAGTGGGTAAGGATCTTGGAGAAGTTATTGGGCTAGACAAAAAACTTGGAGTTACGGTAACTAATGAGCCTGAAGAACTCTTTTCAAATGTAGAAGCAGATATAGTGGTGCATTGTACTTCTTCCTATCTCCCTCGAGTATATTCTCAGATAGTTCAGTGCATTAAGGCAGGCCTAAATGTCGTCTCCACATGCGAAGAACTTTCTTTCCCCTTTAACAAGTATCCAGAGCTGGCTAGTAAGATAGACAAACTTGCAATAGACTATGGTGTAACAGTCCTTGGTACAGGGATAAATCCTGGCTACCTCATGGATACATTGCCAATTGTGCTTACTGCACCCTGCCTAAGGGTAGATCACATTGAAGTAACGAGGATGATGAATTCCGCAAAGAGAAGAATTCCTTTCCAGAAGAAGATAGGTACCGGATTGACGAAGGAGGAGTTCATTGAAAAAATGAAGAGTAAAGTAATAACTGGACATGTAGGCCTTTATGAGTCCATATCGATGATAGCTGCGGCTTTAGGATGGAAATTAGATAGAATAGAGGAACTGAATCCCGAGCCAGTTATAGCTGACAGGGACTTAGAAACTCCTTACACAAAGGTCCCAAAGGGATACGTTGCTGGACTTAAAAGCGTTGCAAGAGGCTACATGAACGGAAAAGAAGTTATCGTCCTTAATTTCATAGCGTATGCTCACGCGCCTGAGGAGTATGATGAAATTGTAATCAAAGGAGAGCCAAACATTCACGAGAAGATAATAGGAGGAGTTCATGGGGACATAGGCACGGTTGCTATGGTGATAAATGCCATACCAAAGGTACTGAACGCTGAACCAGGGCTACTCACGATGAAAGACATCTCTCTTCCATCTGCTGCCGTAGAGGATATGAGGATATACGTTGCTTAGGAACAACGCCCTTTCTTTCCCTTTTTTATTTATTTTGCTCAAAAAGGACCTAACTTTGATGTTTAGTAGGGTAATTAAAGCAAAAAGAAGGAAGGAGGTTTAGGATAACCTCCTTCCTATGCTAATGGAAATTGGTAGAGAAAGCAAGGGAAGGGCTGAGAGGACCAAGGCCGATGAGCCTATTAGTGCTAGTATAGGAAGTAGAAGCACTTCTCCTAAACCTAAGACGAGAAGACTTGCTAGTAAAGCTGCGATAAGCCATTTGATAACAAGTACGCTTGAAAGTGAGTAACCACGTCTTTCAAGTAAGATTACAAGGGAAAGAAGTATAGGTGTCAGGTATATTAAGCCCAAAAGAAGGCTTGAGATAATTCCTGCTAAAGTTACTGCTACCTCGGGATGAGCCTGCATAGATTCCAAAGATGCTTTAGATGCTATCTTCAACGTTCCTATGAGCGGATAAAGAGCGAATTTGAAAATTTCCTTGAGAGACTTATGATTTGCAATTATATCTGCAACTGGGGGACTCCAAGAGTAATAGAAGGCGTTAAAAGCGCGCATGAACTGTTGTCCTGCAAAAGTCTTCATGACGAAGTTATCCCTAAATTCCCTTAAGAACTGGACCTCTGACGAAAGTTCAGAGCCATAAGTAGCAGTTGCAATCACACACTTCTTTGGAGCCTCTATAACTAAGGTTAAAGTTGTAGTTTTCTCCACTCCTCCTCCACTGGCTCTTATTAAGATAGTAAATGTTCCTGGGGTTGTTCCAGCTGTTATGTAAAATGTAGATGATCCTGTTGGTTTCAAAGTATCCGGGCTGAAGTTATACCTTGCATCGCTAGGCAAGCCTGAGGCAGAGAGAGTTACCAACTGACTAGTTCCTGAGGTGAGCGTGAGTTGAACAACTACTGAACCTGAGCCAGAAGCCGGTAAAGTAAGACTCTTGGGGGTAACAGATACCTCAAAGTCGAATTTAGTGGGAGCCGGAGTTGGAGTCGGGGTAGGTGTGGCTGTTGGAGTAGGTGAGGGCCCTGCTGGTGTCACGGTTAAGATGAAGGCATTTGATTTGACCGACAGACCACCTCCCGTCGCTATAATGTACATTGTATAAGTTTTTGTTGGTGTATCAGCAGCTAGTTGAATCGTTATGGTTGAATCATAGTCAGGAGGCAGAGAATTTGCTGTGGCGCTTATTGCTGCTCCTGGAGGAAGTCCTGTTATCGCCAGTGTAACAGGTTTGCTGAAGCCCCCTGTTCCTACTACATGGACTGTATAATCTACAGATTCTCCCTGTTGTGCTGTCTGCGAAGAGGGTTCTACTTTCACATTGAACCCAGTGGCTTCTATTACTTCTAGAGTGACAGGATAGTCGTGAGTTTTTCCGCCTCCAGAACCAGTGACAGTAATTGTGTAAGTTCCTAGAGGCGTAGTGGGAGAAACCGAGATGCTCAAAATTGAAGAGAAATCGGGAACTTGGTTATTCAAACTGAAGCTATGGCTTGCTCCTGGAGGAAGCCCAGATACTGAGAGAGTTACTGGTTTCGAAAATCCTCCTGAAGCAGTTAAATCAACAGTAAATTCTACGCTTCCTCCTTGATTAACTTTTTGACTCCCAGGGATTACAACCAAACTAAAGTCTGGGGTTACAGGAGGTTCTACATGCAATTCTAAGATCACAGCATTGGATGGTGCTGGAGAACCTTCTGTTCCCTGAAGCTCTACCCTGAGCTTGTAGTCTCCAGGATCCGTTGCAGCAGATGTTTGAACAGTTACTGTTAGGACGAACGGAACCACTCCGCTAGGTACATCTGGCGTTACTGTAACGCCAGAGGGACCGGGTGCAATCCAGTCTATGTTAACATTAGCGTTTCCCTTGTACGTACCTCCGACAACGATTTGGTAGGATGTTGAGCCTCCCTGAACTACTGTCTGGGATTTTGGGGAAGGTGTTAACTCTATTTTTGCAGGAGTATACTCAATCACCAGCTGAGGTCCATTGCTTCCATCTGAGGAGTCGAAGTATGCGTATTTAGATGATGTATCAGCCTCAAGTATTATCCCATAGTTCGGATAAACTTTGTTTACAAAGTCTTGGACAATATTCTTTAATTCTATTTCTAGCCAGCTATTAACATCCGCTGGACTAATGTGCAGAGATGCTAGCGTCGTTGGATCATAATCTCCACCCGGATTGCTCCAAGGCAGTGGAATCCAGATGCCTAGAATAGGATTATAGATCATTGAAGCTATATTCCAAGTTGATTTTGTCTCAGACCATGATGTCGTGAGCCTGTGGACCCTGATAAAGGCTCCTGTAAAACCAGTTTGATATGCCCTGAAATATAATTTTAGCTTTGCGCTTATTATCGTTGATCCGGGAGGTATATCGCTAAGATCAAAATAAAGAAGCGTACGACGACGATTTCCACTGTATTTTCCAACAAAAAGCCGCTGATTGTTTGGAGGAGGCTCTGTATCGAAGTTCTTGTCAGGGAAATCCTCAAGAATGGTATTATCATAAGTTATGTGAATAGTCTTGGTCTCAGGCGAGGCTTTAACCCTCCAAGCTGTAAGAGTTGGAAAAAGACTCGTTGCTACTAAAACAAGACAGATAGTCAGGTATATTCTCTTCATTGAAGATCCTAGAAACAACTTTAGAATTTAATGTTTTTCTTAACTGATGATTTTATGCACATATGTATCACAAACGAAAGTATAAATCTAGATAGGTCTTTCTTTCGAAAATTGTTAGATTTCCCTTAAATCTATCAAGACTTTCTTCAAGCAACCTTTCTTGAATAATTCTCTGCTTCCTCCCCCTACTTTAACAACCTTCGTTGTAAGCTTTACATCTCTTATCAAAGAAGCTGCTAACACATCAATACCCTTCTCCCTCCAAAATTCTGGAAAGACGGGGACAGAAGGGCCTACTAATGCTATTTTACAGTTTTGCCTTTGCTCTTTTCTTACAAGTTCTAAAATATGATTTATCGATTTATTAGAAACGGCCGAGCCTGATATGAAAAGAGCTGAGATCTTTTGCTTGTGTAAAATCAGATCAATTGCCCACCAAGGTCTTACCTCAAGATTAGGGGGTCCTTCTCTTGTTATAAAGCCGTCCTCAACTGCCCAAATTTTATTTATGTGCTCATGTAGCTCCCACGCTAAGGGCATCATTAATCCAACCATCAGTATGTTGTCATCTCTACTCAGACTGAGGACATCTATCAGGTTCTTAGAAACAGTAAAATCCATCTGAGAAGCCAAGATCTGGGATGCAGCATTTATCGTCGCTAAACCAATTGAGGCTTCTATGGGTGAGGTAGAAAAAAGAAGATTAGCAAGCCTTTTTGGTTCTCGAGTGAAAATATCTTTCTTTTCTTTGCTCAAGAAAGGTCCCTTTAGGGTGAAAGAAAGGCCTATAGTGTCTCCTTCTAAAAGAACAGCCGTATATCTCAGTCCAACTATGATATCCTGGACTTTCCTATCGGATAATATGGGTCCAGCAATTTCCACAAGCTCTTCCTGTATCATCAGCTAATTTTTCGCTATGTAACTTTAACTTCTTTACGAATCCCGGAGGTCAGATCTCAATAGCTTCGTACTTAGTAGTTCCTATCCCCATCTCTTCTGC
>CAZUBM010000018.1:13805-43368 GCA_964618805.1 uncultured Nitrososphaerota archaeon
TTTCCTTTCACTTCAATAGTGTTCATAAGATTTAGATTTTCTATGTCAAAACCGAACTTTCTAGCAACTAGCCTGAGTGGATGTGAGTAAGGAATCTCGTTTCTTATTACCGAATCTACTGCGGGTCCGGCTACGATTGACACAGATTTTTCCTTTAAAGAAGGAGAGAATCCCCGATAAAACCTCGGGATGAGTAGTGGAAGGGTAGGGTTCATTAGAGGCCAAATTGAGGTTTAGAATAACGCTTTCCCAATCTCTGAACACCGAAGAGAATCTTTGAAGCGCATCCTTGATGAAAGATCTTCTATCATTAGTTCTTCTATAGAAGATTCTGCACATCTCACTATCTCATTTAGATCAGCCCTTTTAATATCGATGCATTCCCTTAATGAGTAAGATGCATTTTTAGTGGCACCTCTTTTTAATCACTGCAATTTCTTCAGAAATTACTTAGGAAAAATTAGGCCAAGGCCGAAATCATAGCAAAAAACGAATTTGATAGTTTTTCTAAACGGAAAAGTTGCTAGTAACTTGAAGAGACAATGTCCTGAATGGTTTATATGAGTTTACCTTAAGCAGTATATGAAACTCTCCTATGTGCTTTTCGTCACTTATTTTTATAAACGAAAGTGCCTATCCACAATTATTTTAACGCCAATCAGATGCTAATATTTCGGCTGGGTTGAAAAATTTTAGAATGCCCTTGTTTATTACTATGAGAACTTTAGAGGGATATAGCTTGAGGGTGAGGTGAATGCTAAGGGAAGCCATGCTTATGGGGGTTTTAACAGCTCTTTTAATGGCTATGGGGCTTGGTCTGGGTTATTATTTTGGAAATCCTTCACAGTGGATGCTGGCGGGACTAATTATGTCAGCATTCTTCAATATGTTTGCCTATGCATTCTCTGATAAGATCGTGCTGACCATGACTGGAGCCAAGCTCATACCTGAGGTTGAAGCGCCCATGTTGCATAGGATCGTTGAACGCATCGCCCTCAGAGCTGGGATCCCAAAACCAAAGGTAGCCTTAGTGCCAGCTCATGTTCCCAATGCCTTTGCAACTGGTAGAGGACCAAAAAATGCTACAGTGGCCGTAACTGAAGGTTTGATGAATGTCTTAAATGAGAGAGAAATTGAGGCCGTGCTTGGCCACGAGCTTGCACATGTTCTCCATAGGGACACTCTCGTATCAGCTATGGCAGCTACAATAGCTGGAGCAATAAGCTATTTGGCATACTTCGGAAGATGGGGCTTGTTCTTAGGCAGGAGAAGAGATGATAGGGACTCGGTTCCGCTTATTGCAGTAGTCTTATCCTTGATTCTCGTTCCAATAGCTGCAGCCCTAATAAGGTTGGCTATTTCAAGAGAAAGGGAGTATAAGGCAGATGAGGAAGGAGCAAAGCTTACTGGAAGACCAATAGCCCTATCAAATGCGCTGATAAAGATAAGGAATGCAGTTATGCGCAACCCTCCCTTGCCAATAAATCCAGGAACGACTCATCTGTGGATAGTGAATCCTCTTAAGGGGGAGTCTCTCTTAGAACTGTTTTCAACCCACCCATCAGTTGAGAAGAGGGTCGCTAGGCTAAGGCAGCTTGCAAATGAGATGGGAGTATGGGACGATAAACCAATCTCTTTAGAGTCTCTGAGATCAAAAGGAGTTACGTGGTTTCTTTGGAGCTGATATGATGTAAGACGGGATCAAGGCCTTACATCAATGGATCCATTCACAACGTCAATTAATACCTCTATCTTTGACTGGGCAAGGGAATATCCTTGGGTCTTAGCTCTTATCCCTTTTCTATCATCCCACTTTATGAAATCAAAGTCTTCTAGTCCCATTTCGACTGTTCCATGCATTGTGCTTATATCGAACTCAAATCCCTTTTCTTCATCGACATTACATTTTATTACAACATTTCCATTAACCACATCAATAGAATACCTACCAGCGGTATTGCCAATTACTTCTAAGAAAGTTTCGCCGTTTATAACTTCAAGCTCTAGATCTTTAGAGGATACTGAAGCCTTTATCTCTCCATTTGTAAGGCCCGCATCAACTTCATCGAAGTAAATGTTCGAAAGTTCCATCTTACCGTTGGCGATCTCAGCCGAAAGCTTTGAGCCAGATAAGTTAAAAACTTGTAACTTTCCGTTAAGAGTTGAGTATGTTATTTCGCAGGTTAAATCCGATGGAATGGAAACTGCTAAGTCAACTTTTGTCCAGACCTTGTTAATCTCAGGGCCGGAGACGCCTATTTTTACGTTTAGTAAGTCTTCAACAACGCTATCTGAGACGTATACCTCTGTTTTATTCAACTTATTTAGAGCATCCTTTTTGGTAAATCCTCTTGTTGTGATTTCATATTGAATTAGGATTTGAGACCCCTCATAGCCCTTTAGCACTACATTTCCGTTTATCAGATCTATTTCAAGACTCAGTTTCGAGATCTCCCCTACTGAAATCGATGTCTGGCCAGTTCTAGAAGCCTCCTCTGTCCCCATTTGTGTTAGCAATGCTAAAGGTGGGAAGAAGTAAGTTATAGAAAGCAATATTGTAAGGAGAGCTAAAATTGAGACGAAAGTATTGATCGCCCTTACAAGCTCCTTTCCTATTGAGCTCTCTACCCAGCCAAGAGCAAAGTAACATCCAAGCAGGATGAGACCAGAGGAGATCAGTATGATGGCCCTATCCTCGGGAGTGAGAACTTCCCAGGGCACTAGTTGATACAGGAGAAAAAGTAGACCAATAGTCACAAGGAACCATCCAAGATTTATTGCAGTCTTATGACTCAAGGTAAGCACCCTTCTACTCGACTTGAACGAACCTCTTTTCTTTCCTTGACAGACCATAAGCTATAGCTGCAATTCCAACGAAGATCAAGGCTAGAGGAATGGTGATAGTTAGAGAAGAGATTCCCTTTAACGAGATATACCATCCAAGCCCTAGGGAGAGAAAGAAAATCGCTTTGAACAAAATCCATGCCCTAAGCACTCTTTTCACCCCTAACCGAATATCCAAGTACAATTAGAAGAATTCCAATCAAGATAAGGCTTACGGAAGCAGGTATTTTCTGGCCAATTAGTTCTTGAACAAGCCAATATCCTCCCGCGGTAACCATAACAGCCCCTATGATTATTATAAGGCTCTCAGAATCTGTGCTTGGTTTAGCTCTAGCAATCTCCCCTTCTTTGGTCATCCCTTTAGTTTTGTAAACATAAGCTACCATAAGAATGACTAATAGAGCCGCAATCCAATGAAACATCAGTGCGAGAATAACAAGAATGAAAGCTACCGCTGAATCGGAAAGATACCTCATTATAACAGCTCCAAGATCTGCAAGCAAATCTGTTAATCCCATTTTGACCAAGAAATATTTAGGAAACCTCTTTTTAATCACTCTGAATATTTCTTTATTGAATAGAATTCTTGACAATAAGTTGAATCCGTAAGTTAAATTCAAACCCTCGAAACGAACTTACAATAAAGCTTTAGTTTTATTCAGCACGATTCTTCATAACATTCCCTCCATTTCCTTCTCATATCTGTACAGAAATTCGATCATGAACTCATGTCTTCCTTTTGCTAACCTTTTCCCCTCTTTTGTAAGGATTAGATCCTTTAACCAAAGAAGTTTTGAGGCAAAGTGGTATATCGCGCTTGGATCTGGCCCCTTTATGTTCATCTTAAGTTTAGGAGGATTCTTTGGATCCCATTCGAGTCTCCCTAGGCCTTCTGGGCAGCCATAAGCTCCTGCGAATGCAAATACTCTAGCTATACCTCTTGCTCCAATGGAGTCAAGCAAATCAGCATCTCTAAGAACCTTAGCTTCCAGCAAATCCGGCTCAATACCCCTCTCATGGGCTTCATAGGATGCTGTGAGTATTGTCTTGATTACCAAATCTATTTCCTCGCTTGTAAAACCTAACTTGCTGAGAAAACTTCTGGCCTCTTCTGCACTCGCCTCACTGTGCTTATAATGCTCTGTTACGGCCTTTCTGGGGATAATGTCATGGAAATAAGCTGCAGGAATGAGAATCCTCATATTTGCACCTTCTTTAGCTCCAATTCTTCTAGCAATATTGACAACACACTCTATATGGTCCCAACCATGTGCAATGTCATTGCATCGAACTTTATCCTTCACGTAATCTCTAATCTCTTTCTCTTCCTCAGGCGTAATTTCCCTAGGTTCCATCTAGCCTATAAGAGCTCTGAATTTTAAATGCCTTGTCAAACCTGTCAACCTCCTCTTCAGATTGTCGCCTAGAACATAATGACGTGTATCTCATGATTAAATTCGAGCGGTTTAGCCATCATCCTGAGAATTAATACGGTAAGAATTACAACGACAAAGGATTTACTAAGATCAAGGTCTGTTGATTCTTTAGTAGCAAACAAAAGAAGGATAAACGTCCAGAGAGCCAATGCTGGCTGTATTATGTATCTAATCCCTATCAGAAGCAAGGAATATTCTAACTCTCCAATTGCAATTAAACGGAAGGAGAGCAGATCTCTTATAAGCAATAGGATCAATTCAGGAAGCTGAGCTCTAAGAAAATTCATCATGAAAGGAATTATAGAGGTTTTGACTCCATAAATGCCAACAGATAAACCTATAGCTAAAATAACCGCTCCTAAAAGGACCACAATAACCTCTATTAGTGCTTTAACTCCTAAAAAAAGGGAGGAAATGAACAAAAGGACTCCTATACAAAAAGACACGAGAGTAGCTCCAGCACCTCTATAGGTAAAAGCTCTCCTTGGATTCATCCCTAAATCAAAAAGGCTCATGCTAACCTCCGATAGAAAGGCCCAAGGAGAAGCTTGAGGTGTTTTCAGCTTTTGTGGTCTCTTTATCTCCTCCTGAAGAAAGTTAAGCAACCTGTAAGCCAAAATTCCCATATCGCTTAGCGAATAAATCCCTTCTTCGTTTTTATTTAAGAGAAGCTCCATCTTTGAGAGATGGTAATTTAACACCCCTGACTGGATACCTAGCTCATTGAGAAGAGTACCATACTTCATTGGACCTTTTTCTGCGAGCAGCAGTATTATCTTCCGTCTTACCTCGTGGTTAATACCATTAACGACGGCATCTATTTCCAAAGCTAACACCTTTCTCGCAGTTTAAACTCAAAGAGATCCATTTAGTTTGTACTTAATCGAATGAAAATAAAACTATTAACATTTCTTGCCCTAAAATGACCGAATTACATCTTATGATGCAGAAGAAAACTTATCGAAATCATGTCGTAACCTTAACGGGCTATGCTCGATGATAAAAATGGATCTTTTTCCTTGACCAAATAGGTTAAGTATTGGCCGGGTAGGACCCTGCTAATGTTAGCGGGAGACAAAGAATGCCATAAGACCATAGCTATAATAGGAGCCGGGCAAGTGGGAAGTACTGCAGCTCAAGTTCTTGCAAAAAGCGGTAAATGGAAAATAATTGCAACAAGAAGGCACATAGATGCGATAAGAGGCCTTGAAAAATTAGGAGTAAAGCTTTCCACTGATAATGTTGGAGCAGCAAGGGAAGCCGATGTTATCATACTTGCTGTCAAACCTAACAAAGCAGTGAGCGTTTTAAGAGAAATAGCGGATGAGTTAGATGGAAAATTAGTGATCTCCTTTGTTGCTGCCATAACTCTTGATGTCCTTAAATCAGTGGCTCCAAAGGCAGAGATAATAAGAGCTATGCCCAATATAGCCTTAATGGTCAAAGAATCCTTCACTGCTTACTCCATTTCAAATAATGTTAGTGAGGAAAACATAAATCTAGCAGAGAGAATTTTAGCTGAGTTTGGTGAGACGGCCAGGGTAGACGAGTCTTTAATGGATGCTGTCACAGGTCTTAGTGGGAGTGGCCCAGCTTATGCCGCTACGTTCATCGAAGCATTAGCCTATGCTGGACTAAAAGTGGGCCTCTCCAGAGAAATAGCACTAAGAAGTGCTGCTAGAACCTTGCTTGGTACAGCCAAGCTCGTGCTTGATCTCAACTTACACCCAGCAAAGGTGAAAGAGATGGTTATAACTCCGGGAGGAACCACAATAGAAGGTATCTATCATATAGAGGAAAGTGGAATAAGATCCTCCGTTATGAGAGCTGTTGATGCTGCCTCCAAGAGGTGCAAAGAGATCACCAGCGCACTAGAAAAAGCTTTCAATAAGCGTTGAAGGAACATTAACGAAGTGGCAGAACAATCAAATACTTTTCAGGTACTTCTATCAAAATCATGCCATAAACTCCCATCTACTGATGCCACAATTCATCGAACCTAATTAAAGGGAGTAGTAAGAGTGGTCATGGATGAGCGAGATAATAAGGGTGAGGTTAAATCCAGAAAAATGTCATCATTGTAATTTTTGTAAAACGGTTAGCTTGTGCCCTAGTCCTAAAGACTGCGTTGGGTGTTTTATCTGTGTGTGGTCTTGCCCATATGAAGCTAGAACTCCGTACAGCCATAAGTCCGATGAAACTGCTGTAATTAGTATTGATGGTATTCAGTATGAGGTCCCAAAATCGATCACACTAAAAAGAGCTCTAGAAATTTCTGGTTATGAGGTTGGAGTGTTTCCTGGAGAGGGAAAGATTAGCGCTCCCTGTTCTTTAGGAGGTTGCTACTCTTGCCTTGTAGAGGCAAATGGGGAGTTTGTCAGGGCCTGTATTACCCCTGTAAAGGAAGGAATGAAAGTCTTCACTAACAGAGAGGCTCCGGCTCTTAGGATAGTTCACGGTCCCGCCCCTCATTCTGTTGGAGGCAAAGCAACACCCTGGTGGATTAAAGGAGATAGGTACATAGAAGTAGCTATCTGGACTGCTGGCTGCAACCTTAGGTGTCCACAATGTCAAAATTATCAAGTCACCTATGATAACTCCACAGAACCGATATCACCAGAAAAGGCAGCATACATCTTAACAAGAGCTAGAAAAGTTTATAGAGTGGATAGAATGGCTGTTTCGGGAGGAGAACCAACTACAAATAGGAAATGGCTTGTAGACTTTTTCAAAGAGCTTAAAAGGCTGAACCCTGATGAAAAAGCTAGGTTCCATCTAGATAGTAACGGTACGCTGTTAACTAGGGACTACATCGATGAGCTAATTGAATCAGGAGTAACTGACATAGGAGTGGAACCGAAAGGGGTCAGACTTGAGACCTTTATGAAGATTACGGGAATTAGGGACAAAGAACTAGCTTTAAGGTATCAGAGGGCCCAATGGGAGGCTCTCAAGTACTTAGTTGATCAATATCAAGAAAGAGTCTTCATTGGAGTTGGTTTACCTTATAATAAGGCTCTAATCGGCTGGGATGAGCTACTAGAGGTTGGTGAAAAGATAGCATCCATAAAATCCGACTTACAAGTAGTTGTTCTGGACTACTTTCCAACTTTCAGGAACAGATCCTTGGTTAGACCTACTCCGGAGGAGATGTTAAGGGTTAAAGAGGTGCTAAATGCTGTTGGGCTATCTACTGTAATAGTTCAAACTTCAATAGGTCATTTTGGTCCCTAAATTTTTTGTATGCGACCCGATAGATGATCTGTTTATTTTAACATTTCTGGCAGGAAAAAGGATGAGTGGGCTAGTTAATCTATCTCTTAACAAATAGAAGCCCCATCTATTCCCAACACCTTTATTGAAAGGCTGATGAGATGGAGCTCCTACGAGCACTTGTGATAAAGTTATAGAATGGGTTATAAATCTCCTCTAATTTACATAGGTATATCTATTCCAACTGCTGGGTGAAGTATCGTTTTAAGATCAAACTTCTTCTTTTACTGGTGTTTCTGGTAATGGACAATAAGGAAATAAAGGATATACGGCTCAAAGCTGGATTGACCGTAGCTGAATTTGTCTCTCAGATAAGCAATGCTGGATTTCAGGGAACTGAATTGGGAAAGGCTGTAGAACTGGTGAAGAGAATGAAAGAGGAGAAAGCAGTCATTTTTCTTGCCTTCACAGCGAACATGGTTGCTTCTGGACTTAGAGGAATTTTTGCGGATCTCGCTAGAACTCATTTTGTAAATGTCATAATCACGACCGGAGGATCGATAGATCATGACCTTATCAAAGCTTACAAATCTTATGAAATTGGTAGTTTTGATCTTAACGATGCGGAGCTCCACAAAGCAGGAGTTAATAGGCTTGGAAATATCCTGATATCAAACGACAGATATGAACTTCTCGAACAGCTTATTCATCCTATCTTCATTAAAATTATGGAAAGAGGAGGAACGGTTTCTCCATCTGAAATCTGTAAAGAGATTGGATTAAGCTTAAAAGATGAAGGATCTTTCCTATACTGGGCCTCAAGGAACGAAATACCTGTTTTCTGTCCGGGGATCACAGATTCTGCAATAGGGCTACAGGCTTTCTTCTTTAAGCAGGACAATCCCAATTTTAGAATAGATGTGACAGCAGATATGAAGCAGCTTGCAGACATAGTTTTTGAGGCTGAAAAAACTGGAGCCATGATACTAGGAGGAGGCATAGCTAAGCATTACACAATCGGAGTAAATCTCTTAAGAGGAGGTTTGGATTATGCTGTCTACATAACAACAGCAGTACCTTGGGATGGCTCTCTTTCAGGAGCAAGGGCTAAGGAAGCAATATCTTGGGGGAAGCTAAGGGAAACAGCAAGCCATGTTACAGTGTACGGTGATGCAGTAATAATATTCCCCTTAATGATGGCTAAGGTCTTCAAGGACTTAAGAATTCTTTTATGAGGGAATGGGATTGGTAAACCTATCTCTTATAGTTATAGCAGCCCTTTCTCTCGGATTTTTAACAAAGCTTGTTGACTTAGAAGTCGATAATGACATAGATTTACGGGGAATGGGCTGTCTGCTTGCACTATTTTACGGACTAATCATGGTATATACCATAAGAAATGTAGTAATTCTCTCCTCACTCATCCTTGCTGTCATAATTGCAGTTATAGCGACGGGAAAGATCGACAGCTTTTCACATGGCATAGGGGTTGGAACTGCTCTAGCAGGAACGTTAATTCTGGGAATTCCTCCAGTAAATTGGCCTTTGTTTATGTTTTTCCTCATAACAGCTCTTTTAGACGAGATTGCAAGCGATTTAGCAGATTCAGGAAAGCTAACTGGTTTCCTTGGTAAGTTCTTCAAAATGAGACCGTTTCTGGAGCTTACCACCTTGCTCTTTTCCTTATATACTTATTATTTCGAATTTTGGGTATTCATATTCATATACGATGTCTCATATCAGCTAACTCGTTTGTTTGTCCTGCATGGTAGAAAACTGAGGGATTGGGATGTCGAGAATAGATCTGGCTGATAGAGTAATTGTAAACCTGGCTTTTCAGCCTGAAGAAAAAGTTTTGAGGGCAGAGTCAGGTGTTATCATGATTTTCAGGGGGAAAATTGAGAGAACTCCTCAAAGACCTGTGGGGATCTCTACAGGGTTTGAGGGATGGACGATCGAGCCAAATGGAGCTCTAATTTTAACGAATAGGAGGATATTTTTTGCAAAAGAGGGAAGGAAATATCTTCTACTAAGAGTTCCAAAGATCCTCCTTGAAACTCCAATATCGATGATCTACTCGGTTGGTATAGCGGAAGGTCGCGTAAGGGAGCTTGTAATAGCCCTAGAAACTGGGACTTGGCGAAAGAACAGGTTCTACTTTAGGGTAAGAGATCCAGATAGCTGGGCCAGAATCATAACTGAACTCATCTCATCGCGGATCAAAAACGAAAGAAAGTAAAGGAAGCTTATTTTGGCTATACAGCTTTTTTAATGGAAGAAGGGTTCAAGTATGCCAAAGCGCCATTCTAAAGTTAACCAACAGATAGTTGAGTTCGATGCAAAATATTATTTAGATTTTAACGTTAACATTCTAGGTCGATTATGGAGGAATTAAGAAAGATTTTGTCGGATTTAAAATCAGTGGATGGGGTGACTGGAATCATACTGATTTCTCCAGAGGGTCTACCGATGGTTAGCGAACTTCCTGAAGCTGTAGATCCAGATCTTTTTAGCGCAACAGCTGTAACAGTTTATGCAGCCTGCGAGAAGACTATTATGGGGATAGATTTTGGAAAGCCTTCAATGATCTCGATAGAGGCTAATGAAGGCAAGATCTTCCTAGTAAATTGCGGTGAGGGAATCCTAGGTGTTCTATCAGACAACAGGGTTAACTTAGGGCTTTTAAGGATCATGTTAAACAAGACATCAAAGAAAGTAATGGATATGTTAAGTGGCGTTCTTGGAGAGAGACCAAAAGAAGAACTGAGTGAAGAAGAGACGTCAAGGGAAGAGGAAGAAGGAGAAGAAGGAGAAAGAGAAGGTTATCAGCCTACAGAATATGGGCCCGCAGGCTTCTAAAAGGCTTGAACCCTACGCTAGGTTAGATCCCCACAAGCACACCAGACCTCATTAATAGTATTAAATAGGCTGTCAAATCCTATAGCTTGAGTTGCTGATGTCGGAATTACTCTTATAGGAGAGCTAAAGGTTGCTAAAGCCCGAGACAATTCTATTAATAGTTCTGATAAAGCTCCGAACTTCTTCTCAGCAAAAGAAAAGGATTTTTCTATATCTCCTCTAAGAATTGCCTCCCAAGCTTCCCTAACTGAAAGATCCTTCCACAAATCTAGTTTGTTAACTGCTGGAACCATTGGAATTCCTAGCTTTAACTCAACTATCTTAGACATGAAAGCAGTAGTAATTGAATCGATAGGCTCTTTTCCAGGCTCATGATCCCCTAGGAATACCCAGCCAGGCTCATAACATTTCTTAATTCCTCAACTATTTTCCTTCCAGCCCACCTTAAGGCGAAGACTTCCATTTGGCCAGGAGTGTCGATTACGAGGTAATCAAACTCAAATTTCAAAATCCTATCAATAAGCTCGTCAACTCTCTCAGCAAGAATCTCTGTTGCCCTTATTAGAGCACCATTTGGCCCAAGACATTATTAGAAGACATCAATTTTTCGACTCTAACGATTTCCCTCGCGTCAAAAATTGCTCGATAGGGTAGATTGATCACCCTAGGATCCAGATTTACGGCATAGACCCTAGCATTTAGCTCTCTTTTGAGCCACCTCACATAATTTTTTGTAAGCGTAGTTTTCCCTGATCCTGCAATCCCAGTTATTAATAGCCCCTGCATTATAACCTACCTATTAGATGACGTTAAAAACTATTACTCAACCAAATAAGCCGATCAGATTATATACTTGAGGACAAAACACCTTAAGTTTCCGTAAAGGACTTCTCTCTTCTCAACAGGCTTCAGTTGAAAAATCTCCTCAAACCAATTGTTTCCAACGATAAGAACCATCGTGGTTCCTTCAAGTTCTTTTATGCGTTGAGAGAGACCCCTATAAAGCTTCAAGGTGGCCTTTTTATTCGCAATTCTCAACCCATAAGGAGGATTTGTGACGATAAACTCTGGCTTCGGCTTGTAGTCCCATCTCGTTGCATCTCCCTGTACAATGCTTATAGTATCTGGAACACCAGCACTCTTAGCGTTCTTGATGGCTCCTTGGACGTGTTTCCTGTATTTCTCAATTCCCCATATCTCATATCTATTATTGTTCACCTTTGCTGCTGCTAGTTCTTTTACTTCAGAAAAAAGAGAAGGATCCAAGAAACGAAGTTTTTCAAAAGCAAAGACCTTTCTAAAGCTGCCTGGAGGTACGTTTCTGGCCATCAAGGCGGCTTCTATCAGAATAGTTCCTCCACCACACATAGGATCTATCAGAGATCTTTCAGGCATCCAACCGGAAAGTCTCAAAAGACAACAGGCCATGTTCGGCTTTATGGGTGCAGGATGCTGGTACACCCTATATCCTCTCTTTGAAAGAGCCTCACCTGACGTATTAATTCCTAAGATTATCTCATCGTCCCTGACAAGGGCTTGAACCTCTATTTCAGGATTCTCTAGATCAACCTTCAGCATAAATCCCTTCTCATCCAAATAGGAATCTATTATTGCCTGGCCCACCATCTTCGCAACATCTATGCTGGTGAAGTAATGGGCACCGTGCCTAGTTGCCCTTACAGCAAAAGTTTGGTCCGGTTCTATGTAATCTGAAAAGCTTATACTTCTAGAAAGGGAATAAATCTCATCTAGATTGTTAAACTTCTCTCTTAGAAGCATGATAAAGATTCTATTTGCACACCTGGAGAGATAATTGAGTTTCGGTATCAGTTCAAGATCTCCCTTAAAGAACACTTTATTAACGTCAACTTCACATTTCACGCCTGCAAGCTCCTCTATCTCCCTAGCAACGACGTCTTCTAGGCCTAAAGTTGCAGTAGCATAGAAATACATTCTCTCATTTAAATAATCAAAGAGCTGATAAAAGTTAATAAATGGGGAAGTCTTTTCTTCCTAATGTAGGAATAGGTGAGATAAGAACAGGTTAACTTACTTTTTAGACGCGTGCAATGCACGCGTCTTTGCCAATAAACTTTGCTCTGTCAAAATTGTACAAAATTCTCTTATCTCATTAATTTTTCGGGGTGATAAGAATGAGAATAAAAGAGGGCGTTATAATCGCAGCCGGATTGGGAAAGCGATTAGGTTTAGGAATTCCGAAAGCTCTTGTAAGAGTGGCTGGTACCCCACTACTTTCTTGGACGCTTTGGACTTTTAAGAAACTTGGGATAAGGAAAGCCTTTGTAGTGATCGGATATAAGGCCCACAAGATTATGTCCTTCTTCTCACACCATAGAAGTACACATGGAGTAGATGTGGAGTTCATTTACAATCCATATTACAAGAGGGGAAACGGACTTTCTGTTTTGAAAGCAGAGGACTATGTTAGCAATAGATTTCTGTTATCCGTTGTCGACCATATATTTGATCCTAGGAGTCTTAAGGATCTGCCAAATGTCGATGGCGGAGACTTGGTGATAGCTGTTGACTCAAAACCCAAGCATATAGATCCTCAAGAAGCAACGAAGGTCAGACTTGTTGGAAGAAGGGTTGTAGCCATAGGAAAAAGAATTTGGCCCTACAACGCAGTGGATTGCGGGATATTTGCATGTACATCGGCAATCTTCCCCGCGATAGCTGAAGCCATCGAACTAGGATTAGAGGAATGGAATGATGCAAAACAGATTCTTGCAGAGAGGAAAAAGGTAATATCCCTTGATATCAAAGGATCCTTCTGGCTGGATGTAGACGTTCCTGCAGATTTGAAGCGAGCACGAAGGCTTGTTAGAAGACCTATAGGCGTGATTCCCGTTCCAAAGTATGCCACAATAGAGGAACCTGTAGAAGAAATGGAAAGAATTCATTAGATCCTTATAACCTCTTTTTTCTTCTTTCTTAGTATCTAACGGGAGATAGAGTTCTTATCTCGTTTAATATGATATTTGAAAATATAAGGAAGCAGGAAATAATCAAAGAGCCGCTTTTTATCACAAGCCAATGTGATAATAGAGATATCTTATAGCCTTATTTAAATAAACTAGGAAATGACTGTCTATAATGAATAATAATGCCTCTCTACTTGGTAGACTGCCACCGGAATTGGAAAAATTCTTAAAAGAGGACTCTGTGACTCTCCTTATAAAAGGAGCACCTGGAACAGGTAAAACTACCCTAGCATTAGAGATATTGAGAGCCATGTCTGGGAAGGAAGAGAGCACCTATCTTTCAACAAGACTATCGTTAGAAAAGATCGAAAAGCAATTTCCATGGATAGAAGAAGAGCTATCGGTAGAAAAGCTTGGTTTTAAACTCTTAAGCGATATAAGGTTGAGCACTGCTGAATTTTTATCACGACGCTAGGTAAGATAATTCAAAAAACAGATGGATACATTGTTTTGGACTCTTGGGATGCAATAGCAAATGAACTTGACCCTAAACAGAGGTTAAAAGTGGAGAAAGCATTAATAAGCATGATTGACACTTCTGAGGCTAGGCTAATTTTCATAAGCGAGGAATTTGGTCAGCAGCCTTTAGAGTACATGGCAGAAGGGGTTGTTACACTTCGTCATCTCTGGGTCTTTGGAGGAGGAATGGGCAGCACATATCCTCCGTTAGTTAGGAGGAGAAGTGCAAGAGAGATCGAACTCGAGAAGCTAAGAGGAACCCCTATCTATCAGAGAACATATCTATTCACGCTTTGTAAAGGAAGATTCACGTGCTTTTTACCCTATCGACCTGAGACGTAGCTCCATGAAAGCTGTTCCAGATCTAGATGACTGGCATATATCGACCGGAATTCCAGGACTGGACGAGATTAGCAAGGGTCTACCGAGGAAGAGATTCTTATTGCTTGAAATTTCCAGAAGAGTTGGACTTCGCTTTTATCCATTGCTATTTACAATAGTACAGAATACGATTATCTCAGGCAGAGGAGCAATAATGCTTTCAAGCTTTCTTCCCCCTCCAGAGTTCAGAAAAAGCATCAAGCCTTTGGAGATAGGAATGAATGCAAGATCGGTTAAAAAGAGATTCGGAGAGTTCAAAACGATCTTTTTGGGACAAACTTATGAGGAGACTGCAATAAATTATACACGGGAGTATGAACGCCTAAGACACCAACATAAAGAAGTGATAGAGTTTATAGATCTCAATGCAATAGAGAGCAAATTTGGAGCTAGGGAAACCATCTCTTTTTTATCAGATGCGGCTACCAGAGCATTCGAGTACAATATGCCTGCAGTCCTTCTTGCTAGAGAAGGCATGACTAGTTTAGAACTAATCTCTAGGCTTGTTGCAACGCATCTTGTAATAGATGATCTGAATGGAGCTCTTGTGCTTTTTGGCATCTCACCAAGGAGCGGATTATATGGTGTTATCAAGGAAGAAGGTCAGCATCTTTTGATCGACTTAATGTAAGCTTTTTGAGCGTAGGACTAGGATCAAAGTCTAAAGGAATTCCCGCAACGCTGTAAGGCTCATCTAAATAAATATGTTTGGAAAATGGTATACGAGAATAAGCGTAACTTACGCACGAAAACACAGGATTCTTTTAAAAATTATAAGATATACTGTCTTTTCTCCTTTTTACAAAAGCTGAGCGGTTTGTTATGTCCCTTGACTTAGAATTGGATAGAGAGGTGCAGTGGATGTTAGAAGCAAGCTTTCACATTATTTTCAGGTGGAACTCGCAGAATGGAGATTGTAAGGCAATGCACTTGTGTTCAGTTACTTCAACTATCTTTCTAAGCGCAAGCGTCATGTAACCAGCCAAGATTCCTCTTACATACTGACTGGCAGGCTTTTCAACGCAGCCTTTCATTACCTCACATTCCCACAGGTCGTGGAACCTTATTATTATTGAGCGCTCGGACATTCGAACGATTTCTGATCTGCCCCACCCGGCTCCTAGGAAAAATGCCTGTAGGAGCTCTAAGGCCTCTCTACCGGTTATATCGGGGATCCTAGCTGCATACACAGTAAACAATCTGGTTCCTACCATGTATCCGCTGTGATATAGGAGGGATTCTATTGCTCCCGGGTTGAATACCTTTCTGGCTTCCCCAAATAACACTGAAAGACTTGCTAATCCAAACAATATGACTCTGCTATCGCTGAATACTAAAGGGAAGAAGTGTTCATCAACTATAACACTTCCTTTTGCCTTTGGTGAAATCAGCTGTACATCAATCACTCCAGGAGTGTTCTTTAAGTCGTTCAGAAAATCTGTGGGACTTACTGTCTTACCATAGAAATCTACAGCGAGAAAGATGCTGGCAGACTCTGCATTGGGACTACTTATTGATGGAATAAAGCTGACTATGTTAACTCCTTTCTTAAAAGCCGCTTGTGATATGCTAGCCGCAACACCGGGGGCATTTTCAACCCTCAGGTGAAACCCATACACACCCTTCGCTATTATCATGTTTCCAAGAATTAATTCGTCCAGCTCGTGGATCATCGCTACAATCTCCTGCTGAAGGTTTTAATTCTTTTTGAACCTTTCTATTAATATGTCTGCTCATTAAGAGATCTCTCCTCTATAGGTACTTACATCTAAGGGAAGAAGAAAAGTTCGGACTGAATGACCATATTAAAATTGAGTTCCCTAGCATTTATCAGAGATATCATCCTGCCAAGAATAAATAGAGAGCCATTAAGGGAATGAAGCTTATGAGAAAATATGATGTACTGGCGATTTTACTTTCACCAACAGTCATGGCGCTTGTGACAGTTCTTGCCGTGTTGAAAGGAAATAGCAACATCAATGATTGGTTAGTTGCTCTATTTAGTATTGTAATAGGGCCAGTTCTGCCCGTTATACTGCTTGCAGCTATGAAAAGAACCGATTTAAATGTAACCGATCAAGCCAGGAGGACGCCCCTTCTAATGCTAGCTATTTTTAGCTATTTTCTTGGGTTTACTTTCTTTCATTCAAAGCACTTTTGGATTATGGAATTTGTAACTTTATCGTATGGAATCGTTACTTTAGGAGTTGCTATAATTAACGCCTTTTATATGAAAGGGAGCGTTCACAGGGCCGGAATCGTTGGACCTGGCACGATATTACTCCTTCTTGGGTTAAAGGAGGGGATATATATGCTCTTGTTAACGCCATTAGTGGCTAGTATTAGGCTTAGAGTTAAAGCCCATGATGAGCTAGAGATACTGGCTGGGGGAATAATAGCCTTAGTTCTTACGCTCTTTGCCTACTACATCTGCACTTAATCAAGAGTGATGGCCAATGTCTATATGTTAAGATGCTCTTTTCAATATCCAAGCTGCTTATACAAAATGAGTATAAGCAAGACTTGTTAATGCCCATCATTACAGCAAGTGGTTGAATAGCGGAACTCAGAATTGATAAGCATCAGGCAGCATCAAAATAAGAGGTATAAATGAGAGAGGTAAAATTTGGTTGGAGGATTCCAAGTTTCCCGGTTAACGGAAGTAGGACTAAAGACTTCGTTGATCAGATATTCAGAAATCTGAGAGAAATTGAGGAAGACTTTGATTCAGCATGGATATCCGATCATTTTATACCTTGGGCAGGTTTTGTATCTCCAAAAACAGATACTCTAGAATGCTGGACAACTCTATGCTATTTAGCTGGGTTATTCAAAAAGCTTGACTTCGGAACAATCGTACTGTGCAACTCCTACCGTAATCCTGCTTTATTGGCTAAAATGGGTGCCACTCTTCAAGTTCTATCAAACGGTAGGTTCATCCTAGGCATTGGGGCTGGGTGGAAGGAAGACGAATATCGTGCTTATGGTTACGAATTTCCTACGGCCGTGACTAGAATTAAGCAGCTTGAGGAAGCAGTTCAGATAATTAGGAGGATGTGGAACGAGGACATTGTGACGTTCGAAGGTAAATACTACAGGATTGAAGGCGCATACTGCGAGCCAAAGCCAAGACCTCCTCCACCAATAATGATAGGAGGTGGAGGAGAGAAGCTAACTCTAAGGATCGTGGCTCTATATGCTGACTGGTGGAACATCCCAAATAAAACTCCAGAGGTATATCAGCACAAGCTAAGGGTGCTTAAAGATCATTGTTCTAGAGTGGGGAGGGATTATGATGAAATTAAGAAGACATGGGTTGGATGTGCGGCTATCGCTAAGAACAAAAATGAAGCAATTAGAATGGCCAAAAATAGTCTATTCGCAAAGGTAATAGGCTTAGAGGAGATGATCATTGGTTCGCCAGAACAGGCTACGAGTAAATTAAAAGAATACATTGACATGGGGGTTGAATACATAATTCTTAGATTTCTCGATTTTCCAAGCTCGCTAGGTGCTAAATTATTTGTTGAAGAGGTCATGCCCAAACTCATATAGAAATGCTATTGGTATTCAAGCTGCCTTCATGTGTCGGCCAGAATCCATCGAATTTATTGGTAAATTCTCTCTAAATCGGAATGAATTGTTCAAAATTCAAAAGTACAGGCAGTACCTTGAAGAGACCGAGCACGTTGATAGTTCACCTGATTTGCTCAAACTATGTAAAGAGTTAGAAGAAAACTCAAGAAATAAGAGAGAAGCTGCGGTAGCTATTTTCTATCTAGTAAGAGACATAAAGTGGGGAGCTTCTCGAATTTATAGGGCTTCTGAAGTGTTGAAGAGAAAGGGAGAGCCCCAGATATGTGTTAATAAGGCAATACTTCAGGTTGCTCTTTGCAGAAATCTTGGAATTCCTGCTAGATTTCATTACTGGATAATTAAGTTCTCAGATGAAGTTATTAAGGCCATTAATGAGTTGCTATTCAAGGAGAGAAGGCATAAGTTTCGCAATGCTGAATTACATCATGTAGCTGCAGAGATTTATCTAGGTAAATGGATTGTTACTGATTCAACTATAGATAAGGACTTAAAACCAATTTTTCAA
Source organism: uncultured Nitrososphaerota archaeon (assembly GCA_964618805.1). Lineage (GTDB taxonomy): Archaea > Korarchaeota > Korarchaeia > Korarchaeales > Korarchaeaceae > QMVU01. The sequence goes on from CAZUBM010000018.1 coordinate 32,105, forward strand.
CCTAATGAGTGGAATGGTGAAGAAAATGCCCTTATTAGAGGTTTTGATTTCATTAGGGATCGTGGAGTTTATGTTGATGTTCCAAGGGATCTCATAGAAATAAGTAAAGGCAAAGCCCTTCCTACTTACCTCAGGCCATTTTACCCACTCATTAAGGGAAAGATAAACAGGCAGATCAACCAACTTCTTGATCGTATCCAATCTCTAAATCGATTAGATCAGAAAAAGGAGCTTCTTCGGAATATAAGATAGTTTTTCTGAGAAGAGCAAGTCAGAGGTCTCATTATGTAATTGATCACCCTGCCTTCTAATGTTACTTATATTTGGACTTTTACTATGGATAAATTCCTTTTATTAAGTTATATGCCCTCTCTTCTATATCTGCTAGCGATAATAACAGCTCAGGTATCTCCTCCCTTTTATCCTCTTTACGGTCGAGATAATTTATGATTATGTGACAAACTTTCCTTATTAACTGACCAGATTCATAAAAATAATGCGATATCTGCTTAAGTTTAGGATTATTGGTAATGTTCGATAGCTCCCTTAAAAGATGAGAGAATTCTCTTCGCCTAGCTGTGAAGTTGTCTACCTCCTTGCTTAGAGTTGGTGGAACGTTGGCGAACATCACTAGGTTTTGAAGAGCAAGCACGTAACTCTCCTCGTCCATCAGGCTTTCCCAACCCAAAAATTCCTCAGAAAGCTTTCTAATTCCAGGAATTCCAAAGTTTCTGATAGGTGGACTTAGCATCTGATTGGCTTTATGTAATAAAGCTCTTTCAATAAGTTCGTCAAAACTCTTGACCTCTCTCGGAATTGAGAAAGCTATTACTGAGTTCCTTCTTAGATATCCTTTCTCGTCAGTTTTCCATGCTTGCATTAGATTTTCATAACTTAAACCCTTCAATCCCTCATAATCGCAGTCATAGAGGTATATTCTCTTTGCAGAGTCATCATATCCCACTACAAGGACGAAGTGTGCTGTTGCATGTACCTTCATGAAGAAATCATGGTATTCAAGGTAGAACATATCAAGTGGACCTATTATGGCGGGATTTCCTTCGTCAATGTTTCTCTTCAATATTTCCATGGCTTTATCGAAGCTTTTTCCCTCATTCCTTATTTGCACATCGATTCCAAAGATCTCCTTTAAGTTCCTATATTGAACCCTAAGTGAAGGGCCCCAAAATACCATGATAGGAGGTTTTAATCTCTTGTTCTTTATGTAGTAAAAGCCAGCCATCCCACTCGAGATCATCATTAGCTCGCAAGGCAGCTTTTGACCAGTCTTCCATTCATAAACATCTTTGATTCCATTAACCATGCATGTATACTTGCAAACTGAATGAGGGATTTCTAACAGCCTAATCTTTGTCATATCTGATAATTTCTGGGTTAAATTACCTAAAAAATTTAGTAAGAAAGAACTTGGCCTCTAGGGCTCATTATGTGATGGGGGGTCCTGAAACTCAACTTAAGAAGATCCTGGGCTGATGGGATTCAAATAATCTGCTATCCTTTTTCGTAGCCTAGTATTTCACTGCCTTTAGCACCGTCCCGTTCTTAGCGTCTATATAAACCTTGAACTTCTCGCTTGGACCGCCCGTAGAAAATACAACGATCCAAACATAATCTGAGGTCACTTCAGGAACGTCTCCTTTTGAAATCATCCTGTAGTAGATGGCCAATTCTCTGCTTAAGAGGTGCATTGAAATGCGCACTGGCTTAGATTCACCTTCAATAAAGGACTTCCCTCCAGCATTTAGAGCAATTGATAAGGCTTCAGCTGGTGAGATGCTCCAGTTCAATTCTAATGGCATAAAATCTGGGAGAAACATTACCTCACCAGGCGGATCTTCGAAGGAGATCTTGCCATGGTCCCATGGGTACTGACAGATGGAGTCTTTCCATGGACAGTAAAACTTGATCAACCATTGCTCTATGGCTTTTGGCTGAAAGACTTCGTACGGCCATGGACCAGTTGAGGCCATGACGGGATAAGCTTGAGAACACTTCTTCTTAGCAACCTCTACTATGGAATCTATCACATCACTAAGGAGGAGTAACTCCTATCCCCAGACCAGGATGCAAGTGCAGGGTTTGTGTTGAAGCTAGAAAGAAAGGGGTTACATATGCTCGCACAGGCTCATCTCTGTTCATCCCAGGTCCCAACATCCTCTTTGATACTCCCGAGGAGATCGCAATACAGCTGAACAGGGAAGGAATTGACTCAATTGACTACATATTTTACACCCATTGGCACCCAGACCACACGCTTGGCATGAGAATAGTCGAAAGGATGTACATGTTCTGGCTTGGGAAATTCGTGAAGAAAGAAAAGCCAGCTAAAAAGGTCAAAATATGCGCTTTAGAGGAGGTAATGGAAGACCTAAGAGCTATAAGAAACAAACATGGATCATTCTTCTGTTTCTATGAGAGAATGGGCTTGATAGAAACTCTTGAGCTAAAGAATGGAAAGCCTATGAAAATTAGAAACCTACTTATAACACCTCTCATGGTCCAATCAAGCCCGAATGAGATATCTACTGTTTTTATCATTGAAGAGGGCAGTAAAAAAGTGATTTATGCCCCTTGCGACTCAAAACCATTCCCTGAGGGCGATTTGCTAAGGGAGCCAGACCTTCTGATAGTAGGAAATGTCTTCCCTGAGGGACCTTTGAAAGAGGGATTATTCATTCCAGAAGGTAACGTGTTAAGAAAGGAACTCTTCTCCCTAAAAGAAAGTCCTAGAACTGTCTAATAGACTGCATGCAAAGGAATTGATAATAACCCACATAGAAGAGGAGTGGGGCAAGAGCTTCGATGAGTACAAGCAACTAGAGCAGAAATATAGCGAGTATAATGTCAAATTTGCGTTCGATGGAATGAGAATACGCATACCTGATTAAGATTTGATGTTAAACTGGGATTATAAAATGATCTTTACCTAGCCGCCGCCTACTGGCGGGAATATGACAATAAGATCTCCATCTCTAACCTTCTCGTCTGGTTTAGGCCATCTTTCATCCCTCATTAGATGAAACCCTCTCTTTAGTGTCCCATCTCCGTTTAGCAATCTTTCTTTTAGCCTAGGTTTAACACTTGCTAGTTCTTTTACAGCATCTAAGATCGTTGCTCCATCAGGAAGTAGCACTTCAATTTCAGAAGTACCTGCTTCCTCTCTGAAGATGGAGAACAGTTTGAACCTTACCTTCATTTCTATATTAACATCTCCCACATGTTTAAATATGTCTCACTTTCCCTCGGCCAATGTTTCTTTAATTATTCCCTTTTCCAATGATTTTTCCTTTACATTGTAATGTTCCCTGTATTTTCAAATGTTCTCCCTCGAAAAACAAGAGCCTTATCGCATTCAAGGTTACCACAAGCGACAATCCTACATCCCCAACACCAACAGCAACCCACAAGGGTACCTTGCCCAGAGCAGCCAATAACGCAAGAGCAAGCTTAATTGTGACCGATGCTATGATGTTCTGCTTTACTACACCCACGGTTTCCCTGCTTAAGTCTATTAAGTATGAAAGCTTTCCTATGTTATCCCTAAGCAAAACTATGTCTCCAGCCTCTATGGCAGCATCACTGCCTATTCCACCCATCACAATGCCTACCGATGATCTCGCTAAGGCTGGAGCATCATTGATACCATCACCAATCATTGTGGTAACGATACCCTTTTTTGTAAGCTTTTCAATCACGTTTACCTTGTCTTCTGGCAATAAGTTCGCTCTAAAGATCTCTATTCCTATTTCTCTTGCTATAGCCTTGGCTGTATTCTCGTTATCGCCTGTCAGCATAAGAGTTTTCAGCCCTAGCTCCCTCAACCTGCTTAATAGAGGAATTATTTCTGCTCTTAGCGCATCTCTAAGGCCTATAACACCAACCAGTCCCTCTTTATCCATCACAAAAACGCACGTTTTTCCTCCAGATCTGAGTTTAGAGACAATTTTCTCATAATCTGAGTTGGATCCCTTAATCATCGTCTCAGATCCCATAGCATACCAAGTACCATCTATCTTGCCAGAGACGCCCATTCCGATGTGAGCAATGAAACTGTCAGGCTCAACGAACTCTATCCCATCTTTCCTTGCCTTCTCAACAATTGCCTTTGCAATCGGATGTTCAGATCTGCTTTCTAGGGAAGCAGCTATTCTCAACAAGCCTTCAGGAGAGATGCCATCTTTCAGAGGTATCACATCTGTTACCTCTAATTCACCTTTGGTAAGAGTTCCTGTTTTGTCAAACGCGAACACCTCTGTTGAAGCAACAGTCTCAAGATATCGACTTCCTTTAATCAGAATGCCCCTTCTTGTTGCATTAGTCAAGGCGGATACCATAGATACAGGGATTGAAATAGCAAGTGCACAAGGACATGAAATTACGAGGAAAGAGAGCGATCTATAAATCCAAGATGCCTGAAGTGTGCCGTACCTTAGAGCTGGAACAGCTATGGAAAGAATAGCAAGCGCTATAACAGATGGAGTATAGTAGGTAGAGAATTTCTCAGTAAACCGCTCGTACCTGGACTTGCTTTTACTGTACTGCTCTACCAGCTCAAGTACTCTAGCAAGGACTGTATCATGCTTTTTCTTGATTACCCTTATCCCTAAGTAACCATCTATATTCAGCGTTCCAGCGTATACCATGTCTCCAGGCTTTTTCTCTACAGGAATAGATTCTCCAGTAAGAGGAGCCTCATTAACTGAGGATCTGCCCTTTACTATGATTCCATCAAGTGGTATCTTATCTCCTGGTCTACAGATTACTATATCTCCCAATTCAACCTCTTCTACTGGAACAATGGCCTCGATCCCCTTCTTCTTAATAACCGCTTTCTCAGGAGAGGTCTCCATTAGATCTCTAATTGACTTTCTGGCCCTGTAACTTGTATATCTCTCCAAGAAGCTTGCAATAGAGAAAAGAAAAATCACAGCAGCCCCTTCCTCAACTTCACCTATTAAGAAAGCTCCTATTCCTGCTGTTACAACAAGGAGTTCTACATCAAATCTACTTTTGTAAATGAGCTCCCTTCCAGCCTCCAATACTAATCGATAACCTGATATTATTGAAGCAAGTGCGTAAAGTAGGAAGGCTATTTTTGTATTTAGAATTATTCTTTGCGAGATTATAGCCATAAAAAGCAGAATTCCGGATAAAAAAACCTTCTAACGAATTCTGTTTTAAATTCATGATATCTCAATATACTCTCCTCTGCGCGTTCAGCGCCGTGAAAGGCATTAGTTTTTAACAATTCGGCGCGCGCCAAACAAACTACTTAATTTCTAAACAGCCCAGCACGCACTATTTTAGTGGCTCCACGAAGGTTCCATACCCCGGTTTTCCCACTACTTCTCCATTTTCCATGACTACTTCACCCCTGACCATCGTTAATACGGGTATACCCCTAACTTTCAACCCATCATATACATAGAGATCTCTGGCTTTGCTGTACATTTTTCGGCTCTTATCGTCTTCTCTTTCTTGGGATCCACTACGACAAGATCTGCGTCAGAGCCTATTTGTATAGTTCCTTTTTTGGATAGACGCCAAAGATCTTGGCTACCGATTTGGAAGTAATCTCGGCAAATCTCATAAGAGAAATTCTCCCCAAGTTCACTTGAGTCAGTAAGAGTGGAAGCATCGTCTCGAGTTGTGGACCCCCTGCATATGCTTTCCAGATGTCGATCCATCCTGGATCCTTCTCCTCTTTTGTATATGGTGCGTGGTCGTTGACAACGATATCGATGGTGCCATCATTTAAACCTTTCAGCTTCTCGTTTAGTGTAAAACGAACCTACTGGTTTCGAGGGATCTTGGAAATCTGGATCATCCTCGTTGACAAGTACCTGTGTTACTATCATAGCAGCTTGGATGTCTAATTCATACTCTTTCAAATAGTTTCTTAATGTCTGTTGTAACATATAACCTATCTGACGCGCGTACGATGAGTAGGAGAGAAGCACTAATGAGGAGAGTTCACGGAGCCCAGCTGAAAAATCTTTTTAGGCTATTTTCAAAAATGAAATTATCCTCCAAACTAAACCAGCAAATAAAAGACCATAAATCATTGAAGTTATCGTCAAAGCTACTGCTTTTTTAAATCCGAATTCTTTGATAAGTACCCCTAAAGCAATTATACATGGAATCCCAATGGTGGTTGCTATGCCAAATGTGTATATTTGAATTGGAGTTAACATTAAAGATATTTTACTGCCAAGGACTGACATAAGCATTGCCCCAGTTAAATCCTTCTGCAAAAAACCAAAGACCAGAGGGATAATGGTTAGAGTAGGTAATCCTAACCAGATAGCGATCGGTGAAAGGGGCTTCAGTATAATGGTGGTAAGGTCTGTTAGATCCAGAATACCATAAGCAATTCCTCCAAGTGCTAATAGGGGGATAACTATATACACAAAATCTTTCATCCTAATCCAGCTTTTAGCAAGAACATTTTTAATCAAAGGTCTTCTGTAGGGAGGCAGTTCTAAAAGCAAAGGTTCACTCTTTATGTGGATAATTCTTTTTATCCCAAAGGCCCAGATTAAACCTGCAACGAGCAAAGTAACAAAAACAGAAAAAGCTAGCTTTATACCTCCATAAAATCCAACTATCCCCATTATTATTGCAGTTCTTGAGGAACAAGGTATGAAAGCAAGTAGTGAAGCAGTATGGAATTGCTCTTTCTTAGATGACAAGACTCTAGTAGCCCTAGTTGCTGGTGCGGTACATCCCAAGCCTAATATTAAAGGAATAAATGATTTCCCGGGCAAACCTAATTTTCTCAAAAACCTTTCTATATTAACAATAAATCTTGAAAGAAGTCCTATGTCTTCTAGTAATCCCAGAAGTAAATAAAATAAAAATACATAAGGCAAAGCAATAGAAACACCTGCTACAAGTCCGGTTAAACCTTGAGCTATTATCGTAGTAATAATAGAAGGTTCTACTGCGCCAAAGGACGATAAAAGGCTCTCAGTCAAATCCATAAGGGCTCCTTGTATCAAATTGCCAAGGTATAAAAGTATTCCGAAGATGGAAAGAAGGAATAGGCCAGCAATAAGTGGGCCCCAGACTTTATGCAAGAGGACTCGGTCGGTCTTTCCTCTTATTTTTTCTTTTCTTAAGGAAGTTATCTGAGTAACTTTTTCTGCTATGAATGAAGCTGTACCATACCTAGTTATGGATATATCTTCTGCAACTTTTGGATGATCTTTTAAGTTTTCTTTAGCCTCTTCGATTGCCCTCTCGTCCTTCAAATATTTATAAAAATGTTCATCTCCTTCCAAAACCCTTAGTGCTATAAACCTCTTTGGTATAGAAGTTTCTTTTATCTGTGATGATATTTTATTTATTGCCTTTTCTATGTGATCATCATATCTAACAATGAAAGTTCTCTTTGGTATTTTTTTTTAATTTTTAAAACTGCGTCTACAATCCTGTCTATTCCTTTTTTTGTTAGAGGATTTATGGGAATTACAGGAATATGAAGAATTTTTTCTAGTTTTTCGCAATCAATTTCTATTCCCCTTTTCTTAGCATCTTCTACAAAATTTAAAGCCATAATAGTGGGTATTTTTGCCTCTAGGATCTGCAAAGCCATGTAAAGACTTCTCTCGAGAGAGATTGCATCGGCAATTACTATTGCTCCATCTGCCTCTTCTTCAAACAAAACCCTTTTAGTAACTTTCTCTTCTTCACTTCTATCAGAAATAGAATATATCCCTGGAGTATCCACAAACTCAATTTCTGTATTGTTAATCTTCTTTTTGGCTTTAGTCACTTCAACAGTAGTTCCAGGGTAATTGGATACCGTAACTCTTGGACCAACTATTGCATTAAGTAAAGAAGATTTTCCTACGTTTGGCTGACCGATTAATAATATTTTAAGACTTTTCATACTTTATTACCTCAATTTGTTTCGCTATATCTTTATCTAAAACAAATTTTTTATTTTTCACTACAACAACAATACAATTCGGGATTTCATTTATTATTTCTATTTTTTCTCCTGGATGTATTCCCATACTAACCAATCTCTCAAATAATCTAATGTTAGCGTTAATATCTATAATTAAACCTTCTTCTTGTTTGAATTCTGTTAAAGGAACGCCTTTCTTTTTGAAAGTTGATAGTTTTTTGATGGTATCAATAACTTCTATAGAAATATAATGCTCTAGAATATTAGCTGCCTTAATTGCTTCTTCATCGCTCCTTCTTTGCTTAAAATAGTTTTCAAGAACAGAATGCTTTTTGATAATAACATTTGCATTAACTTGCCCTTCCTTCGTCAGTTGTATATACTTTCTTTGAGATTTATTTTCTGAAGAAACTTTAACCAAACCCTCTTCTTTAAGTTCCTTTATTGCTTTAGACACGAAAGAAGGAGAAACAGTAACTTCTAGTTTCATAGATTTCAAAGGGATTCTTTTATTCTCCCTGCCAAGTACTTCTAATATATCTTCTTTCACTATTTTTAAAATATCAGATTCTTTGGCCATATTATCACTACAATTATCATGGTTAATAATTTTTCTTTTAGGGAAGGCGGCGGAATTAGACATGATTTGTGGATAAAGGAAGTTGCCGAAGGCAATTTGGGGAAATCTTTGATTTGCCTTTTACCCGCTGTTAGGCGAATTGCAAATCGAGGATACCTTTTATCTAATTTCAATTATCTTTCCTGCTCCTCCCTCGATATATTTCTCTGGATAAAGAGATCTTATCTTTAATTTATATCGAGTGCAGTGAGTAGGACAAATCAAATCCAAGTCTTTCAAGGATTCAGGCCTAGTCCCATGCAACCCCCCTATAATACCATAAACTCTGCCAAATTGAGAAGCTGTTTTAAGAATATGCTCCATCCTTGGGTGAGAGCATCCTGCTACGATTACAATACCTTTTTCTGTCTCAACGCAGAGGAATTGTTCTATTCCCTCAAGCTCACCTGTAGAGTAAATCCCTTCGTAAAGCTTTGTAGGCTTTTTAACTTCAATGACCTCCCTTGCATTCTTTGCTTCAGAGAAATAAGAAGGAATCCAGAGTTTTACTTGATTATTTAAGCGAAGAAAAGATGACAATCCGCCTATATGATCCCAGTGGAGATGAGAGATAAAAACATCTCCTATTTCTTTTGGATTTATTTTAAGTTTTTGCATATTTGAAAGCAAAATCCTTCCGTTTGTTCCGGTATCAAAAAGGATTTTTCTTCCCTTAGCTTCTACAAGTGTAGAGAAACCCCAATCAGCTTGAAGATCTTTTCTGAAAGCGGTATTATCATAAATAATGGTAACCTTCATCTTCACCCCCCTTATGCGCGTTCTCCATCGCACCTGTATAACCTACTTTTACACCTTTCTCTTCCAGATATATTCCCCGTTCGTAGATGAACAAAGATCTGGAACAATTTCATGGACCTTCTATGACATTTTTGCACTCTAGGAGAACGATATTCCTTTTTTAGAACTAACTACATTATAGTTGCGAATTCCTGAAACATAACCTCTCTGCCTAATTAGTAAACATATATTGCAAATTCCATGACATATCTCTAGATTAGAGAGATCTTTTTTTACTAGCGCTGAGCTAAATCTTTCAATAGCGTTCCTTATTTCAGGATCGATGCTAAGCACGTCTAGCGCTTTTCCTCTTATTCCTTTAAGGAAATGGCTCACGCTTGGTTGAGAGATCTTCAAAAGGCTCGCAATTTCGGCTTGCTTCAGATGAAATTTCTCGTGTAACACTCTGACAATTCCCCTCTTTACGGCTGGCAGAATGAACCTCGCACTTTCTTCGCAAGGTAGTAGCAAGCTATTCACCATCGTAATATTACAATTGTCATATTTAAATAATGCCGCTGTAATATCTGCTCGATTAAAAATGAATAGACGGGAAAATAAAAAACTCGCTGGTAAAAAAATAGGAATACTGGGGAAAGGAGGAAGTGGAAAAAGCACTATTACGGTCTTATTGGCTAAAGCTCTCAGAAAGTACGGATACGATGTTTGTGTATTAGATGCTGATTCAACCAATATAGGGCTTCATCAAGCATTAGGGATAGATAAACCCCCTGCATCTCTTATAGATTATTTTGGAGGAACTGTGTTTAGCGGAGGATTAGTAACTTGTCCGGTAGATGATCCTACTCCTTTGCCTGGAGCTGAGATTTCTTTGAATAAGCTTCCTCATAAATATTACACCCAAAGCAAAGAGGGGATATTCTTCCTAGTAGCGGGAAAAATAGGAGATAAGGGACCGGGAGCAGGATGCGATGGTCCTATCTCTAAAATAGCCAGAGATTTAAAAATATACGGGATTGGAAATTATCCTGTAACTTTAATAGATCTCAAAGCAGGTCTGGAAGATCTTGCTAGGGGAGTAATCACTAGTTTAGATTTGGTAATTGTAGTGGTGGACCCCACTAATGCTTCTATTCAAATAGCAGCGGATATAAAAAATATGGTAGACCAAATAAAGGCTGGAAAATTGCCCGCCACTAAACATTTGAAAAATCCTGAACTTGTTGAGATAGCAAATAAAATATTCCTAGAGGCTAAAAACACAGATGTTTTAGTAATATTGAACAAGATCGGGAATAAAGAGACAGAAAGCTATGTAAAAAGGGAACTAAAAAAGAGAGGGATAGAGCCTATAGGAACAATCCACGAAGATCACTCAATTTCCTTATCTTGGCTAAAAGGACAACCTCTTGAGAATGTTAAGGCCGAGACGGACGTAGAAAAGTTGATTAAACGACTAGAGGCGGTGAGTATATGAATAAAAAGATTAAAAGGGGGATTAAATGAGAAATAGCATTAAGCCAAGTTCAGAGGGTTACTTTGTTCTACTACAAAGGAATCGAAACTTTCGCATTTTTTGGCTCGGCAGAATCGTCTACCTAACAGGAAACTTTTTCCGCTCAATCGCCGTTTCGACGATGCTTTATCAATTAACTGGTTCCGGACTTGCACTTGGCGCATCCTTCGGCTTTAATACTCTGCCACTTGTAATAGCCAGTCCATACGCAGGCGTCATCGCTGATAGGCATGATCGAAGAAGGATTATGATCGTTGCCGCCCTGAGCACCGCAAGTATTGTCCTCGGCTTTCTTTTGATAACTAACGTTGAGCTCGTTTGGTTGGCCTATCCAATCATTGTTTTGCTCACTATCGTAGGAGCATTTTCCGCTGCGGCACATGATGCATGGATGCCAGATCTTGTCACAAAAAAGCAGTACCCGCTTGCAAACG
>CAZUBM010000019.1:0-43056 GCA_964618805.1 uncultured Nitrososphaerota archaeon
TTGCGTCCTCTGGAGCATTTTTCCAATATTCAAACGTGAACTTAACATCCTCTCCTGTTAGCGGCTGCCCATCATGCCACTTAGCATTCTTCCTGATGTGGAAGACAACCCACTTACCGTTGGGGTCAACTTCCCAGGACTCTGCGAGCCAAGGAATTGGCTTGAGTTGCTCATCGTACGCAATGAGTTCGTCGTAAATCTGGATTAGGAACCAGTTTGTTCTCTCGCTCCTCGGGAACAGAGGGTTCATCTCGCCAATGTCAGAGGGGTAGGCCATAACAAATACCATCTCTTGGTCCTGCGCACTTGTTCCCCTTAGGAAGTATGGGGCTATTGCCGTAAGAAGAATTAGGATGCATACTATTAGTTTTCTCTTGAACATGTTCACCTGTTTTCTTTTGGATCCAGCTTAAAATTTAAGTTTGCCTTCGTGCTCGAATGAAAAAGAATAAATCTATTCTTTGCAATTCAGGAGCCGAAGGTTAAAAAAATGTCAACTAATTATTGCAAATATTGTTAAAATGTAATCGATTCTCTACAATTGTTTTTTATCTAAAAAATGGAGTAGGATAGGCTTGTTAAAAGTCAAGATATGCTTGAAGACTTTACTAGCTCAATGACTTTTTCTGCAGGCAAAGCATCTACCACATGATTATCTCTCCCAATCATCGTCTCAGCAGTTAAAAGAGAATCTATTATTGCCTCTTCTGTTGCCTCTGCTGCTGCGGCAAAGAGTTTATTCAAGGAGGAATCCCTAAGCACCTCCAACTTTAGCTTTTCCCTTCCATAGTGCGATATCGTATAACTATTTGAGAAAGCAAGCACTATGTCCCCGCTTCCATTGTAAGACTTACCTCCGGTCCTAGCAAGTCCCAAGATTGCTCTCTTGGCAAGTCTTTTCAGCTGTCTGTGGGTTAGAGGGGCATCTGTTGCAAGCAACATGATTATAGAACCCTTTGTCTTTCTACTCTTCCTGTGGCCATAATCCTTCAGCAAGAGACCTACAGGGACTCCATTAATGGTCAAATCCTCTCTCCTTCCAAAGTTGGTTAATACTAGAGATCCAACTATGAACTCCTCCCCTTCTATCTCCACAACCCTTGAGGACGTTCCAATCCCTCCCTTAAACTCAAACGCAACCATACCAGTTCCAGCTCCAATAGAACCCATTTCGAAGGTTTCTGATGCTTTCCTTAAGGCTTCCATCACATGTTTTTCCTCCACATGCCTTCCTCTAAGGTCGTTGAGGTAAGAATCATTGCACTCCATTACCACTGGGTTTACTGAGCCCGTAGTAACTCCTATGTCCTCGTTCTCGTCAAGCATATACTGAACTAAGGCATCTGCCACCTTCCATGTGCATAAAGTGCTTGTTAAAAGGATAGGGGTTTCAAGGACACCAAACTCCTCTACCTGAACAAGTCCCAAAGATTTACCGTATCCGTTCATCACAAAGGATGCTGCTGGGACCTTTTCCTTGTAGATATTCCCTGCGTGCGGGATCACCGCCGTAACTCCAGTTCGAACAGGGCCCTTCCCTGGTATAAGCTTTCCTTCTCCTCTCACAATTGTGCAGTGACCTACTCTTACCCCCTTAACGTCTGAGATAGTGTTTCTCTTACCTGGACTAATCATCCCTACCTCTAAACCGAGTTCTCTAGCTCTAGGTCTCATCTCCTCATCCCAAGTTGATGTCTGCTGGGTTATTGAAAACGTTCCGTTTTATCGAAAAGCGAACCTAATAGTTGTAATGGGATCATGACAAGGTGCAGAAAAGGTTAGGTAAAAGCTTCAATACCAACATCTCTCAGAGCGCTGTAGTTCCTAGCTTCTTTAAGGCTTGAAGAAAGACAGAAGAAGGTCGGGAATGCTCTTTTCTCCATTGGATTCAACTTCACATTTAGCGTACCAACGATGTGCCCTCCAAAGCTGGATGACTCATCCGCCATTGCAATCTCAAGACCTCTCTCAACAGGAGTTACTACGGTTGCATAGCATTTCTTGGACGGATTACCTGATATAACGTAGCCTTTTGTGGATGGAAGCCATGCAGAATAAGGATTCTCCTTTCTGACGTATTCTAATACATCGGTTGGAACTAAGATTCGGTACCCCTTTCTTTCACCTCCAAGCTTAAGGAAGAAACTCATAAGAGTTCTGAACTCTCTAGAAGCCTGCGTCTTGTTTTCAAAGCAAGGTATCACTAGTAGAACTTTGCTCATTGGTTTTGTAAGATAAGAGATGCTGAACTTTATCCCCCGCAGATCCCTGTGTTCTTCTCTCATAGGTTCAAACCATAACTTAACTCCGGACCATCCAGCTACCTCAACCTTCTCTGCTTCCCACTTTTCCCTATGGAAAGTCCAGTACCATTCATCTCTCTTGATCAATCCGTTTAGACCAATTCCACCCAGCCACTCACCCAACCAGGAGAAAGTAGTAACCTTCGGGTAAGGAGAAAGTAAGTGCTCTATGCCATGAGCATCCTTAGCGCTATAAAGGACTCCACCATACTCATGTGAGACTTTGAATTCAAGATATCCGTTGTCTATAGAGTAAGATTTCTTACCCTTATCCTCTATCTCCCTTACCTTTACTTTACCCTTGGTTCCAATGAGGATGAGAGGTAATTCAAATTTTAGCTCAGTTTCTGGGAGATTGAGGGTGATCTCACCCTTATAAGCTCCAGGAGGACAGTTAGGAGTTATCTTAGTCGTAAATATCTTCTCCTTCCCAAGGAAAAGGTCTTCAAATTGAAATTCCTCTTTATCCGATTTCCAACCTTCAGGAAGGGTAAGAGTTAGTGTCCCTTTATATCTTCTCATTCTAGAACAGCTAATCTTGATTTTCATGAGAGACTCTTCTTCAAACAATATGGGTTGTGTAGAAACATTCACAAAGAACTCTTCTGAAACCTTTTCATATGGATCTGGCTTTACTTTATTCCTATATATAGATTTCCAGATTTCTCTGATTGTTCTCCAATCTCCAGGGCCTACATATAGATAAAATGGCTTTAACCAAGCAATTGAGAAAGGTTCTAGCTTTACAGGGAAGATGAAGTTTGCCTTACCCCCTCCAAATTCGTTCTCTTCGACCTCATCCCATAGAAAGCCTAAGGATACTCCTTTTTTGGGGAATTCAAAGCAAAGCCATCTTTCCTCGAAATCCTTGGGGTTCTTTGGCAGGTCTCTTTCCCAATAGGGAAAGTCCCCCTCCATGGCTGGAGACCTGATTATCTTCCCTCTAATCGGTATGTTATATATTGATCCCCAGAATTCCACCCAGCTCCTCGATTGTAACTTGAACTCTCTGTTTAGCTCTGAATTATTGATAAATCCATATCTAATTTTGATTAATGGGCTTCCTCCATAAATAGTTACTTCTTTTAGTATAGTTAAGCCCTTATATCTCTCGGAGTCAGCGCTCAAGGTTATTTTGTAGCCGAGGGGGATTTCTTCTACTTTAGCTTCAAATGGCTTGATATCAAATTCAGAGGGCCAGAAAGGAGGCCCTATTCCCGCTCTAAGAGTGTAAGCAAGTAACAACCCAGAAATCTTGTCAAAAACCCTCATTACGCCTCCTCTTCTAAGATTAAACTCCACTCTCGTAGTCATGTTCTCTCCAACTAGCCTATGTTTATCCCCTTCTGCTGCGACTACAACACCAGAAGGTTCAAGGACTCGGACGTTAAACTCCTTTGGCTTTGTTCTGACCTCATTTCCATCTACCTTTGCAGAGGCCGTAAGTATAAGTGGATAAGCCCCCGTCTTGACCTCTTCTGGAACGCTAACCTTGGCTTTAAGCCCAGATATACCCAGAGGCTCTATCTCACAACCTTTTTCGAACTCAATTGCTATCTCTTCAGCATGAGAGAGTAAAAGAGACACTTTTGCTCTCTTTTTTATGAAAGACTTGAGGTTTATTGTAATATTAGTATCTGTTCCCGGCCAGCACGCGAATGGAAAGGGATCTATCTTTATCTCTATTGGCTGTCTTATCCTAATGCCGGCTGCAAGCGGGATTAGAACATCTCCAATTATCAGATTACTAGATATCTTTCTGGATCTTTCATCCTCTGGTCTTTCTTCTGCCATCACATCTGGTTTGAAAATGGCTTTAACCTCAACATCTTCATGAGGAGGGACCTTAAATGAACTTTCAGGGAGGCTCACCATCTCTATCTCCGGATCTGGTGTTATAAACAAACTACAGTTAACTTCCTCATCACTTTTGTTTTCTATTCTCCATCTGATTTCTTGAGAGAATCCGGCTGGAGCTTCTTGCTCCTCAACCCAACATTCAACGGCAAGTTCTGGAGATTCGATGCCCATTATCTCCCTAGCTTCTCTATCAATTAGGACTCGCAACCTTTTTCTATCAACTTCAAACTCATAGGGAAAGACTTTCATTCCCTTTTCTCTAAAATCATCCTCCTTCTGGGTTATCTCTCTAACAAAGTGCTTGTACCATTTTGGATGAAGAAGGCCATATTTCTTTAAGAATCTTGATGAGAAAGGGTGCAAAAGAATAGCTGGTATGTAGTTCTGCATGTAAACATTGGTTTTAGGAACCCAAAAGAACCCTGTCTTCTTATAAAGGGGAACTGCTAGAAGATTTCCTCCCCATGTGTGCAGATCGAGCCTTTTCCTCCCTATCCTCATTGTTTCCTCGATGCTAGCTAATAACAGAGCCTTTCCTATTCCCTTGCCTCTGTGTTCGGGATGAACATTAAGGAACTCTATGTAGGCCGAGTCCTTCTCCCAAAAATGCTCTGTTATCGTGCAAATACCGACTATCTCTCCTTCTAATTCAGCAACTAAAGGGGCAAAGCACCTGCTTCTTTCAATCCATTCTTTGGCCCTTTCAGCAGTATAAGGTATACCTCCAGTTAGTCCTCCCGGCCATCCTTCCTCGCTCTCGTTCAAGAGCTTTGCCAATCCTTCAGCATCCTTTTCCGTAAACCGTCTGACGATAGGGCCAGTCATCGCTTATTCGAGCCATTACTTAGTTCTGAAAAATAAGTATGACGGTTTTTTGAGGAATTAAAGGGATGTAATTGTTCAAACGTTTATGCTGGGGAGAAATTTGAGAAGAATCTCCAAGATAACGATATCGAAGGAACACCTAACCGTCTTGTTGGAAGAAAGCAAAAGATCCGGCAAAGAAGTTGGAGCCCTCTTATTTGGAAGATTCGAGAGAGATAAAGCTGTTGTTGAGCTAGTGAAGATGCTACGCTACTCCGAGAGATCATTAACGCATTTCATGGCAGATCCCTTCTTCCTGCTGGAATCTTTCTCTGAGGCAGAAAAACTAGGTTTAGAGCTTGTAGGAATATTCCACTCTCACCCAGCACCTCCAAGACCTTCGGCATTAGATATGAGATATATGGAACTAAATCCAGTAGTTTGGCTGATAGCAGACAGCATAAAGCTGATGATTAGAGCGTATAAACTGGATGAAGGTGAACTGAATGAGATTAAAATAGAAATAGTTAATACCCCTTCCTAATGCTTTATTAGAAAAATGCTTCCTCTAATACCGACTTGTATTTCAAGGACCTACTGCTCATAATATCTGATCCAGAGGCATTCTTTAGAAAAGTTAGATTGTATGATTGGAGGAAGCCACTTTATTTCTTCCTTCAAACAACACTCCTTCTTTCCATTGGCACCGTAGCCATGAACTTGTATGGATACGCGAGTACTGACCTTTCTTCAGCATATCAAGCCCAGATAATAGCTTATCGCATTACTACCCGGCATCTTTTCCTTAGGTTCGGACATTTTGCGTTTCTCATCGAATTCTTCCTGATAATATCTCTTTCATTGGTCTTTCTAATCGTCCTAACTTTATTTTTCCACATAATCTTTCTACTGTTGGGAGGAAAAGGATCTTTAGTAGACGCATGGAAGGCAATCTGCTATGGAGCTGGACCTTGCGCTTTAGGGGGCTTCCTACCTTATGTTTCCCTTGTTGTTGGATTTTATTCCTTCTTCCTCCAGTTTTATATCGGCCCAAGGGTTCTATACAAGTTAAAGGAGTCTAGATTACTGTTTATACTAGCGTTACTTTTTGCAGGCCTATTCATAGAGGTTTATTTGTTTGGAACTACGGTAGGATATCCCTAGAATTAATTAGGGATCTTGAAAAAGAAGATATAATTTTCTGAAATGAAAGCACCATCTTTCCCTCTCTCGGCTCCCTGAAAGCTGATAGTACGGAGTTAACACACAAAAGAAAATCGTTCGACATCTGTTAGAATTTTATCACAATCTTAAGTGAGATAGTTGTGAGATCTCACAGCCTCAATTGAGATCCTTGCTTAGAATCTCAGTCAAGGTTTTTGCTAAGTAGTGCGATCTTGAGTATAGCCATGGCAACAGGCAAATACAAAGCTGCTTGTTCGAAATATTTGGCATAAGGTGTATCGTCCACCTCTGAACTCAATTCATCAGTTCTTGGCAATGGATGTAAGATTATCATCCTTTCTTTAGCTTCTCTTAGGATAGATTTAGTTATTCTGTAAGTCCCCTTGAGCTTCTCGTATTCAGTAGGGTCTGGAAACCTTTCTTTCTGCAGCCTAGTCACATAAAGAACATCGAGTTCCGGGATTACTTCTTCTAATCCTGGTGTCTCCTCAAAGTCTATCCTCGAAGTAATTAAGGCTTCCCTAATGTCTTCCTTTATTCTCAGACTATCTGGAGATATCAAGTATATCTTTGAAGGAAGAAACCTGGTTAATCCTAATAGAAACGATCTAGCAGCCCTTCCATACCGTAAATCTCCTATTAAACCTATTTTAAGTCCATCTATTTTTCCTAGAATGTGTTTAAGCGCATAAAGGTCTAAAATACCTTGAACAGGATGTTCCTTACTTCCATCTCCAGCGTTTATGACAGGAGATTCGGCTATTTGAGCTGCAAGCTTTGATGCTCCCTCTAAGCTATGTCTTATGACGATCACATCAGCTATGCTATCAAGTACCTTTACCGTGTCCGAGAAGTTTTCTCCACGAGATATCGATGATCTCTCTAAGCCTCCCAGTTCCACAGCACATCCTCCAAGCTTGAACATCGCAGCTGAGAAGCTCAATCTTGCCCTTGTGCTGGGCTCGAAAAAAGCCAAAGCCAGAATTTTTCCCTTCAAGATATCAGAATGCTCCACGGTTTGCATCTTATCTGCTTCGCTAAATATGGATTCTAGGTCACTCCTTGAAAAGTCAAGGATAGAAATGAAGTCCATCATCTTAGATAGATACCTCCCTTAAAATTGATCGAAGGATATATTCCAGAAAATATTTCAAAGGGATCGATGAGAGAGCAAGATTTCAATCCTAACAATGAAACCCAGAATTTCCAAGGTTGAAATGTAAAAAATTTCATGTAGCTCTGATGATTTTCAGATTTCGCAATGATATCAATGAAAGCCACATAAACCTTGGGTTTAGAATGAGGCAGATAGCAGGCCACTTAGCTAGAGCCAATCGTTTCCTCTCTTGGGTTATGCTCATTTTATTTTATATAACGATTCTAAGCGGATATTCTATGACAGCAAAAGGAGATCTAGTGATGAAGCTAACTCTAGGTCTCATAAACAAGAGAAATGGATATTACTTACACAGAAAAGCTTCATATCTCTTGACTCTCTTGACTTCCTTTCATATATCCGTTAATTTAAGGTTAGAACTTTTAAGGAAAGGAGCTAGGGATTCCGTTTTCCTAAATATGTTGATTTTCGCCGTATTTTTTGCGATGATTGCTGTCTTCACAATAATCGAGTTCTTATAACAAAAATCTGTAAGCTTATGCGCACTAACTTTCACTGAATTTCCTCCTTTAATCTTCTAACAGCATCTACGAGATCGATGATCTCTGGTTTAGGCATATTCAAGCTTCTGTATAGATCATCCACTATTGCATTCTCCAGAGCCTCAGCCCCATCTCCAAAAAGCGATTTCAGAGAGTCATGAAATTTCTTTACGTTCAAAGAGGGGTCTGTGAGATTTAGACCTTTATCCATTAAGTAGTCTTGGATTGCGCTCATCACAACGTTTCCAAATACTTCTCTCATGACTCTATTGATTGAAGCGATTACCTTTTCTTCTAACCTTCCCATCAGAATCCCCTGAGCACTTAGAGTATTGGAATCATCCTGATCTTCTTCTGCTCATGTACTATACTGTACAGCCCCGTTCTTGGAGAGACTCCATAAAGGAGCAGTGCTCCGTCCATCTCCTTTAGGACTACGTGTTGGGACGAAAGCCTCGAAGCTATCCCTACGCTCATCATCCCTCCCTTAACGAGCACTATTACAGGCATTCTATTCGAGAATCCTCGTGATATCGTATCAATTAGGAAGTCAACAGCTTTTCTAGAGCCAAATCTAGATTCTATCGCATCTAAATCCACGATTTCCAGCACTTCATTAAATTCGTGTTTCAAGCTTTCGTATTCCCTAACATAATTTACAGCGGTATCATCATAGGTTTCCTCCGGATATACGATAGATATAGGCCTTTTCTTCCTACCTTCAAATTTCTCTGTTCCGGATTCGAAGCTTGGAATAGGAATAAAGTTTAACAAGGCCAAAACGGCCCTTCCAGATGAAACAGCATGACGTCCGATCACATGAAGAATTGGCAGGTATCTTAGACCTACTCCATGCTCTATTTCTATTAGAAAAACTCCTCCTCTCATAAGACCCCCGGTAATCTCATCTAGTTCTTTTATTCCAGTAGATAAACGGTTTTCATCCAGTTCACTAACATATGTGCAGGGCTCAGGAGTGTTTTCTGCCTTATAGGGCAGTATGTAAGTGAATCTACTTCCAGCAAGCGTAAACACATACGTCCTATTCTTAATGGCAACCCCCCTAAGTTTCTCAAATTCTATCTCTCTAACACTTCTCCTTTCAACATACTCCTCTCTTTCATATCTCTTAGCCCTCTCACCAAACACCCAAGTCTGTCTAAGAGTTACTAGACCATCGACAACATACTCAAGGCTCGAGTGATCGAACTGCTCGCTTATGAAGATTAGCCTGGAGCCAGCTGCATCTACCATGCTTATTACCGCCTTTTCGGTCTTCAATCTTTCCAGATAATCTAGTTCGTTTGCAAATGCGTCCCAGGAATCAAGGACTACAAAACCTTCTTTGATCTCATTGAGGGCCTTACTAACTTTTCCAATCAGATATTGGACAGAAGATAGCCTTACGTCCTCTATTCTTGTTGGAGCAATTTGAACCACATGTTCTGGTTTAACTTTACCCTTTATCCAAGGAAATTGTGCAAATAACTTCTGTTTAGACACTCTACTTGAGAAATACGCTGCATTGCCTGAATCTGCTAGTTGATTAATGATCTCAAGAGCTAACGTTGTCTTGCCGGTTCCAGGGAGGCCTTTTATCAGGAGAGTACAGCTTCTTGTAAGCAAGAACTCCTCAAGTTCTGGAGGCAGTTTGCCCAGGCTCATGGCAGAACCGAGGTTCACTATCAAACGCTCTTATCTAATAAAATATTATGACAAAAAATTGATCTTGATAGGATTAAGTGTAGGTAGACAAAGGGGGGCGAGCGCTCCTCACACATCCTAGCTTTACGCTAAGTTTGTTAGAGGAAGCGCTTTCGCCTTTCGGCGAAGTTACCCGCCCCAAAGAAAGATACTTTCGTAGTATAAAAAGGTAAGCTATAATTTAATTGCTCAGAAATTCATTTTTCTTAATGGATGGTGTGCATAGGAAGGAGGTCTTGTTTATTCTTCTAGCTATTGCTGCATTTGCGATAATTTTGGGTTTGTACACTCAAAGAAAGCCGTCAATGGCCGATAAGGAAGCAAAAGGGGTTATAGAACTGCCAAAACCAAAACTTAAAGGTAAATTGACGGTTGAGGAGGCCTTGTCGGTAAGGAGATCCATTAGAAAGTACTCTGATGAGCCCCTCACCCTAGAGGAAGTATCTCAGCTCTTATGGGCTGGTCAAGGAATAACAGCGAAATGGGGAGGCAGAACTGCTCCTTCTGCAGGAGCAACTTATCCTCTAACGCTTTATTTAGTGGTTGAAGAGGTTACAGGCCTTCAACCAGGAATTTACATTTACGAGCCAAAGGATCATATTCTCATCACACATCTGAATGGCAGCTTCAGAGAAGGGCTATATGATGCCTGTTTAAAGCAAGATTGTGTCAAGCTGGCTCCAGCATCCATCGTTATAGTTGCGAGGTATGAGAGGACTACTCAAAGGTACGGGGAAAGGGGAATAAGATATGTTCATATAGAAGTTGGGTGCGTCGTTCAAAACATCTATCTTCAATGTGCATCTCTAGATCTGGCAACAGTTTGCATTGGTGCATTTGTTGACGAAGAGGTGTCTGCTATACTAAGGCTTGAGAAATCCGAGGCTCCTTTAATCGTAATGCCCGTAGGGCACAAGCCCTGAGCCTTTTAATTCAATAAACATTGAACTATTCGGAAAAGCTTTAAATCTCGAAAATTACAAGGAAATAGAATGCGAAAGCATCGTCTGCTCGTATTATTATTGCTCCTTATGAGCCTTTTAACACAGCAGACTTCGAGTTGTCCTCCAACTGGCCATCACCTCGGGGTGATAATAAGTGGTGCCTTATCTCCGGAGGAGGTATTAGCAAGGCTCCAGTTAGTTGGAATTAACGCTAGACATGAGGTAATTCAACACAAACTAACTTCAGGTGAAGACGCTTCTTTTGAAACGGTAGTCTTCGAGTATGGCCAATGGCTTCCTACTAACCCTTTAACCGGCCAGCCTATAAGAGCTGATGCAAGGCTATACATAGGAAAAAAGAGCATGGCCCTCAAGGTTAACACTTCTCTCTCCGGATCTCCTGAACCACTTAGGAAGGCCATAGCTTTGCTATATAAGGCCAATGTGATTGATTATCTTCCGAAGCAGCAGGATTTCATTTTAACGGAGGGTAACAGAGTACCTGCAGACGTAGTTATAGCTTGGGCGAAGCAGGAGTTCGGTTATGATGTGAAGCAGCTCATTCTTAAGTGTAAGTCCTCGGGGGCAGATGTTCTAATTCCTTTTTTAATGCCCTCAAAGGAAGTCGTTGTTATAGCAAATAATGTCGATGCTAGGCTTAGCTATTCGGTCTTAAGAGAAGCTTTAGCTTTGAAGGGTCTAAATCACTCCTTAATAAAGCCCACAGAATTCAAACAGCACTTAGATGCTGAAATATTGATAATCCTTGGAGGTCCAGAGGCATATGAGGGCGTAGGAAATATATCCGAATTCTTCCTTTCACCCTCGGACTCGGAGTATTTGAAAAGAAAAGATAGTTCTTACATCGTTTATCTAGCTCAACCCTTGTTTGAAGGACAAAGGATATTTATTCTAGCTGGAAATGATAGATTTGACACTAAACGAGCCGTAGAGAATTTTATAGAAGATTTTCTCGAGTGTCTATTAGAAAAAAGGCCTTCACTCAGATATGAATTTGAGACAAACCATATGCTTCCTCCAAGAAACGTTATAGTGAGAGGATATCCCTGCATGCTTTTTGTAGAAGTATTTTCGACACTAAGAACTCCTTGTTACAAGCCCATTGTGAACTTTCAAATTAAGATGAATAAAATTGAAATAAGAGTGGAGTACGTGCAGCTACCCGTTTTCTGCATCCAAGTAATAACTATGGGAGATCTAAGGATTTTCATAGAAGATCTTCTGCCAGGAAATTATGAAGTAACGATCTTCGCTCCAGAAGGAAGGTTTTTGGTGAATGTTTCGATACCGGCTTGCTAATCGGGGTTAAACTATTGTAGGATGACGGAAGGATCTGCCTCTGATATGATTTTTCCTTCTTCAATTATGTATGCTTTAGAACACACCATAGTAACCAAAAGAGCATCATGAGTCGCTATTGCTATACTCCTTCCAGAATCTCTGAGCTCTTTTAGCAGCTCCAAGATACTTTTCCTTCTCTTCCAATCCAGGTTTGCCATTGGTTCATCAAGGAGTAAATAAGAAGGCTCGACTATAAGTGCTCTGGCAAGTGCCAAGAGCTGGGCCTGACCAGCAGAAAGGGTTCTGGCATCCTTCTTGGATAGTTCTTCTATGCCTAATTCCTTCATGAGCTTAAGTGCCCTTATTCTTGCCTCCTCTGCTGAAATACCTCTTATCCTAAGCCCAAAGATCACATTGTCTAAGACCGAACCCCTTAGGACAATTGGATTTTCGTGAACATACACAACTTTTCTCCTAAGTTTAATTGCCTCCTTTTCTGGAAGTTTCCAAATGTTTCTACCTTCGATAAGGACTTCTCCCTTCTTTGGAGTATAGATCCCCGCCATTAATTTTAAGATGGTCGTCTTACCAGCTCCATTAGGTCCTACAAGAGCTATACATTCTTTTCCTAATGATAAGCTAGCTCCTTTAACTACTGGTTCCTTGCTGTAGCTGAAGTACACTTCTTTGAGCTTTATCATCTTTTACCACCAACCATTCTTGAGATTGCTGTTATTGAGTAAGTTATCAATAGCAGAAATCCTCCCAGTGATAGAGCAAGTCCAAATTCTCCCTTAGAGACCTCCAAGGCTATTGCTGTTGTCATGACTCTTGTGAAGCCCTTTATGTTTCCTCCTAGCATTAGAGCAACTCCTAGTTCACCTATTGCTCTGTTAAACGCGATAAGTGATGCATTCAAGAGTTTTGGAATAGTCTCCTTGATCAAAGTCGAGGAAGCCTGGTGTCTCAAAGCACCAAGAGAAATGGCAAGTTCCCAAACCTGTCTTTTCTCCCTTTCTAGTGCTTGATATGCAAAAGATACCATAAGAGGAGTTATCAACACAGCCTGCCCAAGTGCTATGGCAAGAGGCGTGTATAGAAGCCTTAGCCCTCCTAAAGGTCCTGATCTCGAGAGCAAGAAATAAAGAGCAAGTCCAACTACAACGGTTGGAACCCCAATGAGGGCCCTAAATACATCAAGTATGAACTTCTTGCCTCTGAAATCGTCGGTCACCAGCTTGAGAGAAAGAGGGATGCCCCAAGAAGTTGCCAGTATAGCAGCCAGACCTGAGACGATTATAGACCTTGAAGCTATTTCCAGAACCTCTTTGATCATCCTATCTACCCACTAGCAAGCTGATTCCATGCTTCCCTCAAGCTACCATCTGGATCGCCGTTAGCTGGGTAAAACAGAGGGCTTCCAAATTCCGTCACCCCATAGCTCCCTATAAAACTCTGAATCTCATCCGACAGGACGAATTGCTGGAATTTATAAGCTAACCTCTCATTAGCTCCCTTTATAACGTCAGAATTGACTATATAAACGCTATATACGTTCAAAAGCTCGCTTCCTTGAGTTATCAAGGGAGTCAGGTAAGATAGGTCTGAACTAAGTTTGAGGTAGGTCCCAATATCCGATAAGGTGTAAGCCCCGTACTCATTGGCTATCATGAGGGTTTGCGCCATTCCGCTTCCTGATTCTATGTACCAATCCTTTCCAGATGGATCACGTCCAGCAAGGCTCCACAACCAAAGCTCCCTGTTATGAGTTCCTGAGTTGTCTCCTCTAGAGACGAACTTCGCACTACCAGTCTCTCCTGCTTTATAAATGGCTAGCATGGCCTTAATTGGATCCATTCCCCTTATTCTTGCAGGATCATCCTTTGGACCTAGGATTACAAATGTGTTGTAAGCGAAGATCTCTCCGGACTTCAGAACGCCCTTTTTCAAGTACTTCTTCTCTAGATTTGGAGCATGAACGAAGACCATATCAGCATCGCCACTCTCTGCTTTTTTTAGAGCTTCTCCGCTGCCGACGGGAATGAACTCTATTATTACCTTAGGATTTCTCTCCTGAAACTTCTTTGCAAGCTCCTCCAGAAGTCCTGTGGCATACAGGCTAGTGGTTGTAGAAACTCTTAGCGTAACTGGAGCTCTTGTAACTTGCCAGACATAGGTAATAGCTATCAAGCTAAGGACCAAGACTAGAGCAAGGAATCGCTTATTCATTATAATCTATCCGCTATCGGATAACGTATAATATTTAAAGGTTCGCTGCTGAGCAAGCTGCTCAATTAAGAGGTCACTTCGGTGGAGTCCTCCTTCACTGCAACTACATCGAACATCCCGAAGAGATCAACTCTGGCTTTTATTATCGAGAAATTATGACTTGTCAAGAGTTCGATTATTTTATCCGAGCTTAAAGGCCTCGAGTGTAATCCAGAGGTCCTCTCCAAGAAAGAGATAAACTTTGCAAAGGGATGATCTCCACCAAGATCGAATATTGCAAGCTTACCACCGGGCTTGGTTATTCTAACTGCTTCTGAAAGAGCTTTTTCCGCTAGAGGCATGTGATGAAGAGAGTCGAAAAAGTATACCAGATCAGCAAAAGAATCCGGCAGAGGTATACTTCTAGAATCTGCTACGATCACCTCTACACTAGAATGGCATCTAAGCCTCTTCTTAGCGGCTCTAGCCATCTCATAATCCAGATCAACAAGGTATAGTCTTTCAAATGAATTGGCCAAGATCTCTGCAGCAAGGCCATACCCTGATCCTATATCGACGCCAATAATCCAAGGCCCATGATCTTTCACTAATTTGACTAGAGGATCGTAGATTCTCTTGCCAGAGATTTTATAGGCTATTTTGTAAACTAAGGGTGTTTTTGGCATCTTTAGTATTATGATAGCAAGCTAATTATTAACGCATATCGTTCTGTCCACGCACAAAGCACGGAAGATATCTTAAATTTCTTCAAGGCTCCCTTTCCTTTACTAGAAAGAAGATGTGCGTGCTGATTCTAACACATTTTTAAACGACTAGTAGGTGCTTTAAGCACTTTCTCTTCAATGTAGTAGGTTTAGGCAAATCTCATCAAATCTATAATATTTCAGAAACTTACACATTTGGCGGTGGGCTGTGGAGGAATTCGATTTAGTTATTAACGGCGGAACCATTATAGATGGAACTGGCTCTCCTGCTTTCAAGGGATCTGTCGGAATAAAAGGGGATAAGATAGCTTCCATGAGATCCAAAGAACTTATAGGAGCTGAGATAATAGATGCCACAAACCTAGTGGTTGCCCCTGGTTTCATAGACGTCCATTCTCATGCTGACAAAACACTTCCAATCTTCCCTACTGCAGATAACTACGTCATGCAGGGCATAACAACGACAGTTGGAGGTAACTGCGGCAACACGATCGCTCCAATATTCGAATGGTGGCCTCCAAATATGTTTTGGGACCTTGATATAATATACGAGCTTAGCCCATACAAGTACTACTTTGACGGCATGTTTCCGGCCGACGAGGTTAAAAAGAAGATAAAAGAACGTTACAACGTCGAGATAGATTGGGGCAACTTTAAGGAATTTCTAGATTGGTTGGAAAGTAGGAAAATATCCGTTAACCACGTTCCTCTCGTTGGTCATAACACTATAAGAGCAGAAGTCATGGGCCCAGAATGGAAGAGGGACCCAACTGAGCAAGAACTAGAGAGGATGAAAGGACTTGTAAGAGAGGCCATGGAGGCTGGTGCATTTGGCCTTTCCACAGGACTTGATTATCAGCCAGGTGTCTTCTCCAAAACCGAGGAAATAATAGAGCTGGTAAAAGTTGTAAAGAAATTTGATGGCATATATGCAACTCATTGGAGAAGGACTGGGCTTAGAAGGGAGAGGACTAGGCCCATAACGGAGAAAATAAAGGGGATAATCGAGGCAGTTGAGATATCTAGAAGAACAGGTGTCCCTGTACAGATATCTCATATAACCATTGGATATACGATAATGCCCCTCCCTCCTCCAAATCTAATTGAAGCGGCTGTTGAGGCAACTCTGAACGTGATAGATAATGCTAGGAAACAGGGAATCAAAGTATGCTTTGATGTAATTCCAAACACTACAGGAGGAACCATGACTTCAATCTATTTAGCAAATGCGTTACTCCCTTGGCTTAAGGTTGCTGGATCAAGGGAGGGTCTGGCGAATGCGCTTAAAATGAAGGATTTCAGAGAAGAGTTGAGATCTATAATAACGGCTGGCAAATGGTGGGGGATAAACCCGATAGTTAACCCTTACTGGGCTCAAACAATAAAAGTAGTTGCTTGTAAAGTCCAGAACTGGGTTGGAAAGACCATAGATGAAATAGCTAAGCTTGAAGGCATGGATGATCTAGAAGCCTTGTTTAAGGTTCTCATGGAAGATCCAGACACGAAAATCAGAAGGCTCGGCCTGAGATCTGACGACGAAATAGCGGCATTCCTGGAGCATAAGTACTGCATGGTTGGTCTAGATACATATGCTTTTGATGATAAATGGGAGATGAAGGGACCGCCCTTTTATCTACCTCATCCAAACACATATGGAGGAATGGCAAGGTATTTCCGGAGGTACTATAGGGAGATGAGAGTTTTAAGCTTAGTTGAAGCTATAAGACGTGTTACGAGTCTTCCAGCAAAAGTCTTTGGTCTTAAAGAGAGAGGCATTCTTAGGCCAGGTGCCTATGCCGATATCGTGGTGTTTGACCCAAATACAATAAGCGATGTTGAAGATCCCTTAGAACCAAGGAGATATCCTAAGGGGATAAAATACGTCGTCGTGAACGGCAAACTTGTAGTCAAAGAGGGAAAACACACGGGAGAAAGGCCAGGAAAAGTGTTTAGGTTTAGATCCGGATCTAAGGACTTGTAATTCAGTGAACTTAAAAACTAGCGGATAGATTGAAAGGTGCAAGGTGTGCTCACGTGTGCAGGATGGCTGCAATGATCTCGTCGGAACCCTTGAAAATAAATGCCTTAGTGGGATGGCTGTCTGACCTTGCACTCCTTAAGAACCAGTGCGATGGCTGGGGGATATCAGCATATCAACGATCCAACCTCATATTATACTTTAGAGAATCTACTCCCATATGGGAGCGACCTACCTTACACTTCCCTAAGGCAGACATCGCCATAGTCCATGCAAGAAAGGCTTCGGAGGGATCCATAAGCTTCCTCAACTCACATCCCTTTGCAAGGCTTTATAGGGGTAGGTTCTGGTCCTTCTGCCACAACGGAAGCCTTAAGAAGGAACTTCTCAAAGTCAAAAGGGGCGAACTCAGCCTTTTGGGCGAAACAGATAGTGAGCTCCTTTTCCTTTATATATTAGAGGGAATTGAAGGCTCTAACTTGAATAAGCCGGAGGAAACTCTATCTGCTTTAAGCGAGGTTGCTGGAGAGTTGAAGGATAAGAGAGAAGAGCTTAGGCTTAGTGCAGTTAACTTCCTGCTAACCGACGGATCCTCCTTGTTCGCTTTCAGAGGAGCAAGGTTGAGGGAGGAATGGTTCACTCTCTGGGTGAGGGATTTTGAGGAGAGGCTTCTTAGAAGGGATGTGAGGGGCTCCATCATTTCGTCGGAACCTATCCCTGAGAAAACCGATGAATGGACATCCATCCCGAACTGGACCCTTGTAGGAAGATGGTTTGGGCAGAACGCTCTTATGAGGGAAGAGACTAGAGTTTGAGCATAATGTGCACCTTCTCTGATTTTAATAATTTTTTATTGTTTGAATTTACTAATTGTTAAAGAATGGCATTGTAAAGACTCAATTTTTAAAATAAGCCAATTTTATAAACGCCCGAAAACTCACAGGGGTATATATAACACATTAGATTTTTTTATATCAAATTTAGATGATAATTGGTTAAAATCCAAAAATATTTCCCAAAAATTTAAATAGAAAAAACCTTTCTCTGCACAATATGATGTAAAATGGAAGAATGGGTAGATCCAATCATTATAGGTCAAAATTTTGAAGCAGAATGTGGTAAATGCTATGGATGTTTTTGTTGTTTTGTAAGTTATGATGGTGTAAACCCGTATTAACTAGTCATTTAATCAAATAATCTGATAAATACGACAAAATGAAGGTACTTGATTTTTATCCGGTCTTTATGATAAAGAGATTTAGAAAAGAGAACAGTATAATCGATAACAATCTAGTAGTAGCTTCGATAGAGGATTATGCTGGAGGCATCCATCACTTAAACAAAACCGCTCTTGAGATCCTCAGCTTATTTGATGGGAAAAATTCGGTTAAAGACGTCTTAAATTACTTAATGGAGAAATACGACGCACCTAAGCACAGGCTGCTGGCTGGAATTAGAAGCGTGTTACGAAATGGCATAGAAAAGGGCTTCATAAGCCTCCAAGAGCATATAGAGCCTCCTGTCCCCTTAGATGATAAGAGGAAGATTCCAAAAGAGCCTTTACACAATTTCCTATACACTCCGAGGGAAGTTCTATTCGAACTCACGTATGCGTGCAACCTTCATTGCAAGCACTGCTACTCTTCATCAGGCGAGCCAATGCCAGATGAGTTGGATAAGCAGGAGCTAATGCGCTTGGCAGATGAGCTGGGGGAGATGAAGGTGTTCAGAGTTAGCATAGGAGGAGGAGAGCCATTGCTAAGGATAGAGGAGCTAATATTCTTCGTGAGAGAGCTTAATTCAAGGGGAATAGAGGCAGATCTCGTGACAAATGGAGTTCTTTTTAACGAAGAGGTAGCAAGGGCTTTGTGGAAGGCGGGCCTTAGAAGGGTGCAGTTCAGCCTGGATGGAGTTGGAACCCTTCACGATGAGATCAGAGGCTTTAAAGGCTGTTTTGATAAGGTAGTAGAGGCCATTAAACTTGCTAAACTTATGGGTTACAAAATCCTTGTGAAATCCGTAGTTCAAAGGAAAAATCTCCCTCAACTAAAAAGGATTTACGCCCTTGTTAAGGAGTTAGGGGTCTCTTATTGGTCGGTAAATAGGTTTGTTCCATCTGGAAGGGCAAAGGAATTCTTAGAAGAGATCTATGTAGTTTATGAGAATTATGCTGCTGCAATAAAAAAGATTAAGGATATCGTTTCGAGAGAGGTAGGAGGGCCTCAGGTAGGGCTTGAGCCTCTGTTGGACGAGATGAAAGCTAGGAAGAAGAAGGCAAGTGAGACCTATGCTGTCTGTATGGCTGGAACGCTATCGCTTCATTTATGTCCTGATGGAACAGTTCTACCATGCTCTTACTTTCCCAAGGAGTTTTCATGTGGGAACATAAGAGAGCAGAACCTGCACAATATATGGCTTAATTCCAAATTGTTGACAAGGTTAAGGACTTTGAAACTATCTGACATAGGAGAACCCTGCACTTCTTGTGGACTGGAGTGCAATGGAAAGTGCAGGGGCAGTGCCGCTGCTTTCTTCGGTAGGATAACGGCTCCTGATCCAATGTGCCCCATAGTAGAGAGGAGATCAACTGAAATGCCCTATAAAGTCTACTGGACCAAGCCTTGTGCTCCTTCTCCTGCGGAGGAGATCTAAGTGGGCAAGAAGCTCTTGAAATGCTTGGATGTAGTGTTATCGTATCCTCTTAAGGGAAGCGCTATGAGGATTTACTTGTCTAGCGGAGAAGTCGTGCCGCTAGACAAGGTTTCGCATAAGATATGGAACCTTTGCCTTGGATTCTTAGGGAAGGAAGAGATAGTAGAGCAGGTATCCAGGGAGCTTAAAGTATCAGAGGAAACAGTTAGGAATTGTCTAAGAGGTCTTATGAGGAGAGGTCTAATAAAGGAGGTTGAGTTCTATGAAAATCCTGTTCATTACAAGCAGCTCTAGAACTCCAGATAACTTACATCCCTTTCAGAAATCGCTTTTACATGCTCTAGAGTCGCTTGGGATTAGAGGACCAAGGATAAACTTAGTAAACAATCCGTCTTTCGAAGTTAAGCGCAAAAGAGGAGTAATCCCCTTCATGAAGGATAAGTTGTCCTACCTTTCGGCAATCCTTAAGGAAATCGAAAGCCTCATAAGGGAAGAAGGTGTTGAAATTATCCACTCCTTTGGCACCTATCTGGCTGGACTGTCGGCATGCTTAGCTAGATCTCTTCTGGAGGTGCAGTACGTAGTCAGCGTGGATGGAGGAAGTCACATACACGATAAGATACCTAGAGCTAGGAACCTAACCAAAGCAATACTGACAAGCGCTGCTCGAATTACATCGCCCAGTAAAGCCCTAGCCTCAGAAATCTCAGAATTCTTCGGAATAAATCCGGATAAAATAACTGTGATACCTCCAATTATTGAGCTTGGCAAGGAAAGGTTGTCGGAGAATGAAGCGGGGGAGAAGGTAAGGGAAAAACACAAAATACCAGAAGACTCTCCACTTATACTTTCCAGCGGAACTTTCTGGTACTCTCAAGGCCTTCACCTGCTTCTCTTAGGATCTAAAAAGGTGTTGGAACGCTTTCCACACTTCAAGTTTCTCATAATAGGGGATGGTCCTTTATACCACGAGTACTTGGCCATGATACATAGACTTAACCTTCAGGAGTCCGTAATCCTTGTTAAGGGAGCGAGCTCGGAGGAACTTTCTTGTTATTACGCTGCTTGCGATTTGTTCGTTTACGTCCCAGTTTATGAAGATTTCGCCATTCCACTGCTAAGGGCTATGGCTTTTTCTAAGCCTATAATTGCTACTAGAACTGGAAGTATCCCTGAGATAATATCAGAGGGGAAAAATGGCGTTCTAATTGATCCATATGATATTCCAGCTCTAACAGAATCGATCATTAAGCTCGTCCAAGATGAAGAGCTTAGGAAGAAGCTGTCCTTAGAAGCTAGAAGAACTGCTGAAAATTTCAACCCTAAGAATGCAGCTAAATCAATGATCAAGGTTTATGAAAGCATCTTAGCAGAAAGATGGTGGTGAGGCTTGGAAGATCTTGTTGTGGTAAAGGATTTGGTTAAAGAGTACGAATCTTATTCGATAAAAGGAATGGTTCCAATGACTTACTTCGGCCTATATCCTCTCTTCGCAAAGCTTGGCCTAAAACTAGGGAGCTATGAGAGGACCATAGTCAGGGCCTTAGATGGGATCTCGTTTAGGGCTAAGGAAGGAAGGATCTTGGGAATACTGGGACCGAATGCATCAGGCAAGACGACCCTACTTAAGATCCTGGCTGGGTTAACTACGCCCACCAGGGGTGAAGCCTATGTAGCTGGGCTTAACGTGATTGAAGATCACGATAGACTTCCCGAGGTCGAGATGTTTGTCCCTGGGGTTGCCCTAGTCAACTTGTTTGCAAGACCTGACCTTACGGTCGTTCAAAATCTGGAGAGGTTTGCGGAGCTAGCCGAGATTAAGAAAGAAAGGGTAGATGAGATCATATCATTGGTAGGGCTAGAGGATGCTTCAAGGAAAAGGGTTCTTGAGCTTTCTACAGGACAATTGGGTCGTCTTGCAGTAGCCTTTGGTTTACTGCGAGAGGTGAAGGTTTACTTAATGGACGAGCCCTTTGTGGGCATCTCTCCCGAGGCGAGGGAATCTTTGTTCAGCTTCATCAAGGAGCTGAACCGCGAAAGGGGGGTTACGGTGCTTTATGCAACCCATATACTGGAGGAAGCTCAAGATTTCTGCCATGAAGTTATAATCCTTCATAAAGGAAGGATTATTGCGAGAGGAGAACCAAGGGAGCTTGTTAAGAGGCTTGGGCTTAAGGAAAGCGTGGATGTTGAGGTAAAGCTTACTGAAGACCCTGATTCCCTCCTTAAGAAGGTGAGAAAGATAAAGGGCATTGAGGAAGTCTTTGTGACCGAGATTTCTTATCAAGAATTCCCTAAGATCTCCTTTACTCTAATAACTCCCGATAGCAGAGGTGTAATCTCCGATCTCGTGGATCTTCTGATCTCAGGAAAAAACAAGGTGATTTACATGAGGGTAAGGGAGCCAAGCCTGAGGGATGTGTACATGGCTTTAGTTAAGGAGTGGGAGGAGCCAAAGGCTCTGAAGGTTGAGACCTGCCTTATAGTAACTCCGCCGAGGTGATTGAATGAAGGAGCTTTTTAGGATCCTTAAGATCGTGAGGCACAGGCTGAAGACCTACACGATCAGGATATACGTTTGGTGGATAGCATATATACCCAATGAGGTAATAAGCATCGCTCTGGCTCTCTCTTCTTGGTACTACTATACTGTGTTCGTCTCCCCTGAGGAAGCTGAAGCTTACATCGGAGGATTTCTTTCATATATTATAATAGGACTTATGTTGGCCCCTCTTTTCGAGATGGCGATGAGAAGCCCAGAAGAGGTGATGAGGGGCCTTTATTGGGGTTACACCTCTCTGGGCGGGTTTAAGATACCTCGGTGGGCTTATTACTACCTAGCCGGGGCTTCTAGGGCAGACGCTTTCGTAGGATCCCTAATATTCGAGTTTCTAGTCTTTCTTGTAAGGTTAGGGATATACGCTGGGCTTGGCACGGCCATATTCGGCTTACGCTTGAGTCCTGATCCTAATTTGGGAGCAGCTTTTCTTTTCACGCTCCTGGGATTCTTGGCAAGTCTTGCAATAGGCTTCATGGTGGCGAACACGTTCTGGTTGTTCTTACACTTTAGGGAGGCTGCGCTGAATCCCTTTGTCTGGTTCCTCACTCTTTTGCCAAACGTGGTGGGAGGTGTTTACTTTCCCATCGAAATCC
Organism: uncultured Nitrososphaerota archaeon; assembly: GCA_964618805.1. Taxonomy (GTDB): domain Archaea; phylum Korarchaeota; class Korarchaeia; order Korarchaeales; family Korarchaeaceae; genus QMVU01. Next base: position 22,478 of record CAZUBM010000019.1, read on the forward strand.
TCCATCCAGCTCTAAAGGCGATAGGTCGTTTGCTTCCGCATTACTACGCCTTCGATGGAGTTAGAAAAGCGCTGTTAGCTGGGAACTCGTTGGCTCAATTAAGACATTTGCTTCCTCCTTTGCTCTTTTACACAACTCTTTTGCTCCCACTAGGTATACTTAGCTTCAAATACTTCGAGAGGTACATGGTGTACAAGGCAAAGAAGATCTAATAGCAAATGGATTTATTAGGTTTAAGTAAAGCTCAAGTTTAGATGCATGAGCAAGAGTTGAAGAAGGAGGTAACAGACCTTCTGGTTAAGGCTGAGGACAAGGGGAAGATCGGCTCATTCAGCCATGCCTAAAGCAGGAGTCAACGCTTTGACGAAGATGTTTAAAGTCCTGCATAAGCTCAGTCTCTACAAACCACCATCAGTGGGCCACGAAGGAAGTAGAAGAGTTCCTCAAAAGGACCGTTGGAGAATATGAAAGCCTGGAAGAAGCTATTTCTGCCCTTGAAGAACTAAGAAGAATGGTGCATGGAGTTAATGAAAGAATTAGTCAAGATAACCTTGATTACAGGACGAAGATGTTGGTGGAGTGGATGTGATAAAAAGGGTTATGAGTTAGAATGCACCCTAACGTAGGGTGCATTAAGGGAGAATCTTTCATCAAGTTATCCTTGCCTCAGCAGATCTCTAGTATCTTTTTACCCTTCAACCTCTCAGGACGATAAAGGGGATGGGCCAAGCAGAAGTCAACTCCCTCAAGAAGTTTCAATTTATCCCATCTCGGTGGACTTGCTTCTTTTGAGGCGGGCATCCACATTAAATGGATTTTAAAGCACTCATCCCTGTGCTTCTCCTTATGCTTAACGTTTATGGAATCTATTGACGTGAAGCCAAGCTTTTCTATATGCTCTTTCTTTAACCAAGGACTCCAGTGATCTTCCAAGGCTATTGTAGCAAACCCCTTTGCATTCTTCTCCCTTTGTATCATGAAATTAAGAAGCATCCTCCCGAAACCATGACCTTTTGCTTTTCTTAATACCCAAATACAATTCATCACGATTATACCATCTCCAAAGATTGGATAGTAAGAAGCCTCTGCTGGAGCATATTCTATCTGACCAACCACCCCCTTGTCAAAAATTAGTAGAACTTTGTGAAAACCTTTAGGAACGGCTTGATCCAAGTATGTGCTCCTCTTCCTGTATCTTCTAAAAGGGAGAGGAGCAAGACATCTGTAAAGGTATTTTTCGTATTCATTGCGTCCAATTATATCGATCAGGTTAATTTTATGGTTTGACATCGTTCGATCATGACATGCTATCCTAAAAGACTTGCTTCCATGGAATACCAGCATCTTAAAGATGGAAGACTTGCTTATCGTGAACTACTCATATTTCAAGTCCTTCTTAAGTGCTTGTAAGATCCTTTTTGTCACTTCCTTGACTAATCTTTCGGCAAACTCCTTTGACGCAAGCCTTGGATCACCTATTCCTCCTGTAGGATATCTCTCATCGAAGTAAGTTAGGATCTTGGTTGATGGGTAGGCCTTGTCTCTAGGAGGTCCTCTGTACTCCTGCTCTCTCATCTTTTCCTCTCTTACCAACTCAGGCCTAATTAGCATAACCATGCTGGTTTCATAGAAGCCAGAATGTCCATATGGGATTTCTTTGCCATATTCTTCAATTAGGTCCCTTGCAAACTCAGTCCAGTGAACAAAGTATGTTTTCAGGCCAAGTTCTCTTTCAATTCTCAGCAATACAAGTTTAATTGCCTGTATATTCCCACCATGAAAGTTCATCACGAGTAAACGCCTGGCTCCATGTTTTTTCAGGCATAGGGCTATTTCATAAATCAGGTTCATGTAGGTCTCGTCTTTCAGACTGATGGTCCCTGGAAAGTGAATATGGTGTTCAGAGAGGCCATATTTTAGGGTTGGAAGAACCACAAATTTTAGATCTTCTGAATTTTCTGCAAGATATTTTGTAAGAAACTCTGCTCTTATGCTATCGGTTGATAGAGGAAGGTGAAGGGAGTGCTGCTCAATACTTCCGGCTGGTAGAACCACAAAATCGGCTTCTTTAATCGCTTTACCGGCTTCTTCTGAGGTCATCTCCTCAAGAAGAACTTTTCGGTCCATGAGAGAGACCATTTTTTGTTCTTTGCAGAAATAATATAACTTCTGCTCTTGAAATGTAAAATTAAAGAGATGTTTAGAGCCAAAAACATTTGATTAACGAGTTGAATGGAGTTTAGGATAGAACTCACATGTTTAGTCATGCCTTCCTTTTAGTTAATGAGGCTTACATAGAACAGAACATCTTTCATTAATTAACATTAAGAGACATCATATCATCGAACTCCCAGCAATAGGCCTTTTTTCATTCATAACAAAACTTCATCAAATGATTTCAGTCGTTTAAACACCGAAAAGAGCAGCGGTAATAGCGCTTGAGAGTATTGTAAGGAAGGTAACGGGTAGCAAATATCTGTAGACCTTGAGCATGCTAGCTCCAAAGTATTCGCTTGTAAGTGTGTAACAAGCATGTAAAGGAGATACAACATATCCTAGTATGGAACAAGTGAGTATAATCCCGGTCTCTAATGAACCTAAGCTAATAATGTTGGTAAACAGAGAGATAGAAAGAGCAATTGTACCAGTTGGTGTTCCAAGAATAAAGCCAAGGATTGATGGGACTAGCACGAGAAGCAAGATTGTTGGAACGCTACTTTCACCTATTAATGAAGCTATTTTGATCGTCACACCCGAGGCCTCTACGGTTGCCCTATACACCATCACCCCAAGTCCTACAAGAATCATTTCAGGTAAATGGGCTTCCTTCAAAGCCTTCTTAAAATGTTCAAATTCTAATTGCCTTATTGACCATAAGAACACTATTGCAAGCAAAACACCTGCTATTATTAGCCATCTCCTTATTATACCAAATAAGGCCACTAGTAAGATTGGAAATATGGCCTTTTCCAAGTCTTTCCTCGAAAATCTCCTTTCAACCTTCTCTTCATGTTCTTTAGATCCAATAACAAGCCATACTGCGTGCCCTACAAGCACAGATGTAATGAAAACTGGCAGCTGTACTAGGATCAAAGGTTTCACATCTATTCCAGCCAGATATGAAGCTAATAAAAGGCTCGTGCCAACTGGATAAATGAAGAAGACTACGTGTCTGAACCAAAGGTTAATGAAGGTCTTCTCCTCCGCATTTAACCTAAGTTCATTGCCTACTGCATCAACTACTGGTGCAGACATTAGGGCTCCACCTAAAACTGGTAAAAGGCCGAACATAGCTGGAACTAGCTCCATAACAAGTCTATCGCTTGGTAAAGCTCCTCTTAAACCATTTGAGAGCTCTTCTAAAAGGCCAGTGACCTTGTATATGGCTCCTAATAGGGCAATTAGAGCAACTGCTGCGGTCAATTCTAGCGTCTTTCTGTCTAAGAGAGTCCTAATTAGAGTGCTAGTGAAACTCATGGGAGTTAAGGTAGTAAGCCCCAGAACTAGAGAACCTACAAAAAGAGCTAGACCTATTCCTGCTCTTCTCAGTACAATGATGAAAATTAAGACAAGAGACGCAAGTAGACCTAGTATTTCTGGCAAAGTCCATCAAACCACATCCGAGCTCTCATATGTTTAATATCTTTACTGCTAATTGTGTTACTCTAATCCTGTCTTCCTTTTACTATCTATTGGCCTCCTAGATTATAGAAGTGGTCTATTTGAAAACTTAATACTAGTAAAGAAGATAGTCCTGTCTTTCCATCTGGAACTCCTCAGAGGAAATCTTCGCTTCATCATAAAGCTCAAACGGGTCAGATCCTTCTTGAAGGGCTTTCCTAACCTTATCGGTGCCAGCAAGGCAGTCGAAATAGTATCCTCCTTTAGGTCTTCTCATCCACTCAAACTTATCCGGGTTCTCGCTCATTACCTCACTTAACAAACAAAGAGCTACTAGAAACGGTTTAAAGGTTTCTCTATCTGTTATATGCAATTGAACGCCTCTACACTCCTTTCCAGTGTATTTAGAGAAGGTAGGCACAAATCTTGCCTCTCTGAAGAGCACTCCCTCTAGGTCAAGGTCTCTAAGCCTATTGACCAATTCCCTCCCATCTATCCAAGGAGCTCCTACTATTTCAAATGGTCTAGTTGTTCCTCTTCCTTCGGAAATGTTAGTTCCTTCGAGAAGAACCATTCCAGAGTACACCAAAGCTGTGTCCAAAGTAGGAATGTTTGGAGACGGCAGGACCCATGGAAGTCCTGTTTGATCAAACCACATACTCCTTTCCCAGCCCTTCATAGTTACAACCCTTAGATCGGCTCCTATTCCATGCTTTTCGTTGAAGAACAAAGCTAGCTCTCCAATAGTCATTCCATGCCTCATAGCTACAGGTAGCATGCCCACAAATGACCTAAACTTCATGTCAAGGACATAGCCCTCAACCTTCAAGCCATTAATTGGGTTTGGCCTATCTAGAACTATGTAAAGCTTGTCAAGCTTTGCTGAGGCTTCCATGCTTAAAGCCATAGTCCATATATAGGTGTAAACTCTAGTTCCAACGTCCTGAACATCAAATATAAGAGCCTCCACGTCTTCCAAACTCTCTGTTAGAGGAGCTCTGGCTTCTTTAGCCAGAATCGAGTCTACCACATACTCTGGCCCCTTTGCTTGACCAACTGGCCTATAAAGGCTTTTTATGGGAACACCTGTCTCTTCATCAAATTCATCTTCTACATATTCACCCGCCTGCAAAGATCCCCAAAAGCCGTGTTCTGGTGCAAAGATTGCGACTAGATCAACGTTTGCTCTTGAAACCAGCAGGTCCTTTAAATGAACGAGTTTAGAATTAACTGCCGTATAGTTCGTAATGATACCTACCTTCATGCCCTCAATCAGGTTTATTTCCTTCTGAAAGAAGACCTCCAGACCTGTCTTAACCTTCATATCCCTAAACCCCCGGGATAATCCCGTGTCCCCTCGGGAACATTCCTTGTATGGAAACAGGAAGTTTTCCTTTTGGCTTGATTTTTCCTAACAAAACATCAATCAAAGCTTCTTGCATCGGTTCATGATAGTCATATGTTACTAAATGATTTTTAACCTCAGGAAAGGCCAGTATGTCATATGGAGTTCCAAGCGAGATTACAATAAGGCATTTGTCCTTCTTATCAACAAGTTCATTTAGCTTTCTCACCAACTTAACCTCCTCGGGATACCTTAGAGCCTCCCACGTACAAATGATGATAAAATCGGCCTTCAAAACGTGCTTAGTGGATCCTTCCAACACCTCCTCTGCTATCTCCTCTTCAAAAAAGATTTCCTCAACATCAACTCCCTTAGACGCCATTTTTTCGCCTATGGTTGAGGAACTCTCTCCAGTTTCAGTGAGTTTCTTTATTCTCTTGGGGCACACGACTAATGCTTTGGATAAACCTTCTCTCACCATTGGAAGACATCTTCCATTCAACTTAACTAGAGTGATCGATTCCTCACATATCCTCTTTTCCAAATCAAAGAATTTTTCAAAGTTCGGCCTCTCCTTCTTCGCCATAGAAGTTCTCTTCTTCAGATTCATGATCCTTAGGAGGGATTCTGCTATCCTCTCCTTCGAGAGATCCCCCCTCTTGACAGCCTTTATAACAAAATCGATTGCAGCCATTTGCTCCTCAAAATCCCTGCATATCAGAGCCATGTCTTCCCCGGCCTTTATTGCAAGCAAGCATGCTTCAGCCAGCGAGTAACTCTTGCTAACAGCCCCCATAAGTAGATCATCTGACAAAACTGCTCCACGAAAACCAAGCTCTCCCCTCAAAGTTCCTTCTATTACCTTTCTTGATAGAGTAGCAGGCATTTCTGGATCTATTCCTGGTACTACGACATGGGAAGGCATTATGGCCTCCACACCCTCATCTATTGCCTCTATAAAGGGGAGAAATTCTCTCTCCCAGAGAACATCTAATGGAATGTCTAAGACAGGGAGATCGACATGTGGATCTATCGAAGCGGCCCCTATTCCTGGAAAATGCTTGGCGACAGCTATAACCCCCGATTTCCTTAATCCAGCTATCATGGCTCTTCCCATTTTTGATACATAAATTGGATCATCTCCAAAGGACCTGACCCCTATTGATGGGTTCGTCTTATCAAGTATTATGTCAAGAACAGGGGCCAAGTTTACATTAATCCCAAACCACCTTAGCTGCTCTCCAATAGCCTTGCCTACAGAGTAGGCTTTTTTCAGCGAATAAGTTGCTCCTAAAGCCATGTTTCCCGGAAAAACCGCAAATCCTTTCCTTATCCTTGCAACTAGGCCCCCTTCTTGATCTATTGAGATTAGAAGAGGCGTTCCGGTCAACCTAATGGAAAGTTCGTTTGCCTCGGATATTAGTTCCCTTAACTGTTCCCCTGAATCTACATTTCTCGAGAAAATTATTATCCCTCCAGGTTTCAGCTCTTCTAATAGTTCCTTTAGCCCTTCCTCCATCTTCTTTCCATTAAAACCTAGCATAAAGAGCTGACTCACTCTGTCCTTTAACGACATCTTCGAAACAGACCTTACTGGATCCCAAATCTCACTCAAATCGACACCTACCTCTTCACTATAGATCCAGCAACAGCGTTGTGGAACAAAGGCCTGAACTTAAGGATCATCTCGTTCTCCCTCGTTGGATGGACCCTATTAGTTAGAAGGATGACCAAGAGCTTCAACTTAGGATCAATCCATATCGATGTGCCTGTAAAGCCTGTATGACCATATGCCTTCATGGAGAGCAAGTCTCCGCTCGAAGTGACACCTCTTGAGTTAATCAGCCAGCCTAAACCCCTTCTGGCTCCCAGACCTTTAGTATGGTTCTTTGTCATCTTCTTAACGGTTAGAGGGCTAAGTATCCTGACATCGTCGTACTTCCCCAAATTTAAGAACATCTGAGCGAATATTGCTGCGTCAAAAGCCTTTGAGAAAAGGCCTGCATGTCCTGCTACCCCGCCAAGCGCAAATGCTCTTTCATCGTGTACCTCACCAATGAGAACCCTGCCTCTCCACTTACAAAATTCTGTAGCAGCTATCCTCCCCTTAAGGTGATCTGGAGGATTGAACATAGTATCTTCCATCCCTGAGGGGAGGAATATGTTCTCACGAGAGTAGACATCTAGAGGTTTTCCACTTACCTTCTTTACAATCTCGCCTAGTAGGATGTATCCCAAATCACTATATATTACTCTCCTTCCTGGCTCGCATAGTTGTTCTGAATTAAGAATAGCCTTAATGATGCCCTCTTTTCCAAGTTTGTGTACTGGTTTGAAAGGAGGAAGGCCCGAGGTGTGGGTTAGCAAGTGCCATATGGTAACCTCCTTGTAACGCCACTTTGCCTCTGGGAAGTAATCAATTACCCTTTCTTTGAGGGTTAGAGTACCCCTTTCAACAAGGGTCATTATTGAAGTTGCAGTTGCCATTACCTTCGTCATGGAAGCCATGTCGAATATGGTGTCCTTTGTCATCTCTCTCGTAAAAGGCGTCTTAACAGCATAACCAAACGCTTCATGAGCTACTATGACTCCTTTTCTCGCTATCAAATAAACAGCTCCTGGAAAAGCTCCTTTGTTGATCCAGTCAAGGGTTAGCTCTTTTAGACGTTTTAGTCTTGCTGGATCCATACCAACATCTTCTGGGGAGCCATATTCTAACTTCATCAGTACCCTTCATTTCGCTCATCGGAAACTATTAAGTGATCTCTGGTCGCTGAATCCTTACATGGTTGACAGAGTGTTGTTTGATGTTGACGGGGTTTTAATTCGAAATCCATACAAGAAACTAATATTTCCTGAAGTAGCTCGAAGGCTAGTTGAAAAAGAGAAAGTTCAAGAATTTGTAGGCCTGATGATGAAGGAAAGCATTAGAAGGATAAGAGAAGGCAAGTTGGTCGACGCATACAACTGGGATGACATAGTTAGAGCTGTAAGTAGGAGGATAGGTGTTAAGGGTAATGTGTCGGTAGCAAACGTCGTCGTAGAGGTTTGTTCGTCCACTGCTAAAATAGAAGCCTATCCAGATGCCATTCCAACTCTTTTAGAGCTTAAAAGCAAAGGGATTGAGCTTATCGCCTTGACTAACGGATTCTATGATATAGTAACTCCAGTTATGAGGAAAGCCGGAGTATTAGAGCTATTAGATGATTTAATAACACCGGACAAAGTTGGTGCTGCAAAGCCCTCTTTGAAAATCTTTCTAGTTGCAAGCGAAGGTGCGATGGAGCCTCTCTTTGTTGGGGACAATGTTTCAGTAGACATATGCGGAGCGAATTTTGCTGGCATATCTTCTGTTTTGTTATGGAGAGAGCTTCCAGAAGAGCTAAGTGTGGATCCTAAGGAGAGAGCAGCTAAAGCTAACGCTCTCGGATTAATTCAAGAGAAGCTGATGAGTGAAAGCACCTCTTTTTTAGCGCTATCGCAGACATGTGTTCCAGACTTCTTAATTCGAAGTCTAAAAGAGTTGATCCGAATAGTTGAGAGAATCAATTAGCTCTGTTAGGGAAACTTCTTTGAAGCCTGCTCTCCACCAGAACCCCAGTTCTCTTTGGGTATGTCGTGTATTATGATAGTTACGGCCGAAGCTGGTACTCCAACATCTTCAAAGGCCTTTGTTATACCCTTTATCACCTTCTCCTTTAAGGATACCTCCCTACCAGCCCACCAAAACACGTGAACTACAGGCATACAGGTCTATGAATGAGCTTATAGCAGATACTTTAAACATTAATTCTAAAACTGGCGAATGAGACAAAGCTAGCCTAACTAGAGCTTAGTTAGTGCTGCTAAGAACAGTTTTTACAAAGATTCTCGCGTAAGACGATAGAGGAATTCTTTGAGAGGAATGTAAGACCTACACTCATTATTAATCTGTAACTTCTTACATTCTCATGAAGAGGAACGTTGAAGTTATTAGCTGGAATTGATGGCGGCGGAAGCAAGACTTTAGCTCTGATTGCAAATCATCAAGGTATAGTAATAGGCAGAGGGTCAGCTGGTCCTTCAAACCCTAATTTGGTCGGGATTAAAGGATCAGTTCAGAACATTAAGTCTGCTTTAATGGAGGCAATGGGCTTAAGCAAATTGAAGAGGATTAGCATCGCGGTTTTAGGAGTTGCTGGATCAGAAACTCAGAAAAAGCTTGTAGAAGAACTAACCAGATCTTTGGATTTTGTAGATCGGGTTGAGGTAATGAATGACTCTTTCATATGCTTGGCAGCTGGAACATTGGGCAAGCCAGGCGTTGTAGTGGTCGCAGGAACTGGATCCATAACTCTGGCTCTTGACGATGAGGGGAAAGTAGCCAGAGCGGGAGGCTGGGGTTACTTACTGGAGGATGAGGGAAGCGGGTTTCAGCTCGGGAGAGAAGCTGTCCTAGAAACCTTAAGGTTCTTAGAAGGGAGAGCCGCCTACAGCAAACTTGTAGATGCGGTGCTCGAAAAATTGGAAGCAAAGGAGGTAAGTGACCTGCTATCATCAATATACGTATGCGAGAACCCAGTCTTGATTCTTGCATCTCTCGCACCTCTTGTGGTCAAGCTTGCCGAGGGAGGAGATTCAGCTGCTATGAGAATAGTTAAAAAGGCTACAGAAGGACTTGCCTCTTGTGTGGCATCGGTGATCTCTCGTTCCTCCTTTAGCTCGAGACCAATACCCGTGGTGCTCAGTGGAGGAGTTTTCAGCGGATCAAGCATCTTCCTGAAGACATTTAAGTTAAAGCTTAGCAAGCTAGTTCCAGATGCGGATGCAAGGCTTCTTAAGCTAGAACCGGTAGTCGGAGCGTTGATCCTAGCTTTTAAAAAAGCAGAACTTCTTAACGATCAGATTCTCAATAATTTGTTAGAATCCTATCGAAACGAAAGGAGGCAACCTTTATGAAAAGAGAAAAAGGCGAATCAGAAATCATGAAGGAACTAAAACGCCTTATATCAGAGAAAAGGCATCCTAAAACAGTGAACATAGATGAACTCAGCACAATGGAGATCCTAAGGATAATAAACGAGGAGGACAAGAAGGTGGCCTATGCTGTCGAGAAGGTACTGAAATCTGTAGAAAAAGCTGTAGAGGAGTACGTAAGAGCATTAAGGTCAGGAGGAAGGGTCTTCTATGTTGGTGCTGGAACTAGCGGAAGACTAGGAGTTATCGATGCTGCAGAGCTAATACCTACTTTCGGAATGGAGGAAGGGAGGGTTCAGGCCATCATTGCAGGGGGACCTGAGGCAATGTTCAGGCCTAAGGAGGGTGCTGAAGACGATGAGTTGGTTGGAGAGGAGGAGATGTTGAAGAGAGGGGTTAGTGAGAAGGACTTTGTTATAGGTCTGTCTGCCAGTGGAAGGACACCATTTGTGATAGGAGCCCTTAGGAAGGCGAGAGAGCTTGGAGCAAAAACCGCAATAATCTCGGTAAATCCAGAATGCAAGGCTGGTAAATATGCTGATATCAAGATAATACCGATAGTTGGCGAAGAGGTCATCGCGGGTTCCACTAGGATGAAAGCAGGCACAGCCGAAAAGATGTTGCTAACGATGATGAGCACCGCTGCCATGATAAGGCTCGGTAGGGTGAAAAGCAATCTAATGGTAAATCTGCTTCCACTCAGTAGGAAATTGAGGGAAAGGGCAAAGAGGATCGTCATGGAAGCTACTGGTGTAGGATATGAGGAAGCTACTAAGATGCTGGAAAAAACAGGATATGACGTCGAAAAAGCCATAGAACTGATTAAATCCAACTGAAGAGAATCAAGCAATAACATCCAGGAAATGGCCTGGATGGCCATTATCCGGTATCGGTTTATTTATGTATGCAGGGCATTTCTACTACTGAATGTCAGAACTACCAAAGGGTCTGATACCAAGAGTTGAAGTAAAACTCGAACTAAAGGGAAAAGCTATACTCAATGATAGAATAGCAGCTGTCTTGGAGGGAATTGAGAAGTATGGATCTCTTCTTGCAGCCTCCAGGCGATCTGGCATTCCCTACTCAAGGGCTTGGGATGGCATAGCTAAGCTTGAGAGAATCCTAGGTGACAAGGTCATCGAGCCCAAGAAGGGTGGGAGGAAGGGAGGAGGAGCAAAACTAACCCCACTAGGAAAAGCAATCTTGGAAGAGTACCGCAGAATCAGGGCGAGAGTTGATAGGTGCGTCGAAGGCATTGCAAAGGGTATTTTAACTATAAAAAGCCTTCCAGATCTAGCCATAGCAGGAAGCAACGATCATGCTCTAGAAATTTTGGTAGGATTGTTGAGAGAGAAATATCCCGAGATAGATGTTGAAATAGCTTGGATAGGATCTGCTGGAGGTCTTGCCTCTTTAATGTTAGAAGAAGCTGATATAGCGGGCGTTCATCTGCTTGATTTGGCTACAGGAACCTATAACTTACCCTATCTTGAAAAATACTGGTTGAATGGAAGAGTTAGGGTAATTAGAGGCTACAAGAGAGAAATAGGTCTAATAAGCAGGCCAGAAAACAGAGTTGAGGACATCAGCCTTCTTTTCGAGAGTAATCTGAAGTTCATCAATCGAAATCTGGGATCAGGGACTAGGGTTTTGCTGGAGTCCATCTTAATCAAGAAAGCTAAAGAGCGTGGAATTGATCCAAGCACCCTAAAAAAGAGGATAAGAGGGTTTGAAAGGGAAGTCAAGACACATATTGATGTAGCTAGAGCTGTTGCCAGAGGAGAAGCTGATGTTGGAGTAGCTCTAAGGTATGCAGCTGAAATCTACGGATTAAGTTTTACTCCCCTCGTTTGGGAGGATTATGATTTCGTTATATTGGAGTCAAGAATGGCAAAAAGTTCTGTAGAAGCCTTTTTCTCCATATTTTGTTCTAAAGAATTCAAAAGCTCCCTAGAAAATCTTTCAGGATATCAAATTCCATCTGATATGGGTCAGACCATCTACAAGCCTACTTGAGATTCAAACTAATAACGAACGAAAAGTAGTTCTTATCGAAACTGTTAAAGTCATAGTTTTAATATTACAACTAATTTTATAATAGTTAAAGACTCAACATTCTTCTCGTTAATCCCAAGGTCTGACTTCTAAAACAATTTTCTCAATCTGTTTTAAATAAGAATTGCTCTACTGGGACAATTGGTTCATTTCTAGGTGTATAAGTGATGTGTGGAATATTTGGGTACATTGGGTTTAGAAGACTTGGTCCAACCATACTCGAAGGTCTTAAGAGGCTTGAATATAGAGGATACGACTCTGCTGGGGTTGCATTCATAAGTTCAGGTCTTCGTGTGATGAAAGATGCCGGAAAAATCGATGAGATAAGCCGAAAGTTCAATTTCAGCAAGATAGATGGAAAACTAGCCATTTCTCACACGCGTTGGGCAACTCATGGAGCAGTCACTCAGGTCAATGCACACCCCCACATTTCGTGCAATGGAAAAATAGCCGTCGTTCACAATGGAATAATCGAGAACTATGTTGACTTGAAAAAAGAGCTTATTTCACTTGGTCACGAGTTCAGAAGCGAGACCGACACCGAAGTGATCCCCCACCTCTTAGGAGAATTCTACAGGAGAACCGGGGATCCCTTAGAGGCCGTATTCATGGCAGTACCTAGGCTGAAGGGAAGCTTTGCTTTCCTAGCTATCTTTGAGGATCACCCAGATAAGATCTTTGCCGTTCGCTATAAGTCACCACTCGTCATAGGACTTGGTAAAGGAGAAATGTTCGTAGCTAGCGATGTCCCTGCCTTTCTGAAGTATACGAATAAGGTGATTTTCCTTGATGATATGGAAGTTGCTGTCATAAGTAAAAACTCTGTTAATGTTTATGACTCACTGACAAGGGAAAGGGTAGATAAGAAAATCCATATTGTTCCATGGAGCGTGGAGGACGCAGAAAGAGGGGGCTATCCTCACTTTATGATGAAGGAGATTATGGAGCAACGCTATACGATAACTAGAGTACTTGGACAGGACGATAGGATAAAGAAAGCATCTAAACTCATCAAGGAGGCCGAGAAGGTATTTCTGATAGCTGCAGGTACTAGCTATCATGCATGTCTTGCTGCAAGTTATTGGTTTGCTGAAATCGCTGGCATCAATGCTAGAACAGTCCTCGCCTCAGAATTTCCCTATGTTGCAAATCTGGTTGACGACAAGACCCTAGTAATAGCTGTGTCCCAAAGCGGTGAAACAGCCGATGTACTTGAAAGCGTAAGAATGGCAAAGGAAAAAGGATCTAAGGTCTTAGGCATCATAAATGTGATAGGCTCAAGCCTCATGAGGATTAGCGACGCTTTTCTGACGATAAACGCAGGACCAGAGATCTGCGTGTTAGCAACTAAGAGCTACACTTCTCAACTGGCCATCCTATACTTGCTAGCCAATGATCTTGTTGGTAGGCTTAAAAGAGCGAAGGAGGAAGTAAAAAAGACTGGAACTTTAGTTTCACAGATGCTCGAGAAGGAAACTCTTCTAAACGAGGTTAAAAGAATTGCAGAGGATCTTTCCGACTCGAACCATATCTTCCTCATTGGTAGAGGAATAAGTTATGCAACTTCGCTCGAAGGTGCCCTCAAGATAAAAGAAGCGTCATACATTCATGCTGAGGGCTTTGCAGGCGGAGAATTAAAGCATGGAACCCTTGCTTTGATCGAAGAAGGCACCCCTTGCATAGCTATTGTGCCAGAGGATGGGACTAAAGATCAGATCCTAGGGAATGCTACAGAGATCAAGGCTAGAGGTGGGTACATCATAGGACTGTCTCATGAGGAATATGAGGTTTTTGATGAGTTCATCAGAATTCCTTCAGAGACTTCCCTATCTCCAATAGTTATGATAGTTCCTCTGCAGCTTTTGGCCTACTATCTTGCCTTGGAAAGGGGTTGTAATGTAGACCAACCAAGGAATCTCGCGAAGTCGGTGACTGTCTTGTAATTTTTGGTGGTGCTCGAGTTGGGCTTCCAGATTAGAAGGATGAGAGAAAATGACATCGATGCCATGATAAAGGTGTATCTGGATTGTTTTAGGGGAATGAAAGATCCAAAGACCGTTGAAAAGTGGATAAGGTGCAACTTTAATGCGTATCCAAGGATGCAGTACTTCGTCGCAGAAACGGATGGCACGGTAGTTGGTTACATTCTATGGGTCGAAAAAGGAGGGTTTAGGAAGGAGGCGGTTCTAGAGCTTGAGCAGATAGGTGTGCTTGCTCACTACAGAGGGAAGGGAATAGGAAGCAAGTTAGTTACTGAATCACTTGAACAGATGAAGAGATATCTTGAAGAAAGGGGCTCTAGACTCAAACTGGTCGAAGTTACTACCGGAACTAGCAATCAAGCTCAAAAACTTTACATGAAAACCTTAAACGCTAAGCCAGAGTGCTTAATAAAGGATCTATTTAGAGGAGACGAACTCATAATGATCGCCAGATTCTAAGTCTAGAAATATCTCTCTAATCCGCTCTCTTCAGGTTTTTCTAGGACCTTTAAAAGATCCTTAAGCTTTAAGAAATCCTCTTCAAGCAACTTTCTTGTCCTAGGATTATAAAGAGCGGCTGCTGGGTGAAGAGTTGGCATTAAGAGGACCTCTAAGCCGAATAACCTAACCTTTCTAACTCTTCCCCTTTCTCTCATGATGGAAGTAGCTCTGTGTCCAGCTAACTCAAATATTTCCATCATGCTGTGTCTACCCAAGGTAACTATAACCTTGGGTGAGATTATCTCTATCTGCCTCCTTAAGTATGGCTGGCACGCCATTTTCTCGGAAGCTGCTGGATCTCTGTTGTTAGGTGGTCTACATTTTACCACATTAGTTATGTAGACCTCTTCTCTTCTTAGACCAGCTAGCTCAAGGAGCTGATCGAGAAGCTTCCCGGCGGCACCTACAAAAGGTCTACCTTGAATATCCTCGTTTCTTCCAGGAGCCTCTCCTATGAACATGACTTCAGCCTCTAGAGACCCTTCTCCAGGAACTGCTTTCTTCCTTGAGGCATAAAGTGGACAAAGAGTGCAAGATCTTATCTTTTTCTCCAATTCAAGCATTTCTTTCTCTCTTTCATTTGGAGCCAAACCCATCAGGAATAATGGACGGAGATAATGAAAAAGCTTAGGCTAAGTGGTTCCAAATTGCCCAGATATCACTTCAGAGGATTAAACAAAGGTATTAAAGAAGTCCTGTTTTTGTGATGATGGGATCTTCATTGAGGCTTTCTGTTGATGTTGTTGGAATTATACTCTGGATCTTAAACTTCCTTCAAAATATAATCATGAAATTTCTTGAAGAAACGATCTTGGGTTCAAATCCAGAGATTGCGACGCAGTTTAGCGGTGCAATTTCGACATTAATTCTCATGACCGCTCTTTACTTGCTTCTCTCATTTGTAAATGCTCTAAGAAAGGTAATAGGATACTTAATTCTTCTTGGATGGGGCCTGCTAGGCTTAGCAATACTATTAGCTGTTCTAGCAGCCTAACTAAGTTCTCCTTTCATCAAGTCAGGAATCAGATTGTAACTTTTCTGAGCAGCTGAGCATTTAAAACAACGATTATGGTGCTTGCGGCCATTGCAAGAGCGCCCCACTCTGGTCTGAGTCTTATCCCTAATGGAATGAACAGTCCTGCCGCTGCTGGAATTGCAAGAGCATTGTATCCTGTAGCCCAAACCAAGTTCTCCCTCATCTTTCTCATAGTTGCCTCGCTCAACCTTATCAGCCTAACTACGTCTCTAGAATCGTTCTTAACCAGAACCACGTCGGCTGATTCTATTGCTACATCAGTTCCAGCTCCTATGGCTATCCCTATGTTAGCTCTCACAAGGGCTGGCGCATCATTTATACCGTCTCCTACCATCGCTACCAAGCTCCCGTCTGCCTGGAGTTCTTCTATCTTCATTAACTTATCCTCTGGAAGGACCTCTGCAAAGAATCTGTCTAGTCCGAGCTGCTCTATCTGCAAGCTTCTGAACCCTTGGTTTTGTTGCCTGGGCCTCCTCAACTAACCTTACCATCCGTGAGAGGACGGTGTCCTCCCCTGTGCTATCAACTCTTACCTTTATAGCCCTTCTCCATTTATCGTTCCGCTAATAATCCTGTCTCCAGTAGTTTTAGAAATATGTTTTGATTTTCCCATAACCATAGCTTCATTAACGCTTGTTTGACCAGATGATTTTCATAATATCATATTTAGATATATCTTTAATAAATATAATGACTATTCATGCTCATAAGGGTTTTTTAGAAGAAATGGATGAAATATCTTTGTCTTTCGGCCGTTTAATTACTAGAAAGCTTATGTCTATAATATTTAAAATTGGTGATACTAGAAGATTAGTAGGGGACTGATTATATGAAGCCACATAAAAATTCAGTTTTACATAGAGATTCTAGACATCTTAAAGTTCTTTTCCTTCAACCTCAGCCCTGCATACGCGCTCTGAAGTATGCAAAAGGGCTGAGGTGGGCCTTAAAGGGCAGAGTAAGGCTCATCTTCGGTTATATTTACTATAGGCTTAGCAGGCTTTATGGTTATGGAGATGAATTCTTTAACGCCTTTGAGAAGCTCGATATGGAAAACCTGGAGGGTTCTATCAAGAAGTTAGTTGAAAAATACAAACCACATCTCATACACAGCCACAATGCCCCTGACTTCCTAACGATTGCAGCCATAGAGGCAGTTGGAGGTTCTATTCCTGTCATACACGATTGTCATGAGGCTCTCTCGCTTAGAAGTACGGGGTATTACCTTAACGATGATGAGAAGAAGATATTGGAAGTTTATCCGAGGGAAGAGAGGGTAGCTGTAGAAAGAAGCGATGCCCGTATCTACGTTTCTGAGGGAATGAGAGAATACATGCAAAGTAAGTATGATGTGGATCCGAATATGGACTTAGTCTTCCCAAGCTACGTATCTAAATCAGTTATCCCTCAAAATCCAAGGAATAAGCTCTCTGAGACTGATGGCGAAGTTCACATCGTTTATATAGGGACGTTAACGAGCCTTATGAAAGAAAATCAATACAACTTGGTTGACATTTTCAAGAGCATAGCTAAAGGAGGAATGCACATTCACATATATCCATCTAAATTAAGCTTAAGAGACAAAACCTACAAAAAGATCGCTAAAGAGAGCAAGCTTATTCATTATCATGGACATCTTGAGAGAAAAAGGTTGCTAACAGAGATAACACAATACGATTTCGGCTGGGCTGGTTTCAATTCAAATGAAAAGAATAGACACCACTTAGATGTGGCTCTTCCAAACAAAGTGATTGAATATGTTGCTTGCGGCCTTCCAGTACTTGCTTTTCCTCATAAAACGATCAAGGAATTCATAGAAAGACATAAGGTCGGTTTTGTCTTCAATAAGATAAATGAACTTGCTCGTTGGCTTGAGAGAGGGGGACATCTAATGGTTAAGGAGAGAACAACAAAATCTAGGTATAAATTCACGATTGAAAGAAATATTAGAAAGGTCCTAAACCTATATCAGAAGGTTAGCGGAATGAAGGATATCATCCCGTTGACGCGTGCAAAGATCGTGTAACTGACTTTTGTTTAAGCAGAATCTACTCGAATAAGAATTTTTGGAAAGATAAAAGAGTTCTGGCATATGTGAAGGACTACCAAATTTCTTAGAGTAAGAACTTAGGAGCGAAAGCAAACAAAAATAAAGTATTTCAATAGTACCAACGCAAGATGAGGACCCTTACAAGTGAGGAGGTTCTTAACCTCATACTCGGTGCAGAAATACTTGGTTGTGGTGGAGGAGGCTCAGTTGAGTTAGCTTTGGAAATATTAAGACAAGCAGAAGAGAAAGGCCTAAAGCTGAAAATAGCTTCATTGGAGGAACTAAAGGAGGACTCTCTTGTGTTCATAGTAAGCCGAGTAGGAGGAGGAGTCGAGGAAGACATTAAGAGAAGGGTTGAGAAATATCCTAAGAAAGTAGAAAGGCCTGAACTTGAAGCTGTAAGAGAACTTGCCAGTTTCCTAGGTGAGGAGCCAGAAGCAATACTAGCTTCAGAGACAGGAGCTGGGAATATGTTATTGCCTCTTTTCGTTGCAGCATCTCTGGACAAAGTTGCTGTTGACGGTGATGCCTGCGGAAGGGCAAAGCCAGAGATAGCTATCTCTACGACTCATGTCAAAGGGATACCAATAGCTCCATTAGCTGCAGTGACACCTTTTGGTGATGTAGCCATACTTAAGAATGCCTTAAACGACTATACAGCAGAAGATATTTGCAGGCAGATTGCTGTAGCCTCTGGAGGGACTTGTGGTGTTGCAAGGTGCCCTGCAACGCCAAAACAGCTCAAAGGAGGGATCGTTGAAGGATCCATGAGCAAGTGCATTGAGGTAGGTAAAAGGATAAAGGAAGCATTAGAAGCTGGAGAAGATCCGATAAAAGCATTTGTGGAAACAATTGATGGTAAAGAGATCTTTAGAGGAGTTGTGAAAGCTTGGGAGAGGGAGGAAAGGAGGGCCTTTATGTGGGGAAACGTGGAAATAGAGGGTGTGGGCCCCTATAAAGGCCACAGACTTAAGATATTTTTCAAGAATGAGTTCTTAATAAGCTGGCTTGATGATAAGCCCTACGTAACATGTCCAGACTTGCTCTGCGTGATAGATGTCAGGACAGGAAGAGGACTGTCCAATTGGGTGGACCTTAGGGAGAACCTAGGTAGGGAGGTAGCCGTTGTTGGAGTACCAGCTGTAGATATCTGGAGAAGCCCAAAGGGTATAGAAATCTTTGGGCCTAAGCACTTCGACTTTGACATAGAATACGTGCCTCTTGAAAGCTTATCTCTCGTGTAAAGGATCCATCATGTCCGCAAGAACTTTTTATGTCGACCAGTAGGTCTTGATGATATCTGATGAACAAGGTCCGAGGAATTACAATTAGATTAAAAATCTCTCCCGTTAACTCTTTAATAAATTTTAGAGAACTTCTAGGTCTAATCAAATATTTCTTTCTTCTTTTGTTATTATTTCTTATTTTTCTAAGGTTTCAGCCCTGGAAGCCCAACTAATCTTTTTTGGAGAAATAAAAACAAGATCTAGGCTTGTATACAGGCTATCTGGCGTTTATAATAGGAACAAGACCTATGAGTTCCTTTCCTTGGAGACAAAAGATGGAAGAACTTGTATTTTAGCACGCGCCCGAGAGAGTTGCGGACAAGCCCACTTACCTAGATCCCTATCAGTATCCGGAGGGAATCGAACATGTTATTGTGAACGGAGAATTCGTTATAGACGAAGAAGAGCATACTGGAGCCCTTCCAGGCAGGGTGTTAAAGCATAAATAAAGCTTTAACAAAAAAACCTCTCAAAGCCTGCGCAAGCTACGAAACGATGCTATACTTCTTCTCTTATTTTAAACCTTAAAAGCAATTAGAGATAAAAAAGCGCAATGAATTGGAAAGTAGGTTTCTGCCAAGGTGCTCTTGATCCTTTAGATTTGGAAAAGGGTGCAAGGCTGCTATCAAGTATGGGGTGTGATGCCATTGAGCTCTGGTCCTTTCATCCAGCATTAATGCCTTATGTGATTGGAAAAAAGGATCCATCAGAGATATCCAGCATAATGAAAAGACACAACCTGAGCTACTCCGTTCATGCCCCTTACCACGACCTTAACATAGCCGGATTGAACGACAGAATAAGGAGAGAATCTTTGCTAGAAACCTTTGAAGCACTTTACTTGGCTGCTAACATCGATGCAGAACTCCTCGTCTTGCATCCTGGGAAGAGAACTACAATCGAGGTTTCTGATGAGATCTACTTGAAGAGGTCTATAGAAGCAATCAAGGAAGTTTGCCAGAAGGCTGAAGAACTCGGATTAAAAATGAGAATAGGCTTAGAAAACATGGATTCTAAGAGAAGTCACTTTGCTAATACACCTAGGAGACTTCTTTCAATTTTGGAGGGAGTAAATTATCCAAATCTAGGCATAACATTTGATGTTGCTCATGCTAACACCTGCATGGATCCAGTTGAGTTTCTCAAACAAGTTGCAGACAAGGTCGTCCATGTGCACCTTTCTGACAACACCGGTCCCACATCAGCCTCTTTTCACATGCCGCTAGGGACGGGAAATGTGAACCTGGTCGGAGTTTTCAAGGAACTTGCAAATGGCGGATATGAGGGTATGCTCATAGTAGAAGGAGGTGGAGAAAACCCTAAAGAATTCATAAAGAGATCGTTGAAAGTTATTAAAAGTGCTATGAAGGAAGCTGGCCTAACGTAATGTTCAAAGAGATGAAATTCCCTTGATGGATTAGATCCGCCATCATTTTTAAGGGAAATTTTTCTAACTTCTTAGGATCTCTATGAGCATCTTCAGAGCCTACGATGTGAGGGGAATTTACGGGGCTGATCTAACAGAGGATATAGCTCAGCAGATTGGAGCTGCTTTTGGGACCCTCTTGGGTGGGAGCGGAAAAGTTGTGCTAGGAAGAGATGGAAGAGTGAGCAGCCCTGCCATAGCAAAAGCTGTGGCAACCGGCCTTACAGAAGCTGGTTGTGACGTGCTTGACATGGGGCTCATTCCAACTCCAGCGCTCTACTTTGGGATCAAAGCATCGAAGGCCAAGGGTGGCATAATGGT